>NZ_JBQQCI010000002.1:0-615347 GCF_052246715.1 Halobacillus sp. H74 | reverse complement strand
TAAAATGTATTTTCTCCATGGTCAGGAAAAATACAAAGTACGATTACTCGTATGCGGTCTCTATGGACCAGTAATTATAGTTTACCATGAACGACCTACCTCAGTAAAAAAGTAAAACAACTGAGGTCTATTTCCTATGGAAAAAAATAAGAAGCAACTCCTTATCAGCCTATACTTGACTAATCGTAGGAAAGAGGATGGGTCAAAACTATAACAGCCACAGGAAAAGACAAACAATAGTGTAGAATAAATCAGATGTTGCCGGAGCGGCATAGGCTTTAATTTATTCATAAAGAAACCCGAACATATTGTTCGGGTTTTCTAGGGGGAATTCTTTTATCCAGCCTCTTCAACATTTAAAATACTTTCGTTGTCCAGTCCTCACAGTTCCAAACATCCGTAACGATCCCTTCGTAGAACTCAGGTTCGTGGGAAATGAGGAGGACGCTTCCTTTATATTCTTTCAATGCGCGTTTCAGTTCTGCTTTTGCATCAACATCCAAGTGGTTTGTCGGTTCATCCAATACGAGTAAGTTGGTTTCCCTGTTGATCAGCTTACATAGGCGTACCTTTGCTTTTTCTCCACCGCTCAGCACTTGTACTTTACTCTCGATGTGTTTACGGGTCAAACCACAGCGAGCAAGAGCTGCACGCACTTCATACTGAGTGAAATGCCGGAACTCTTCCCACACTTCCTCAATACAGGTGTGATTGCTGATTTCTTTCAATTCCTGCTCGAAATAACCGATATGAAGGTGATCACCTAGTTCAACGGAACCTGAAACAGGCTGGATTTCACCAAGGATACTCTTCAGTAATGTCGTTTTTCCGATTCCATTGGCTCCTGATAAGGCAACCTTTTGTCCCCGTTCCATAGACAAATTGAGAGGTCTGGATAATGGTTCGTCATAACCGATGACTAAGTCCTTCGTCTCAAACAAATACTTTCCTGGAGTACGCGCCTGTTTGAAGTTGAATTGAGGTTTAGGCTTTTCAGCATCAAGCTCGATGACATCCATTTTGTCGAGTTTTTTCTGACGGCTCATCGCCATTTTGCTTGTTGCTGCGTTCGCTTTGTTACGGGCAACAAAGTCTTTTAAATTAGCGATTTCTTTTTGCTGTTTTTTATAAGCGGATTCCAGTTGTTGTTTCTTCATATCATAAACGCGCAGGAATTCGTCATAATCACCAGGGTAACGAGTCAGTTCCTGATTTTCCATATGATAAATCAAGTTGACGACACTATTTAAAAACGGTATGTCGTGGGAGATGAGAACAAAAGCATTTTCATAATCAAGAAGGTAGGCTCTCAACCATTCAATATGCTCTACGTCAAGATAGTTAGTCGGCTCATCCAAAAGCAGAATATCCGGCTTTTCTAAAAGCAGTTTCGCAAGCAGTACTTTTGTACGCTGCCCGCCGCTTAAATCATGGACGTCGCGATCGAGACCGATTTCATCTAGTCCCAGGCCATTTGCGACTTCTTCGACTTTTGCATCAATGGTATAGAAGTCATTGTTTGTAAGAGCATCCTGCAGAACTCCTGTTTCTTCAAGCAATCTTTCCAACTCATCTGGCTCAACGCTTCCCATTGCAGCAAAAAGACCGTTCATTTCCTGCTCCATATCAAACAAATATTGAAAAGCGGTACGTAAAACATCGCGGATCGTCATGCCTTGTTTTAAATCTGCATGTTGATCCAAATATCCGATCCGGACACGTTTAGACCAGGTGAGACTGCCGGCATCGGGCTCCAATTTTCCTGTGATGATATTCATGAACGTTGACTTACCCTCGCCATTAGCTCCGATAAGTCCGATGTGTTCACCCTTTAACAAACGAAAAGACACGTCATCGAAAATCGCGCGATCTCCGAAACCGTGGCTCAAGTTCTTTACTGTAAGTAAGCTCATTTATTTAACACCTTTTCTTTCTGTATATTCATCTTCATTCATTATATAGGTCTTAAGCGTTAAGTGATAGGGATATACATAAAAAAAATGTAGCTTGTCCGGGGGAAGATATTTCATAGCACAATCCTCCCTGTGTCCATACCTGGTATGAAATGCACCAGGTCCCAGGTCATTTTCACAAAAGCAGGAGAAATGAGGGGTAAAACACCACAGAACAGGAGAAGGTAAGAGAAAAAGGAGCGGTGGGAATGACGATGGACTGTATCATTATCGGAGGCGGAATAGCCGGAATCCAAGCTAGCATTCAGTTAGGGCGTTATCACCGAAGTGTTTTAGTGATCGATGCGGGAGAAGGCAGATCCTCGCTTTGTCGTCAGTACAACAATATCCTCGGTTTTCCTGAGGGAGTAAGTGGTGAAGAATTACGTAAGGTAGGTTTCCAGCATGCAGAGAAGTTCGGTGTGAACAGAAGTACTCAAACAGTGATCCGGGTTCATAAAAGTAGAGATGTGTTCGTCGTTGAAACGGATCACGGGCAAATATATAAAAGCCTGACTCTCCTGGTAGCTACTGGGGTGAAGGATCATATCCCTGATATTCCTGGTATTAAACCGTGCCTCGGCCTCTCGCTGTATATTTGTCCCGATTGTGATGGATACGAAATTACTAATAAAAAAACCTTCGTGCTCGGCTCAGGGGATGCAGGTGCTCATATGGCAATCACCTTACTTTATTGGAGTGAAGATTTGACTTTTATCAACCATGGCAGAGGGGAAATATCACTTGAAATGCAAGGACAATTGCAGGAAAACCACATATCTGTGCAACAAATTGATGTCCATGAAGTGCTTCATAATGATGGGGTTTTTCAAGGCATCAAGACAGATAGTGGTCAGGTCCTCCAGGCTGATAAAGGGTTCTTGGCCTTTGGCGGGAATCAAGTACAGTCAGAGCTGGCTGATTCCTTAGGGGCCGAAACAAATGATAAAAACCATTTATTTACTGATTCTCGGACGAAAATGACCAATATTGATGGATTGTGGGCGGCCGGGGATGCCGCAGTGCATTCTGAACTGGTAACCGCTGCCATGGGAGAGGGAGCACAAGCGGCAATTTGGATTCATAAGTGGCTGATGAGAAAAGTACAAAAGTGACACACCTAACAGAGGTGCCAGCAAAGACGTCTGCTTTGATTTTATAGTTTTTTTACTATAATCTTAATGGTAGCAGTAATTTTCCTTCATCTTCCTCGTAAGGACTTATACAGAACTTTAAGGAGCATCCATATATCCATGTTTTCTGACGCTTTTGGTACAGATTCATTCTTATTACTTACAGCTTTATTATTATTCAGTGGCGTTTTTGTGGCTAAATTCTCAAGTCGCTGGGGCATCCCGGCGTTGATTCTATTTATTTTGGTTGGAATGCTTTTTGGTAGTGACGGGTTAGGGATCGTTTATTTCAGCGATGCCGGCACAGCTCAAACGATCGGGATATTCGCCCTTGTCATCATCTTATTTGAAGGTGGTTTACATACCAAATGGGATACCGTGCGTGCAGTAGCTGTCCCTTCCCTTTCATTAGCTACCTTTGGCGTTTTACTCACATCCCTGATGGTAGGTTTAGCTTCCTATCTTTTGTTTGATTTCACCCTTTTAGAAAGTCTTCTCTTTGGGGCAATCGTAGGTTCTACAGATGCAGCAGCAGTTTTTGCTGCATTGAAAGAGAGGAACATCAAAGCAAAAATGGGAGCGACTTTAGAGGCAGAGTCCGGAACCAATGATCCAATGGCAGTCTTTTTGACATTATCATTGATCGAACTGATCACTACAGAGGGTACTTCTGTCTGGTTCCTCATCCCCACTTTTTTCCTGCAAATGGGATTGGGAATCATAATAGGAATTATTTTAGGTAAAATCGCTTCCTTCTCAATTAACCGCATCAAGTTGGATTCAAGTGCTCTTTATCCTCTATTATCTGTGGCCTTTGCTCTTGCAACCTATGGAGTCACGGCTTTTGTAGGAGGTAGTGGTTTCCTTGGTGTGTATGTCGCCGCCCTTGTGATTGGAAATAGTGAATTGACTTATCGCTATTCCATTTTCCAATTTAATGAAGGTTTTGCCTGGATGGCGCAAATCCTCATGTTCGTCATTCTAGGTTTACTTGTTTTCCCTGGGGAGTTATTTTCCGCTCCTATCATGCTCAATGGTTTGCTCTTATCGATTGTTCTCATCGTTATTGCAAGGCCGATAGCAGTTTTCCTGTCGTTAATCAAAATGAATTACTCTGTGAAAGAAAAGTTATTCATATCCTGGGCAGGACTCCGGGGGGCTGTGCCGATCGTGTTAGCGACGTTTCCCATCGTTGAAGGTTTGGAAAACAGTCAGGCATTGTTCAACATTGTATTCTTTGTCGTGCTGACATCCGCTTTAGTACAAGGTTCTACAATATCCTTAGTAGCTAAGAAAATGAAACTTGTGGGTCCGAAAAAAGACGTCCCGCACCATTCGATTGAATTGATATCAATGGGAAATGCCAAAGCAGAAATGATTCAGTATCAAACCAACCAGGAATCAGCTGTCGTCGGGCAAAAATTACGTGATGTAAGCTTCCCGAACCGTGCTAACATCAGCGCTATCATTCGGGATAATGAAGTCATCACTCCGTATGGGGAAACTGAAATCCATGCTGGAGACTTCTTGTACATTCTTGTAGAAGATAAACATAAAGAAGATTTGAAAAAGACATTAGAAAAACGTGTAAAACGCAGTAAAGCAAAAAATAAGGAAAAAGGCGCTTATTTCTAGGAGGCTACTGAAGAACTGCAACATTAGAGTTATGCATCAAATAAAGAAGCCGAGTTGGACGATTTTATCGTCCATTCGGCTTCTTTTATCATTTTGATGAAACATTCGGGCCCCACTCCTCCATGAGTTTCTCTTTTTAGGTGACCCACTGTTGATTACACGGTGAGTGTTCAGGGGTGACGCCTGGGCAAGCACCCACCGACAAGCGATCCGTGAGAAGCGACAACAAACATTAACAGTTCCTCTGGATTGAGAAGGATTTTTCAGTGGTCCAGATTGCAGAGCATCTTTTTATTTTGCGGAAAAAAGATAAGGTATAGTAAGGAGGAGGTGATGAATATGGAACAAGCACGGCAGTTTAGGAAAGAGGGGAAAATGAGCGCTGCGCGGAACCGTTTTATAGAGCTGACAAAAACCTTTCCGAACGATGCTCTTCTCCATTTCGAGTGTGGACAGACGCATGATGCGATGGGAGATGAAGAGGAGGCTGTCGGTTATTATCAAAAAGCGATGGAACTCGGTTTACCTGATGAATACTTGAAAGATGCCTATGTATGTTTAGGAAGCACATACCAAGTCCTTGGAGAATATGAGCTTTCATTGGGAGTCTTTGAAATGGGCGAGCAACAGTTTCAGCAATATGCTCCTATCCAAGTATTTAAGTCATTGACCCTTTTTCATCAGGACCATCCTGAGCAAGCATACTCTGTCCTTCTGGATTTGTTGATTGAATGCTTGGAAGATAAAGACTTACATAAGTACAAACGTGCCCTAACGCACTACGCAAAAGAATTGAAGTAGGTTAGGACATATGTCCTTTCGTGGTCGGCGCTTATCCTTTTTAATAAGAGAAGGAATAGGAGGATAAGAGATGAAAGGTGCTTTATTTTCACTGCTTGGAGGACTGTGTATCACGATGCAGGGGATCTTCAATGCCAGAATGAGTGATGAAATCGGAGGCTGGCATACGACATCAATCGTCCACTTGGTCGCTTTTTCGATCTCATTTCTTATTTATATGAAAGTCAGAGACAAGAAAGGGAAAAGTTTTAAATCAGTACCTTTTCTTTATTTAATCGGGGGCACATTCGGAGTAGTCGTTGTATTCTCTGAATTGACAGCCATTCACATGATCGGTCCTGCCTCGGCGATAGCAATATTACTGGTTGCTCAAATCGGAACGGCTTTCGTAATTGAATCCAAAGGTTTATTCGGCGAAAAGAAAGTGCCGGTCACTTTTCAGCAAGGACTTGGTATTACAATGATGCTTCTTGGCGTCATTCTTTTCCAATTGTAACGAAGGAGTAAGTAAAAATGAAAGAAATACGGCAATACTTGCAAGAATATGAACTGGAGTATCTATTTCCGCCCAACTTCAAAGACCGGTTGAAGATGTATCGGTTTAGCAAAGGGGAGACTATTTGTACAATCGGGGATAAACTGGATGAGATGTTCTTTCTTGTTGAAGGTAAAATTAAAATTTATACGACATCTCCTGAAGGGAAGTCATTAATCAATCGCTTCAAACGTCCCCTCGCAGTCATCGGTGATGTCGAGTATGTGAAAGGGAGTGCCGTGCTCAACTCTGTTGAAGCCGTCGCGGATGGGGTGATGCTTGCAATTTCTTTTGAAGAATTGCAAGAGATTGAAAAAGTACATCCCCCATACATCCGTTTTTTACTTGAAACAGTAGCTCAGAAGTTTTATGCCGAATCCCATATCACGAGCATGCATATGCTTTACCCCGTGGAAGTCCGTTTAGCAAGCTATCTTCTCTCGATTTCCTCTGACGGGAAAGGAACCGTTTTTCATGAAGAGATGCGGACAGAGAATTTAACAGAACTTGCCGAATGGATCGGAACGAGCTATCGGCATTTGAATCGAGTACTTAAGAAAATGGCAGCAGATGGAATCATAGACAGAGCGAATGGTTCTATAAAAATCAAGCATTTAGCAGATTTGCGTGTATTGGCAAATGGAAACATTTATGAATGAGGAGGTGGCTCTATGACCGGCGCTTTATTTTCTATCGTGGCGGGGATTTTAATCAGTTTGCAAAACGTTTTTAACGCGAGGGTAAGTGAGAAGACAGGCGCATGGGCGACGACAACTCTTGTGCTTGGTCTCGGATTGATTTGTTCTTTGCCTATTTTTTATTCAGTTGAACAAACGAGCTTGTTTCAGTTCGGAGATGTAAACAAAATCTTTTTATTCAGCGGGGTGTTCGGTGTCGGCATCGTATTCTGCTTAATGCGGGGAGTAACTTTGATCGGCCCGGCTTATGCCATATCCATTGCTCTCATTTCTCAAATAGTGATCGCCTTCGTAATTAATACAATCGGGTTGTTCGGTTTTGAGTCTGCTCCGCTTTCTCTGAACAAACTCCTCGGGATTGCCTTCCTGATTGCCGGGGTACTCGTGTATAAATTAGAAAAACACCCGTCCGAAGAAAAGAAGAATGAACTTGCCAAAGAAGCGTGACCTCAATAAGGAGGCCACGCTTCGTTTGATGAATGGAGTAATGAAGAAGAGGAGAAACCTCGTGCACGATAGCTTTTCCTCCGCTTAATGAGAACTCTTCCATAATCATCTTTGAACCATACTATCTTTGATCAGGAAACGCCCAGATGATCTGATCAGTCCGTACATAAAAAGGAGTGCCCGTTACTTCGACTACTATATGGTCCGGCATCACCGTTTTTAATAATCCTCTCACAGAACCTTGTGTCGTTTGCACGACAGCAGAGCTTCCGTGGATCGAGATGAGTGTTTGGTACACATACGGATCGATAGCTGAGTTCTTCCAAGTGTTATGAGAGTTCATTCGGTCAGCTCCTCCACTGGTAATCTACTAAATATATATGTATAGAATTCGAAATAATGATGAATCAATTCTATTAATTTCAGGAAAAAAGAGCGAGTTTCCAATAAAGGAAACCCGCTGGGCAGCTATTTCAGGTTCTTTTTAATATATTGAATGATTTTGCGTATTTCATTTGGATGAGGACGACCGAACGGGCTTGTCTGCCTTTGTTGATAAAGAAGTTTTCCTTTCTCATCTGTCAAAAAGTAAGCAGGTTCCGCATGTGTGCCGTGGTCCTCATAAGGTGCTTGCTGATCATGGTAATGGACACCATAGCTGGATGTGAATTCAAGCTGATCATCCAGCAGTACAGGAAAGGTGAAATCATGCTTCTCCATCATTTTTTCTAAATCTTCTTTGTTCTCATGGGTCACGGTGATCAAGCGAACGTTTTGTTTCTCAAAATAACTCATACTTTCATTGAATTCATCCAGTTCGCTCATACAAGCGGGACACCAGGAGCCACGGAAGTAAACGATCAAATTCCATTTATCCCCGCCTTCTTCCAGGATGTCAGTAAAGCTGAATATCTCACCAGCTACAGTCGGCAGTTTGAAATCTGGAGCATCTTGATTCAATTTGAATGTCGTCATCAATCAACACTTCCTTTTTTTGTTTATGACATCCCATACCCTCTTTCTCGACAAATTAAATATTTTTCTAAGCTGACTTCCTTTTAAGTGAGATTGAAAGCAAAAGAAAATGGGAATGTTTTCATCAAAGGAGGTACAAACATGTCAGCAGTAAAAGCATTAGTTTTGAACGCATCCTTGAAGAATTCCGGGGAAACATCCAATACAGAAGGACTTGCAGAAAAAGTTGTGGAGATTTTCCAAAAAGAGGGCGCTGAAACGGAAATCATCCGTCTCTCCGATTATCATATCCCATATGGAATCAGTGCAGACCTTGGAGAAGGGGATGAATGGCCGGGGATTTTTGAAAAGGTGAAAGCAGCGGATATTGTGCTTATTGGTACTCCCCTCTGGTTAGGAGAAAAGAGTAGTCTCTCATCAATCGCAATTGAACGGTTATACGGAAGCAGCAGTGAAACAAATGAGAAAGGGCAGTCGATTTTTTATAATAAAGTAGGCGGCGTCATTATCACAGGAAATGAAGATGGGGCGAAACATGCCGCAGCCTCTGTCCTGTACGGCATGTCCAATATTGGTTTCGTCATCCCGCCAAACGCAGATGCCTACTGGGTTGGAGAAGCAGGTCCCGGCCCTTCCTATTTGGAGCAGGAAGGAGAAGAAAATGAATTTACTCAGAAGCATATCAAAATGCTTGCCTATAATACGTTGCATTTAGCCAGATTTTTCAAAGAAAATCCTATTCCGGCAGTTGGAAATACGATAAATGAATAAGAATTTTAAAAAGCGGGTCAATGTTTGGCCCGCTTTTTAAAATTTCTTCAGGTAAAATGAGCCTGGAGAACAATAGACGAGTCACAATCCATGCGTTATAAAAATTGTCTTCTTTTTGGAAGATTACCAGAATGATCAACCAAATTTTGGTATAGTGGTAGGAAGAAGTAAGCAATCCATCAAAAGGATATACATGGGGATTGAAGGATGTCTGGAGTCATGATTTTTTGCTATAGATATCACTCACCCAGTATGGCAGAAGAAGTTGGTCGAACATACATATATACAGCGAAAATTTCATTCCATTCAAGCCTTTAAACGTGAAATTGGAGCGGGAGATGAAGGAAGGGCAGAGGGACTTATCGAATTTATGTAAAGAAGCAGAAAGCGTTGTCAGAGCAAAAGGAGCGATCGGAATTGAAACGAATGGCTTAGGAGGAATTCTATGAAGAAGTTCGGCTTACTTTTGCTGCTTATTTTTCTGGTTGCTTGTCAAAACGCCCCACTGAATCAAGAGGATAAGGGAACAGTAGATGGAACTTTTGAGGCAGGTTCTTACAAGATGCTTGGAGACAAAGGGCGAATCGGGTTTATAGAATCCACCTTCTACGCAGGAAAGGACCAAAAATATATGTGGCATTTTTGGGGCGAATCAAGTGAACTGGATGGTTCGTTATTGGTGAAAGCCACTCACGAAAAAACAGGGCAGGAAAAAAAGGTTCTTCAGGTCGATGCATTAAGCGGTCCGAACAATACAGCGGATGCTCACATACCATCATTAATGAGTCTGCCTGAGAGTGGCATATGGCTGCTGGATGCCTACATTGGCGGCGATTACTTTGGGACAGTGACTGTAAAAGTGTACGAGTGAATAGGAGGAATCATATGAATCCATTGATTATCCTTATCATCATCCTTATCAGTGTAACCCTTGATTACCTTTGGTTCGATGTTGACCGGAAGCGTTGGGGTTGGATGAAGAAATGGCCCCGCTTTCAGAAGGGGCTGTTCCTGACTAGCTTCGTTATCGCAGCAGTGGTGATTTATATTGGTATCGCTCTTTAATGTTTTTATAGAGGAAAGCTGTAATTCAACTCGAAATGCACTTAACTTTTTTGTCCGATTGAATGGCTCAAAAAATGTTTGAGGAAGCAGGTGAAGTAAATGAAGATGGAAGTGAAAGAATTAACCACAGAAGAGGATGTTCTTTCGGCGTTTCCAATTATGAATGAATTGCGTACGCATTTGACGGAAGAGGAGTATGAATGTCTGGTGCTGGAAGCCATGACTAAAGATCGCTATCAAATGTTTGCCCTGTTTGTAGAGGAAGAAATTGTAGCAGTTACAGGTTTTAAACCGATGATCACCTTATATTACGGGCGTTACGTTTGGATTTGTGACCTTGTCACAAGTTCTGATCAGCGTTCGAAAGGTTATGGAGAAAAGTTGATCAGTCATGTAGAAAGGTGGGCGGCGGACCAGGGCTATGGAAGTGTAGCACTTTCTTCAGGGTTGTCCCGTACGGAGGCTCATCGTTTCTATGAAGAAAAAATGGATTATGACAAAGTAAGTTATGTATTCCGAAAGACCTGGGGCAGCACATGATACAATATTGGAGTGATAGAAAAGAAGGAAAAGAGGGGGGAGCGCCTCCCCTCCCTTAAGGTCTTGGTCCCGGGACGGTGTGGGGCAGTTCGGAGTTGCAATAGGTTCGCTTGTCCCTTTTCTTTAAAAATACGGTGAGTGGGGTCTTAAGCTTGCAGGGGTGAACAAGATGTTTGCGCTTTTATGCTTTAACCATTGCAGACCATCACGATATTACCATCCGGATCTTTGATATTGAAAAAAGCGATGTCGTCATATTTTTCCATATCTCTTACAATCTCGTAACCGAGGTCATGCACGTAACGGTAAGCTTCATCGATGTCTTCAGCATGAAAGTTGAATAGTGGATTTGGTGATGGTATGACATATTCAAGGCCGCTATCAAGGAGTACACCCGTATGTTGATTCATAGGCAGGTTGTAGATAGGTGGGGTGACTTTCTCCAAATCATACTCTTTTCCTAACAACTTTGAATACCATTTTACAGCTCTTTTTAAATCACTCACTGGTACGAATGTCGTGTTCAACTCGTTCAGGATAGGGCTATGCAACAGAATTCACTCCTTTGTAATGTTCCCTATATCTACCATACCATGGAAAAGTAGTCATTGTATGAAAATTCATACTTTTACAATGAAAAGTATGTAAAATGCATGGTTACGTGTATAGATGGCGAGATTACATAAGCCAAATACGAAAAGTATGTCAGGGGTAACCAGAGAGCTGAGGATTGTACGATTAAAGATATGTGTTTACGTTGGACTTCCTGAGTCCATTTCTTTTTGTCCTAAATTATGAGGGGCCGACTGAAAGCGAATGTGCTGCTTTTATGAGCAATATCCAGGTTGACTCTGTGGTGCACCCCAAGGTTTATTATAGAACTGGGAGGAAGGGCCATGTACAAAATCAGCGAATTTGCAGAACTGACCGGGTTGAGTAAAGAAACTCTGCGTTACTATGCGGAAGTTGAATTACTGGAGCCGGCCTATATTAATCCGGATAATCATTACCGCTATTATGATGATGGCAGCTTCTTCCTGGCACTTTTGTTAGGGAAACTGCGGGATTTCGGTTTCACAATCCATGAGATGATCTCGAATGGGAGAAATTGATGAGTTTTTGAAATCAGGGAAGGAGGACGTAGAATGATTCATTGGGAAGAGGAAAAAATCATAGATGCGAATATTGAACAGGTTTGGGAACTTTTTGCAGACCGGAACATTCAACGGATCATGCCGAAAGTTGAGGAACATGTACTGATTGAAAAGAGTGAGACCGAAGTCGGTGCATTACACAGACAAACATACCGGGAGGGAAAACGGCTTGAAACGTATACAGTGGAAACCCTTGCCTATGAAGACTCACCCGAAAAGAAACAAAAAACAATCACCTTCATCATTGGGAAAGCGTTCCAAGTCACAGCTTCATTCACTTTAGAAAAAGTAGATGAAAACCGCACGAAGCTGATTTATTCCGGTCAAAACAAAGGTGTGAATTTTGTGGGGAAAGCGATGATGAAGCTTGCGAATAAAAAAGGCAATGAAAAAGTGGTCCAGGAATTTCTGAATCGTGTCGATCAGGAAGCTAAAATATAAAAAGTATCTGACTGCAAGTTTTTATGAAACGTTGCTTGTTTGAACTTAATCACTTGCCGTACTATTTCTTATCAGGTTACTTATTGGGAAAAGTCTGATCTTACAACGGGGGCTCCAATGAAAAAATGGTTATGGCTTGTCGCCTTCATGTTTTTGTGTGCGTGCGCGAGCAGTAAAGATGACGTGGCGAAATATTATCCAGAGCTTATACCAGAGGAAACGGGGCATTATACACTCGTATCCATAGGCGATAATGTGGTATGGGGGGGATTTGGAAGAAAAGGGAGCTCGCAATGTGAATCCAATCATTAATAGGGATTCAGTGGAAGGTTTCAATAAAGCCTATCCACAAATAGAAGTAAAATCGGCCCCTGCTTATTTACTGTTCAACCAAGAAGGGCTCGCTCTTAAAACAACCTCTTTTGAGGAGGTCGTCAAGTTTCTGAATAATGAGGGAAAGTGACGGCTCTCAAGCTTCACCTTATACTCACTTCTATAAAGAACCAGCTCTCTTCACAGGCAGTGCTGTATATGAAGTTGAACAGGATAATATTTCAAGTATATTCTTCTTTATCTGAGACAAAAAGGGAGCCACCCGGGTTACGAGGTCGGCTCCTTTTTTTCAATAAAACAAGGCGTTTACGCATTTGTTCATTAGTAAACTTTGTCCCCATTGAATATGGAATTCTTTACGACTACATAGTCTACGTGACGAATGGCATCAAGCTCGGCGCCGCCTGCATAACTGATAGCTGACTGCAGGTCTTGCTCCATTTCACTCAAGGTATCTTTTAAGGAGCCTTTGTGTTCGACATACATTTTCTTACCTTCTACATTCTTCTTTTCACCTTTTTGAAATTCAGAAGCAGAGCCGAAATATTCTTTAACTAACTTTCCTTCTTTTTCAACGGTTTCCCCAGGTGATTCTTCGTGACCGGCAAAGAGGGATCCGATCATAACCATTGATGCACCGAAACGAATCGATTTCGCTACATCACCATGGGTTCGGATGCCACCATCGGCAATTATCGGCTTGGTTGCTGCCTTCGCACACCAGCGTAAAGCGGCTAGCTGCCAGCCACCGGTACCGAAACCTGTTTTGATTTTCGTGATGCATACTTTACCTGGGCCGATTCCCACTTTCGTAGCGTCTGCTCCGGCGTTTTCCAATTCACGTACAGCTTCAGGTGTGCCGACATTTCCAGCGATAACGAATGTTTCCGGCAAGGATTTTTTGATATGTTGGACCATTTCAATTACCGCCTGCGAGTGTCCGTGAGCAATATCTATTGTGATGAATTCAGGCTTTAAATCTTTCTCGGCAAGCTGTTGAATGAAATCGTATTCTTCCGGTTTGACCCCGACACTGATCGAGGATATTAATTGACGTGCTTTCATGTTTTGAATAAAATGCTGACGTGTTTCCGGGTGAAAACGATGCATTACATAAAAATAACCGTTTTCGGCAAGGTCTATGGCAATTGACTCATCAATAATGGTTTGCATATTAGCTGGGACAACTGGAAGTTTAAATGTGTGCCCACCTAAAGTGACAGACGGATCACACTGAGACCGGCTGCTTACGACACATTTTGCAGGAATTAACTGTATATCTTCGTAATCAAATACATTTTCCATATGATACACCCCTAAATACGAATGATTAATTTGTGTTTTGTTTGAAATGTTCGTACATTAGTAATCTACACTAATTTTACCTAAGTGTCAAAATAAGATGGTAAAATGAAAGGTGAATAGAAGGGGGAGATAAGATGTTTCTACATAAAATTGATGATGAATTGTCTTTGAAGCTGCCAGAAGAAAAGGATGCTGCTGCTCTTTTTTCATTGACAGACAACTCACGATTAACCTTAAGGGAATGGCTGCCATGGGTGGATGGTACGAAAACTCTGGAGGATACAAAGTCTTTCATAAATTTTGGCAGGAAAGGATTTACCGAAAACAAAAGTTTGACTGCATTGATTCTTTTTAAGGAAGAAATAGCAGGGACCGCAGGCTTTAACGAACTGGATCATACGAACAATGTTGCTAAAATCGGCTATTGGCTGGGGGCGGAATTTCAAGGGAAAGGGATTATGACACGTACAGTTACAGCGTTAGTGGAGTATGCTATTTCAGAGATGGAGATGAACCGTGTGGAAATACGAGCTGCTGAGGAGAACGAAAAAAGTCGTGCTATCCCCGAACGTCTAGGTTTCACAGAGGAAGGTCGGATTAGACAAGGAGAATGGTTGTACGATCATTATGTCGATCATATCGTGTACGGAATGTTAGCTTCTGAATGGAAAGAACAAAAGTGAAGCGTTGCTTTTATACAATCAATTAAAAAACCATCCGCTCTGGTAAGCGGATGGTTTAATTTATCCTTGCATGTGCCGGACGAATTTTTTAAGGTTAATTTTTGACTTCAGGTTCTGATTACACTTATTGCTGTCATGGCATATATAGTTACCTCGAGAGATAGTTTCTTCGTTTAAGCGGCCACTAATGGTAGAAGTGAACAAACCGACTTTTTCGTAATCATGACAAATCGTGCAAATGCTTTTCTGCCGCGATGGGTGATAGTGACCGATGATACCTTCAAGTTTACCATCGATATAAGCCACAATGTACTTACGGTTGGCACCAAGGTCATTCCAGCTGATGTAAGAGGTTTCAGACCAATCTATGTCAGCAAGGGACGGGACGATGAGTTTTTTTATTTTGGGGAAAAGTTCTTTTATATGGTCTTCAGTTAATTCAGGAAATGGAACGACATATTGTTTTAATCGTGAAAAATAGAGGATGGCGTCTGTTTCATCATGCACTTGTTGGACCTGGGAGATGAGCTGATCTTGTTCATTAGTAAGCTCTGTGAAAAGGTCGAGAACCTTTTCGTAGGTAATCGACTTCAAAGCTTGCGTCACGGCAGAGTCGTTTGTCGTCATGTGTCCATTCAACAGGTTATGAGCTTGATCTTTTATAAAATGATATTGATCCACACGGATGAATGCATCCATTTATATACCTCCGTTCTTGTAGTTTGTAATTCTATTATTCCAGAGCTTCTGATACCTATCAACTCTTTAGAATCCATCCTCAGTCACTAATGATTTTTTCCATGAACCATAAGCTTGAGGATTATCTTCAACCAATTGTGGAAGCATTTAAATAAACCATAGTTACAGAAAAAATGGAATGAGCGAAACGGGTATATTCCGTTATCATTATGGAGGCTTGATGAAACGTTTGGAAGAAATCAGACGTAAAGAAGGCATGGAAGATACTGATTCGCTTTATTATGACTGTTTAAATGGATAGGAAGGAGTAGGTTGGATGTCGTGGACACAGCAGCTTATTCATACAGAACGTGGGAAATTTGAAGTGTTCGTGAAAGGGCAGGGGCCGCCCCTCGCCGTCACTCATCTTTATTCAGAGTTTAACGAGACAGGTGATTATTTCGCTGATTGTTTCACAAGTACTTACAAGGTTTATTTAATCAACTTGAGAGAATGTGGCGAATCTGAACAAGCGCATTCCCCCCATCAATTAAGCCTTCTTGAAACAGTTTTAGACCTTGAGGCGATCCGTCAAACGACCGGTTTAGAGCGGTGGAGTTTTGCTGGCCATTCGACTGGTGGAATATTGGGAGTGGTTTACTCGATTTACTTCTCGGAAAGCATAGATGCTCAGTTCATCGTCAGTGCTGCAGGAAGGGAATATATGACTTTCTCACCGCAATGTATATATAATGAAAATCACCCCGATTTCAAAACCATGCAGGATTTAATAGAAAAATTGAAAAAATCGGATTTATCACATAAAAAAAGGAAAACACTGACTATAGAAAGAACGAAACTTTCTTTATATAGACCTGATCTCTACAAAGAAATATTCAACAAAAATATTGAAAAAACAATGTCAGCCACTCGCATGAGTTTCTTTGCGCGGGAATTGCATTTATTCGATGTAACGAGGAAGCTGCAGTTGATTGATGTTCCGACAAGAATTGTATGTGGACAGCATGATGTCCAATGTCCACTCCCATACTCGATAGAAATGGCAGAATATATTCCACGTGCTGAGTTGATCGTATTCGAGCACAGCAATCATTATCCTCACTTGGAAGAGCCAGCTCATTTCAAAGCCATAATAGCCCGTGCTTTTGACTAGTATTATATGGGAGTGGTAAAGTAACGTTGATATGCAAGCGTTTTATTTTGAAAGGGGTCAAAGACATGCAGCAAGATTCAAAGCAGCCAGGGCCAAAGAGTAATTTCTCGAAATTCAAGGAACTGTGGTTCCTCCTTTTTATGCTTTTATTTACAGTGATCCATAATGTAATGGACCATTTGTTGGGAGATAGTTGGAATTACCTTGGTTATGGGGTTGTGTTTCTCGTCATTTACATCCTGTTCCGGTATATGAGGTTATCGCTTCCTATTTTGAGAAAACAACTTTCATGGGGTTCCTTGATAGGATTTTATGTAGCGGGTGTTTTTTTACTTGGCTTCATCATGCTTCCTTGATTCAGGAGGGAGGAGGCATGGGCAAGCTTGTATGCTTTATCCTCTTCAAGTGGAAAATCAGTTTTCATGGCAAGAAATCGCTTTTCAACGATATTGTGTTTCTTTACGCTGGAATGTTCGAATTCTGAAGCGTTGGAAAGGCAAATGTATCTCTTTACAGGCGGAAGGATGGATTTCCTCTTCTGTTACATCGCTTAGGCGAAGGCGAACATGACACAAAGAGAATGAGAGAAGGCTAAACATGGATTATGTTAGAGAATTAAGAAGGCTCGTCGGCCACCGTCCTTTGATATTGCCTGGCGCTGTCGTTATCATAATCAATGAAAACGGTGAAATTCTATTGCAACATCGTACTGATGGCGGGTGGGGACTGCCGGGTGGTCTGATGGAGCTTGGTGAGAGTCTTGAACAAACGGCGAGAAGAGAAGTATCAGAAGAAACAGGTCTCAGGATCGGTTCTTTGCAGCTGCTTGATATATTTTCGGGCGAAGTTTACCACTTTAAAGTGGATAATGGTGATGAACTATACTCTGTAACAGCGGTATATATGACAAAAGAAATTGATGGGGAGCTTTCCCCAGACCCCAAAGAATCTATTGGACTATCATTTTTCCCTGCTTACCGTCTCCCTTCCAATTTGAAAAAGGAGTACCAAGATTACATAGCCCCTTACCTTTACCTTCAGAGGTAGGAACAATAAAGATGGCTAGACGTGTAAATCAGCTTTCGTTTTATGGATGTCTGCTCCTAAACGTCAGTTTGTATATGAAAAGTGATAATTGGATATCGATCATATTTTTTCGAAAGGTGGGAGAGCATTGCTTGAAGTGTTAATGATCATCACAACTGTTGCACTAGTTGGAGGTTATTTTTATATTCTGATGAAGAGAAGGAAGAATCAGGATAATCCCCATGGATGGAAAGGTTATGTGACACCAACCGTATTTTTGCTTGCACCTGTTTTGGCATTAGCTTCATATTTATTTGAGTTCGGGGGCATGGTCACCTGGTTCATCCTGGGCTTCGCATTTTTGTCAGGTGCTTACTTTACAAAATATTTACCTCAACCAGAAGAAAGCCATTCATGAGCTTTCTTCTTTTTTGTGGTGCCAGAAATTCTTATGAATATCCTGCACGTACAAGACTCTAATGGATAATCCCACATGTCAGGCAAAAGATAAGTTCACCTGACTTTTGTGGAGGAGAATCCTATGAGTTACTTAGAGGTTTTAAGCCGAGGCTTAGTATTATTCAGTACGTTATATTTTTTGGCGCGAGTATTAAATAAGAAATTGATTTCCCAAATGACGTTTTTTGATTTTGTGGCTGGGATCACTCTTGGTTCGATGACAGCTACCCTGACATTTTCAGTGAATGTATCTCTGGGAAAAGGAGTTTTCGGGCTTATTCTATTTGCACTTCTTGTGTTCCTCATAGATGTTTTGTGTTTGAAAAATTTTCATCTGAGAAAGGTCTTCAATAGTGAACCGACCGTTTTAATGGACAATGGAAAAGTTTTAGAAAATGGCATGAAAAAAGTGCGGTTTACTGTCGATGAATTGTTGATTCAATTGAGGAAGAAAAATGTCTTTCATTTTTCTGATGTGGAGAGTGCAGTGTTGGAGACGGATGGTTCGGTGAGTGTCCTGAAGAAGGCCGGCCGACAGACTATCACTCAACAGGACTTGAATATAATCAAAAAAACTGCGGGTCTACCTCAAATTGTGATGATAGAAGGGAACGTCCTCCCGTACAGTCTCAAGTCTATGGGAAAAGATGAGTCATGGCTGAAGAATCAATTGAAGCAGCGCGGGATAAGTGATTTGACAGACGTCATTGTAGCACAATTGTCTGCGACTGATGAATTATACATCGATACCAAAAAGGACAAGATTGATTTTTCGTCTGACGAATAAAGTGTTAAATAATTTTCTTTCATTTGGTCACAATAATTCATGTGCTTAAAAATGATGAAAAGGGAGGTTATAACACTGTTCTTCCATGTGAAAGAACTTCAGTACAATGCGAAGCCTTCAAAACCCGATCCTGTGTATGCAAAGAAACTACAAGAAATCCTCGGGGGACAGTATGGGGAAATGTCAGTTATGATGCAGTACCTTTTTCAGGGCTGGAACTGTCGTGGAAATGAAAAATATCGCGATATGCTGCTGGACATTGGGACCGAAGAGATTGCCCATGTTGAAATGATTGCGACAATGATTGCGCAATTATTAGATGGTGCCCCTGTAAATGATCAGGAAGAAGCGGCCATGGACCCTGCAATCGGTGCTGTTCTAGGGGGGATGAACCCACAGCATGCCATTGTTAATGGACTGGGTGCGCAGCCTAATGATAGTGCTGGCTACCCGTGGAATGCCCGCTACACAATTGCGAGTGGCAACTTACTTGCTGATTTCCGAGCGAATTTGAATGCAGAAACTCAAGGCAGGCTCCAGGTTGTCCGTCTATATGAAATGACCACAGATCCCGGCGTGAGAGATATGCTTTCTTTTCTTATTGCAAGAGATAAGATGCATCAGAATCAATGGATGGCAGCAATCGAGGAACTTGAAGAGAGTCAAGGTGCAGTTGTCCCTTCAAGCTTCAGTCCTGAACATGAAATTTCAGATGTAGCCTACTCGTTTATGAATTTCTCTCAGGGAGAAGAAAGCAAGACAGGTAGATGGGCTCGTGGATCTTCGATGGATGGGAAAGCGAATTTCAATTATGTCCAGCAGCCTGAAGCTAACGGGCAGAAACCACAGCTGAATCCATCACCACCATATATGCATGGCACGCCGCCCATCAGTGACGGTGGACCTGCTGAAATGAATCACTAAAAACAGGAGATGATAAAAATGGGTATTATGTCTGGAAGTCAACAAAAAGAACCATTACACTACGGTGAAGTCTTTAGTTTATGGAGTTATTTAAGTGTTTCCAAAGGCGCACATGCACGTTACCAAACGTTTTATAATCATGCTGGGGATCAGGAGTTGAAACGTCTCCTTGAAGAATTGGCTCGTGGGATTGAACAGGAAACAAAAGAAGTAGCAGAAATCCTAAAAGCTAATGGTGTGGTATTACCCCCTTCTCCGCCAGAGCGTTCTGTAGCTGATGTAGAGGATATTCCTGTAGGAGCTCGTTTGAATGATCCGGAGATCAGTGCCATTATTTCCAGTGATATAGCTCAAGGCTTAGTCGCCTGCAGCCAGGCAATGGGCGGAGCGCTCCGTGAAGATATCGCTATCCTATTCGGGCAGTTCCATATGAACAAAGCTCAAGCAGGGGCCAAAGTTTTGCGTCTGAATAAGGAAAAAGGCTGGGTTGTTTTACCTCCAATGCACAAATCCAAAAAAGATTGAATACTGGCCAAAAATAGGAATAAAAACAGGGTCCATGCATTTATAAAAAGCAGGACCCTGGATTATTATTTATTGGTTTCGTCTGTCAATTTAACCAGAACATGAGCAATGTGCTTGCGCTCTTCTTCATTAGCAACGTTCCACAGTTCATTGAGAACTTTTTCCTCACGGTTTCGAGGTTCCTCATGATCGGCCAGATAGTCGCCGACTCGCTTGGCGCCTTTAGTTAAACCTTCTTCTCCTAAACCGAGTTTTTCCCCTTTATGGACTTTGTCACCCAGATAATCTTTGAATGATGAAAAACTGTTAAGAATATCGTCTTTTTTATCTTCGCTCAATTGAGCGGCAAAGTTCTTTGGATCGTGAGTACTCATTATTTTCCTCCTATATCTTTATTGATGATGATTGCCATATAATACATGTATCACTTGATGTAAGTTATCAAACGTTTTCAATACATGTTTTTGAATGATTGGTCGTATTTCACTAAAATCCCCTCTACATGCCCTGTTCTATTTCGAATGAAAAATATGTGATATGCTTGAAATGTAAAAAATTCCAAAAAAGTTCGGAAAGCACCCTTTCAGTGGAAATAAAAAAGGGAGCATTTGTGTATGCCAAAGCCGTAAGTAATGATAGTAGGGACATTTCATATGAGGCACACCACGGATTTAGTAGCTCCGGATGCAGGAAATGTATTTTCGGCTGCAAAACAAAGGGAAATCAAAAAGGTCATCGATTCGCTCGAACAATTCAAACCGAATCGTATCGCTGTTGAAGTCATCAAAGAAAATAATCAAATGCTGAATGAAGAATATCAAAAGTACATACATGCGGATCTGGAAGCTGAAGTTAATGAAGTGCAACAGATCGGTTTTCCATTGGCTAAGCAGCTTGGGCACTCTGAAGTTTATACTGTGGATTGGATGGGCACAGTGGGAAATAGAGGAATAGGAAATGTACTTAAATGGGCTGAATTCAATCAACCGGATTTATATGAATACATAGAAGAAGCCTATCTAACAAAGGAGAAAACTGAACTAAAGGATAAGAGAATCGATCGTCACATATATGATTGTAATAGAGAGGAGAGTGTGAAAAAGGAACATGAGTTGAATTTGGCTATCACCAGGATCGGTAAGGACAAAGAATATATAGGGATCGACTGGGTAAGATGCTGGTATCAAAGGAATTTAATCATATATTCGAATATAGCAGAGATAACAAAACAACCAACAGATCGTACATTGATGATTGTCGGCTGCCATGAGCATGTTCATATATTATCGCAACTTTTGAAGGAAAGCGGATGCTTTGATGTTCTCCCAGCTACCGATTATTTACAAAAAACATAAATCCAACTTCGAGATGTTAGTACATAACTCTCGGCGTATCGCCAACACTAAGAAAAAATGTACGGGGGGATGAGAACATGACGTTGTTTCGGCTTGGGTATGTAGCAATGAGTGTCAACCTGCAAAACGCTTCCCCATCTCAAACATTGACGTATAAGAAATTCGAACAAATTCAGGATCGGGAGGCAGCCCTTAGAAAGCTGGAAAGAATCGCTAAATCCAATATTCAGAACTGTGTGCGTTTACTGAAGCATAATAAAGCTTATGATATCAATTTTTTTCGATTGAGTTCGCGTTTAATTCCCCTTGCTACCCACGAAGAGCTGGAGGACTGGAACTATCTTGCTGCTATTAAAGAGGATTTGCGGGAATTAGGCACCTTTGCAAGGGAAAATGAGATGCGACTTGATTTTCACCCTGATCATTTTGTCGTCCTCAATTCTCCAAATAAAAATATATTCAAAACATCAATGGCTGTCTTGAAATACCATTACCTTCTGCTCCATCATATGGGAATCGACCCGACCCATCGCTGTGTTTTTCATTTGGGGGGACGCTATCAAAATACAGAGAAATCACTCGAACGATTCATAGATAATTGGTCGCTCGTTCCTCAAGGCATTCAAAAAATGGTGATGATTGAAAATGATGATACCTCTTACACGTTGGGAAATGGTCTGTATGTATGTGAAAAACTGAATATTCCGCTCGTATTCGATCTTCATCACCATCTAGCGAACGATGGAGGGGAAGACTGGACCACTTCCTGGAGTCGCGTCGTCTCTACATGGTCACACTCACCTTTGCCGCTGAAAATGCACATATCAAGTCCGAAGAATGAAAGTGAATTTAAAAGCCATGCAGACTATGTTGACCTTGAAATGTTTTTGGATTTTGTAAGAAATGCCAATGGATCGACAGAGCAAATCGATTGTATGATTGAAGCGAAGAAAAAGGATGGAGCCTTGTTTCAGTTAGTCGGAAAGCTGCGAGAGCACCCAAACATAGAAATGCGCTCTGACAGCTCATTTATCTGGAAGAATTAATTTCGAGATGTTGGATAAGTGTACCGGGTCGTCGGGGAATGAGTGAGGCCACTGAAAAACACCTCTCAATCCAGAGGAGCTGTTGATGTTTGATGTTGCTTCTCACGAAATGCTTGTCGGTGGATGCTTGCCGCGGGCACGGCCTCAGCTAACTTGGTCAATAAGATCACTTGACCAAGTGGATCTTCGGCTCGTGCTGTTCCCGCAGGCGTCACCACCGAACGCTCATCGTGGAATCAAAAGTGGTCCATTAAAAGAAGCCGAGTTGGACGATAAAAGCGTCCAACTCGGCTTCTTTATTTGATGCCTAACTCAAAAAGATGCAGTTCTTCAGTGACCTCGGAATGAGTCGCTTTCCGCGGGAGCGCAGTGAGCTTCCTCAGGCTTTCGCTAAAGTACCTGAGGAGGCTCAGCGTACTCCCGCGAAAAGCGAGTCATTCCCTGCAGCCCCGGTTCTCTTTTAAGACTCGAAACTAAGTCTCCCTCAATTAAGGGCTCGATTTCCATGCAGGAAGCATCCGGTCCAAGGGCTTATCTTTTCTGTAACCAAGCACATATTCCGCTTGCATGATCGTATGGATTTCTCTTGTACCTTCATAGATGACAGGGGCTTTCGAGTTCCGTAAATAACGCTCTACGGGATATTCATTCGAATAACCATAAGCTCCATGAATTTGGACAGCATCGTCGGCAGCCTGGTTTGCGAAGTCACATGCCTGCCATTTTGCGAGAGAAGTTTCCCTGGTGTTGCGTATGCCTTTATTTTTTAAATCCCCAGCACGATAAACGAGCAGCCGACTCATCTGTAAACCTGCTTCCATTTTTGCAATCATCTGCTGGACAAGCTGATGTCTGCCTATTTCTTTGCCGAAGGTTTTTCTCTCATGGCAATACTCGATGCTTGCTTCTAAACAAGCCATAATTTGTCCGCATGCACCAGCGGCCACAGTGAAGCGGCCGTTATCCAGAGATGCCATGGCAATTTTGAATCCATCTCCTTCATTCCCCAGCAGGTTCTCTTTAGGGACTCTCACATGATCGAAGAACAATTCTCCGGTATTTCCCGCCCGGATACCGAGTTTCCCCTTAGTCGCTTTTGAAGAAAAGCCTTCCCACCTCCGTTCAACGATGAATGCGGAGATGCCATGGTGTTTCTTGCTTTTATCGGTATAGGCGAACACCAGAAAATGATCAGCAGTGTCACATAAGGAAATCCACGTTTTCTGCCCGTTCAATATATAATGATTCCCGTCTGGTTTTGCGGTCGACTGTAAAGCAGCTACGTCAGAACCTGCTCCTGGTTCGGTCAGCCCGAAGGCTCCGGTTTTTTCTCCTTTGGCCTGGGGAACAAGGTATTTTTGCTTTTGTGCCTCTGTGCCCCATTGAAGTATGCTCATACTGTTCAGACCTGTGTGGACAGAAACTGCGGTGCGAAAGGCTGTATCTCCACGCTCAAGTTCTTCACAAACAATCGCTAATGAATTGTAATCCATGCCGCTCCCGCCGTATTTTTCCGGTATACAAACCCCCATTAATCCTAACTGCGCAAGCTTTTGTAAGGTCGCCTTATCAAAATGGCCGTTGGCGTCCCAGCCACCGATATATGGCATCACCTCTTTGTCCACAAAATCCCGGACTGTCTTTCTTAGCATGTTTTGTTCATCGCTCAATTCGAAATTCATCGTATCACTCCTCAAATCGTGTTCGTTTTCCTTAAACGATCAATCTCTGTTCGTGAATAACCTAAAACCAGCAAAATTTCATCTGTATGTTCACTCGGCTCAGGAGGATGAGTTTTCATTTGTACTGGGGTCCGAGATAATTTTAACGGGCTTCCTATCATGCCGATTTCGCCTGCTTTCGGATGGTGGGCAGTGACAAACATGTCGCGTGCCTGTAACTGCTCGTCCGATCTTAATTCATCCAAATGCTGAATCGGTCCGAAGGGTATGCTGCTCTTCTGGCATTTCTTCTTCCACATCGCCGTTGTCTCTTTATTGAAAGCTTCTTGCAAAAGGGAAGAAAGTTCCTTGCGGTTCGCCACTCGTCCTGAATTTGATTGAAACCGGGGCTCATGGGCTAACTCAGGCTGACCTATGATCTCACACAGAGAAGCAAACTGTTTGTCATTGCCGACTGCGATGACCATCTCGCCATCTTTTGTTTGGAATGTTTGATAGGGAACGATGTTGGCGTGATGGTTTCCGAGACGTTCTGGCACTTTACCTGTCATCAAGTAATTGCTGCCGATATTGATCAGAGAACTCACAGCTGAGTCATAAAGGGACAAATCGATTTTCTGTCCGGTTCCGGAAAAGGATCTCTCGAGCAATGCCGCTTGAATTCCTATGCAGGCATATAATCCAGTTAACACATCCGTAATCGCGATACCTGATTTCTGCGGACCTGATTTTTCATCACCGGTTATGCTCATCAAACCGCTCATTGCCTGGATGATGAAGTCATAACCCGGAAGGTGGCGGTAAGGGCCTGTCTCACCAAAGCCGGTAATGGAACAATAGACAATCCCAGGATTGATCTTTTTCAGTTCAGGATAAGCTAATCCGAGTCGTTCCATAGTGCCGGTTTTAAAGTTGTGAAGGACAACATCACTCTGTCTGATTAGTTTTTTAATGATTTCTTTGCCTGCTTCTGTTTTCAAATTCACGGTAAGGCTTTTTTTATTGCGGTTAGCGCACAAGTAATAGGCGCTCACTTCTTCTTGAAACGGAGGTCCCCAGTTCCTCGTTTCGTCACTTCCGCCAGGAGCTTCCACTTTAATTACTTCAGCACCAAGATCCCCTAAGATCATCGAACAATAAGGACCGGCAAGTACACGGGTCAAATCGAGCACACGGATTCCTTTTAATGCGGCCGTCAACATCGCTCACATCCTTCCTCTATATAAAAAGCCAGAAGAACCCATACGATGTATGAATCCGACTGGCTTGGGAACAACGATCATAATCGGGTGCAGGAGAGGGATGTCCTCTTTGGGCTACATCACATCTTATGCGGCATCAGGAGGAGATATGATCCTGAAAATCCTCTATCATAGATTCATTTTTCCAGGAATAGGATAGATCAGTGGGACAATCTAGCGAGTAAGCGATCATGTTATGGCTGGGGGTTTGTAGAATGTCTAAAGGTTCGAAACAGGTCAGTAGTTTACCCGCCTATCTGTTTTCGGTTTTTCATAAAAAGAAAGTTGCGTTAGAAGCACAAGGAGTAGACGTCATAGATTTAGGAATCGGTGCCCCGGACTTGCCTACACCATCTTTCATCATCAATCGGTTGGCAAAGGAAGCGAGGGATCCTGAAAATCATAGATATTCGCCATATGGAGGTTGTCGGGAGTTCAAACTGGCTGTCGTTGATTTTTACCAAAAGCATTATCGAGTGGAGTTGGATGCAGATTCCGAGGTTCTCGCTCTGATTGGATCTAAAGAGGGGATCGCGCATTTGATCAGTGCTGTTATAGACCCTGGCGATGGTGTTCTCACTCCGGACCCGGGATATCCTGTCTATCAATCAGCAATCCATCTCGCTCATGGTACAGGCGTGAAGTTTCCTTTAGATGAAGCGAATGGGTATACCCCTCGGTTAGAAAAGATTTCGGAAAGAGACATAAGGCGCTCTAAACTCATGTTGTTGAATTACCCGAACAATCCGACAGGGGCCACTGTAGACCTGGATACCTTTGAAAAGGCGGTCTTATTTTCGAAGACTCACCACCTTTCTCTTGTCCACGACGCCGCCTACGACCTTGTAACATTCAGAGATTATCAAGCTCCGAGTCTATTGCAAGTACCGGGAGCGAAAGATGTGGCCGTCGAGTTCGGGTCTTTATCCAAAAGTTTCAATATGACCGGCTGGCGCATTGGATATGTTGTCGGTAATAAAGACTTGATCAAAGCGTTATCGATTGTGAAAAGCAATATGGACACAAGTCAGTTTCTACCAATTCAAAAAGCAGCTGCAACAGCTTTGAACAGCGACTTCGTGGCAGTGAAAGAAAACAACCGTGTCTACGAAGATCGGTTGGATATGATGATGAAGGCTCTACAGGAAATGAATATTGAAGCGGACAAGCCGCGAGGTACATTCTTCATCTGGGCGAAGGTCCCGGGTGGCCATACATCTCAAGCATTTGCTGAAAAGATGCTTAGCGAAGCTGGTGTGATCATCACTCCCGGCAATGCATTTGGGTCGAAGGGAGAAGGGTATTTCAGAATCAGTTTGTCTGTACCTAAAGAGCGATTGCATGAAGCTGTGATTCGTATGAAAAAAGTGATGATGGGAGGGACATTGTAATGGAAGGGAAAATGATGACAACTGCACAGGCGATTGTGGAGTGCATAAGGCGGGAGGGGATTCCGAACGTATTCTGTGTGCCGGGCGAAAGCTATTTGCCGGTTATGGATGCAATTTTAGATGAACCGACAATAGAATTGATCTCTGCGCGTCATGAAGGCGGTGCAGCATTTATGGCTGAGGGGTATGCAAAAGCGAGTGGAAAAACTGGCGTAGTCATGGGCACACGAGGCGTAGGGGCATCGAATTTAACGATTGGTGTTCACACAGCTTATCAAGATTCCACCCCTCTCGTTGTTTTGCTGGGACAAGTACATTCGAGCTTCAGTGGACGCGAAGGATTTCAAGAAGTGGACCTTGAAGCATTTTTCCGTCCGATTGCTAAATGGGTAGCTGAGATTCGCGAGCCACCGCGCGTCCCGGAAATCCTCCAACGGGCATTCCGTATTGCGCAAACTGGACGTCCGGGTCCTGTGGTCCTTTCCTTACCAGAGGATTTATTGAAAAAACAAGCCCCTATGACGTTCGGACCTGCCTTGACCAAGCCAGCTCCCCGGCCAAATCTCAGGGAATTGGAAGGTTTGGAAAAGTTTCTTCAACATTCGGACCGGCCCTTAATCATTGCCGGTGGAGGTGTGAAGGGGGCGGGAGCGGAAAAAGCGCTTAAAGTTTTTGCGGAGAAATTCGAAATCCCGGTAATGTGCGCGTTCCGCCGTCACGATGCGTTTCCTAATGATGATGCACGTTATGTCGGCCATCTAGGACTCGGAGTGCATCCGAACATTATAGAAACAGTAAGAGAAGCAGATACAATTCTTGCGATTGGAACACGCCTCTCCGAAGTGACCACACAGGACTACACCCTTTTGCAAGCCAATCAGAATTTGATTCATATCGATGTCGATTACGAAACACTCGGGAAAGTGTATGCCCCGAATATCGGAATCATCGCTGATGCAAATGAAACTTTGCGGTCTATGATGGATTTTGAGATGGCTTTGAGATGGAAAGAGTGGGGGGCAACTCGAAGGCGAGCGTATGAAGCAACTCTTCAAGTTCCTGGGAAAGCGACGATGAACGGAAGGATTATAAGTATGATGCAGAAGCACTTGCCCTCAGATACGGTCTTCACGAATGATGCCGGGAATTTTGCAGGGTGGCTTCATTCATTTTTTCAATTCAGACAAAAGCAGACCTATGTCGGTCCAACATCCGGTGCCATGGGCTACGGTATGCCGGCAGCATTGGGTGTGAAACTGGCTCACCCTGATAAAACGGTAGTTTCATTGTCTGGTGACGGTGGTTTCATGATGACGATGCAAGAATTCGAAACGGCGGTCCGTTATCAAATCCCGGTCATCAGCATCGTTTTTAACAACCGGATGTATGGAACGATCCGTATGCATCAGGAAATCCATTATCCTTACAAAAAGATCGGAACGGACTTAGGAGAGGTTCCTTTTTCCAAATTAGCTGAAGATTTAGGGGCGGCTGGTTTTCATGTGAAGACCCCCGAGCAATTTGAAGAAGCACTTGCTGCTGCTCTAAAAGAAAAAAAACCTGTCTTGATCGAAGTGGAAAGTGAAAGGGATCAGATATCCGTCTCTTCCACGATTCAACAAATGAGACAACGTACCAAATGAAGGAGGAATACTAGGTGAGTTTAATTCAGGAAAAAGCACTGCGGAATTTCATAAATGGGGAATGGGTGGAACCAACGACAGGGAAGACGACAGCGGTCGTCAATCCAGCTACCTCTGAGACGATTGTACAGGTTCCTTTATCAGGAAGTGAAGACGTGGAGGAAGCGACAGAAGCAGCAAAAGCGGCACAAAAAAGCTGGGCGCTTGTACCAGCTCCGCAGCGGGCGGAAGTGCTTTATAGTGTCGGGATGATCATGAAGGAAAGAAAAGAAAAGCTTTCCCAGCTGCTGACAATGGAAAATGGGAAGGTGATCGAAGAAGCGCGCGGAGAGGTGCAAGAAGGTATTGATATGGCTTTTTACATGGCTGGAGAAGGAAGGCGGCTTTTCGGTCAGACGACACCTTCAGAGCTGAAAGATAAATTCGCGATGAGCGTCCGCGCCCCCGTTGGAGTTGTCGGGATTATCACGCCCTGGAATTTTCCGATCGCCATCGCAACGTGGAAGTCATTTCCTGCAATCGTAGCCGGTAATGCGGTGGTATGGAAACCGGCGACGGAAACTCCGATCATGGCGTATGAACTAGCGAAAATATTTGAAGAAGCAGGTCTCCCCCGAGGGGTCATCAATGTAGTGTTCGGCTCTGGTTCGACGGTTGGTGAAGCGATGATCGATCAAGATGACATCCGTGTCATTTCATTTACAGGTTCCAATGAAGTTGGTCGGACGATCGCAGGTAAGTGCGGCCAAAGGTTGAAAAAAGTTTCGCTTGAGATGGGCGGAAAGAATGCCGTAATCGTGATGGACGATGCGGATCTTTCCTTAGCCGTCGAAGGGATCTTATGGAGTGCATATGGAACGAGCGGTCAACGCTGTACGGCATGCAGCCGTGTAATGGTCCATGAAAGTGTCAAAGATGAACTCGAAGAACGCCTGCAAAAAGAAATCGCAAAGCTGTCGATCGGAAATGGATTGGATGAGTCAATCAAAGTCGGCCCGATTATAAATCGAGCTGGTTTAGAGAAAGTCAAAAGCTATATGAGCGTTGGAAAAGACGAAGGAGCAAGACTTTTGACTGGTGGTTACGTTATGGAAAATGGAGAGCACAAGAAGGGGAATTACTTTGCCCCGACGTTGTTCACAGACGTGAAACCGGATATGAGAATTGCACAAGAAGAAATCTTCGGCCCTGTGGTGTCCCTCATCCCTGTGAAAAGTTTTGAGGAAGCTATCGAGATTAACAACAGTGTTGAATTCGGCTTGTCGAGTTCAATTTTCACAAGAGATGTAAACAAAGCTTTCGCTGCCCAGCGTGATTTGGACACCGGGATCGTTTATGTGAATGCAGGTACGACAGGTGCAGAAATCCACTTGCCATTCGGTGGTACAAAAGGGACAGGGAACGGCCATCGTGATTCGGGTGTCGCTGCTCTTGACGTATTCACAGAATGGAAAGCCGTGTATGTTGATTTCAGTGGCAAACTGCAACGTGCTCAAATAGATGTGGAGTAGGCGGGGGAAGAATGATGAAAGATAAATAGAGAAAAAGGGAGTGCAGACGATGAAAGTAGCTGTGTTAGGGTCTGGACTAATGGGGAAAGAAGCGGCACGAGATTTAGTGCAAAGCGGCGGAGTTGAAAAGGTCGGTCTCGCAGACATCGATGTGAAACGAGCAGCTGAGGTTTGTGATTCACTGGGTTCATCGAAAATCGAAGCTTTCAAGATCGATGCTGGAAACACTGAAGAGCTTGCGAATTTCTTGAAAAATTATGATGTCGTTATCAATGCTTTGTTCTATTCTTTTAATGAGATTGTAGCCAGGACAGCCATCGAAGTCGGTGTCCACTCTGTCGACTTAGGTGGTCACATCGGCCATATCACCGATAAAGTATTGGAGCTTGATGACAAAGCGAAAAATTCAGGTGTGACGGTGATTCCGGATTTAGGGGTCGCTCCAGGTATGATCAATATATTAGCAGGCTTCGGCGCGAGTAAACTGGACCACCTAGAGTCGATTCGCCTCTTTGTAGGCGGCATCCCTGTCCAGCCGGAACCTCCGCTTGAATACAACCATGTCTTTTCCATGGAAGGATTGTTGGATCATTACTCAGATCCATCTACAATCATTCGTGGAGGGAAACTGCAGGAAGTAGAATCTCTGACAGAACTGGAGAAAATCTACTTTGAACGGTTCGGACCGTTAGAAGCCTTCCACACCTCTGGCGGAACGTCGACGTTGTTAAAATCCTTTCCGGCTATTGAAACATTAGAATATAAAACCATCCGCTATCCAGGGCACGCAGAAAAAATGAAACTGCTTGTAGACTTGAACTTGACCGGCAGCAGTCATGTCGTCGATGTGGGTGGGGTCAAAGTGAAAACGCGTGATGTTTTATTAAAATCGATCGATCCGATTTTGGATCTGAAAGATAAAGACGATGCTGTATTACTGCGAGTGATGGTCGGCGGCAGGAAAGCAGAAAAAGAGAAGCATTACCAATACGAGATGGTCACATATAAAGATCGGACGAGTAAGGTGACAGCAATGGCGCGCGCGACAGCCAATACGATATCGGTCGTCGCGCAAATGATCGGTAATGATAAAATCAGCAAGCGCGGAGTTTGTCCACCAGAGACGATCGTACCAGGCGATTTATACATTAAAGAAATGTCTGAACGAGGCGTCGTGATTCAGGAGAAAACCGAAGGCTGAGATAAAATGGTTTAAAAGTTTTACCAGGAAATACCCTTGCTCCCTGGGCAAGGGTGTTTTCCAGTTCGTTCAGATTTGGCTGATCAGTGGAGATATTATACAATTTATATAAACTTTACATATTCAAGCATTGCACATCAAAGAAACTATGTATGTTAGTGGGAGGGCATGGCAGTTTTTCATGAGGGTATGAAATGAGAGCCAGGTTTCATTCACCATAAGGATAGGTACCTAATAGAATTAAGTGAGGAGTGCATAATTTGTATTTGAAAGAAGTGAACAATCTCCAATTCCATAGTCAGCTATCTTTGAAGCAAGTAGAAGATCGCCTTCTCATTACGGCGGAGTTCCCTGACGAATTTTTAAAAGAAGTCGAAATGAAAGACCCATTCCTCTATGTCACATTGTTAGTGAGAGGTGGAGCGAGGATAAAGATCATTGATGAAGACAGTGCAAAGCTCCATATTCCTGCCAAAAAAGATTTTGAACAGAAAACCTATCACAAGATCATTGAATTTGCGAAAGAGCATGCAAAACAATTCTGATCACCGGAAGCTGCTTTAACGTTCGGACACTTATGGGTAGTTTCTTGATTTTTACAGACAAAATCGCAAAATGATTTTGTCTATATATTTTTATCAAACGCAAGCATAACGATTTCGAGCTACATGATTGGCTGAGGGGCGGAGGAGGCTCAGCGCACGCCACAAGGAAAGCGATCCGTTTGAGACCACTGAAGAACTGCATCTTTTTGAGTTATGCATCAAATAAAGAAGCCGAGTTGGACGATTTTATCGTTCAACTCGGCTTCTTTCAATGGATAAAAATTCACTCTTTTTTAGATGGGCCACTGTTGATTCCACGATGAGTGTTCGGTGGTGACGCCCGCGGCAAGCATCCACCGACAAGCGATGCGTGAGAAGCAACTACAAACATTAACAGCTCCTTCAGATTGAGAAGGGTTTTTCAGGGGCCACATTCGTTTCCTGTAGCCCCTAACTCACACGAACATCTCGGAATCGTGTCTTCAAGATTAAGCATTTTTTTAAGGTATGTTCTTTTTTACACCTAATATAATATCTTTAACAATAATAATTTATTGATAAACGATAAAATATGTGTTAGATTAAATTTACATAAACTAAAGTGAGGTGCTTTTTGTGAAACATGGAACAACATTATTTTTGAAATTGGCAGTCATTCTTATCGGGATGCCCGTTCTTGCTTTGTGTATATTTTTTGTACCTGGCATTGCGGATTATGCAGGAGAAGTCTTCCCTGATATTGCATTTATGAAATATCTTGTTTTCGTATATTTATATGTGACAGCGATCCCTTTTTATTTTGCTCTTTATCAAGCTTTCAAACTATTGAACTATATCGATAACAATAAAGCTTTCTCGGATTTATCTGTAAAAGCTTTGAAGGTCATCAAACACTGTGCGATTACGATAAGTGTTTTATACGTCATCTTTATGCCGCTCTTATATATTATAGCGGAGGCCGATGATGCCCCGGGTCTCATAGTAATTGGTATGGTCATCATCTTTGCTTCTACGGTTATCTCAGTCTTTGCGGCCGTCCTCCAAAGACTTTTGCAAGATGCGATTCATATAAAATCAGAAAATGATTTAACGGTCTGAGGTGAAAAAATGACAATAATAATCAATATTGATGTGATGTTGGCGAAGAGGAAAATGAGCGTAACAGAGCTTTCGGAGAAGGTTGGAATTACGATGGCGAATCTATCTATATTGAAAAATGGAAAAGCGAAGGCCGTCCGTTTCTCAACATTAGAGGGGATATGTAAGGCATTGGATTGTCAGCCTGGAGATATATTGGAATACAAGAGTGAAAATGATCATTAGTTCCAGTGATAAAGGCTGTGGGAGGTATGATTGATGAGACCTTTAAAACAGCTCATCCGTTTCGGTCGGGAACAAGCCCTGTCCTGTTTGTTTCCTGTCGTTATCTTTGCTTCTCTGGCTCTTACAAAAACAGTTCCACTCCCCATTCTGCCTAGATATGACTGGCTCCTGATCATCAGTCTCCTCATACAGTGGATGATGGTGCGTTCAGGACTTGAAACACGAGATGAACTGAAGGTGATTTCGTTATTTCACCTCATAGGGCTTGCACTTGAGTTATTTAAAGTGCATATGGGCTCTTGGTCTTACCCAGAAGAAGGATATTCCAAGTTTTTTGGAGTGCCATTGTACAGTGGATTCATGTATGCAAGTGTAGCGAGTTATCTTTGCCAAGCATGGAGACGGTTGAAAGTCGATCTTATTAAATGGCCGCCATTTTGGATGGTCGTCCCTCTTGCAGCAGCAATCTATTTGAATTTTTTCACCCACCATTATTGGATAGACATTCGCTGGTGGTTATCCAGCCTTGTCGTCGTTGTTTTTTGGCCGTCATGGGTCATATACGAGGTTGGCGGGACTCGCTACCGTATGCCAATCGCCCTGTCTTTTGTTCTCATCGGATTTTTCATATGGATAGCTGAAAATATCGCTACATACTTCGGTGCCTGGGAATATCCAAACCAGGCTGATGCATGGAGTCTTGTCCATATAGGGAAGATGAGTTCATGGCTTTTATTAGTCATCGTCAGCTTTTTGATCGTTGCCACGTTAAAGCGGGTAAAAGCGAAGGATCCGATAGTATAGCCAATTGATTTTGTATGGATGGACGTTAAGCCATTCTTTGCCACGCCGTTAGGGATAGCGACGTGGTCTCAGGCTATGAAATGAAAAAATACTCCTCTGGTCAAATCTACATTGTGATAAACTTGAGAAAACAATCTCAATGAGGAGAAATAGCATGAACAAAGCACGATTTAAACTGAGTACCATGATAATTTTCTATGTACTTTTGGTGGTCTTGTTTTCATTATTAATCACAGATCTTCTAATCACGGAGAGTACAAGCAATAATATACGGGAGCAGCTTGAAGAGAAGGCACTGATCGTTTCCCGAATGGTAGCGGAATCAGAAATCGTTCAAGATGAATTACAAAGCTCTTCAGAGAATCGAAACGTTCAGGATTATGCTATGAGAATACAAGAAGCTTCAGATGTTATGTTTGTAGTCATTATGAATATGGAAGGAGTTCGTCAGTCTCATCCCAATCCTCAATTGATCGGCAAGCAATTTGTCGGAGGTGACGAGTCGAGGGTCTTAAACGGTGAAGAGTACATATCTGTATCGGAAGGAACGTTAGGGCAATCCGTTCGTGCCTTTACACCAATTATCGCAGACAACGGGGAACAGGTCGGGGCAGTTTCAATAGGGATCTCACTCGATGCACTTGAAGCATCGCAGCAAAGCAGCCATCGGAATATACTGATCGGCTCCTTAGTCGGGGCGCTTGTAGGTGTAATCGGGGCATATCTGTTGGCGCGGTATATTAAGAAAAACATGTTCGGACTTGAACCTGTAGCGATTGCGCGAATCCATGAGGAGCGAAACCGTATGCTTCACTCTGTCCGTGAGGGGATAATTGCCGTAGATGCCGATGCCAAAATTACCCTTGTCAATAAATCAGCACGGGACATTTTTAAAAAAGCAGGACTTGAAGGTGAAGACCCGATCGGGCTTGAGGTTTCCGAGTACCTGCCACATTCTATGCTCCAGAGAGTACTGCAGACAGGCGAGGCAGAAACCGATGAAGAGCAGACCATTAACGGGTCATCCATTATCGTGAACCGGGTGCCTCTGGTTGTAAACGATGAAGTGGTCGGTGCGATCTCAACATTCCGAGATAAAACCGAAGTCAACCAACTGGCTGAGCAGCTGACAGGTGTAAGATTATATGCCGAATCGCTTCGTGCTCAATCCCATGAATTTAAGAATAAGCTGCATGTCCTGCTGGGTATGGCTGAATTGGAATCATTTGATGAGGTGAAGTCCTATATCAAACGGCTGGTTGATCACCAAATCCATGAAGCGGATATCATCACGAATAAAATGAAGGATCCTGTTCTCGCTGGATTTATGATTGGCAAGCTCAGCTATGCTCGTGAACAAAACATCCGGTTATCTGTGAATTGTGAAACCGTTATTCCAGCAGCAAGTGATGACTCGGTGACTCATGAATTAGTCACGATTATAGGAAACCTGCTGGATAATGCAATTGAAAGTCTGGAAGGAAGGGAAGAGAAGCGCATTTCTCTTGTCCTATCTTATGTAGATGAATTACTGGAAATTGATGTGAGTGACACAGGAAGCGGAATTCAAGAAGTGCCACAGCAGGAGATCTTTCAAAAAGGAGTGTCGACGAAAGGAAATGACAGGGGTTATGGGTTGTATCTTGTGAAATCGAGTGTAGAATCCCTCGGCGGCTCCCTGGAGATTGAATCCGAAGCAAATAAAGGAACGGATTTCAGCGTCATCATTCCTTATGAAGCGGAGGTGGAACAGGCATGATTCATGTGCTGATTGTAGAAGATGATCCGATGGTCGCTGACTTGAATAAAAAATATGTGGAGCAAGTAGGTGGGTTTCACCTTGCAGCTATGGCAGCCAATGTTGAAGAAGCTCTCAGATATTTAGATGAATGTGATGTAGATTTAATCCTTCTTGACGTTTATATGCCAGGAAGGAACGGGTTGCAATTGCTTAAAGGTCTTCGGGAAAAAGATGAACGAGTCGATGTTATTCTAATCACGGCTGCTTCGGAAAAAGAACAAATTCAAAAATCGCTGAGACTTGGCGTGGTTGATTATTTAATCAAACCTTTTGAGTTCGAGCGTCTTCAAGGAGCATTGATTAAATATAAAGAGAATTATGCCGTTTTTCAAGATAAAGATAACGTAGGTCAGGAGGAGATTGATCGAATTTTCACCGCACAGGAGAATCGTCAAGAGAAAAACCGTATTCAGGTGCCGAAAGGTTTGACACAAAATACACTGGAACTGATCATACGTATCATCCGAAAGAAAGAGAATAGGGCGTTTTCAACCGATGAAATTGCGCAGGATACAGAGGTTTCACGAGTCTCTGTACGGAAATATTTAAAGTTTTTAAAGGAGATAGATTTTCTGGAGGAGACACTGGTCTATGGAGTAGGTAGACCTGTTTATCAATATCAAATTAAAAATACGGATGATTTGGACCTCGAGTTCTATCATTAAAAAAGCGGCTGTTCCTGTGGCCACTGAAGAACTGCAACTTTTTGAGTTATGTATCAAATAAAGAAGCCGAATCGGACGATTTTATCGTCCGATTCGGCTTCTTTTATAATTTCAATGAGAGATTTGTGCACTTATGACCTCGCCAAGACTATGTGTATAGTCCAATTCTGCCTCGAGAGTATCTTTCATGCCTTCATTTACTGTGTAAAAAGATTCTGACCGGTTGCGCGGCCCTTCTTCACACCCACCGACAAGCGAATCGCGAGAAGAAACAACAAACATTAACAGCTCCTCTAGATTGAAAGTGTTTTTCGGCAGCTTTCCATACCAGGCTGGTTTTTTTAATTACAATAAAATCTTTACTTTCATATGATGGGCGGTTAAAGCGTTTTCATTTATGGTGAAGTTATTACAGATGATTGAATTTTCTGGATTGGAGGTTCAGCAAATGAGCAGAGAAAATCTTAGTGAAGAAACCATCAATTTACATCGTGCGTTTAGAGGTAAAATCGAGGTGGCTAGTAAAGTGCCTGTCAATACAGCAACAGATTTGAGTTTGATCTATACTCCAGGAGTTGCGGATATTTGTAAGGCAATTGCCGAGAACCCAAATGAAGCAGATGAGCTTACATCCAAAGGGAATATGGTAGCCATAGTGACCGATGGGACAGCCGTATTAGGATTAGGTGATATCGGTCCGAAAGCAGCAATGCCAGTTATGGAAGGAAAAAGTCTTCTTTTTAAGAAATTCGCTGGAATTGATGCTTTCCCTTTATGCCTGGATACCCAAAATACAGAAGAAATAATTTCTACTATAAAAGCATTAGCACCGACGTTTTCAGGTATAAACCTTGAGGACATCTCCGCTCCAAGATGCTTTGAAATTGAAGAAAGACTAAAAAAGGAACTCGATATCCCTGTCTTTCACGACGATCAACATGGTACAGCTATTGTCGTTTTAGCTGCTCTAATGAACGCATTAAAAATCGTCAACAAACAAAAGTATAATACAAAGGTTGTGATCAACGGAGCAGGTGCTGCTGGTATCGCAATTGCAGATTTGTTATTGTACGCAGGCTTCGTGGATGTGAACCTTGTAAGTCTGGAAGGCGTGTTGAGGAAGGGAGAATCCTGGATGAATCCAAGACAAGCTTCTATGGCGGAAAAGACCAATTTGAACGGGATCCGCGGTGGATTGGAAGAGGTCGTTACTGGAGCAGATATTTTTATCGGCGTGTCCGCACCAGGTGTGCTGAGTAGAGAGCAGGTGAAAATGATGAGAAAAGATGCGATTATTTTCGCTATGGCAAACCCGGTACCGGAAATTTATCCGGAAGAGGCATTGGAGGCAGGAGCGGTAGTAGTCGGGACTGGGCGTTCGGATTATCCTAACCAGATCAATAATCTGTTAGCTTTTCCCGGGATTTTTAAGGGGGCCATTCATAGTAGAGTGAGAGACATTACGATTGATATGAAGATAGCAGCGGCTGAAGGAATCGCCAAAGTCGTCTCTGAGGAAGAATTATCTCCAGAGTACGTAATACCTAGTGCACTTAATCAAAAGGTTGCACAGACAGTAGCCGATGCCATTGAACAAACAGTCAATGAAAAAGAAGAGTGCTTAGTTTAACGCTGAGCATTCTCTATCTATTATAAAAAGGAGAGATTATATGTCCAGTTCAGCAGAGAGAGTTCACACAGAACAGTCCGCAGAGCAAAACATCACATTAATTTCCAACGAAAAGAAAGCGATTACAATATTTGGTCTTCCTCTCATGTGGTTTTTAGGGATTACAGCTCTTACATTAGTGAGTATGTACACAGGAAACTTACCTGGTGGCATGCTTGGCAGTCTTCTCGTTATGATGGTTCTCGGTGAGCTCTTTGGATGGATTGGAGATCACACACCTTTATTAAAGACCTATCTGGGAGGTGGTGCCATTCTCGCCATCTTTGGAGCTGCGTATATGGTGTATGCTGGTTTAATTCCGGGTGAAACGGTTACAATGGTCAATGATTTCATGAAGGATGGGGCATTTTTGAATTTCTATATTGCCGCTTTAATTACAGGAAGCATTTTAGGGATGAATAAGAAGATTTTAGTTAAAGTCGGTCTCAAATACTTCTTACCGATTTTCGGTGCGGTAATTGGTGCTATGGCTGTTGCTGCCTTATTTGGTGCGATCGTCGGGTTTTCTCTAAGAGACGCCGTCCTGGTTATTACCATGCCTATTATGGGCGGCGGAATGGGGGCAGGTGCCGTACCTATGAGTCAGATTTATAGTGAGTTAATGGGGAACGACCCGAGTTACTATATTTCAATGCTCGTTCCAGCGTTAGCTCTGGGTAATGTTTTTGCAATTATTATTGCAAGCATGCTCAATATCCTCGGAAAAAAAGTACCTTCCTTAACCGGGAATGGTCAACTACTGAAAGGTTTTGAATACAAAGAAGAGAAACCATCCTTTGACATTGGAAAGATGGGAATCGGTTTAATGGTTGCGATTCTGTTCTTTACCATCGGAACATTATTAGCTGGGTTTATCCCGCTTCATGCTTATGCTCTGATGATCATAATCGTAGCTGCTGCTAAAATTGCTGGTGTTATACCTGAAAGTGTCTTAGATGGAGCGAATCAGTGGTATAAATTTGTAGCAAAAAACTGGACGCTCGCTCTCCTGTTCGGAATCGGGATTGCTTACACTGACTTAGGTACAGTCCTTGAAGCCTTAACAGTTCAATACATTGTAACTGTTCTCGGTGTAGTGGTGGGAGCGGTGCTCGGAGCGGGGCTGCTCGGTAAGCTGGTCGGCTTTTACCCAATCGAATCAGCCATTACAGCAGGTCTGTGTATGGCCAACATGGGTGGTACAGGAGATGTAGCTGTGCTATCATCCTCAAGAAGAATGGAGCTTATGCCGTTTGCTCAAATTTCCTCCCGTTTAGGAGGAGCTATCATCCTGCTCCTGGCAGGGTTGCTTATCCCGTTCCTGATATAAAGAAACAAAAGGTCCATCTTCAAGGTTTGAGGATGGACCTTTTGCGTATGTATACTCGATAAATTCAGTTTCTGCTCCTCCTTCGTTATTGCCTCAGTGACGGGGGATCAGGAATGGTGAAAGTCAAAACAGACATTCAGGGAGCAAAAGAATGGTCAAATCATGACATCAAAGCAGGCTTTTTTCATACAATATTTTTGGGGTGAAAATTATGGCAAGAGTAAAGTACACAGATTCAGATGTTGCCTTGATGGCAAGGATGATGAGAGCAGAAGCCGAGGGTGAAGGAAAACTGGGCATGTTGTTTGTCGGGAATATCATTGTTAACCGCGCTAGTGCAGATTGTTTAGACTTTAGAGATATAAGGACCATTTCTGATGTTATTTATCAAGTGCAGGGAGGAAATTATTCCTTTGAAGCAGTTCAGAAAGGGAATCTTTTCTATAACAGAGCGAGATCTGTTGAAAAAAGATTAGCAGAGAAAAATCTAAAATATTGGAGACAGCACCCGGCTAAATATGGTTTATGGTATTTTAATCCATCTGGTTCATGTCCTCCGACTTGGTATGGGCAGACATTCTCTGGTCAATATAAGAATCATTGTTATTATGAACCCGCAGCTGGCACGTGTGCCAGTGTTTACACCTGAGGATGGTTTTTCGAGTTTGAGTGGGGGATTCCGGCGGCGGAATGGCCCTTTTACATATTTAAACAGAAATCTACTTAAAATACAGAGATGATTAAGCATATAGAAAAAGTCCTCCGCATCTCAACATTGAATGATTGTCAGGATGCGGAGGTCTTCATATATTTCATAAGAATATATCAACATTCTATCATGTCATAAACAGGTGTTTCTTCCATATTTGACCCCACTGAAAAAGGTTTGATTAAGGGGGTGGGAGGGAAAGGAAGCTCATAGTCGGAGGTGCAACTTATGAGAAAACAGAAAAAATGGTCGATCGCTGCAATCATCATCATAACCATCGCCATCGGTCTTTTCAGTTTCCAATCCACGATGTTCAGTCAAAAAGAAGAACGAATCGTGGCGTTAGGTGACTCGCTTACGTTTGGAGTAGGTGACCAAAGTGGCAATGGCTATGTCGAGAATCTCGATCAATGGCTGGACGAGCATCATGAGAGGAAAGTAACAGTAGATAATTACGCCATCCCTGATCAACAGACAGATGGCATGTTAGGTCAAATGAATGAGGCAGCCGTTTTGAAATCTATTGAAAAAGCGGACTATATATTATTATTTATAGGGACCAATGATGTAATAAAGAGTAATGGTGGAGATTTGGCAGAAATTCATAAAGACCAGATCGCCAAAGGAGAGCAGGATTATGAGAAGAATCTGAAAAAAATCATGGATACCGTACGTCAAGAGAATCCTGAGGCGCCGATATTGTTCCTGGGACTATACAGCCCTTATCCAAATCATGAAAAAATCAATACGATCATCAACAATTGGAACGAGAACAGTCGTAAATTGATCGATGGATATGACAATGTCCACTATATAAAAACAAAGGATCTTTTCGAAGAAAAATCAAGGAAGCACTTCAGTGATGCGCTTCACTTGAATGAGCAAGGTTATGAGCGATTGACGAAAAGGATTCTTAATGAATATGACTTTTAGTGACTCATGGTTCGATTTTCCGGAAGCCCACGAAGCAGTTCAGCAGGTGTGTGGGATGAAGTAATAAAACTTTCATGTGGAGAGGCGGGTGGAAAGCGGAATAACTTCCTCCCCCTCTCCTTTATTGATGAATCAGGGAAATGGTGGAGGCTTCAAATATTATTCATTGAAGATATAAAAAAACGGGCTGTTCATAGCATGAACCAGCGCCCGAATTTAAATCCTGTATAAGCAAGACAGATTCCAAAGAAATAGCTTGCCAGAACATAATAGGTAAAGCTTTTCCGATGTTTATTAATATGTAATTGAATAGCTTCAAGTTTGAATGTGGAAAATGTCGTGAAAGCACCGAGAATTCCTGTCCCACATAGGAGAAACCACGTTTTGGTGAGGTCCAACCCGAGAAGTACACCTAATAAGAACGATCCCGCTATATTGATGAATAAAGTGGCGGTCGGGAGTGTGGAGGATGTGCGATTTTCTATCCACCGACTGACGGCATACCGAAGAATGGCCCCACAGAAACCGCCCAGGCCGACGAGCAGAAGTTTGATGATCAGCATGCAGCAGCATTCCTCCTTTTACCGAAATGGAAGCCGAGCAATGATAGTACTAAGCCGCCGCCAATACTTATGAATACATATAGCAAGCTGAGGAAGAGGTCACCTTTTTCATAAAGTAAAACAGCATCCATGCTGAGGGTAGAAAAAGTGGTATAAGATCCGACAAGTCCTGTTCCAAGAGCTGCTTTCCATTCAGCTGAAAGTGCATATCTCTCTACCAGACCAATGGTGAACCAGGCAAGAATGAAGCTGCCGCTCAAGTTTACTGCAAGAGTGGAATAGGGAAACCATTGATCGGGACCAGTCAATAAGACACCCACCAAATATCTAAGTGATGCCCCGATGAATCCACCGATTCCGACATACAGATAAATCATTCCAAAAACCTCCTACGTATCTAATCGATATTATAATGACTTTTGAAGTAATTTGAAAGGAATGCTTTTTTTACGTGGCAAGAAGCCTTATAATTTACATAACAAGCAACATAATGAAAGAGGGTTACGAATGGTTGTCAAGATTTTAAAAAACATGGATTTCTCAATTTTATTCGCGGTTTTGGCCCTGTCCGCTTTCGGTACTGTCATGGTGTACAGTGCAAGTATGGTCAGTGGCGTCATGGTCTATGATGTAACCCCTGAATACTTTTTCAAAAAGCAACTCTTTTCTTGGGCACTCGGACTAGTGGCATTGTTTGCCGGGATTATCATACCTTACAAAAATTATCGAAAATTATTCAAACTGATTTTGCTCGTAACCGTCATTTTATTGATTCTTGTATTTGTCATTGGACAAACATCAAACAATGCCCAATCATGGATCACTCTCCCATTGATCGGTCAATTTCAGCCGGCTGAAGTGGCGAAAATGGCGTTGATCATTTATTTGGCTGCTATCTATACAAAAAAGAAATCCTATATCGAGGATTTCACGCGTGGGCTGTTACCTCCGATCATCATTACAATGGCGATAGTAGCCATGATTTTCAAACAACCGGATTTAGGGACTGCTGTCATCGCTCTTGCGGTATCCGGACTGATTATTATGTCCAGCGGCTTGAAGCGCACCCATTTGTTTTTCATGATCAGCTTAGCTGTGATCACTTCCTTTGTTTTGTATAACTTCGGGTTGAGTGAAGAACAATTGTCACGATTCGATGGAGCTTATCAACCGTTTCAATATGCCGATGACTCCGGATATCAGCTGATCAATTCTTACCTTGCTATACATAATGGAGGATTGATCGGGACAGGCCTCGGAGCAGGTGTGCAGAAGCTGGGTTATCTGCCTGAAGCGCATACCGACTTCATCATGGCTGTCATCGCAGAGGAACTTGGTTTCATTGGAGTGGCCGTGGTTCTAGGATTACTTGCCTTGATTGTGTTGCGTGGCTTCGTAGTCAGTATGCACAGTCATGATAACTTCGGTCGCTTACTATGCATCGGTGTTGCAGGTTTGATCGGTATTCAAGCAATCATCAACCTCGGCGGTCTGACTGGCCTGATTCCGCTGACTGGTGTCCCTTTGCCTTTCGTCAGCTTTGGTGGCACGTCACTACTCATGATGATGTTTTCGGCAGGGATATTAATCAACGTTCATGCCGTATCACGCATAAGAAAAGTGCAGCAGGAACAACAGGCTGCCTAGAAACGTCACTCCTCCGGGAAAGCCACTGAAAAACCCTTCTCACTCTAGAGGAGCTGTCAATGTTTTTTTGTTACTTCACGAATCGCTTATCGATGGGGCTTGCCGCGGGCAGGGCCTCAGCTGACTTGGTCAAGAAGATCACTTGACCAAAGGGGATCTTCGCCTCACGTTATTCCTGCAGACGTCAGCCCCGAACGCTTCTCGTGGAATCAACAGGAACCCATCTGAGAAGGGTGATTTTCTTTGATTTAAAAACAGAGAAAATCACTCTTTTTCTTGTAAACTGAAAGAAGCCGGGTGGAACGATGAAATGTCCATTCCGGCTTCTTTTTTTGATACATAACCCAAAAAGTTGCCTTCCCACGGGGGTGGCTTTTTTTCTTTTTATAGAAACCCATCATTCAATTTATGAGCAAGCGGGTTTTCCAACTTAAACAGTACTGTTCATATTTTTCTTCATCAAGTGAAACCTGAAGCTCTTTGATTCGTAAAGGAAAGGAAGAAGATTCTGACAAAAGGAGGGGAAGGATGAATTTACTTATCGCTATATTGATGATTGTCGCCCCTGCAATGTTTTTGATTTACTGGGGCCAGTCCGGTTATGATCATGGAGGGAAGAAAGATACGCCTGATGATGAATCGTAAGGGAAAGTCATTGTATAAGACGATCCTCATCGCCGCACTTATTTTTGCATTGTTATTTTCAGTGAAAACTTGGAATGACAATCGTGAGCGCAGTTTGGGAGAGTTAGTGAATTATGATGAAGAGGAGTTTGAAGGATTAGGATTTACACAAAATAGAAATCAAATTCCGGAAGGGCAAGGATTTCAATTGTGGACATCAGATGTAACGGCTGCCAAAGAGCTTGATGAATTTTTCAGTCAGTACAAGGTGAAAAAAATATCTGAAGAGCATTATAACAAGCGCTTGAATAAAGAACCCACATTCCAATACGAAATCCAGCTCAGGGATTCAAATCCTATCCTTGTTCATGGTATGGCAACGAGGGTTCATATCCTGGTCGGTCATTACTATGAAGTTACAAATGGCCCGATTGATAGAGAGTGGCTTGTTCAATTCAGTAAGAAACATGGTGAAAGTTCATGACGGAACAGACCTTGAAAAAAGTAAGAAGCTTTTTATTATACATAGTTTTTATCACCATTTCTTTAGTGGTGTCTTACTTCCTTGCATACCCAGCAGGTTATGCGCCACTTGGATATGAAGTGATTTCACAGCAAGAGAAATCTGTTAAGATACAGCCTTATAATACTTGGGGCGTTGAAAAAGAACCGATAACCTTTCAACCGGTCGAAGGAGAAGAATGGGAGATGGAAAGATTAGTCGATCTGATTGAAAAGCAGGACATGTGGTACCTTATGTTCTTTGCGAGCTGCCTAATTGCGCTTTACATGGTTGGGACAGATTTACTGAAAGGTGAAACCCTGAAGAAAGTAGCGTGGAGAAGTGTATTTCTCGTACTGTTTCCAGCGATATCACTAGTCCAGCATCTCCATGATATTCAGGAAATATTGAAAAACTCGCTTTAATAGGAGGGAGTACGCATGTCAATCAAAGGGGTGAACCACCTCACTATTTCCGTTTCAGACTTAAGCCGGTCGATCGCGTTTTATGAACAGGTCTTCACTGCCAAGCTTTTAGTGAAAGGAAAAAGCACGGCCTACTTCGATTTGAACGGGATTTGGCTGGCATTGAATGTCGAGAGGGAGATTCCACGTAACGAAATCGCATATTCTTACACGCATACGGCTTTCTCCATAGCTGAAGAAGACTATGATTCTATGTTTGAAAAATTAGAGAATTTGAATGTCAATATCTTAACAGGGCGCCCGAGGTCCGAGGACGATAAACGGTCCATCTACTTCACCGATCCTGATGGGCACAAGTTCGAATTTCATACAGGTACATTGCAGGAGCGACTGGCTTATTACAAAAAAGAAAAATCACATATGGAGTTTTTTGACTGAGCCAGTTTTTATATTCTAAAGGAGGAACACATGAATATTAGAAGAGCTGTATCAGAGGATGCCAGTCAAGTCGCCAAAGTCCACGTTGATGTTTGGAGGACCACCTATGAAAATATCATACCAAATGAATACCTGAGACAGCTCAGCTATGATAAGCGAGAGCGATTGTGGAGAAAAAATATAAGAGAGCTGGATGTTTATGTGGCTCAGAATTATCATGGGAATATCGTGGGATTTTCTACTGGCTCCCATAATTACAGGAACCGTTATAATGAATATGATGGGGAGTTGTCTTCCATTTACATACTAGAAGCTTATCAAGAGAGAGGGATAGGAAAAAAACTCTTGAAAGCTGTAGTCAGTCGTTTTAAAAGTTTAAATATTATTTCAATGATTGTCCTGGTGCTAGAAGAAAACCCGGCGAAACATTTCTATGAGTCATTCGGTGCAAAGCAGATAGACTCAGTGCAGGTTAAAGGGTACGGTGGAGAACTTACTGAACTTGTTTACGGTTGGAAGGATATACACTCGATACACATTTAATGCAGCTTCGCATTAGATCAGTTTAAAATTTTTGTCCGGGAAGGAGAGAGTTCGTATCGGTTATTGGGCTTCGATTTTTGTCGGTGGTAGTTCTATTATTGGGTGGTTAACAATTTCCTATTTTACCGGGTTAAGTGAAAAAGCAGATAACGGAGGGAAGAAATGAACCGATTCCACCACGTCATCAAAGACGAAAAACAGTTGAGATCGTTAATCGGAGAGCCAAGTAAGCTTGTTAATAATAAAGTGATCGATTATTTAGACGATAACTGTGCAAAATTTATTGCTCAAACTCCATTTCTGACTATGGCAACGTCCGATCGTCAAGGCTTTTGCGATGTTTCGCCAAGAGGGGATGAGCCAGGTTTTGTGAAAGTGCTGGATGAAAAATGTTTAATCATCCCGGAGCGACCGGGTAACAAGCGGACTGATTCCATGCATAATTTGCTTTCAAACCCTCGTCTAGGACTGATCTTTTTTATTCCTGGGCTAGGAGAGACCTTAAGAATCAACGGCAAAGCGACTCTTGTTGTGGATGACGAATTGCTTGGACAAATGACGTTTAAAGGGAAGAAGCCGTTGATCGGAATTGGAGTAGAAGTGGAGGAGTGCTTCATTCATTGTGCGAAAGCGTTCAAGCGGTCCGGTCTCTGGAACCCTGACACCTGGAAGCGAAAAGAAGATCTGCCATCAGCTGCCAGATGCTTGTCGAACATACCAACCTTCCAGATATGGATGAAGAAAATATTAAAAAGCGTCTTGATAAAAGTTATACCGAGCGTTTGTATTAATGTATAAAAAGCTTTATACAAATGAGCCACTCAGCAATGGATTTCATCCGGTGGAGTGGGGCTTTGTAAAAAGAAAATATAGGGGAGCACACCACTAATGAAATATGCAATTTCAGTAACAGATACGACCATGACTGGACATATCGAAAAAAGCGGGTTGGAGGTTTTGAAAAGACTTGATTCTTATGCGGAGTCTTTGGCTGCTATAACAGATTATGAGGAGCCGAGAGGTATAGTATTTCATGACTTGAAGTCAGCCACGGAATTATACTCTGACATTCCCTTGCCTGCATATACTTCAAGAGATCTGATACATCTCACTCCATTGGTGGATACATGGAAAGATCTATTTCGCCAATCTGCCGGTGACTCAGAAAAAGCTCATATTTATTACGATAAGCTGGATATAAACGACATCGTTGAGATTGCAGCCCATGAACTCACTCATCATGCAGAATTTTTCCATGATGATTTTGATGAAATAGACGAAACGAATATGTGGTTTGAAGAAGGCCTTTGTTTTTATTTACCTAGAAAAATCATATTTTCAGAAGAGAAGCGTGAGGCGATTATGAAGGTGGAGAGTGATCTCATTCAACAATACAAAGATGAATATGGCGAGTATTCGCTTACCAAGTTCGGACAAGCGGGTTACCGGGGAGGCGAACGTTTCGAATATTCAGCAGCTTTTTATGATTACTGGAGAAGCACTAAGGTGGTGACGACTCTTGTTGAAAAGTATTACAATGGAGATGTAAACACATTAGTAGAAGCCTATCAGAAGTGGATAAATGAGGAAAATGATATTGGCCTCCACACATTTTTCGTACGTGAGCAGGAGATGAGCCGACAAGAGGCGTATCAATTATGGTTGTTTTGATGAGCAGGGAGGATGCTGATGAGCATACCATATGATGAATGAGAAATGATTAAGCGAATTTGTCGAGAAAATATCTCCATAAGGGTGTGAGGAAGAGATAAAGTGGAAGAATTCAAAACATATTTTTGGAAGCGTTTTTGGTTTGTTTTTATCCCTTTGTACGTGATAGCAATTGTCAATGAACCTCTAATCATGGATAATCCATTTGATGAATTCGAAGATATTGGTGTTTTTTTGTTTCACTCTGCCTTTTATTTTGTTGCTTATGGTTTCCTCACCGCTATGCTTATCAATATATTATGGCGTTTTCACAAGCGGAAACATGGACGATAAAGTGTAAATTCGTTTGTGCTGTCCGCCATCTTTCTTATCATTAATGGCGAATGTCGAGGACTCCAAGCTAAAGCTGACCTTTTATTTGGACTCCAGGAAGACAAAAAACTCCCCTTGGGCCGTCCAAAGCTCAAGGGGGAGTTTTTCAATTATCATTTTTTACAAACAGCTACACCTAACGGATAGTAGACTCCTTCTCTTGGAGGTTCAATGGTGACCCCACGCTGGTAAAAAATCTCTTTGTCCGTGAAATCTTCAAATAACGAGCTGAATTCTTCCGAGGTAAGCTGGAAATAGTGAAACGGTGACCCGCTTGGATGGTTTCTTCCTTTTCCGAACGGAGTGGAAAGGACGAGCGTGCCACCAGGCTTCAACAGATCATACATTCGCTTTATGAAAAGGCGGTCGTCTCTCACGTGTTCAATCGTTTCAAAGCTGAGGATCGTATCGAATTGACCGATGTGTTGCGGCAGTTCTGAATCCATCGCATCTCCTTGCTGGAAGGTAAGCAGAGGATGATAATAATTATGGACAGCATATTGCAGCGTATCTTCACAAATGTCCACGCCAATGATTTCATCGATTTCTTCTTTTCTTTCCTTTGCAACCATCACGCTACCGTAGCCCGTCCCACATGCAATATCCAGAACTCTTCCTTTTACGTAGGGGGTTGAAAAGGTATAGCGTGCGATGTGTTCCAGCAGCATATTGTTCATCGGATCCATTTCTTTCGGAATGACACGTTCACCGTTATCTTCTAGCATAAAATCATTTCACCGCTTTGTATTATTTTTTTGCTCTAGATATTATAACACAGCGGTCATCCGTGATGCTGATCGCTGTGTTAGTTTCCAACACGGATTATAAGAACAATTCAACACTGCAGTTGAAGGGGGGAGGCGTCACTTAACAACGATGACAGGAGATTGAATATACTTGACCAGTTTATGGCTGACACTCCCAAGAATCAACGTCTGTAACTTGTTGCGGCCACGGCTTCCGATCACTACACAATCATATTCATGCTCGTTGGCATATTCAGTAATTACTTCGGCCGGATTACCATGAAGGATGATGACTTCCGCTTTAACGCCCTTTTCTTCGATCTCCTGGACGCTGCCCAAGAATTTTTCTTTGCGTTTCATCGTAGCAGTATGGGAATCGCCATATTTTAAAACGTCTTCTTTGGATGATTCACCGTCTACAGCGTATATTAAATCGATAGTGACCTGATCTTTATATGGTTCCACCATTTTGAGAGTTTGTTCAATGGCTCTTGAAGAATGATCTGAACCATCTGTAGCTAGTAAAATTTTATTGAACATTTGTAGATGTCTCCTTTAACGTTAAATCTTTATTTTAATGGCCTGATTCTTTAGAAACTCCGCCCAGGCGGTTCAACAGGCGGTTACTTTCTCCATTAAGTCCAACGAACCGGACCGGTATCTGTTGAGCATGGAATTTCGCTTCCACATGATCAAGTGCACCAATTGCGGAATCATCCCAAAGGTGTGATTCGCTTAGGTCAATGACGACTTCATCTACATCGTCTTTATAGTTGATACCTTCTTGGAATTCGGTCACTGAAGCGAAGAATAACTGCCCTTGTACATAATAAATTTTCTTTCTGCCTTCATTGGCGTATAGTCCGAGGACACGCACCTTAGAAATTTTGACAGCAAAGAAAATCATGCTCAGGACGACACCAGCAAGAACACCATAAGCAAGGTTATGAGTGAGGACCACTGTCAGGACTGTGACTACCATTACTGCTGCATCGCTTAGCGGTACTTTGTGGAGGTTCTTCAAGGAACTCCAGTCAAAGGTTCCAATCGATACCATAATCATGACCCCGGCGAGAGCAGCCATCGGAATTTGAACCACAACCCCACCTAAGACGATGATCATGAACATCAATACAATTCCAGCGACAAGTGAAGAAAGTCTTCCGTTACCTCCTGATTTCACGTTGATGACAGACTGCCCGATCATTGCACAACCGGCCATTCCGCCGAAACATCCGGTCACGACATTGGCAATTCCCTGTCCACGGCTCTCTTGATTTTTATCACTATCTGTATCTGTCATATCATCGACAATGGAAGCAGTAAGCAGTGATTCGAGCAAACCGACAATGGTAAGTGCCATTGCGTACGGGAAAATGATCATCAACGTTTCGAAATTCAAAGGAATTTCAGGTAGAGCAAATAAGGGTAGAGTTTGTGTCAATTCTCCCATATCTCCAACGTTTCGTACACCGATATTCATACTGATCACAATTACAGATACTGTGACAATCGCTACTAAAGTGGAAGGTACAGCTTTTGTAATCAATGGGAAAAGGTAAATGATAGCAAGCGTCAATCCTACCAATACATAGATGATCCATGGCTCGTTTACAAAGTGTTGTAATTGCGAAGTGAAGATAAGAATTGCCAAAGCATTGACGAACCCGACCATTACGGAACGGGGGATGAACTTCATGAATCTAGCTAACTTGAAAACTCCGAATAAAACCTGCAGGATACCGGTTAATATAGTAGTGGCTAACAAGTATTCGATGCCGTGTTCAGCGACAAGTGTAATCATGACTAAGGCCATTGCACCTGTTGCCCCTGATATCATACCAGGACGGCCACCCATAAATGCGATAACAACAGATATACAGAAGGACGCATAAAGTCCGACCATCGGATCTACCCCTGCGATGATCGAGAAAGCAATCGCTTCAGGGATGAGAGCGAGAGCTACAACGATTCCGGAGAGAATGTCCCCTCGTATATTACCAAACCAATTTTGCTTTAATGATAAAGTTGACATAAATACCCTCTTCCTTTATTTAAAATTAAAGACCACTGAGTCTCGCAGTGATCAAATGCTTTCATTTGAAAAGTCTTGGTTTATTTTCATTGTTTATATTTAATAATCTTTTATAACCGACTATAATAGATTATAAGATAAAGCAATCATTTGCAATGGTTTTTTCATAGGTAAACGTTTACATGGATGAAAGTTTTATAATTTCCAATTATGAAGGGGATTTGATGATGTACAATCGCATTTTGTTAGCTTCTGATGGCTCTGCCCACGCCGCCCGCGCAGCCGAACATGCAGTGCATTTAGCGAAATTGGAAACGGAGGCAACGGTTACAGTTCTTTATTGCATTGATGGTTCTACTTCAAAAACGGATGTTTTAAAAGAAGATGACCGGACGCTGCTACTAGAAAAAAGAAAGAACCGGATTCAATCGACAGAAAAAGTGTTAGAAGAAGCAGATGTATCCTATGAAGTGGAACTCATTAAAGGAGACCCGGGGCCAAAAATCGTGGAATATGCAAATACCAACAAATTTGAAATAGTTGTAATCGGGAGCAGGGGTCTGAACGGCTTTCAGGAAATGGTTCTTGGAAGTGTGAGTCACAAGGTGGCAAAACGGGTGAACTGCCCGGTTATGATCGTGAAATGACAAAACCGCAAGCCTCGATTAGCGGCTGTATTTCACATTTTCTCAGACTATAAAAAAAGAGAGGATGTGTATGTGCATCCCCTCTTCGTTATTCTTCAGGCAGATTTTTCAGGTGTTTCTTAATAAGTTGTGCAGTAGCGGATAAATCCAGAGGAGACGGCCGTCCGAAGGGGCCTGTCTGCTTTTGCTGGAACATCAATTTACCTTCTTCGTTGATTAAGAAATAGGCAGGCTCTCCATGAGCCCCATGGTCTTCATAAGGGGCACCAGTTTTATGTGTGAAGACACCAAAGGCATCCAGCACTGTAAAGAACTCATCTACCAATACCGGAAAAGATAAACTTTCATGCTCCGCCATCTGTTTCAATGTTTTCTGGTTTTCTGCTGCAATCGCCGCTACTCTAATATTCATTGTACGGAATGTTTCCATATGATTCCCGATATCTTTAAGGGTTTTTATGCAATACGGGCACCAGGATCCACGGAAGAAAACGATCAAATGCCAGGCAGTTATATGGTTGTTTTTCTGTTCCTCAAAAGAATAAGTTTCCTTTGAAATTGTAGGAAGCTTGAAATTCGGTGCCTGGTCGCCCAGTTGTAAATCATACATACAGCTTTACCCCTTTTGATAGTCTGAAGTTTTTACTAGGATAGACGAAAATAGCGACTTTGAAACATTGAAAACGCTTCTATTATATATAGAATGAATTAATGTCAAAATTTCATTGAGATATTCCACCTAAACGTATAAACTGTTACTATACTTGAATTAAAAGGTAGGTCGCATTTCAATGGATCAAGAACGCGAAATCATGACAATTTCCCAAGTCGCTGATTACTTGCAAATCAGTGAGGTAACAACGTATAAATTAGTACAAGAAGGGCGCATCCCGGGCTTTAAAATCGGCCGGCACTGGCGCGTAAGAAGAGATGATCTCCGTGAATATATTGCAGGTCTCCAGCATGGTGAGAATTTATAGTGTATACAAAAGATGCTGGGACAAAATAATTTTTCCGCTAGAAAACCCGAACGAATTTCGTTCGGGTTTTCTTAATGAAGCAATAAATGCATACGCCGCTCCGGCAACATACTTGAGGCAACTGAAAAACCCTTTTCAATCTAGAGGAACAGTTAAAGTTTGTTGTTGCTTCTCACGAATCGCTTGTCGGTGGATGCTTGCCGCGGGCACGGCCTCAGCCCCTCAGAAAGCAAAGACGGCTTTCCGGCGTATTCCGCTCGTACTGTTCCCCCAGGAGGAGTCTACGTATGTTGCCTACGCTCCGTTTGATCCAATCCACACGATTGTTCGTCTTTTCCTGTGGCAGTTAGTGCTTTGTCCCAGCCCCTTTGTTTATGCTGACATTATCAGGTAACACCGTTTGGATAAGTTTTGCCAGATGATCAGTTGAGCTAAAGTTGACCATCATACCAGGCGAAATAACCAAAATGAATGGCTGCAACAATAACAATTCCAAGCATACCGAACATCATTAAAGGAAACGCCCAGTCTTTCCTGTGAATTTTCATCGGCCGGTAAAATGTGCGTGCACGTTCTCCTGTGAAACCTTTAGACTCCATCGCAATGGCTGTTCGTTCGGCTTTGCGGATCGCTCCTGCCAATAAAGGAATGGCAAACCGTTGATACTGTAGCCATTTTTCCTTGAAGGATTTTGCTTGGCCGACCCCTCGAACCCTGTGGGCAGCACGGACTTGTTGAAATTCGGTTCTCATCATAGGTAAAAACCGATAGCCGGCGAGGATTCCATAGGCTAACTTTGGTGGAAGTTTCAACTGTTGGATCAGGCTCAATATAAAGTGGACCATGTTCGTTGTGAAGACGAACAATAATGATAATGTTGCAAAAGCAAGAACTCTCAATGCTAAGGATACCGCAACCCAAAGATCCTCACTAGGAAACTCCCACAAGAGTATAGTGGTCGTATGCTGCGGAGCACTGGCAGGGTTCGCGAATGCGATGGTTGTCCACAACATTCCGAGTGCGAATAGAGTAAAAGGAATGAAATAAAAAAAGTAAAACTTTTTCCTGAAGGATCCGAATAAAAAGGTAATACCAACCGTCCAGACTATATAAACGAGTGGTGTGATCGGATCGAACAAAAAGGCGAGCACAAACACAACCCCGATAATCGTCAATGCTTTGACAGAGGGATTGATCTCATGAAGAAACATAGGATCGCCTCCTTTCCTCGATCATCTCTGTCATTGTGATACGTGGAGGCTTTTCGATGGAATACTTTTCGAGATCCTGGTGCTTCCACAATATCTCTGGTGATTTATCGAAAGCGATGGTTCCTTTGTCCATCACCACAACGCGCGTAGCGAACCTGTCTACGAGGTCCATGTCGTGTGTGATCATAATGATCGTTGTCCCTTGTTTATGCTTTTCCTGCAGCAAATCCATCAAACTTTCTGTCGAGCTGGCATCCTGCCCGAACGTCGGTTCATCAAGAAAAAGCATGCGTTGGTCAGCGACAATCATAGTGGCTACACTGAGCCGCCGCTTTTGTCCCTGACTCAACAAGAAAGGGTGTTGATTTTCCAGGCCTTCTAAACGGCAGAGTTGTAGTGTGTCATGAACCACTTCTTGTAAACGACTCTCATGTACACCTTCCACTTTCAGGCCGAATGCTACCTCTTCGAAAACCGAATCAGTGATGAATTGGTGTTCAGGATTTTGAAATACATAACCGATTTCGCTGCGCAACTGTTGTTCGCTCCATTTGCTTAAAGTACGATCATGCAAAGTGATCTTTCCGCTTGAAGGTTTCGTGATGCCTGCCAGCAGTTTGGACAAGGATGTTTTCCCGGTGCCATTTGCCCCGACAATAGCAATCCATTCTTTCTTATGAATAGCCAAATCAATGCCGTTTAAAATCTTTTTCCAACCAATATTGCGTGTTGCCAGCCATTTTTCTGTTTGCTCTGCAGTCTTTTCTCCAACAACAGGAAAATCACCGCCTGAGGCCACATAGTCAGCGATCGTTAACGGAAGATCCCCACACCAGTTATGACTTAGGGCCTGTTTTGTAGCATATGGCAAAGATATACCATGTTGTTGCAGGGCAGGGGCAGAATGAAGCAACCCTTCCTGAAGAGACCCATCATAATATACACTGCCGTCCATTTGTAAAATGAAAACACGGTCAAGGATTTCAACCCAGCCTTCCAGTTGATGTTCGATTACGACCAGGGTCAAGGAAAGATGTTGTTTCAGGTATCTCAGCAAATCGATGAATTCCCGGGTCGCGATTGGGTCGAGGTTTGCTGTCGGCTCATCCAAAATGAGTACCTCAGGTTCCATCGCTAGCACACAGGCGAGTGCCAGCTTTTGTTTTTGCCCCCCAGAGAGTTGTGCGATCGTTTTTTCTTTATATTCAAACAAACCTACCCATGTTAAGACTTCCTCGACTTTTGCTCTCATAGCATTTAATGGCATAGATAAATTTTCTAATCCAAAAGCGACTTCATCTTCCACTGTGAGCATACAAAATTGTGTTTCAGGATCTTGGAAGACGACACCAATATGCTTGGAAATTTCACCTGGTTGATAATCGTTTGTTCTCTTTCCGTGTACCCATACTTCCCCACTCATCTCTCCATCAAGTTCTCTCGGGTATAGTCCATTCAAACAATGGGTGAAGGAACTTTTTCCAGAACCGCTTGGACCGAGGATCAGCATATCATCACCCTCCATTATGGAAAGCGAGACATCCTGCAGCACCGGTGTTACACAATCTTCATAAGAAAGAGTCAGGTTCTCTGTACGTAGGATTTGTTTAGTCATGCTGCTCGTTGCTTTCTGCGTTCTTTTCCTAAGGCAAAGCTTGAGAGTACTCCCGTTTTTGCCAGAGAGTCACTGAGTGCTTTTCCTAGGACGCCTGAAATTAGCGCACCACTGATGATGCGGACAATGAACATGGCCAGTACATAACCGGTACTTAATGCAGCGAAGCCTGAGAGGAAGTAACCCCATACGAAACTGAAGACGGCAGCCATCATACCGGCGAGCATCAAAGTGAATAAATCATAGCGTTTATAACGGGTCATTGCGAACGCCGATTCTGCTCCAAGACCCTGGATCATCCCAGTTACCATCAATATCGGTCCCACCGCATTACCAAGCAACACTTCGACAGTGGCAGCAATTGTTTCTGATAAAAAGGCAGCACCGGGTTTGCGGATAATATAGGCAGCGATGATGGATACAATGAACCAAATCCCGAAGATGAAATCATAGCCGATAGGTCCGAAAAAACCGACAAGAATTTTCCCCACAGGTAGAAACGCGAGGTAGACGACGGCGAATACAACAGAAAGTACGGACATGACGACAATCTCTTTAAGCTTCCAGCTATTCATCATTCAGTCTCCTTATGTGAAGGACTGTTGGCTGATACAGTGACCGTCATCACCGTATGCGAAGAACCGCTTGCTTCTGTTTCACGAAAGACATCTTCAAGCCCTGTGAAAATATCATGCGTATCCCCGTCCAGTCTTGTTGAATAATGAGCAGGGGAGACTTCAACCCCTTTTGATTTCATGGCTTCTATTTGTGCGTAAATGGTATCCATATAATCACCGCCGCCCATAGGATATAATGAAAATTTAGCCGCAATCGGCAGGCGGAGGCCCGTTACATTCGTTTCATTCAGACGTTCAGACGACTCATCCATATACACATCTCCGGATGTATCTCCAGGGCATCCGATCGAAAAAGTACCTTGAAACGCTACGTGGACACCAGTTTTCGCGATATGCAAAAGAATTGCTTTCGTTACATCAAAAACGTGTTCCATTCGCCCTCTCACAGTTGTAGTCACATCATCGGTATGCAGCCATACTTTTGATGTATCGACCTCTTTCAAACTATCCATAATGTACGTAACAAACTGATCGGACATCGGGTGCACCGAAAAGGAGCAGCCCACAATACGAGAATTTTCACATACTTGATTCATTTTTATTCCTCCTTTTTTTAAAGCACAAAAAAACTGCATCCCATGGGAATGCAGTCCAACTATCGAAAAAGGAAGAACCTTGAAGGTCTTCGGCGAGAGCCGACTGCACTTCCCCACGCTAGTATTATCTAGTTCGGGTGCCAAGGGTCGGAATTATTTCCTCTCAGCCGCGTTACGCAGCTCCCCTAGTGCTAATCAATGGTTATGCAGTTATCGTACTTTGATTTCATAGTAGCGGATGTCGCTGGATTTGTAAACGGTTTGTCTTCAAGAGTTTTATTTAGTCCCTTTCGCGGGTTCTGCTTGGGGGAAAAATCTCTGATCGTCGAAAAACTTGGGCGATGTATAGTTCTTCATTGAAATCCGCAAACAAATTTGTATGTTTCACCTGAGCACCTTGTCCACACTTAACACCTCCTGAAACATAGATTAGTAATAGTTTTATATGGAAGGAGGTGGTCATATGATAGGGCTGAAAACAGTATCGACTGGCGTATTAAGAAAAGAACCTGTCACTATATCCGCTGTCGTCAACCTTGTTAATACAGGGCTGAGTTGTGAACAAGTCGTCATTGAAGTATGGAATTGGAGTTCTTATTCAAATCCTGTACAATTGCCGGTATTAATCGGAAATAACCAGCCAGTTGACTTCCCATACTCTCTTCCCGCTGGTAACTTAGCTGTGATGTACACGAATCTTTCAGGAGTTTTATTCTACGAAGTACGTGTAACTTATGCGGAAGATACGAATATCGTTGTAAACAGTTTTGGCAGAAGTAATGCATTAGCTGCTCAAGAAGGGAACACAGTCTTGAATAATCAATTTGTGCAAATTGAGAGCGACTGCTCCTAGTAAATAAAGATAGGATGCTTCTTAAAATGGAGCATCTTTTTGATTTTGCGGATGTTTTAAAAAATTGGAGTAAAAAGTACCAGATTATTGAAACTATTTGTGGTTTTCCATCGTATTAATAATGAAAGCGATTGTACAAGACTTAGGAAAAAAGCCTGATACGGCACTGGATAAATGATTCTTTGTTTCAAAACCTAATCTCTATGGAAGGGGGACCGTTATGTATTTTCCTTCGAAAAAAGATTCCTGGTTAGCAATGATTCTATGGGGTGTTGTTCTAGTATGCCTGATAGATGGAATTTTCAACTTCCAATGGGGAGTTTACATGCTGCCGTCGCCACTTGATGGTTATTTTATGAAACTGGCAGTTCTGCTCATTATTAGCGGATCGTTATTGTGGGTCTGGTTCCGCACCGGGTACAAAATCGGGGAACAGTGGCTGATCGTCCATTTTGGTCCAATTAAGAAAAAGATTCCTTTAGAGGAAATAGGGAAAGTGTTTCCAAGCAAAGATCCATTCATTGCTCCCGCACTATCCGTAAACCGCTTGGAAATCCATTATGGCAATGGGCGTTATGTGAAAGTTTCTCCGAAAGATAAGGGGTTGTTCCTGAAACAATTAAGAGAAAAATTGACCCGCAAGGAGAGTCCTTATGATCATAGTTGAAAAGCTTATGAAAGCAGGAGGAAAGGAAATTCCTTATACTCACATCAAAAATGGTGGATCAAAAGTCTGCTTTATGCTGTCAGGAGGGTTCCTTTGATTTTTCTTCCGCTAATTCGGGTAACGAAAGAGTGGAGGTGTTCGTATGACAGAGGAAGTAGATGAACAGGAGCAAACAAAAGATGAATATGTAGACTTGAAGATGGGTAAACATGATGTATTTTTCAAAAAGAGTTATGAGATTCTCTACACCTTGAATGATTTCTTATTAGGGCTCTGGTTCCTGATCGGAAGTGTGTTTTTTTATTTTGAATCAACGAAAATGTGGGGAGTCACGCTATTTGTGCTGGGAAGTATTCAAATGCTGATCAGACCGACGATTCGTCTTGTCCATCGTTTTCATCTTCGTAAGATTTACTCCCAGGAGTATGAAAATAAACTATAACGAGATTGTGTTCTGGTAGAGATTGAACTTGGATTTTTCCAAAGCACTGCAAATTTGGCGATACAGGTGGATTTTTCAAATTTTTCCATTCGTGGTACGCTTTTCATAAAGCAACAAATAATAAAGGGTGAACCGTTTTGAGATTTTTCTTAGTTATCACTATGTTCATATTGCTCACTGGGTGCGGTGTTTCCAGCCAACCTGTCCAATCTATTGAAGGACCGGTCACCTCTGTGAAAATCGGCGGTATCGAAGTCGAGTGTTCGGCTGCAGTGAAAAGGAATGTCACAGGAGCTGCTGCTGCTACTGAAGAAGGTTATCCATGTCTTGTACTTATGCCTGAAGATATCCCGGTAAAAACGGCGGATGGTGACACTGTGAGCATGCAAGCCTTCCGTGAACAAGCAAAAGAAGAGGATATGCTTGATGTGAAGGTGGTTCTCGCCAATGAAAAAGATATTGGTGAAGATCCTGAAAGCAGGGAATTGACCGCTGCAGAAGTGGTCATTCTGGATTGAGAATTCTTTGCCTCAAAAGATTGAAACGGAAAATTCTGCTGGTCGGCTTTACTTGTGCGTGACGGCAAGTTTGATATTATATTTTGCAGAAGCGTCCCCTTGCTTTCCATCCCCGCTTTTTCATTCCAGGATACGAAGGTTGATGGATAGGTTTTGTTTCACCTTCTGATATATGCTCAACCACTGCATCAGAAATATGAAAAGGAGAGACGGTATGAAACGAGCGCTTTTCTTTTTTCTTATGATCCTTATATTCACAGCTTGTCACCCTGGGCAGGGGGAAGGTGGTCTCCTTTCTAAAAAACAAGTCCTCACCATCAATCCAGATGCTGACTACATAGAAATGAAAGATGGAGCGGTTTATACACATGGTGTCGATTGGATTGAAAAAAAGGACTATATCAAAGGGGAAAGAGTGGGGATCGTTGAAGAGGGAATGGCGAACCACCTGCCAGTAGGTGCTGAACTTTATACAACAAAAGAGCCCTCGGGCGTATTGATTGCTGAATACAGTGGCAACACCAAAAGGTATTTAGTCGCTATGGGCGAGTAGCATAAAAAGGAGAAAGTCATATGAAGCTTAAAGGCAGCCTGTTGGTATTGATCGGAGCTGCAAGTTTCGGGTTTACACCGATTTTTGTAAAAAAAGGTTTCGAATATGGATACACACTGGGGCAGTTGAATATTACACAAATGGTTATCGCCTTCGTTCTATTATGGGTGTTGTGCCTATTTAAGCGATTATCCATCAAGGACATGAATAGAAAAGATGCGCTTCAAGTAATGCTGACAGGAACATCCGTCGGTTTGACCGGCATTTTTTATTATGGAGCCATGCAGTACCTGCCAGCATCACTTGCTATCATATTATTGTTTCAATTTGTCTGGGTCGGGATGATTTATGAATGGATTTTCAGTAAAAGCAAGCCAACGAAAATCAATATGATTTCAATGGTAGTGACATTGACGGGTGTGTTCTTTGCCTCGGACGTTTTTCAGGGAGAAGTATTAGATTTGCCGGGAATGGGGATTTTACTAGGTTTCCTCTCAGCAATTACCTATGCTGGTTTCATCTTTTTCAGTGGAATCGTCGCCCCGAAAACTGACCCTGTGCTGCGCAGTTGGTTTATGGTTACGGGTTCTACCATTCTTATTCTGATCGTGTTCATGAAAGATATCCCGACAATCCAGGTGACCGACGGAAGGCTTTGGGTGGTAGGGGCCGGCATCGCTCTGGTCGGTGCGGTCATCCCCCCGTTGTTTTTTGCTGGAGGAGCCCCGCACATATCAGGGAGGCTGGCCAATGTGCTCGGTTCTGTGGAATTACCAGTCGCGATCATTTCCGCTATGGTGATTTTGTCCGAAACGGTCACACTTTTGCAATGGCTAGGTATTCTCCTGATTATTTGTGCGATATTGATTAATGAATTCGGCGGTAAATTGATGTATTCTTACCGAGAAGCTGTCGATAGAAGTGGCTGAGCTTATCTGGAAAAGGGACATCCCCACTAATGCCTATATTAGGGCGGTCATAACGATTGTTCATTGTTTATAATAGAAAATTCATTATAGAAGGAGCATGGACATGAAAACTTCTTTCAACAAAACGGATGAGTGGATGAAGAGAAACGCCCGGCCATTAGAGGCAGCCAGGTGGGAGTATCTTTTTCAAGAAGGGGAGGAAGACCGAGTACTCGATATTCTGGCTGCGTTCCAAAATGAAGATGGAGGGTTCGGTCACGGCATAGAACCTGATTTCTGGCTGCCTGCATCCTCACCGATGGCCACTTGGGCAGCGGGTCAGGTACTGAACGAAATTGGAGCCGATTCACAAGAAAAAATCGTCCAGTCTATGAAAGAATATCTACTAGAAACCTATGAACCCGAATCAGGAATGTGGCCTTCTGTCCTCCCTGAAACCAATCACTACCCTCATGCTCCTTGGTGGCACTGGAAAGAGGGTGTTCAAGATAACTGGATGTTCAACCCTGGTGCTGAACTGGCAGGATACCTCATCAAGTGGTCGATAGAGGGGAGTGAAGCGGAGAAAACAGGCTGGTCCAGTGTCGGAAAAGCTGCTGCCCGGCTGATGGAAACAGAAACCATGGATAGCCATGAAATCTGCAATTATCAACAGCTGCTTAAGCTGTTAAAGCCGGATGCTTTCACCCAATACACCTCTTATTCCTACTCAGAATTACAAGATAAAATAAATGAATTAGCTGAAAATTGTATAGAAAAAGACACCGCTAAATGGGGATCAGGTTACCAAACACTTCCTCTTGATATAATCGATCACCCTGGACACCCTTTGGCTGGGAAGTATAAGCACTTGATCGAACAAAACCTGAATTATTATGAAGGTCAATTAAATGCAGATGGAATCTGGGAAATCTCCTGGAACTGGGGCGATGCTTCCGATGCCTTCATGGTTAGTCAGCAATATTGGAAAGGTGTGCTGGCAGTCGATCGATATCAGCTTTTCCAAGCCTTCGGTTACTATTAAGGATATAAGCATTCGACTGGAATAGCTGAAAGTCGAAACGGGGTGTTTTGAATGGAAATAGTAAACGTAGAAGCAATATCGGATACAATCATCCGTGATTTTTTAGAGTTGCACTGGGGGAGCACGAAGATGGTGGTCTCCAGTGGGAGTTATGATTGCACAATACTCGATGGATTTGCGGCATTAAATGATCAAGCTCGACTTATCGGCTTAGTCACCTACATCATCGATGATGATGTAGGTGAAATCATATCCTTGGATAGTATTGTTGAAGGTGAAGGCATAGGCACAAGTCTTATTCAGTCTGTTGAAAAGACAGCAATGAATTTGCAATGTCGAAAGCTTACACTTATCACAACCAATGACAATCTGGCTGCCATTGCTTTCTATCAAAAAAGGGGATTCCGATTTTCCCGCATCTTACATAATGCAGTAGAACAAGCGAGAAAAATCAAACCAGAAATCCCTATGACTGGTAATCACGGCATTCCAATAATTGATGAAATAGAAATGACCAAAAGATTAAACCCGTAACAGGAGGGACAAATAATGAGGTATTGGGCGCAAGCGGTCTTTAATATCTGTGTTTTATTCGGAGCGGCTCTTGTCACCTGGTACGAGGGAAGTGCTATCCGAATGAATCCGTAGGAATGGAAGTATAGTGCTCATTTTTCACAAATGTTCCATGGAGAAGTCCATACGGAAACAGATATCTTAGCGAGCGATCACTTCATTTATGCAGCAAAATTCAAACCATTTTTTCCACTCATTATGGCTGGTTGTATTCTTCATTTGATTGTATTGACAGGCTTTGGATTATTGAAAAAGGAAGCAAAAAAACTTGCCTTGTACCTATCTCTTCTTGGTGTTTCCCTTTTCATTTGCAGTGGGATCGTTTTTCAATCGCCTGCCTCTGGACTGAAACTGTTTTCCGCCTTTTTTCTAATGACAGGTATAGCGTGTATCCTAATGGCATTGCTGATCAAATCTCCCATTTACCAAAATAGAATCTCTGGAAAATTCATCAGCTGATGAATTTTGTAAGATTAACAGGTTCTTTGATGGTGCTCAGTGGAATCCTCCTTCTGTTGTCAAATGCTGATGATACCTTCCATATGAATAACTTGCCCTATATGTTGATCATTCTCGGACTTATGCTTATTATTACTGTCACGATTTTGCTTCAAAAGGAAAGCAGTCTGCTCTGCCGTGTTGGGTTTCATAAATATGAACGCATGGGCTGGGGTGAGGAAATGCCAAATCTTGAAGTCGTAAAATGCCAAAGGTGTAACAAAGAGAAGAAAGTAATGAGGACTTTTTAAGCGGAACTTAAGATTGGCCGTATTATCTGAGATGTGGACCCCCCAGCCAGATGTAGGTTGTGAACAAAGAAGTTTCTGTATGGTAGAGGTGCAACCTGGATTTTAGGAGGTAGTTTGTATGATTGCAGGACAGTTAGCAGCATTATTTCTCTTTATCGGTATCCCGCTTCTTTTCCTCGTCCTTATTGCTTTTTTAGTGAGAATAAAAAAACAATTGACTAGGGTAGAAGAAGAATTGAAGGAGATGAAAAGAAAGCAAGACGACCGTCCATAATTCCTGGAAGTATTTCCACTGATTATAACTCTTGAACTATGGAAGGGACCTGAAAATATTAGGAGGTTGCTGAATCATGATTGAAAGGTTAGATACAGTCTGTTTAAAAGTCCGCGATGTCATTGAGTCCAGTAAGTGGTATGAAGAAAAGTTAGGTTTCACTGTTTCTTTTGAGGGTGAAGGTTACAGAGTGCTCAGTATTGGGGAGAGCAGCGTTCCCTTAACCATAGAGGAAGGAGAAGTGGAACCAGGCAGAAGCAAATGCTATCCGATTTTCTATTCAAAAAATATTGAAACTACATATAAGAAACTTCAATCAAAAGGTGTGCAGGTGAGCGAAATACAAAATGATGACGTGAACCACTTTTTTGACGTATACGATCAGGATGGCAACCGTATGCAAATCTGTTTCTTTTCTCAAAACGGAGAAAAATAATATGGAGCTCTAGTTATTGTTCACTCAATTTTTTTATATCCTGCTCTATTAATCCCACAACCATTTTTTGCAACAATGATATGTTTTTTTATACAATTCAATGGTCATCTAGTAAAATTCGATTAAATGGATATAAGGGAGTGGGGAGAATGAAAATCAGAGAAATGAAAACTAATGAAATTGATGACATAAAAACACTTCGGCTGGAAAGTTACAACGAATACGAAGAATTACTTTCCGAAAATCATTGGAGTGTATTGAAAAAAACGCTTCTGTCTGATTATGATTTAAAAACAAATGCGAAAACATTTGTGGTTGAACTTGATGACAACATTGTTGGGAGTGTTGTTTTATTCCCTCCTTCCATTAAAGCTTATGATTGGAATGACAGTGTTCAAAACTATCCGGAAATTCGTATGTTGTCCGTTAACCCTTCTTTTCGAGGGAGGGGGATTGCGAAGGCTCTTCTCAAACATTGCATTCAGGTCTCAAAAGAAGAAAAACATTCCCGCATTGGTCTTCATTCCGCTTCTTTCATGAATGCGCTGCCTCTTTATGAAAAGTTGGGGTTTGAGCACTTTCCAGAACTCGATTTCGAGCCCCTGAATGATGGAATAATAGTCCAGGGGTTTATCAAGGATTTGAAAACAGGCTCCTAGAGACTCCTAACAAAGAAAAACAATTAGAAAGGTTGTTGGAAGTGGAAAGAGAGCTCTATTTAATTGCACCAACTGTAGAAATAAAAGAAGAATATTTGGCTTTCTATAAGGAATGGAAGGAAAGCGGAGAAGTCATGACTCCGTGGGTGATCGAGAAAGATCCTTCTGACTTTGAAAATATGGTCCAATATTTGAGCAGCAATGCAAGAGGAGTGAATTTACCTGAAGGCTGGGTGCCTGACTCGACTTACTGGTTGACAGACGAAAACAAGAAAGTATTGGGTGCCGTGAATATCAGGCATTCGTTGACGGAACTGCTGATGAATGCGGGAGGACACATTGGATATGGGATCAGACCCTCTGAGCGTAAGAAGGGTTATGCCACTCGTTTGTTGGAACTTTCGCTTTTGAAAGCTAAGGAATTAGGAATCAAGAGAGCCCTGGTCGTATGTGATGAGAGTAATATCGGCTCTTTGAAGACCATCCTGAACAATGGCGGCCATCCAGATGAGGATTTTATTGAGGAAGATGGGAATGTAGTGAAAAGATTCTGGATAAATACTTAGCTTTACCCGGTAGGAACTTCTTATTATGGGAAGTTCCTTCTTATTTTGATGCTTAAGGGTTGCAAATTAAATGAGAATAGTGAAAGATAGATAAGTATTTATTTTTCACATGTGTTACGGAGGATATTATGGAAACTACACTTAATCGAAAAATTATTCTTATTACCTTTATGATTGGTGCGTTTTTTGCTGTTCTGAATGAGACGCTTCTCAATATCGCTTTGACAGAACTTATGGAAGTTTTTGGTCTGGATGCACCGACAGTCCAATGGATGGCGACAGGATTCATGCTTGTCATGGGAGTTTTGATGCCGATCTCTGCACTATTGATCCAATGGTTTACTACAAGGCAAATGTTCATCGGTGTCATGTCGATCTTTTTGGCAGGGACGATCATTGCGGCATCTGCTTTCAATTTTCCGATGTTACTGACAGGTCGGATGGTTCAAGCCGTTGGTACGGGATTGTTGATCCCGGTCATCATGAATGCACTGTTGCTGCTCTATCCACCTGAAGTGCGCGGGAAAATCATGGGAACGTTCGGCCTTGTCATAATGTTCGCACCAGCGATCGGCCCGACACTATCAGGCGTTATCGTAGACTTTCTAGGCTGGCGCTGGCTGTTTATTACAGTGATCCCATTCGCCGTCTTCTCGATACTTTTCGCTGTTAAATACTTACAGAATGTTGGAGAAGTGACCCGTCCGAAAGCTGATTACTTCTCCATCCTATTATCATCCATCGGTATAGGAGGAATCGTCTACGGGTTCAGTAGTGCTGGTGAGAGCGGAGAAGGCTTTGCGTCCATCCAGATCCTGACGGTCATCGGTGTCAGTCTTGTCAGTTTGATTCTTTTCGTCCTCCGCCAGTTGAAATTGGAGGAGCCTTTGCTTGATGTTCGTGTATTTACTTATAAAAGCTATGCCAGGGGCATCACCATTTTCGTCATCGTCATCATGGCGATGTTCGCTTCTGAAATAGTCATGCCGATGTACTTGCAAGGACCTCTCGGGTTTTCTGCGAAAATGGCCGGGTTATTGCTGTTACCAGGGGCTTTATTGAATGGTTTGATGTCACCTGTCATGGGGACTCTCTTCGATAAATTCGGGCCGAGGAAGCTGATCATTCCCGGATCTCTGGTCTTAGTGGGTGTGATGATTTTCTTCAGTAATATCAATCCATCAATTCCGGTATGGTCGTTCATCGTCGCGTATATTTTATTGATGCTGGCAGTTTCAGCCATTTTGATGCCTGCCCAAACGAATGCATTGAACGAGCTGCCTAAGCACTTGTATCCACATGGTACAGCGATTGCCAATACTTTGCAGCCGATCGGTGGCGCTCTTGGTGTATCGATTTTCGTAAGTATCATGAGTCAAGGGCAAAAAGGTTATTTGGGCGGCCAAACAGGTGCTATTACTGGGGAAGTCAGGAATCAGGCGATGACAGCCGGTGTCCACCATGCCTATTGGTTTGCCCTTGGCTTATGTGTCGTGATTTTTGTGATTTCTCTTTTTATCAAGAAAGCCATTGCACCAGATTACGAACCAGAAGAGAATGTATAATAGAAAACCACTTCCCGTGAAGGAAGTGGTTTTTTTCATGTTCCGATACATTGTTTGTAGCAGAGTCATCAACCGATGATCATCGGTTCTTTTGGATAATGATAACGATCTTTGGACACTTTCCCTCTGATGATAAATAGGAAAGAGAAAATTCCGATTCGACCGATGAACATCAAGGCAATGATGATTATTTTTCCTGCCCAATGTAAATCCGCTGTGATGCCCATGGATAAGCCAGTGGTCCCGAACGCAGAACATGTTTCAAATATTATTTGCATGAGAGTGAATTGCGGTTCGAAAAAATTTAATAATATGACTGCGAGTCCGGTAATGGCAATGGCCGTATTGATGACAATGAACGAACGAAAAATATCCTCAGGGTCAATCTCACGCCTGAATACCCGCACACTGCTTTTTCCACGTGCGTATGAAATCACACTGAGGAGTGTAATGGCAAACGTGGTTGTTCGAATTCCTCCTCCTACACTACTGGGAGAAGCACCAATGAACATAAGGATACAAATGACCAGCAATGTTGGTGTACTAAAGTCACTAACATCCATCGTTGCGAGTCCGCCGTTACGGGTGGTTACAGATTGGAACAGGGAGAAGAATAATGCTTCATGCCATGATTTCCCTTCAAAAAAATGATTGCGATCAAGCAAATAGATGAGCACCGTACCAACAAAAACAAGGGCACCGAAAGTGATAGATGTTAATTTAGCAAATAAGGAAAAGTTAATGAAGTTTTTTTGCTTATGGGTAAGGTAATCTTTTATTTCGATCAGGACTGGAAAGCCGATCGCCCCAAGGGTAAGTAAAAGCATATTGATGAACTGCACAAAGTAATCATCCTCAAACATCACAAGAGATGTACCGGTAATATCAAACCCGGCATTTGTTGTCGCACTTACAGAGGCGAACATCCCCTGGACGACGGATTCTCCGACAGTCGGGAAATATTGTGTGAAATAGACGCTTAATATTAAAGCACCGACAGCTTCAATAAGGATGATAATCAAAAGAATTTGTTTGATGAGTTTGACCATCCCGGCAAACGTAGAGCGGTTTTGGTCAGTTTTGATCAGCTCCCGGCTTTTCAAACCGATTTTTTTACCAAGCATCAACCATATGAACGTCCCTAATGTCATGACACCGATCCCGCCGAATTGAAGGATGAACATAAGGACAAAATAGCCGGGTGTATTGAAAGTATCTGCTGTTGAGATAACAGTCAGACCAGTTACGCTGACTGCACTGACAGCAGTAAATAGAGAGTCAATGAAGCTGATATGCATGCCTTCTTTATGTAAAAAAGGTAAACTGATCAAGATCGTTGAAATAACTACAGCGGAAAGATAGAACAATACGATCACTTGAAAGGGAGTAAGCTTATCAAAAAATTTATAGAATTTCTTTTTATACGCATAGGACATGGCTGGAGCTCCTTATTTTGACACATCGACTGAGTAATAAACCCTATATGGAGTTTATATTTTTATCATGGATTTGACAACAACATTTTACTTATTTAGTAATACTTCAGATGAATGGCTTAGGATACATTCAAGCTATTTCGAACACACACTGCTTTAAATATATCATCAAATTTCGCAATAGTACCGTATCCTTGAATGAAAAGTGAAATTTGAGATGTAGAATAAACGGAAATTTGATAACCTGTTTACAACATACCATAGGTGGAAAGTGAAGAATATGGTAACTGAAAGGAGGAGCTATGCATAAAGTATATCTTTCCATTATCGCGCTGATGTTAGTTGCTTTTTTCATGATGTTTTCATTCACTGAAGAAAAGAACCAAGAACAAAAGTTACCAAAGGAAGTAGAACAGGAGTCTTCAGAAACTGCTTCAAATAAAAATCCAGATAAACTTGTCATTGATGCAAGCGTCTTTAAAGAATATTTTTCCGATGTGAAAGCGGAAGACCCTAATTTAGAAGGTTCTGAAAGTGTAAGTATTAAAACAGACGAAATTCCTGAAGACCGACATAGGCAAGTGGCTGCTGGTTTACTTATAAAAGCGAAAAAATACATTGATGCTAATGGGGAATGGGTACGAACTCCCGGCAATAAAGAGCCTGACTTGAATTCTCCCACGAATGCTCAATTAAAGGAACTTATGCAATTGAAGGACACGGAACTGGCAACGAGCATCATCCAGAAATCTGTGCTCTTAAACGATGCCGAAGACCTGATTGAGGATGAAGAAATAAGTAAACAGCTTAAAGATGTTTCTGAAAAACTGATAGAAATTGAAATATATGAAAAAGAAACCTTCTATGACTTCAGCCTGGCATATAAAGAATACCAAGAGTGCGTCAAGCTCATTCTTGAGATGACTGCAGATATAGAATAAGATGGATGTAATAACGGACACTTTAAACGGGAGGAAATCCACCAGCCTTTCTGGGAAGTGAAACAAAGGAGCGAAGCATTTATGACTACATCAAACAAAGAATCAAGGACTTGCAGCCAGGGTCATACGTATTATAAAAGCAGTGCCTGTCCAGTTTGCCCCATTTGTGAGGATGAACAAAAGCCCGACCAAGGATTCCTTTCAAAACTTTCTGCCCCGGCAAGACGTGCTCTTGAGAATCATGATATACATTCTTTGCGGGATCTATCCACATTAAGTGAGAAAGAAGTGTTGAAGTTTCATGGGATGGGTCCAGCATCTCTTCCCATACTAAAAAAAGCCTTGGATTCAGAAGGCCTTACGTTCCGGTCAAAATAGAACCAGTTTATTCATAACCGTAGCGGTATTGTCGATTGGCGAATTATTGTATGTGCCGACAAGACAATCAATATTAGCTGATATAGTAGATGATTCAAGGCGAGGGGCTTATATGGCTTTCAATGGATTGGTTTTTCAACTCGGAAAAATGCTGGGAGCTTTGGGTCTCATTCTTGGAAATATTCTCGGTGGGTATGGCATGGGGATGTTTTATTTTGTCCTTGTGGTTGCAGGGATCTTTTTCTCAAGTGTTGCAATCAGGGGACGAAAAGCGCCGATTGCCGAATTCCGTGCAAGTAGTTGAATATAGCATCATTTCATAGCAAAAAGAAAACCAGATCACAGAAAAGCGTGATCTGGTTTTCCATTTATTTTTTAATCAATTTCACTTTGTAACTTGTTCCCGCTTCTGTACAAGTCATATAGGGCAAACGTTCATACGGGAAATACTGGACGGATGTCGGATTTAGAGTCATGAACTCAAACAAATCCTCTGATGAATACAAGTCATTCAACGGTAAATGAACTTCTCCACCATCCGTGGAAGGGACTCGCGCTGCAATGTAGCCTTCATCTTTGATGAAATGTAAAAGATCCATAAAAATCTCCTTAAAAGTGGCACAAGGATGTTGCCACTCCCTATATATTTTCCCTGGATAGTGTTTGACTAAACAAATGCACGATCTGTAAAAGGTTCTATAAAAAAGCGATCCGGCCTGATTTAGCCGGATCGCTGTTATAAAATTAATAGTAAGGAGAAATCATCAAGTAGACGATGACACCTGTCAAACTGACATATAACCATAAAGGCATCGTCCATCTGGCAATCTTGCGGTGCTTATCCACTTTCATAGCAAGTCCGCGGAACAATGTCAAGAGTGCAAGCGGCACAATCAAGGCTGCCAAGACGATATGAGTGATCAAAATGAAATAGTATACATTGGCTATGAAACCTTCGCCACCGAATGAAGTAGACTCCGCCATCGAGTGGTACGTAAGATAGGAAACAAGAAATAAGGCGGTAGAGGTGAAAGCGGCGAAAATGAAGCGTTTGTGCCACTTTATATTTTTTCTCAAAATCATGAACAAAGCAGCTGACAAGAAAACAAATGTGAACGAATTGAGGACCGCGTTCAATAATGGAAGCAGCTTGATATCAAAATCTGTGTCGCCACCGGCCTTCGGCACGAACAATAGGGCTACAACGATGACGTTGATGGCAATTGACAGCCCGACGACCCATGGGACGTAATTGAATTCCTTCTTCATAGGATCGATCCTTTCTTTTTTGAATCTTAAATCAGTATAAATAAAACGAGCAGCGAATGCTATGACAGAAAAAGGACAATATTTATGTGAAGTTGAATTCAGCTGACAGCCCCGCTTGACTCGTATGAACGAACTGGGTATCTCATGACAACTGCAACCTTTTGAGTTATGCCCCAAATAAAGAAGCCGAGTAGGACGTTTTTATCGTTCAACTCGGCTTCCTTATTTTGATGAGACATTCGGGCCTTTACCCCTGTGGGAGCTTTAGTATTCGTTTGGTATTGACGGTAAAGATCGCCGTCGGCCCTTGTTCACACAGAGTGAGGTTCTTTTATAAATCAAAGAACATCACTCTTTTCAGATGGGCCTCGTTGATTCCACGATGAGCGTTCGGTGGTGACGCCTGCGGGAACAGCGCGAGCCGAAGATCCACTTGGTCAAGTAATCTTCTTGACCAAGTTAGCTGAGGCCGTGCCCGCGGCAAGCATCCACCGACAAGCGATTCGTGAGAAGCAATAACAAACGTTAAAAGCTCCTCCAGATTGAAAAGAGGTTTTCATGTAGCCTCTACTTGAAGGCTCTTTTAAAAAAACGGTTATGACTTGATTGAGTAAACGTTATCTTCTAAATCCTGGGCTTTCACTTGCCCTTTTGTTTGCATGAACGTAAGGGAAACTTTGTTGAAGGCGTCAGGTTGATCTAAATTGACTACATGACCACTATTCGATAACACGATCAAAGTTGCCTTAGGCATGTCCGTTAGATCTTTGGTGACATCCTTTTTGAACATATGGTCATCCTCTCCCGTCAAGTAAAGTTTCGGGACGGATGCAGCGGTTGTTTCTATGTTTGTAAAGGTTTCCGGTACTGTGTGGACGATGTCATACCAGCCGAGGAAATCTTGGCGTTTCATTTGCGCAGCTTCCTGTATAAAGGCATTCCTTGAATCTTTATGATTGTCATTCGGCATCAAAATCCTGGCACATAGGGAATATAACCAAAGGTGTGGCGTTACATTCTTCAATAAGGTACCCCAGAGAAGCAACATCTTCGCGAGGAGGTTTATTCGTGTAATGGCTCCTCCCAGCACAGCTGTTGAAACACGTTGAGGTGCCACAGACAAGATTTTGTGGATGACGACAGAGCCTAATGAGATTCCCACAAAATGTGCTTTTTCTACCCCGATCTCATCAAGTACCTTCAATACTTCTTCCGTCACATCATCGAAAGAAAAACCGCCTTTATAATCAGAGACGCTTGATGATTTTTTGTGGCCGGGTAAATTCACAGCGATGAGATTGAAGGATTTCTTGAATGCTTTCATTTGAGGAAAGAAAATGTTGGCACTACCGCCGATTCCGTGGAGAAAGATTACGTATTCCTTTGCGGGATCTGACCCGATCACTTTATATTCTAACAATGGATCACCTGCTTTTTCACATGACTAGTAGATTTCCAAACGTCATTATAATGGATAGAAGAAGAAGTAGCAAAGAATAATAGGCAGATAGAAAGGTTTATTGGTTTGTTTATTAATCTCACTATCAGATTTTTTCGGCTTTTTTAGAATTCTAGAACATTATATATAATAAAAGCAGAAAAAGCTGTGACAGAAAAAGGACAAATAACCCGAAAAAATCATCCGAACAATCATTTTTCGACATGAATCCATAGAAATGGAATATATTTGAATTATTACCAGTGAAAAGGTTGATGTTGATTGAGAAGTCGGAGACGATTGTAAGTAGATTGACTTTCATAGGATAGGGGAGGCGACAATCTTGAATTTAGACGGTACCGCTGATGAATACTTGAAATACCGGCATGGCTACCCAGCAGAATTGTTAGAAAGGTTAAAGCAATACAGCATAGGTGTAGAAGGACAGCATGTATTGGACATCGGCACAGCTAATGGCCTATTTGCAAGGGATTTAGCAAAGCAAGGGTGCAGGGTGACAGGAATAGACTTATCACCGGAATTTATCGATCAAGCCAGGCAAATGAATAAGACTGAGCAATTACCGATTGATTATCTAATCGGCAACGTGGAACACCTTCCGTTTGATTATAAGACGTATAAGGTTGTGACAGCTGCCTATTGTTGGCATTGGTTCGATTCATCAAGAGTAGCCGATGAAGTTCATCGCGTCCTTGAGAAAAATGGAAGATTAGCCATTATCGACTACGATTGGATACCATATATGAGCAGCATAGCTTCACATACTCAAAACCTTATCAACGAGTTTAACCATGCCAACCAGAATAACACCGAACCGGAAAAGTACACAGCCTGGGAAAATGATCTTCTCAAATCCGGGTTTTCTGATGTTGAAACTTTTTCTATTGATGTAATGGAACCATACTCTGTTGAAAGCTGGAGGGGCAGAATTCAGGCAAGTCCAGAGATCGGCGGAGCATTGAGTATGGATGAAATTGATCTGTTCAATGTTAAGCTTGAGGGATATCTAAAAAAAGAGACGGGAGGGACCTTCGTTATTCCATACAGGGCTTTTGGAATCATTGCGACTAAATAGATTTGGCGAGATTGGATTATAAAATAATTCATATGACTGTTAACAAGTATGGGATGCGCGAGCGGTGAAGATCGTTTGAATGAAGAAGGTATTTTATCCTATTTTATCGAAATAAGAATTGTGGAGTAAGAATATGTAAATCCAGGGGGAGAGGGCTTTTGACCAGGAGTTTGAAAGAACAATTACAAGAGTTGGAAGAAAAGCATATAAATCCTGAAGTGCGAGCTTCCGGTGAAAAGTTGGGTGAAATATTGGCCGATGACTTTTGGGAAATTGGCAGTTCGGGCAGGTCTTACAATAAAAAGGAATGTCTTGAACTTGGAGTAGTTTTATCGGAAATGACCATACATAATTACGAAATCGATTCCTTAGCCCCTGATATTGTTCTGGCCTCTTACTTTATTGAAGATAATACAAGGAAGAGAAATACGCTCAGAAGCTCGATATGGAAACGGATTGAGGGAAGATGGCAATTGTATTTTCACCAAGGGACAATAACCGATTTGCATAGGGAAGATTCATGGAAAAAGTAACAACCCTCAAAGTCCTGAAAAATCTAATACTCATAAAGGTGTGTTAACTATTCAATTAATTTTAGCTTTCGTTTTTATTGTTATTTTGCTTATAGGGTTCATGGCTGAGAAATTCAAGCGGCTGGAGGAGAGAGTAAGACAACTGGAACAACAATTGAAGAAAGGAAAGCATTAGTTGGCCGCCTGCATTAATTATAGGGTAAGCTATTTCAGCTTCTTTCCTTTGTACAAATCAAAAGCAGAAATCAGTACTGAAAGGGAATTTCTCGGGAGTTATCGTAAATGCTCATTAATCGCTTCTTCCTCACCGAATGGTCGAAGTGAAACTTGTGCAGGTCAATCTTCGTCTATATAGTAATGACAAAAATTGGAGGAGTGAGTATTTGTGATCAAACGTGTCGTTTTAACATTACTTTTAGCTGGTCTATTAGCAGGATGTGGGAATCAGGAGATATCCTTCAAAGAACTTGAAGAACTACCTGAAAATTTACCTCCTGCCATGGAAGGAACCCAACTGACGATCGGCGGCAAGGGCCATTTTTCTTTAAACAATAAAGAGTATACATATGTAATCGTGCCTGCAGAGCAATCCGTTGAATTTAATTCCGTCAACTTCTCCCCAAGGAAAGACAATGGAATTGTTTTTGATTACAAGGTTGTCAAGGGGAATCAGGAAGAATCAAAGAATGATATGAATGTCGAAGTCATTGAATATGAACTTGATGATGAAACTCAGGAAAAAGTAGAGTCCTACTGGCACAATGGGGATATTTAATTGAAGGAAAAACAGCGAAAAATAGAGCCATAGAGAAAGCGGTAGGGCATCACCAATTAGACAGGCAACTGGAGCACTGCAACTTTTTGAGTGATACATCAAATAAAAGAAGCCGAGTTGGACGGTAGAATCGTCCAACTCGGCTTCTTTTATGATTTCGATGAGACATTTGGGTTCCGATTCAAAGAACACCCCTCTTTTTAGATGAGCCGCGGCAAGCATCCACCGACAAGCGATTCGTGAGAAGCAATAACAAACTACAACAGCTCCTCTAGATTGAAAAGGGTATATCAGCGACCTCCATTTAGGTGGCGCTTTTTTTATTTGTCTTGGAAATTATCCCCCCAGACTGAGAATGTTGTTTAATCCTGCCCAGGGCGTTTTCACACGCGCTTCCTAGTCAAAAGGTAAGGTCAGGTGTCTATTTGCTTAATTTTCAGAGAATGAATAATGGGATCGACCAAAGAATTTTTTCAATATAAAGCTTAATAGCAACGGTTTTGCCCTTGTCTGCCCGTAGACATAAATAACTAAATTCAACCAACGTAACTGATAATGTTTTTCAATTAATGTTGACATTGATAATCATTATCAACTACTATGACATTGAAAGACAGACCTCAACAAAAAGGAGTTTTCCATATGAGTGTATTTACAACAACGACAAATAAACAATTATTAGATCAACAGGAAAAACGCGAATCCAATGCCCGTTCATATCCAAGACGTATCCCTTTGGCAATCAAAGAAGCGATGGGAATTCACATCACGGATATGGAAGGACGGAAGTATATCGATTGTTTAGCTGGTGCAGGAACGCTTGCTCTAGGTCATAATCATCCAGTGGTCATACAAGCCATTGAAGAGGTACTTCACGATCGCCTGCCGTTACATACACTGGATCTCACAACGCACGTGAAGGAGAGTTTCGTTGATGAACTGTTCCAATCGCTGCCAGAAGGATTTAAGGACAGGGCGAAAATCCAGTTTTGCGGACCGACTGGAGGAGATGCCATCGAGGCTGCCTTAAAATTAGCAAAGACAGCAACAGGGAGACAAAGCATTCTTACCTTCCAGGGTGGCTACCATGGATCGACTCACGGAACGATGTCCATCAGCGGCAACTTGAGTCCGAAGAAAAGTGTCCAAGGATTGGTACCTGATACTCACTTTCTTCCGTATCCATATGATTATCGCTGTCCCTTTGGTAAAGGGGGAGAAGAAGGATACCAGCTGAGCAGCACCTACATCGAGCAACTGTTGGATGATCCGGAAAGCGGTATTCTTCCGCCTGCAGCTATGATCCTCGAGACTGTGCAGGGGGAAGGAGGCACCATCCCAGCCCCGATCGGATGGCTGAAAGAAATGCGCAGAATTACGGAAGAGCGGGGGATCCCGTTGATCATTGACGAAGTCCAAACTGGAATCGGAAGAACCGGTAAAATGTTCTCCTTCGAGCATGCAGATATCATTCCGGATGCCTTCGTCCTATCGAAAGCCATTGGGGGCAGTCTTCCATTGTCGGTAGTCATCTATGATCAGGATTTAGATGCATGGGAACCTGGTGCACATATCGGAACGTTCCGTGGCAACCAAATGGCGATGGCAGCAGGGACAGCGTCACTCAAGTATGTCAAAGAAAATCGTTTAGACGTCCATAGCGAAAAAATGGGTTCACATCTGCTCCAATCACTGAAGGACATTCAGCAGGACTTTCCGCAGCTGGGAGATATCAGAGGGCGTGGGTTGATGATCGGTGCAGAAATCGTGGATCCTTCTAAACAACCAACCCGGCAAGGAAGTTTCCCTGCCAATCCTGAATTAGCCAGCCGGATTCAAAAAGAATGCTTCGATCGCGGGTTGATTCTGGAAGTGGGAGGCAGACATGGGGCTGTTGTTCGCTTCCTGCCACCTTTGATCATTACAGAAGAGCAATTGAATGAGGTCATCACCATCTTCCGGGAAGCCATCCAAGCTTCCTTAGAGGGGTGAAGCAATGATTTCATCTATACAAAAAAACTCAATCGGTATCGAGGCTTCGAAATTTGACGCCTTTTTTCTCCATCAGGGGAAAGAGGGGCTGGAAGCGTTCAGAGAACAAATCGATCTCGTTACGGAAAAGCTGGAGAAAGTATTTCGTGAGGCGGATGGTCCTTATACAGGCCAACCTCCGATGGAATTGAAGCAAAGTCTAGAAGAGAAGTTGAAGATCTGGAATAATCCCCGGCCGTTGAATGATGTATTAGAGGAATGGGAGCCGACGATTTTAAAAAACAGCCTGCAAGTATCCCATACAAAAAGTATTGCCCACTTGCATTGCCCGCCGATTCTTCCAGGCATCGCAGCAGAATTGATCATAGCTGCTCTCAATCAATCGATGGACTCTTGGGATCAAAGTCCTGCTGCGACTTATGTGGAAGCAGAATTGATCCGTCAGCTTTCAAGGCTTGTCGGGCTGCCAGCCTCCTCGGATGGTGTCTTTACAAGTGGAGGGACCCAGTCCAACTATATGGGGCTTTTACTCGCAAGAGATGCATTTTGTGAAAAGCAGTGGAACCATGATGTGCAAGCATATGGCTTACCTGGTGAGATGAAGCAGATGAAGGTGCTATGTTCCGAAGAGGCTCACTTTTCTGTGAAGAAATCGATTTCCCAGCTTGGTTTGGGGGAAGAAGCGGTTATTCCGATTCCGTCGGATGAGAACCATAGGATGAATCTCCAGCATGTGAAAGAGACGTTCACACAGCTGGAAGAGGATGGCTCGCTGCCGTTTGCAGTCGTCGCGACATGCGGCACGACGGACTATGGAAGTATCGATCCCATGGAGGACTTGGCTGAATTGTGCAGAGAAAGAAATCTCTGGCTCCATATAGACGCTGCTTATGGAGGGGGACTCGTTTTCAGTCATGAATACAAACGAAAAATCGCAGGACTTCACCAGGCTGATTCCATTACCCTGGATTTTCACAAATTAGGTTTTCAGCCAATCAGTTGTGGTTTGTTTCTCCTCAAAGATCGGCAGCATTACCGTCTGCTATCCCATCATGCGGATTATTTGAATCCTGAAGAGGATGAGGAAGAAGGGATTCTCAATCTCGTCAACAAATCGGTTCAAACCACTAGAAGATTCGATGCCTTGAAGATGCTTTTGACACTGAATACAGTCGGAACGGATCTACTAGGGAAGATGGTTGACCAAACAATGGAACTCGCTGAATATGCGGCCTCAGTACTGGAAGAAAAATCAGCATTTGCAGTCGAAAATCATGAACCTGAATTAACGACGGTCGTCTTTCAGTACCGGCCGCTTCGTTCAGAGAACGTAAGTGATTGGAATCGTAAAATACAACAAATCTTATTCCAGGAAGGAAAAGCGGCGATTGCGAAAACGTCTGTAAATGGAGAGACGTATTTGAAGTTCACTATATTGAACCCGCGAACTAGTAAAGAAGACATTGATAAGGTCATCCAGGAAATCGAAAGAGCAGGGACAGAAATGTTGAATGGAGGTTATCAGAAGTGAAGAGTGTCAGAGAAATCGCTGAGGACGCGACGATGCAAAGTTTTCTCAACTGTTATTTAAGAGAAACGGAGAACTTCTCAGAAATGCCGGAGGAGCGTGGAGCACCATGGACCGAGCCGGTCTGTGATAAAACCCTCCGTATTCCGCTGGACAGGCAACAGATGGAGGTGGCAGTCCCCGTCCGATATTGGTCTTTGACAGGGCGGCACCTTTTCGCCTTCCCGATTTATTACCGGGCAAGTGAATACGGGGCATGGCAGGTGCTGGATTATGTCACAATGGCCACACTTTTAGTGAAAGAATGGCTGCTTGGACATGGCCGGAATTATTCAGAAGATGAAATGATGTTAAGAGTCATCCTGAGCTGCCAAAAAATCAAGGATGTTGTCGAACATCGTCGGGAGGATCAACAGGAGCTCACCAAAGAGGATTTTGATTTCATCGATGCGGAACAATCTCTATTGTTCGGACATTTGCTACACCCGACCCCGAAAAGCAAGCAAGGGTTGACAGCGGCTGAAGACTGGAAATATGCACCGGAATACAAAGGCAGGTTCAAGCTGCACTACTTCAGTGCTTCCCGGTCATTGGTGAACGAGGAGTCCAGCTTGCCCTTGTCTGCCTCTGACATCATTTTAGAAAATGTGAAAAGTTCTGTCGGGAAAGTTGAGATCGACGAAATAATAGCTGGAGATCATCTGCTGATTCCTGTCCACCCGCTGCAAGTGCCAAGATTGCTGGCTAAAGCCGAGGTTCAAAAGCTTTTGTCCACTGGTGCCTTAAAGGATTTGGGTGAGCTTGGACCAATCTATACAGCAACTTCCTCTTTCAGGACTTTATACAGCCCCGACTCGAGGTATATGTACAAGTTTTCAATACCGGTCAAGATTACAAATTCGCTCAGGGTGAACCAACCGAAGGAATTAGACAGGGGTGTGGAAGTGGCTCGTCTTTTAGATACGGAATTGGGCGATGACTTAAACGAAAAACATCCGAATTTCACTATCATCAAAGATCCTGCTTCTATCAACATCCCATTGGATGAGGAAGTCTCAGGGTTCGAAGTGATCATACGAGAAAACCCTTTTTACGATCATAGCAAACAGAAGAGTGTTGTCGCTGCTCTCGTTCAGGATAACGCCTACGGGGATGAATCCAGAATCCATTCTATCATCCAGGGAATAGCCAAACGGGAGGGTCGTTCAATCGAAGCGGTGAGTGTCGATTGGTTCGACCGTTATTTAACAGTCAGTCTCGACCCTGTACTTTGGTTATTTCAACAATATGGAATCGCTCTTGAAGCCCATCAGCAAAACTCGATCATCCAGTTGAAGGATGGTTATCCTGAGCATTTCTACTATCGGGACAATCAAGGCTATTACTTTTGCCAGTCTAAATCGGCGAAACTAGCTTCCCTTCTACCTGATGTCAACAAAACGAGTGACACGATTTGTACAGATGAAACAGCCGAAGAACGGTTGCGTTATTATTTCTTTTTCAACCATCTGTACGGGTTGATCAACGGTTTCGGGACGAGTCGACTCGTTTCAGAAGAAAAGCTGATGACGATATTGAGAGAACGGTTGAAATCACACCCGTCCTCTTCCTTGATTACTAGTCTATTAGAGAACGATAAACTTCCTTGTAAAGCGAATTTACTGACACGCTTATATGATATGGATGAACTAGTGGGACCGATGGAATCCCAATCGGTGTATACGAATATTGACAACCCGCTTGCTGAAAAGGTGGCATCTGCCCATGACTTATGACTTTGAACGGTTCGATCCAGATATCGAACTGAGGATCGCTTTTCGAAAAGTGACCTTCGAAGATGCAGAAATCATTCACAAATGGATGAATGAAGAGCATGTCCATCCGTACTGGAATTTGAATATCTCTTTGGAGGCATTCAAAGACCATTTAGCAAAGGCTCTCGCCGATGCCCATCAAACGCTTTACTTAGGCTTGATCGATGACAGGGTCATGAGCTATTGGGAAGCCTACTGGGTGGAAGGGGACATCATAGAAAAGTACTATTCAGCAGCGCAAACAGACCAAGGTGTCCATTTATTAATAGGGGAGAAGGCATTTCTCGGCAATGGGTACGCCCTCCCTTTACTGCGGGCGATGGTCCACTTCCAATTTCAAGACGAAGGCACGGACAAAGTCATCGCCGAACCGGATATACGAAATGAAAAAATGATCCATATTTTTCAGAAGTGTGGCTTCAAGCCGGTGCGACCGGTCAAGCTGCCCGATAAAACAGGGTTATTGATGTTTTGCGAACGAGAAACTTTCGAAAAGAGGTGGCCATATGAATGAAGACCTCCATCCTTCAACAACTATCCATCATGTCATCGGAATCGGATTGGGTCCTTTCAATTTAGGGATGGCTGCACTCATGGATTCAATCGATGATATTCACTGCTTGTTCCTGGAAAAAGAACCGGAGTTTGAGTGGCATCCCGGCATGTTGATTGAAGGGACGACATTGCAGGTTCCGTTTTTAGCTGATCTTGTCTCGATGATTGATGTGAAAAACGAGTATAGCTTTTTAAATTATTTGCAGGAACATAATCGACTCTATCATTTTTATTTTCTGGAAAAATTCCACATTCCCAGGAAAGAATACAATCACTACTGCCGCTGGGTGTGCAGGAAGCTCGATTCGTGCCGTTTCGAAAAGAATGTTCTTCAGGTAGAACCGTTGGACCATGAAGGGAAGACCATCTATCAAGTAACCGTAGAAGACATGAAGTCGGGGACACACGAACATTTCTTAACGGAAAATATCGTCATGGGGATCGGGACAGAGCCTGGCATCCCGGAACCATTCCGAGAACATCTAGGTTCGAAGGTCTTCCATACTTCTGAATACTTATCGAAACGACAAGCCGGCCTTAACGGAGAGACTGTTGCTGTGATTGGGTCAGGCCAAAGTGCCGCTGAAGTGTTTTTGGATGTCGCCAAACAACAGCAAATATCCGGAGGTTCCCTTGAGTGGTATACGAGGTCGAACGGGTTCTTTCCGATGGAGTATTCGAAGCTTGGACTTGAGTATTTCTCACCGGATTACATTGATTTTTTCTATGAACTACCCCAATGGAAAAAAGATGACCTGCTTCAGAATCAGGAACTTCTATACAAAGGGATCAGTGCAGAAACGATCGGTGAGATTTACGATCATTTGTATGAACGCTCCATTGGAGATGTCGAGCCACCGCTCCATTTGCAGGCGATGACAGAGATGACAGACCTCAGGTGGAATGGAGACACATGGACGTTGAATGGGATACAGCGGATAAGTGAAGAAGACATGGAAACAGAAGCAGATGTCGTCATTCTCGGGACAGGCTATCAGCAAAGAGTACCCGGCTTTCTTAAAGAGATGAATGATGTGATTTCCTGGGATGAATCTGGAAGGTTCCAAGTGAGAAAAGATTATGCTCTGGAAACTTCCCTTGATGGTGAAGGGGAAATTTACGTCCAAAACGGGGAAATTCATTCCCATGGTGTAGGCGCTCCCGACTTAGGGTTAGGGGCGTACCGGAATGCCGTGATCATCAATCAAATCGCTGGAAGGGAAGTGTTCCCAATTCCAGATAAACATGTCTTCCAAACATTCGGAACAGTATCGGAACATAACTCCAGTTACGCAAAAATACGCTGAGAAAAATAAATGGAAAGAAGGGGTCCCGTGTTATTCAAAAATGAAGTACAAGAAACATTTAAAGCCTCCACCTGGGAAGAGGCCAATCAAAAACTGATCGCTAAAATGCTGGCGGAATATATGTACGAAGATATGATCTTCCCGGAAATCATTTCATCTGAAAACCATCGCCACGTCTATGAACTTGTCATTTCGAGTGGGAAAAAGTATCAGTATCAAGCGGAGCCGCGCCTTTTCAACAGTTTTGATGTGAAATGGTGGACCATTGAAAAAATCGGGAACGAAACGAGAAGCGAGGCTGAAAGTGCGATTGAGCTGCTTGTCGATTTGCAGGAAATCATAGGCATGTCAGCAGAAACAACCGGACATTTGATTAAAGAGCTGAATGCAACGCTGATTGCCGATGCTCATCTTATGACCGAATCATCAAAAACATCTGATGAGCTTTTAAATACGGATTACGCTGAAATCGAAGGATTCATGAAAGGGCATCCGTGGATCACCTACAATAAAGGCAGAATCGGTTTCGGCTACGATGATTACCTTGCCTATGCGCCCGAACATCAGCAGGAAATCCGTCTTTCCTGGATCGCTGTCCATCACAAACTGGCAAGCTTTCAATCAGTGGAAGGGCTGACGTATCAAGACTTGCTGGAAAAAGAATTGAGCAAAGAAGAAAGGGAGTCATTCACAGGTGAAGTCCTAAGAGCTGGTTACGATCCGTCTGAGTATTACTTCTTACCGGTTCATGACTGGCAATGGAAGAATACGCTGATCCAGAACTTTCCGGAAGAGCTCGCTTATGGATCGATCATCCCACTGGCAGAAGGGAAGGATCAATACCTTCCGCAGCAATCGATCCGTACGTTCGTGAACAGGAGCTCGAAAGAAAAATATCACGTCAAATTACCGATGAGCATCCTCAATACGCTCGTCTATCGGGGACTGCCGGCAGACAGGACATTGATCGCACCGAAAGTCACCCAATTGATCAAAGGGATTTACGAAAAGGACGCTTTCCTGAAAGAAGATTGCCGGGTCATTCTACCAGGTGAAAATGCCAGCATCAATGTCGATCAAAAGCATTACACAGCAGTGAAAGATGCGCCCTATCAATATCTTGAAATGCTTGGGACGATTTGGAGAGAAAGTATCTATACCTATTTGGAAGAAGGTGAGCAGGCTGTCACCTTGGCCGCTCTGTTACATGAGGATCATGACGGAAAGCCGTTTATAAAAAGTGCCGTGGAAGCTTCTGGGCTGAAGACGGACGAGTGGATGCAGCAGTTTTTCAAAGTGGTCATGGATCCGCTTCTTCACTATTTGTATCAGTACGGGACCGTCTTTTCTCCCCATGGTCAAAATACGATCATCGTACTGAAAGATGCCAAACCCCATCGTCTGGCGATCAAAGATTTCGTCGATGATGTGAACGTCACAGACCAGAATTTCCCTGAGTTGGACGGTTTGACCGATGAACTTAAGTCTGTGCTTAGAACCGAACCGCCAGAAGGTTTGACGCAGTTTATATTTACAGGATTATTCATCTGCCATTTGCGTTATCTGAGTCATATTCTTGAAAACCACCAGCTCTTATCCGAAGAGACATTTTGGCGTTTGCTTGCTGAGTCGATCCACGATTATCAAGACCGCTTCCCGCAATTGGAAAAACGGTTCGAGCTCTTCGATTTCTTCAAGCCAGAGATGACCAAGCTGTGTTTGAACCGGAACCGGATGGTCGATTACGGATATGCGGATGGAGACGATCGACCACACGCATCGGAATTCGGTACAGTGACGAACGCTTTAGCTCAGTATAAAGAAGCAGCGAAAAGATAAGGGTTATCAGGTAAAGAAAGAGGGATTGTCAGTGGCTATTGTTGTACAGAAATATGGGGGCAGTTCATTAAGTACGACTGAAAAAATCCAAAACGTAACCGAACGTATAATAGAAGAAAAGGAAAAAGGGCAGCAAGTGGTCGTCGTCGTTTCCGCGATGGGGGACGCGACGAACCACCTCGTCCAATCGGCAAGAGACATCTCGCTCCACCCTGATGCAAGAGACATGGATTTACTGATTTCCACAGGCGAGCAAGTGACCAGTTCACTCATGTCCCTTGCTTTGAAGGAAAGAGGAGCGGATGCCATTTCAATGACAGGGTGGCAGGCAGGAATCCAAACGGAAGAATCCTTCGGCAATGCGGCCATCAGCTCCATCGATTTGACCCGCATCCAGCAACATTTGCAAAAAGGGAAAATCGTCGTCGTAGCAGGGTTTCAAGGATGTACATCATCAGGAGAAATATGTACGCTTGGACGAGGTGGATCCGATACGACAGCGGCAGCGCTGGCCGCAGAACTAAAGGCGATCCGCTGCGATATTTTCACTGATGTCGATGGTGTTTACACTGCAGACCCAAGGGTGATAAAAAACGCCAGGAAGCTTCCTTCCATGAACTATGAAGGGCTGCTCAACCTTGCAAAGATGGGAGCGAAAGTCATCCATCCAAGAGCAGTCCAGCATGCGAAAGAACATCGAGTCCCGCTGGTCGTCCGTTCGAGTTTCAACAAAGAAGAAGGGACGATCATTCATCATCGCCACTCTAATAGGGACACCAGCTCCGCCATCGGCCTTACATTCGAAGAGGGCCTCTCCCGAGTAAAATTATATAGCGCAGACGGTGAACCCCTCAAAAGCTCAGCCTTGCTTCAGCTTTTGAAGACGGAAGAAGTGGAAATCAAAGGGAAACAAGTAGAAACGGACGGTTCGTTCACAGTTATTTTGCGTAATGAAGACCTGTACCAGACGCTCTCATGTTTTAATAGAAACAAAGAAAAGATCGGCATCGGAAGAATGATCCATGGCACAGGTCTGGCTGCTGCCCATCTTGTTTTTACAGACGAACGATCCGCCCATCAGTTCAAGCGGCAGCTGAGGATACCACCCGCGCTAACTAATACTGATGTGTGGCCGTTTTCAAGCAGACCAGGTGTCTATAGTGTGCTGATTGATGAAAAACAAGCGGTGAGAACATGCCAAATCCTTCACGATTCATATGTAGAATCTTGCTTGGACTTAAAGGCTCACATAAATTGAAATTCTATTGGAAAAACCTTTTCACTCTTGAGTAGCTGTCAAAGTTTGTTGTTGCTTCTCACGAACCGCTTGTCGTGGATGCTTGCCGCGAGCACGGCCTTAGCTAACTTGGTCAAGAAAACCACTTGACTAAGTGGATCTTCGACTCGCGCTGTTCCCGCAGGCGTCACCACCGAACGCTCATCGTGGCATGAACATTGGCACATCTGAAAATCGCTATACCCATGCTTCTCCAGAAGAAATGCTGCGCAACCTCTCAAGTAATACGATTTACACAATAAAGGAAGGCATGAAAGTGAGATCCCAAAGAAGCTTATGGTGAAGTAAGAACTCCAGTGTTCCATAAATTATAAAAGAAGCCGAGTTGGACGATAAAATCGTCCAACTCGGCTTCTTTATTTGATGCATAACTCAAAATGTTGTAGTTCTTCAGTAGACTTGGGTAACCTCCACCTGTTTTCTTAGTTCATCTAGGTGAATAGGCAAACCAACCTATGCAAGAACCCATAGGATGCAATAAGCGAAAATTATTAATGTTAGGAGGGGATTCCAATAATAGCTGAACTACACGGCAAGTTTCTTGTCCAACGTTTTCTCGGAGCAGCATTGGAGATTTTGTTTGCGGGCGTGTTGGCGGCCATTTATACAGAGTTGAATGATACAGGCCGTGGATATCAACCGAACCCTATATTTTGGAAAACGTTCATCATGACACATCTGACGTTCTTACTCGTCATTCCACTGTTTTCAAATGGAAGAACGCTCGGGATGTTATTGACGAACCTGACTGTCACATCCAACAATGGGAAAAAGCTCAACTTTGCTCAAATCCTCGCAAGAGCCTTCTTAGGATTCGGTCCTGTCATCGTGTCAAATGGGCTATGGTATTTCATTTCTATTTTTATCAGTCTCACAGATGAGAAAGGGCGAGGATGGGGCGAACTCGTTTCCTATACGACGATCAAACAAAAAAACCCTCATTGAGTGCGGAATTTCCACCGTGCTTTTTTTATGTTAGAACTGCTTTTCTGCTTCGGAACAGTGAGAAACCGATGATAATGAAGGTCACTAAAATGAGGACCCACATCGCATCCCTGTAAACGGAAAAAGAGAGTGGATCAATAAATCTATGGTACATTTCTACAAGCAGCCAGCCGATTGGGTAAATCGGTGCCGCTTTTCCATAAGATGCATTCAAAATCTTTTTGCCTTCCTTAGTTTTTCCGGCTTTCCCAAAAGAGAATTGGAAAAAAATAAAGACAGCGAACAGGAAAAAGGGGATGAGTACGATTCCAAGCACCATCATTGGCGTTCTTCTCCTTTCGTCAACCTATCTTTAATGGATTGGTCAAAATAATCATCGACAGGATTGCTTCTTCCGAAATTCCGGAGTCCATTCCCAATAAAGTAACCAGCAAGAGCGATGCCGGCTGCCAAAATGACAAAATCCAAATGAATCTCCATCACTACTCCTCCGTTCATTGATTTGTTCCCTATTCTATACGCTTCTATATGGGTAAGGTTTCATTTTCTCCAGGGTTCGTTGTATTATAATGGAAAAAGATAGCATCGGACTTATCGGCTGGATACTTATCTGGGGACATAAAGCGAAAGTCATTTCTCCAGAATCTCTCGTCGATCAAGTGAGAGAAGAAGTTCAAGCGATGTACAAGCAAGGGGAGCGAATCAAAAGCATTCGTCTCTACCATTTGCATTTTTATTTTCCCCTATTTAGCGTTACGGTGAACCGTATCATAAGTAGATGAGGTTTTGGTGGGAAATAGGAAGCGGTTTAAAATAGTTGAAAGGTATTGTTATTGAAGAAAAAATAAGTCATTATTCGGGGTTAAAATAATGTTTCATTTTCCACATGTCCTTCCAATTTCTAAATTGAAACTATCGGCAAAACTCCACGCTAGAATAATAAAAAAATAAGAGAAAGATTTGGTCGTCGTAAAATTTCAAAAACAATGGAAATTAACGAACATTCCCCTCTAACAAGGAAGGCTAGTTAGAAGGTAAATATTGTTATAGACATTTATAAATCTGCTACCTATCATTAGATTATTAATAACTTCACTTTGATAAGGTATCACTGCTGTTATGATCATTAAGTTGTAATTTGAGTTATGTTTGAGTTAAATCTTTCATTCCCATTTTTAAATATCTTAATTACTTTCTTAATGCAGATGCATAAACATCATTTAACATTGTTATAACAAGGTTGAATAAACTCAGGAGTCCCAGAAATAGGATGTTAATATAAAGGACTTTAATGAATTCTATATATTCTGGTTTAAGCGGGAGTTTAATATAGGGACCAAATAGTGCTAGTAATCCTGTAATTAAAAACAACAAAGCTGTAAAAACAAAAGGCCCTAAAAAGTCTATCAAGGCCTGACCCGACTGGCCTTCCCCATTTTCATGATTTGCTAATCTCTTTAAATCTTCTTCACTAAATGCATTTTTTCCAGCAACAAATAAAGCTAGAGTTAACGTTAACCCTGTTGATGATACTGAAAAATAAGTTCCAATTCGAAATGACGAAAAGTCCATAAAATCAAGATAAAGAACCCCACCGAGTGTTACTAAAAGAAAAAGAACCCATACAAATATAAGATAGAAAGGCATTAGGTTTTTCTTTGATTTCCAAACCACTTTTAAAGGATTATTATAGAAATTTTCTCTCATAGGATTACTCTCCCTTCTTATGAACTTTCATCAATATGTCTTAATGTCTTAATCTTTTTATATATTTTTTCTCCTTTAGCCATTAGAGATTTTAAGTAACCCTGTTTCGCTTCATTCTCTAACATTTCTTGGACAGGCTCCTTTTTTAATGGTTTACCGTCTGCACCTATAAGCTTATACTCAGCTTCCTTTGCTTCTGCATTTTTTAAAATATTATATCTATCTAACGGTGGATTTCCGTTCGGATAAACTACAATATAGCTTATTTCATTGTATTCTCCATCCAAAGATATTGATTCATAAATGGGGTTAATATTAATTTTCCCTATATGCTTGTTTGCAGACTTACTTCCATTAACTAGGTCAACTAAAGCATATATATAGTTCTGGGCTGCTGTTTCAGATGAGCTTTCGACTAGTACATGTTCAGTATGAGGATTATAATAAGCTATTAAATTCAATGAGTTTAAAGCATTATCTTGTGGATATTTTTCTAGGTATAACTTTATTTTATGAAATTTCCTCAGATGTGTAATTCCTGTCCCTACTTTATTGTCTGATTCAATATTTGCATATATATCTACTTCTTCATCTGTAATTAATTCATAAGCTTTCATTATCCCTGGATATTTTCTTTCTAAAGCCCTTCTTTGATTCATACAGTTCTCATTTTGATTTAAAAAGTCTTGAGAATAATGAATATTATAATTTTTTTTAAACTGTAATAAAACTTGTTTATAATACTCATGTAATTTAACAGTTCTTTCTTCTAGGTCCATAAATAATTTTTGAAAGGTTTCCTCATCAATTTTTTCTGGAATCAATTCGTATAAACTTTTGTTTTCCTTTACATGTAATACATTCTCAAAAGCTAACGGTATCATTTTAAAAAGTAAATAGTTTACATCATTGCTTTTTTTATAATTTAATAAAACATCAGGTTGAATGTTCAGTTTAAAAACAATATAACTCACATCAACTCTCTCCCTTTTTAAACTTCCAGTATTGCCTAATTATAACAGTATTTTTCCTTTATCGACAAAAGTTTCCTAGCAAAATATTTAATATATAAGTCTTTATACCAAAAAGTCGTCATTTTTTTACAATGTAAAAGATATGTATTACCAATATAAGAGAGTGTTTAATTTAGCTTAATACTGATACTTAAATTTGGAGCGAAGAATCCACTTTCTTTTTAATACAGCTAAAAAACCTCATTTTAATAAATCACGGAGACCCTTACCACAAGTAAGAGTAAATAAAAAAGGGTGTTGATGTTACAATGAACAATACGACCAAACAATAGCAAGGATGACGATATGAGATACACAGCAAAATTAAAAGTAAAACCAAAATCCGTCAAAGATATAACCAACGGCTACCCGCTGATTTCCAAAGATGCCATCGAGAACAACGAGCAGAAAATCGAAGAAGGCAGTCTTGTACAATTAGTCGACAGCAGTAACAACTACATTGCCACAGGGTATTACGGCATTCAGAACAAAGGAATCGGCTGGGTGTTGAGTCGTAAAGAAAAAGAGAAGATCGATCAGACGTTTTTTGCGAAAAGAGTTCGTGAAGCCGTCGAGAAACGGGCGAAGTTTTATGCAATGGAAGATACGACTGCATTTCGTGTGTTCAACGGTGCTGGAGATGGCATCGGGGGCTTGACGATTGAATTCTTCGCTGGTTTTTATGTCGTGAACTGGTACAGTGAAGGGATTTATTCGTTCCGTGAAGAGATATACCAAGCATTGAATGACATCGCTGATCCGCGTGGCGTTTATGAGAAGCTGCGCTTTGATAAGAATGGTCAATATGTGGACCAGGATGATTATGTTTCCGGTGAAAAAGGTGAGTTCCCGCTAATCGTTTCGGAAAACGGGATGAGCTATGCCGTTGATTTGAATGATGGGGCCATGACCGGTATCTTCCTGGATCAGCGGAATGTCCGAAAATCTTTACGCGATCGCTATTCTGAAGGGAAAACTGTCTTGAACACTTTTTCTTACACAGGCGCGTTTTCTGTCGCAGCCGCTCTTGGTGGGGCGACGGAAACGACGAGTGTCGATTTAGCAAAACGCAGCTTACCTAAAACGATCGAACAATTTGCGGTGAACGGCATTGATTACGAATCGCAGGATATCAAAGTGATGAATGTATTTGATTACTTCAGGTATGCGGAACGTCATGCATTGAAATTCGATGTCGTTGTACTCGATCCCCCAAGCTTTGCCCGTACGAAGAAGAAGACATTCAGTACGTCCAAGGATTATACGAAGCTCGTCAAAGATACGCTGAAGATTACGAGTGATGGCGGGTTGATTGTTGCTTCAACCAATACTGCCAGCTTTAACATGAAGAAGTTCAAAACATTTATTGATAAAGCCTTTAAAGAGATGAAAAAGAAATACAAGATTGTGGAAGAGCATCAGTTACCAGAGGATTTCACAGTCCCGCACAACTTCCCTGAATTCAACTATTTAAAAGTCGTGTTTATTAAGGTATTGGACTAGAACAATCTGCAAAAAATACCTTTTTTAATAAAAATGTTCTTATTAGAGTGACCAAACCAGCAAGAATTCAAACCTTAGTGAAATTGCCTGCACCCACTCCATTACCACTTTAGTAGAGTGAGGGGGCAGGCAATTTTAAATCCGTTATATCCTCAGGCCATAAAAAGCGTGGGATAGTCAACATAGGTAGCGCAAATCTCGACAGGCATGCATGGAGTTGGCGCAGATATCGAACCAGGTCTCTATAAATCCTAAGGCGACATCTACTCCTGGGAACGCATCAGCAACTTAAGCGATGAGCTCGACTCAATTATATCCGATGATAATTCAGGGGGGTTCGGTTATAGAGAACCAATAATCGGCTAAAGGCTTATAGAGTTGGGAGGAATTGTGAATGGACGAAGATAGATAGGGTTCTTTTCCTATTAAGCTATTATTAGTAAGTATTGTACAACCTGTGTTGATAAAAAAGATTTTTAATTTTTTCTATGGATCCTGACTTACCCAATACGTATCCAAACAATGATGAATAGTCAATAGAAAGTATATCAATAAAATAAGGGACCTTTGTAAAGTTACCTCTTTACTAATATAGTATTCAAGAAATCTATCGAGATGTTTTTCTCTGAGACACCGGTAATTAAGGATGAAACGCCAATAATCAAAAGGAGATGAATGGTGTGCACAATTTAAAACAATCGGTTATTAAAGAAGCTGATTACCTCGAGATTGCTTATAAAAGATACTTGGCTTTCAAGGAAACTCCAGCATATGAGGAAGCATATAAATTAAAAATTTTGTCAGAGCTAAATGATTACTTACATACAAATTCGATTACTCCTGAATCAGTCGGGCACTTGGCAAGAAAGCTACAGAAAGAAAACCCCACTTCAGGTAGTTTTGTCCATTGGAGCAATACGGACGATTTGGCTAAGTTTGCAGAAGCAAATCCCGATGTAGTGTCAGAATTATGGAATCAACTCTATGATTCTTCTATTTCAATAGAAGACCGTATCTCCCAATTCAGGGCAAAGGGGAAAGCTTTTAACCCGACGATTTCATTAGGTGCTCCGTTATTCGGTTATTTGCTCGCTGCTTATGATCATACCCGCTATCCGTTATATAAAGAGGAAGTATATAAGGATCTGAAGAAAACCTATGGGATTGATACCAAATTTGGAACGGTCAGTAAAAATTATTCTGAGTATATAGCATTTGCTGAAGAGGTGCTGGTGCATCTCCAAAGAACTTACCTGGATTTAACGATGCTCGATGTCCAGGACTTTTTCTTTTGCAGCACTCAATATGACAAAATTATCGTAGAAAGCGCAGTGGAATACCTTTATGGAATGGCACAGGAACTGAACGCTTTCCGGGAAGACCCTTCTATGCTATTAGAATTTATAAAAAATATGGGACATGACTCACTAGAAGAGTTGAAGAAGGTATACCGGAACTCAGAGAAAGTGAACAAAATCAAGCTATTAGTGATAGAAAACATCCTGGATGGCAAGGACTTAACAGTCGAGGATTTAGAACAAATCAAAACGGAAGTGAAGGTGCAGTATGATACGAACATCCTTCATTCCTGGACAAACTTTACGATTTTGTTCCAATTGTTCTATCACCATAACAAAAAGAAAGTTAGGGAAGAACTGAGAAAGCTTCATGAAACAATCATTCAATTTGAAGAGTTGAAAGGGTTTGTTTTCACCAAAGGGAAAACGATGAATGACTTCAGCTGGAATCAAAATTTCGGCGGGTCAGGTACTTGGTTAGCTGTCTATGAAGAAAACTATAATTCCCATCGCTCAGCACCTCAGTTGTTCATCAGAGTCGACGAAAAAGGGATATTATATGGATTGATGTATGGTTCTGACCATGCGTATCATGGAAAGAATGATATTGACCATATGAAGGAGGTTTCTCAATTTAATTTTGAACAGTTTCGCCAGAAGATGGTAGAGGTGTCGTCTTCTCTGCAAAATATCCCCGGAAACGAAACAAGGATTAGTAAAGAAGAATGGATCGAATTACTTGAAGATAAGGAAATCTTTAAGGAAAAGGATAAAGTTTACTTATTCACATTGTTTGAATTAGGAGGCGAAGCATTTGATGATGAGTTGACGAAAGCACTTGGAGTCCACTCTACTACACTTTATACTCAGATGCTTGCTTTGGCCAAACGTATTCAGCATAAAATAGGTTTGCCGGTAACTCCTGAAAGTAGTAATGAAACTAGCTGTCTAAATTTTTTATTCGTTCGAGAAGACGATCAGGGTGGATGGAAATTGAAAGAAGAGCTGAAAGAAACTATAGCTATTCAATATGAAGAGAAAACAGTTCCAACGGAGTCTGTTGAAGTATATTCAACAGAAGATTTTCTTCAGGAAGTTTTCATGGAAGAACGAGAACACATCAATCTAACAAGCTTACTTCAATATAAGAAAAACATAATTCTGCAAGGACCACCCGGTGTCGGGAAGACCTTTGTATCGAAACGGCTTGCCTATTCCCTGATGGGAGAAAAAGATGATACAAAAGTTGAAATGGTGCAGTTCCACCAAACATACGCTTATGAAGATTTTGTAATGGGCTACCGGCCGGGCGATAATGGCTTTCAACTTGAAAACGGTATCTTTTATGAATTCTGTAAACGGGCAGAAGAAAATCCGGAAAAGGATTATTACTTCATCATTGATGAAATTAATCGTGGTAATTTATCCAAGATATTCGGTGAATTATTCATGTTGATTGAACGTGATAAGCGTGAGGAATATGTCACGATGAGTTATTCCAAGGAAAAGTTCACAGTACCAGGAAATGTTTATATGATAGGTACGATGAATACAGCAGATCGGTCTTTAGCACAGCTTGAAGTTGCTCTTCGGAGGCGATTTGCATTTTTTACGCTGGAACCTTCCTTTAATTATAAATGGCAACGTTTCATGAAGGCGAAAGGGTTATCCGATGAAATAATCGACCGTGTGTTAGTTACTGTAAATAGAATTAATGGGGAAATTCGTAATGACTTCCAGCTAGGCAGAGGGTACGAAATTGGTCACTCCTTCTTCACGACTCCGCTGCACGGAATCGAGGAGCGGGCATGGTTTGAAACCATCATGCAATTTGAAATCAAACCGTTATTGGAAGAATACTTTTTCGATCGTCCTGAAGTAGTGGACGAATTGTTAGAGGGTATTTAAGATGGAAATGAAATTAAAAGTACCAATACGCAATTTGTTTTGTCTTCTGAGCTATGCCAATAACATGCCTGAATTGATTCACAGCATGAGCGGTGTTGAGGAAGAACTAATCACTTATGACTTTCTGGCAAAGCGTTTTAACCGAGAAGCAAAACACTTATTGAGTAGAGGTCTAGTAAAAGGTTATGTAAGCAGGGGTGAAGAGACAAATCGGCTGGGGGGCCGGATGCTGATGGGAGATTCGATGTCCTATATATTGGAGAAAAAGCCACTGGTAGTCTGCGAGAAAGACGAGTATTCACGTGATATTTTACTAAATCAGATTATGAAAATTACCCTTGAAGGAATTTATGGAAACCGGCTGGTGAAGGAAGAGACGAGAAAAGAAAGTTACCTTCTTTGGGAGCAGCTTCCTGATGTCTCAATGATTCCCTTCAGAAAAGAAACATTCATCCGGTTACGTTTTAATCGTTTGAACTTTCCTTACAAGTCCATGATTCATATTGCACAACTGCTGTATGAACTGAAGTTGCTTTCCCATAAAAGTGGAGGGTGGAGTCTATTCAATGCTAAGTTAGACGACGCAGCCATGAACCGACTTTTTGAAGAATTCTTGCTTCGTTTTTATCAGATTGAACAGAGTCAGTACCGTGTTCAATCTGAGAGATTGCAATGGAAGTTGGAAGGTGACCAGGCTCTATTGCCTGGTATGAAGACGGATGTATCGATGACGAATAAGGATGGGCAGGAAAAGATCATTATCGATGCGAAGTTCTATAAGAGTATGTTCCAGCAAAATTTTGAAAAGGCCTCCTACCACAGCCATAATATGTATCAAATGTTCACCTATTTAATGCATCAGCCACAGGATATGAAACTAAGAGGGATATTGATTTATCCATACAATAGTTACTTAGTAAATGAGACTTATCAATGGGATGAAAACATCACTATGGAGATAGTCAGCATTAATCTGAATGATTCTTGGAGTGAGATTTATCACACACTAAAGCGCTTGATAGGTAGGGAATAAAGACCGAGATACCTCACGGTCGCTAACCCTTAGCGCGTTAACACTTTAACGAAGCGGGGGTAAGGCCCTGATATTGCGCATTCACTCGTGAATTGAAATTCCTCGCATGTGAACACAACATCCCGTTCTTTCCCCAATCTCAACTCTCCCAAAGCGTTGAGCATCCAAGAACAGATGTCCTTGATATCGGAATTGAGGGAAGTTGGCAACATTGAACAGGACACCGATATCATCAGATTTTGTGCCTAGATGATTATTAATCGCACGAAGGCAGTGATGTGATGGAGGTGGTGTTTAGGAAGCAAAGGAATTGCCGGGTGGGGACGGTGAGACCGCGATTCAGAAAGGAGTCCGGACTCAAGGAAAAAGTAACCAGGATTTAGAGAATCCAGCTACTTCTTACAAATCATTCCTTAAAATGTAAAACCATTTAATGTATAATCGAACTACGACTTTTGTGGGGGTGATGAATATTAACTATGATGAAAGAGATCCTGTAAGTATAAAAAAATATGGTGAAAAACTGATAGGAAGTACTTTCACTGATGTTATCAGGGAAGCGGAAATATCATATGAATTGAAACAAGAGACCGTAGAAAAAGTGAATAAACCTGGTTACAAGGGCGGGGTCGGGCATTTGATCGAGAAATACCACTTCGGGTACGAATTGAATAGTAATCAGGAAGCCGACTTTCCTGAAGCTGGTGTAGAGTTGAAAGTGACACCTTATGAAATAGGTAAGAGAGGTGGCTACTCAGCAGGAGAACGATTAGTCATTTCGATGATCAGCTATGAGAAACCCGTAGAAAAAGACTTTTATTTGTCCCATTTACACAACAAACTCAACCTCTCTCTATTAATTCATTATTTGCGTAATCGTTCACTTCCAAGGACGGCTTATCCGATAGACTATGTGACACTCTTTTCGCCCCCAGAGGAAGACATGAAAATCATTGAACAGGACTATGAAAAAATCATTTCGAAAGTAAAAGATGGCAGAGCACATGAATTGTCTGAGGGGGATACGATGTACTTGGGAGCTTGTACGAAAGGCTCCAACGCTGAAAAAAGTACAGTCCCTCAGAAATATTATGCCCAAGAATTAAAAGCCAGGAAGCGTGCGTTCTGCTTCAAACAATCTTATATGACACACGTATTGAACAAATATGTTTTAAAGAAGATAGATACATATGAATCGATTCTGAACGATACACAAGACCTCGAGGAACAGTCATTCGAAGATCTCATCGTCGATAGGATAAATGCCCATCGTGGAAAGACTGATGAAAAATTGATGAAGGAATTCGGATTGAATTCGCGTTCCAAACGTTTATGGAGCTCATTGGCATATCGTATGTTGGGTGTCAAGTCCAACAACAGTGCAGAAGAGTTCGAGAAAGCCAACATTGAAGTGAAAGCCATCCGTATAGAGGAAAATAAAAGTATGAGGGAGAGTATTTCGTTTCCCTCTATCAGTTTTAAAGAATTCGCATACCAAGAATGGGAAGAATCTGATTTCTTCAATGACTTGAGTTCAAAACGCTATCTGTTCGTGGTTTTCAAAAAGAAAGGTGACAAGTATGTGTTGAAAGGGTCGCAGCTATGGAACATAAGTAATGAAGATTTGGAATCAGCACGTGATGGTTGGATGAAAATCCAAGAAGTAGTTCGACAGGGGATCCATCTTGAAAAGAAGCATTCAAAAAATGGGAAGACATTCTCGATTGAAAACAACTTCCCGGAAAAAAGCGCTAACCGTGTAATTCACATACGTCCGCACGCCAGTAAGAGGTATTACGAATTAGGTGATGGTGAAATAATCGGAAAAGATCGTAAGTGCGGGGACGAGCTTCCCGATGGCAGAGTAATGACCAAACAATCTTTCTGGTTGAACAACACTTATATCCTTAATCAGCTGGATGATGATTTGAAAGAATAATTTCTTGACTGGAATGAATCCATTTTTTACTTCGATCAGAAGATGGTAATAGTCTACTTATCTATGATAAAATATTCTTTTGAACGACAGGATTTGATCTTTACAGACATTTCAATTATAATGTATAATTAGATAAAAAACCGAAAGGATGTTCGGTGTTATGGACGTAGTAGAACTATTCGCCGGTGTCGGCGGCTTCAGGATAGGATTGGAAAAAGCCAGTCACGAATTCAATACAGTATGGGCGAATCAGTGGGAACCATCAACGAAATCACAACCAGCGTTCGAATGCTACACGAACCGATTTCATTCAGGTGAGCATTCCAACGAGGATATAGCAGAAGTTTGGCCACAAGTACCAGAGCATGATTTACTCGTAGGTGGGTTTCCTTGCCAGGATTACTCAGTAGCACGGACTTTGTCAGGGGAGAGCGGCATCCAAGGTAAGAAGGGTGTTCTTTTCTGGCAAATCATGAATATCGTCCAATCCCGTAAACCGAAGTATTTGCTTCTGGAGAACGTCGATCGTCTCTTGAAATCCCCCTCTAAGCAGAGAGGACGTGATTTTTCTGTCATGCTCGCCAGTTTGCGGGATGAGGGATATTATGTGGAGTGGAGAGTCATCAATGCGGCGGATTACGGGTTCGCACAGAGAAGACGACGAGTCTTCATCTTCGCCTTCCACAAATCGACTTTGATAGCACAACGGATTCAGAATGAAGGGTCGGAGGATATCCTTCATTCAAAAGGGTTCTTCGTGAAGCAATTCCCTGTGAAAGAAGAACACAATCATCGCCATCCTGATCAAGCAGCGTTACTTCCGGAAGACATTGTGGAAGTGTCCGATCACTTCTCACTTCCTTACAAGAACAGCGGTATTTTGGTTGGCAGTGATATCTACAGTGCTGAACTCATTCCTGATTCGGGGGTTTCCCCGGTCACATTGGGGGAAATTCTCAAGAAAGCTGATGCGATTCAGGGCGAAGTAGACGAAAAGTATTATCTGAAGCATGACAATGAAAATAAAAAAGGTCGTTCTGATTTCAAAGAGATGAAGTACCAGAAAGGCGCTAAAAAAGAGAAAAGGACCTCTCAGACTGGACATGAGTATTATTATACGGAAGGTGGCATGGCGTTCCCGGAGAACCTGGATGCTCCTAGCCGTACTATGCTTACCAGTGAAGGGACCAAAAACCGAAGTTCCCATGTCGTAGAGGACTTGAATACCGGAAGAATCCGCTTCATCACTCCGCTCGAAGCGGAACTGCTTAATGGATTCCCACCTAACTGGACAGAAGGTTTCATGCCCGAAAGGACAAGGTATTTCTGTATGGGTAATGCCTTGGTTACCGGGATCATTGAAAAAATCGGGCATGAAATCCTCAAACTTCATAAAGAAGAAGAAGAAGAGAATCATGCTTCACAACTAGATTTATTTGAAACGGGAGTCGATCGCTGAGTGCGATCGACTTTTTTATGCTAAAGACAAAATGGGGAAATATTGTATCTATCCTTTCGGTCAATTACTCAACAAAAAAGTCGATTGTTTCTTCTGCAAGGCTATTCTTTAACAGCATCCTAAGTATGGTTATTATATGAATATGAATGTTATAGGATGAATCAAACGGGAATATGATAAGCAAGTGTATGAAAGGAGTGATATTTTGGCTGACATCATGACCTCTGAGCAGCGGAAAAGGACGATGAGTAGAATAAAAGCACGTTCTAGATTAGAAGATAAAGTGAGTAAAGCATTATGGAACAAAGGTTATCGGTTCAGGAAAAATGTAAGTAAACTCAGAGGTACGCCTGATATAGTCATCCAAAAGTACAAAGTAGTAATTTTCATTGATTCATGTTATTGGCATGCTTGTCCTGTACACGGTACTATCCCTAAATCAAATACGAAGTTCTGGAGAGATAAATTCGAGAGGAACAAGCAACGGGATCAACGCGATAACCAATTTTACAAGGAGAAGGACTGGCATATTTTGCGAGTATGGGAGCATGACTTGAAAAAAGGGGAATTTGAGGAGACGGTAGAAAGAATAGCAGATTTCATAGATAAGGCTAAAGAGAAGGAAAAGTAGGAATTGGACCCTTCTCTTTTTAGTGTGGAAAATCATAGATTATCTGTTTCCGAACGGATTTCATCCTTCTGAGTATCTTGATGCTCATTTGAAGCCATTCGTGAATTGTAGCAGAGAATCGATAGTACTATCTGAGTTATTTAAATCATTTTGAAAGGTTATATGAATTGAATCATCACCTGCATTAATATTCGGGGTAGTGGAGTAAAACAATCTCTTTATCGGTTCATAGGAGCCGATTACATAGTATTTGAACACTGAAAGGAAGTCTTGGCGTTGAAGTGGATTGCATTTAGCAGATTTAATTATTTATTAAGGGAATTCGAATACACTACTGAATGGTATATTGGTCTTTTTTCTAACTGAAGAGTGGGAGATTTATTGGATTACGTTGGAAATCTGGATTGTGATTAATTATTGGTGAAAAAATTATGTTAACCCTTTTTAAGGTGGAATTATCAGATTGTTCCCTTCGTTCACATTTGCAACTTATCCGAAGAAAATAATCTATATTTCCTCCTCCTGCTTTTTATTTTTTGATATCATTATAGATGAACACACAATAACTAGTAGTGTAAAGTCAGATTACTCATGGTAGACCAGCTAAGTCAAAAGACTTATGTTAAAGAATTGACATATATTGCTTTGTTTAACCACTACTTAGGTTTAAAGTCAAATTTATAAGGAAGATAGGTAATGGCGGGCTACATTTTTAACCTTGATAGTGAGGACTCCTTAAGAAGTATAATTGATACGGGTGTTTATAGCACCAAATTAAATGTTCCTAAAAATGGAATTTGGAATATACCAATTGAAGGCACATTTGCTGACTATTTAAGTATGAAGAATGGTGATAATGTTTACTTTTTTTTGAATAGAAAAGTATATGGTATTGGAAAATTAATTAATATAGGAATTGATTGTAAATATTTAAATTTTCCAGAAGCAGATTTCCCTTCCGGAGTAGATTATAAATCCATAAGAAAACATCTTCTCTTAGATAATGGAGTAGAAAGTGTGAATAACAGGTTTATATGCACCTTTGAACCTTCTCCATATTTCTTCAGTACGGGAATCGATATGGATGATGTACTAGCTTCTAATCCAAAAAGTTTTCGGATGTTGAGGGCGTTCTGGAAGTTATCATTCTTAAAGGTTGATGATGAAGAGAACCGTGCATTAAAAGATATAATCTTAAAAAGGAACGAAGAATACCTAGTAAATAAAGGTGGAAAGTACACTTCTACGGTGTCGCTCCACTCTGAAATCAGCAAAAAAATAAATAGAAAATACAATATAACATCATCGAATATCTTGGATATATCCTCGAAAGATACATTTATAAAGATGAAATGGCAATAGAAGCTGGTATTATTGATTTATTAACAAAAAGAGAGGAAAATGTTTTTGGAGAATGGGATTATATATCTCATCAAATAATTGCTTCACCATTTAAACCCATTGATTATATGGATAAAATGGATATATTCGGGTATAAATTCATTTCGGGTTATTCTACTATTTCAAGGTATTTAATAATAGAAATTAAGAAAGACAAAGGTACTATAAATGCTGTAGAACAACTTATGAAATACGTCGATTGGGTTAATCAAGAATACTCATTCGGTGATTATTCAATGATTAACGCTTTTCTTGTTGCGCATAATATACCAAAGGAAGTTATTGATTTCAGAAACAATCATGGGAAAAGAAATTATATAAAAGATCGTAGACCAGCGGTCCCTTCTGAATGGAACAACATAAGGCTAATTGAATACAGCTTTGATAAAATTAATAAGAAGTTGAAATTCAATGAAGTGAATTAGGACTCACACACTTCACTTCTTTGAGATTGTTAAAACAAAACTAGGCAACTTGTGAAAGTGCCTGACCCCCACTCTGCTAAAAAGATAATGCGGTGGGGGTCAGGCACTTTTTAACAATTTATTGGTAAATCCTTCATAAATAGGAGGTTTTTGTATTGTCCTGTCGAAAAGAGACGATTGAAGGGAGAAGTGGAAATATGGAGTTATCATGATTTATCTATATGATTATTCTATTCAGAATGGATATGAAAACATTTGGCTTCCTGGATGATGGGTTATTCCAATAAAACCCAAATCTAATCTCCGCGATATAATGTAACTGCATGAATTTTAAGTATGTTAAATATCCTGTGAGTTGGGGTGTCTTAATTTTAAATCAACAAAGGAGGATTTTATGGTTTCTAAACGTAATCATAGTAGTGAGGAAGAATTGATTAACCATTTAAAAAACAAGAAAGAAACGTTTTGGCCCAATACATCACTTAAACCTTATTACACGCTTGAAGAAAATCTAGTCATTCCTATCAAAGACCTTCATGAAGCAGAAGCGCTTCTGCAGAGATTTACTCCATATTTAGCTAAAGTATTTCCAGAAACCAAGAAAATGAACGGGATCATTGAATCTCCTATCCGCGGCATATCTGATATGCAGCTAGAATTGGAAAAACGATTCACGCAATCCATCCCTGGCAATTTGTATTTAAAGTGTGACAATGAGCTTCCGATAGCTGGTTCCATAAAAGCGCGGGGAGGTATATATGAAGTATTAAAATACGCGGAAGAGCTGGCAATAAAACATGGAAAGCTCACAAAAGATGACGACTATTCTAAGCTAGCTGATTCCGAATTCAAGCAGTTTTTTTCTAACAACTCGATCGCTGTAGGATCAACAGGCAATCTGGCTTTAAGTATAGGCATAATGAGTGCAGTTTTAGGCTTTCAGGTAACGGTTCATATGTCGGTGGAAGCGAAAGAATGGAAGAAAGAGTTACTCAGGGATAAGGGTGTAGTAGTGGTTGAGCATGATAAGGATTTTTCTTTTGCCGTAACCGAGGGACGAAGACAATGTCAGAAGCAAAGTAACTGTTACTTTATTGATGACGAAAATTCCAAGGATTTATTTTTAGGATATGCAGTGGCTGCTTTGCGCCTTAATGAGCAATTAAAGCAGGAGAATATCACGGTTGATGCGGATCATCCACTGGTTGTTTATTTACCTTGCGGCGTAGGAGGGGGCCCTGCTGGTATCACTTTTGGACTGAAATATGTTTTCGGGGATCACGTACATTGTTATTTTGCAGAGCCGACTAGCTCTCCTTGCATGATGCTTGGTCTAGCTACAGGAAAACATGAGGATATTTCTGTTCAAGATATCGGACTTGATAATAAGACGGAAGCTGACGGATTAGCTGTTGGGCGACCATCCGCTTTGGCTGGCCGGCTGATAGAAAAAATGGTGAACGGCATTTATACGATCAACGACGAAAACTTGTACAAGCTATTAGCCCTTTTGCATAACTCAGAAGGAATTTCCCTCGAGCCATCAGCACTTGCGGGCATGTACGGCCCTGCTTCCATTGATATTCAAAACCAGTTAGACCACATGTATGGCTCGCGTTTAAGTAATGCTACTCATTTAGTTTGGGCAACAGGAGGGAGTTTGGTACCAAAAGAAATTATGGAAGGTTTTGTTTCTAAAGGAACAACATATCTTCGTCAGGAGGAATAGCTGTTGAAGTGATCCTGATGAAAGTGCCTGACCCCCATTCTGCTAAAGCGATAATGCAGTGGAGATCAGGCACTTTTAAATTGAAACTATCCAAGGTGAAATTGATTATTTAAATGATGAAAAGTTGAATGAGTATTATGGGATGCCCAGTCTACCGCCATAGATTGGTTTTTATTTTGAGATATCTTTAAGTATAGGTTTTCTTTTACCAGATTTTTTATTGTAATGTCTTAACATAAGGATAAGATCATCCCGGTCTAGCAACTTCACTTTGTTTTTATGTGCCTGTACAATTGCTGCATTCGTATAGAATTGATTGGTTATTACCCACTTCTTATTGGCTTTATAATACCCTGAAGCACCAATTATTTCATTTACGGCAGATATACCTATATTGTCAGAGTATCTTTTCGCTTGGACTACAATTACATCTGACCCTTTTCTTAAGACAAGGTCTGCTCCATAATCACCAGACTTAGGAGTTGGTTTTACGTCATATCCTTCACTTCTAAATAAATGAGAAAGGACTGTCTCAAACTGAATACCACTCATTGAATCGATTTCTTCAATTAAAGCATTCAATTGATTGCTGTTATAGAATGAGTTTTTGTATTTATTCAAAATTATTTTAATGACTAAAAAAGCTAAGTAAATAACTGAATAAAGAAAGAAAAGAAGGAATGAAAAGTATATTATTTCATTAGTAGGAAATAGACAAACAACACAAAAATAAAGCAAGTTTGAAATTCCAATGAATATTGCCTTCTCTGATAATGACCAGTACTTGAACCGCTGTATTTTTTTCCATTGCTTTATGTAGTATTTAAATATTTTAATCAACCACCTTATATATAAGATCAGATGGTATTTTGCCCAATTATTAGGAGATTATACTGCTTTTAATATTACTGAAATGGATTTAAGTAGAAGCACAAGTTGGAAATGGGGGAAGTAAATTGGAATATTGTCTAAAATGAGCAATACAATGTTAAATTGGTTGACGTGAATATAGCTGGTTTCTTCATTTAATCAGTACTATTAATCATTTTTATAAGACGGTTGGATTTTAAAACAAAAGAAAAAGGAAATTAAATAATAGTATATATTAAGGAGTTATCAGAAGGTTTGTGCATGAAGTTAAAAGACGATAAAAAGGTGGAGGTAGGAATAGGCGACAATGGTGAGTAACATCGACTAAGGGAAAGTGCCTGACACCCACTCTGCTAAAGCGATAATGCAGTGGGGGTCAGGCATTTTTTAAGTTTATATTTACCTTCTGAAATTCCCTACTACTTCTACAGTTTCACTGACACTGACAAATGCTTTGGGATCAATACTGGTAATAAGTGATTTAACTAACGCAAGCTCATAACGAGTAATAACCGTATAGAGCACTTTTCGTTCTGTGTTTGAATACCCGCCTTGACCGTGCATGACAGTGATACCACGTATTAAGTTATTTAGCAGCTCAATTTTTACTTCTTCCCCACGATTGGATACAACCATTAAGCTAAGCTTCACATGCCGGGTATGGACACGGTCGATCACTATTCCCGTAATATAAATGGATATCATGGTGTACAAAGCTAATTCCCATGAAAAAATAAAGCCGGATATAAAAACCACAACACTATTTATAGCGAAAATTAATACTCCTAACGGGATATCACGCTTCAACGTTAGTAGCAGCCCAATAATATCAGCACCACCACCGGATCCGTAAAACCTGATGATAAGACCGATGGCTCCGCCAGCAATGGCTCCTCCAAATACACATGCTAACAATGCATCCTCTGTTACTTGAGTGACTGGGAGATATTGCATCGTGATGGAGGTTATAACTACAGAAAATATACTATTCCCAATAAACTCTTTTCCTAGCTTCATCCACCCGATAATGAAGATCGGGGCATTAAGAAGCACTAACCAAATACCAGAATTTATAGGAGTAAGTATTCCGAACACCATAGCCAGACCGGTTACCCCACCAGTTAAAACTTCATTAGGTATTAAAAACAGGTTGAAGGCTACGCCTAAAACTATCGAGGCGACCAACAGTACTGATAAATTTCTCAAGCGACTCATGACAACACTCCAATTCATGTTAATGAAAATACTAGAATGAATTCTAGTGGCAATGAATTTGGAAGTCAATAGTATAGAAAGAGAGAATAATTTCCCTTGGTCCTTGCTCCTGAGAGCTGCCATACAAAAAACCTACTTCCCTAATGAGGGAGTAGGTTCTTTCTTTTCTTACACTAATTATTCTTTTCACTTTAGAGTAGGAGGGTGGCGGTGACTCTTAAAATCTTTTACCTATGGTGCACGGCCAGGAGGACTGTCCCCACTATTGTGCTTGTTTGGAGACGGACTTGGTTTCTTTTATGTTTTTCCCTTCTGTGACTCGCTTTTTGGACCAGTATGTTGCTAGAATCGGTCCGGAAATATTGTGCCAGACCGCTGCGATGACATTAGGCAAGGCCGCTAATGGTCCGAAGTGGGCGGTTGCTAGAGCTACGCCAAGGCCGGAATTCTGCATACCGACTTCTATGGATATCGCTCTTCGTTTACTCTCATCCAATCGCATCAATACAGCTGCTGCATACCCAAGGAAAAGGCCCAGCAGGTTATGGATCATGACCGCTGAAAAAATCAGCAACCCTGAAGTGGTGATACTTTCTACGTTTGCTGCTACGACTGCGGAAACGATGATGATAATCGCGAGAACGGAAATCAACGGAACGACGGTGGCGCTTTTTTCAACGGTTGCCGGAAAGATTCGTCTGAGTAAAACCCCCAGGGTGATCGGAACAATAATGACTTGTACAATGGATAAGAACATCGCGACTGGGTCTACGGGCAGCCATTGACCTGCTAAGGCTAACAGGATCAACGGTGTGAGAATCGGCGCAAGCATGGTAGATAAGGAAGTCATGGCAACAGAAAGGGCAAGGTTTCCTTTCGCCAAGTAGACCATGACATTGGACGCTGTACCGCCTGGAACAGAACCCAATAGGACCAGTCCTGCTGCCAGTTCCGCCGGTAAATTCATGAGATAGGCAAGCATAAAAGCTACTAACGGCATTAGAACGAATTGGGCAGCGACTCCAATGATAACGGGAATAGGTTTATTTAATACCAGCTTGAAATCTACGGGTTTAAGCGTGAGCCCCATCCCGAACATGACGACTCCCAATAGGATCGTAATATAAGCACCCAAACCGATGAAAGGCTCCGGGATGAAAAAGGCGATAAGCGCTACACCAATCACCAAAAATGCAAAGTATTTCCCGGCCAGATTACTGATTGTCTCTAGTATTTTCATTTGCTTCTTCCTTTCGCATCTACAAGTTTATGAGGATTCATGATTCCTTTCGGGTCCAGCGCCGATTTGATATTTTCCATGACATTCAGTGCACTTCCATGTTCACGCTGCAAATACTTCATTTTCCCCCGTCCGACACCATGTTCTCCGGTGCATGTTCCGCCTCGCGCCAAGGCGTATTCCACGATGGCTTCATTGAATTGCTCCGCCATCCTTACTTCTTCTGGATCATCTGTATCGATCATTAACAAAGCATGGTAGTTGCCGTCACCGACGTGGCCTAGGATGCCTGCTTCAAAGTCCAATTCCTCGATTTTCTCTCTTCCATGTTTGATGGCACCTGCCAATTCCGAGATGGGTACACAAACATCAGTGACCATGAGCTTTCTTCCAGGGTTGCCATGGATATACGCGTAGGCTAGGTTATGGCGTGCTTCCCAAAGCTTGGTGCGGGCGGCATTATCCTTTTCAAAATGGACTTCTTCACAATGATGGTCTGCGACGATTTCTTCCATAAAGGCGACATCATGCTTAAGACCAGGTTCATTCCCGTGAAATTCGAGGAACAATGTAGGTTTTTCTTTATAATCCATTTCGCTGAAGCTGTTCACTTGCCTGATGGAAGCTTCATCTACGAGTTCGACACGGGCGACTGGGACACCCGTCTGTAAAATCGAAACCACTGCCTCCACAGCATCATCGACAGTCGGGAACGACGCTCTTGCTGCCATGATATTTTCCGGGATTCCGTATACTCTCAAAGTCAGTTCGGTAATACAGCCCAGCGTTCCTTCTGAACCTACATAAAGACTCGTCAGGTCATATCCGGAAGCTGACTTCTGCGCCAAGTTCCCTGTGTGGATGATTTCACCGTCCGGCAGCACTACTTCTAAATCATTCACCTGATCCTTCATAACCCCATATCTGACAGAGGTCGTCCCACTGGCATTGGTAGCTGCCATACCCCCGAGCGTTGCGTCTGCCCCTGGATCCACCGTAAAAAACAGACCGTATTTCTTCAGTTCTTTATTCAATTGCGACCTTGTTACACCGGGCTGGACCTTGACGAGGAAGTCCCTTTCCCGAATTTCAACGACTTTGTTCATTAATGTAAAATCGATGGTAATTCCTTTATCATAAGGAATGACATGCCCCTCCAGGCTGGATCCCAGTCCAAAAGGGACGATCGGTGTATCATTTCTATCCGCTACTTTGACAATCTCACTTACTTCCTGCGAACTTTCGGGGAAAACGACAATATCTGGATTATTCCCGGCATGGTAGGATTCGTCTTTGCTGTGGTGCTCAAGAATCGTTTCATTTGTAGTGACTTGCTCATCTCTTAAGAATGCTTTCAATTCATCTAATAAAGTCTCGACACTAGTACTCATATGTATTTCACCTCTTTAGTCTAATAAACCGTTTATTCCAAGGATTATACATAATACTCTGAAAATTTACAACCTTAAATTATCTTGAGGCTGTTTATCTATGAGCCTGACCCCAAGTGCGTGATCTTTTAGAAAAGCTGGTGGACAGGTTACTGATATTAGAGGGTTTAAATTACACAAATTAAAAGGTAAAGTATGGCTTTTTACGTAATACAATAGAATGAGATGTTTAAACCTAAAAAAGAGGAGGTAATCAGTGGAAACATTCTTAATGATTTTAATGCTAACGGCTTTAGCAGGTGCGATAGTCTTTTTTGTTTTGGGCTTCGTGAAAGGTAAGGATAACAGACTGAAGAACTTTGCAAAATCAGGTGGTTGCTTGTTCTCGATTCTAGTCATAGCACTGATTGCAGGGTCGACAGATGGAGTTTTTCAAACATTCTTAGAAATTTTAATCTTAACGGCTTTAGCGGGTGTGATAGTCTTTTTTGTTTTAGCTTTCGTGAAAGGTAAAGATAACAGACTCAAGAACTTTGCAAAATCAGGGGCGTGTCTGTTCGCATCTCTAGCCCTAGGATTGATTGCAGGATCGACAGAGGGAGCTTTTCAAACATTCTTAGGAATTTTAATGTTAACAGCTTTAGCAGGTGTGCTCGCCTTTTTTGTTTTAGCCTTTGTGAAAGGTAAGGGAAAAAGGCTCGGGAATTTTGCGAAGTCAGGTGGATGCCTGTTCGCGCTTCTAGTCATAGCACTGATTGCAGGGGCGATAAGTGAAGAACCCCTGTTGCTGAAGAGGTTACTGCTATAGCTTCCGCAGAAGATAAAGAGCAAGAAGAACAGGAAGCTAAAGAACAAGCAGATAAAGAGCAAGAAGAACGTGAAGCTGAAGACCAAGCACAGAAAGAGCAAGAAGAACAGGAAGCTGAAGAACAAGCACAGAAAGAACAAGAAGAACAGGAAGCTGAAGAACAAGCACAGAAAGAGCAAGAAGAACAAGAAGCTAAAGAGCAAGAACAGAAAGAACAAGAAGCCAAAGAGGCTGAGGAACAGGCGAAGAAAGAAGAAGAGGAAGAGCGTAAAGCTAAAGAAGCCAGCGTAACAGTTTCTCAGGAGCAGGCGGTTGCAATGGCTCAACAATATCTTAATTACACTGCATTTTCTAAATCAGGATTGATCGATCAATTAAAGTTTGAAGGTTTTAGCACAGAAGATGCGACATATGGTGTGGAAAATATCACGGTTGATTGGCAAGAACAGGCGGTTGTTATGGCTCAACATTATCTTGATTACACTTCTTTTTCAAGACAAGGTTTAATTGACCAATTGACTTTTGAAGGGTTCAGCACAGAGCACGCAACATACGCTGTCAGTCAAGTTGGTTTTTAATGAAAGATTAATTTAGGGAGGTTTATTCAGCTGGATTCCTTAGCGGAAGTGCGTTAAACACATAAACGAAGGGGAGTTAGGCTCCATAGCAGAACAAACGGGTCAGATAATGATAAAGTTAATATTGCTCATACCTATCTGGTGGAGTCTCGTGCAAATCCCCACATACAAAAGAGCGCTTCATTCACGAAGCGCTCTTTGTCTATTCTGAGATAATTTTTTTCGGACATTTTCGTTCAAGGTATCCATCTCTTCAATGAACTGTTCACTCGAAGCGATGATCCGCTCGGACGACTGCTCTGTCGTTTTCAGTGCTTCGAATACGTTATCGAAAGACTCTTGAAGAGCTTCCATACTGATTGCCGGATTCTCCATCATCTGCGTGGTTTCTTCTGCATTCTCCCTGAGGTTCCTCGAGTTCGAAAGCAGCATTTCCTCGGTCGCTTTATTGACGCCGTTCACCGTATCGATCACTTTCCGCTGGTTATTCAACGCCAGCTGGATCGAGGCGGAGACGGTAATGATATTTTTCGTCAGCGTAACGGCATTACGAATCGATTCTTTCAGCTTTTCATTGTTTTTCTTAATGATATCAACGGAAGAAATACTTTGATGCAGCACACTCTTCATCTGCGTCATGTTTCTCGTACGGGTAATGATTTTTTCTTTTCCTTCTGTAAGCAGTGCCACGTCGTATTCGCCTGTCGCTTCTTTTTCTTTCAAAAGCTCAAACAGCTTCTTCCCGAGATAGATTTGCTTGTCCAGGTCATAAATACGCTTCTGCGCGTTCTCTTTGATCAGCTGTAATTCGACGCTGTCTTCTTCAAGGCGATCTTTCCCTGCCAGCAGACTGCGAACCACTGTATCAATCTTCGAGTCGACCGTTTCATACTTCTTCATGTAGCGGTCGATGGGCTTTGTTTTGCTCAGTTTATAGAAGAACCGCTGCACGCCGTTGCCTTCGGTGCGCTTCGGATCAAGATCCGACACGATTGCCTCGAGTTCATTCAATGTTTCGGGAATGTCGTTATTGCCTCTGGTCATGAGATCGTTTACCGGGCGCTTCAAGGAGTCCATCGTCTCCCCGGCGACACGTTGTTCTTTATCTCCGAGGTCACCAAGTTCTCTCATCACTTCTGATAGGGATTCGTCCCTGGACGAGTTGAACTTTACTGCATAGGCTTCAGCCTCTTCATTCAGGCGGTCGATGTCTTCTTTTTCGATAAGAGTCATCGCTTCTCTCAGATCATTATCGTTCATTTCAGCTTCTTTGTCTCTGTGCATAGAATTTTCGCTCATGTCCATACCTCCTGTCTGCCATTCATGGGTTTCAAGAAAAACAAAACGACCGGCTGCACTACAACTTTTTATTTCCGTGACAAGAAACTCTCGTCTTCCTTATTATACTTGGAAGCAATGATCCCTTTGCTTCTGGCAAAGTTCATTGTACGACTTTCTTCTTCTTTTCGCTCAAGCGTTTCGATGAACTTATCCAAATCGTACATCGTTTCCACCAGTTCACTTTTCCGCATTCCCTTATTGATATCGGACAAGCGCTGAAACGAGTCGATGAAGTCTGGAACGTCTTTCTCCACCATCGTCTCGAGGGCGTATTGTTCTTCAATGTCGAGTTCTTCCATACGGCTGAATTGTTTCACTGTCCGCTTCTTTAAAGATGTCCACTCTTTGTGAAGATCAGGATGGTTCTCGAGAAACGGGAAGTCCCAGCCTTCGAGCATCGTTTCTTCGGGATGTTCGGAAGTTGTTTCCTCCCGGGATTTTTTCGTGTTTTTCTCTACGTATGAATCTAAATACGAGAACAAAACCTTCGAAAAATCAATTAATGTGTCTCTGAGCCCTTTTCTTCTCGTGAATTCTTCTTTCAAAAACGTAGGGAAAAACACCTTTTCTTCTTCTCCCATTTCAAACCGTCCAAGTAGCGTTTTCGGTGGCTTCCCGTAAACCTCGATGGTACCCCTGAAGGTGTCGGAAGTTGGAAGAACCGCAGTGAAAAAGACACCGTTCCAAAATACATCCACAATATATCGATTGTCCATCTCGACCAGTTCTTTTATATCCAAATCGAAGTAAGCAAGACGGTTCCTTTTTATAGCCTGTTTCATATCTCTCATCGTGTGAAAGTCGATGTATCGCTGATATTCGGAAGTATGTGGCATGAATGTTCTTTCCAAATTCTCAAGCGTAGAAGAGAAGAGGTTTTCCATGATTTTTCAGCCCCTTTGTAGTCCTTCCTTTGCCACGACTAAATGTTCCATTATAATTCAAGAATACCATAAATGGGAGTTTGATACTAAGAAATGCCCATGTCCTCTCTGCCGGAGAATAAAGAAGGGACACCATTCCCATGGTGTCTGGTTCACTCGATTCATCCATTCACCTATTCGACTCTTTACTATTTGTGAGAGTGCCTGATCCCCAATCTGCTTTAGCGATAATGCGGTGGAGGTCAGGTGCTTTTTTATGTCCTTAAAAAGTAAAAATGAGGAAAGTTCGTGTGTCTTGAGTTTTACCTATTTTTTAGCCAATCAGGTCCATCGATGTGTTTATTGTTAATGATCCCTAAATTCTGAATTCTCACGTTCGTTTTATGGTACGTTGAGAATTGCGAGAATAAAGTGAATGGGGGATGGAACACGTGAAAAGATGGAAACCAGGATTTATAGCTGTACTTATTTTTTTATTAGGATGGACGAGTTTTCCTGTGTCGCAGGTGACAGAGGCTGCAGGGACAAATGATGTAGTCATTAATGAAGTGGCTTGGATGGGCACGGATGTGAGTTATAACGATGAATGGATCGAGCTTTACAATCCGACCGGTTCAGACATTTCACTTGAGGGGTGGACTTTGGATGCAGCCGATGGCTCCCCGCAGATTTCATTATCGGGCACGGTCCCGGCTGGGGGTTATTACTTACTTGAAAGGACGGACGATACGACAGTTTCTAATGTCGGTGCTGACTACATTTACACAGGGGCCATGGGTAATACGGGCGAAGTGCTTGAACTGAGTGATGGTACACAGATCATTGATGCAGTGGACTCCTGGTATGCAGGGGATAACGGGACCAAAGCGACGATGGAAAGAGTCGATCCAGAAACCGAGGGGACGGATGCTTCAAACTGGCGTACAGCGACTGATACATATACAGAAGGACTGGGAACACCTTCTGCCAGCTATACTTCCGAGGAGAAAGGGTGTTCCACGACGAGTGAACACCTGAACAACGTCAGTGAAACTGCCGGAAGCATCAATGTGTACTTTAACAAGTGCGCCTATGATCAATACGCAACTTCTGGTAACGAAGCCAACTATAATGTGAATTTGGAAGATCGGTTGATTCATCGCATCAATCAGGCGACGACATCGATCGATCTTGCAACATATGAAATCAACTTGCCAGGCATCATTGATGCGTTGATGGCAAAAGCTGCTGAAGGGGTAGACGTCCGCGTCATCGCTGATGCCAAAGATGGAAGTGATCCTCACTACGCGGAGCGTTATCAAACGATGCGTTTGTATGCGGAGAAATTGGTACGTGGACAGGATAATGTCATTGGAACCAGTGATGATACCACGGTATTCTCCGATTCGATCATGTTTGCTGTAGAGGACGTAACGCTCAGGGAACAGTACGGACTTCCGAGTTCAACAGCTGGGATGGAGGAAGTGACAGTAGAAGTAGGGAGTGGAACAGAGACCGGATTTAAACTTGCCGGTGCGGAACAAAAAAGTGAAGGAAGTTATTACTCGCCAGGACAGCAAATGCATAACAAATTTGCCGTCATTGACGGGGAATGGGTGTTTACAGGAAGCTGGAATTTTACCGTGACGGGGTTATACGGTTCAGAAGAGAACATGCAGAACGATGTCCTTGGAGGGAACACTCAGCACGTGGTGGAATTGTATTCCCCAGCACTTGCGGATGTATTTAAAACGGAGTTTGATGAAATGTGGGGAAGCACGGGGATGAACCCGGATGCGGCCGTTTCGAACTATCATGGTCGGAAAGTGGACAACACTCTTCATACTGTCGACGTTGGAGGGAAAGAAGTGGGTGTGTACTTTTCCGCAGGTGATGATGCGATTGGAGAAATGACTTCTTATGTAAAAAATGAGGCGGATTACAGCAGTTACTTTTCGATATTCGCTTGGAGTGATCAAGCGCTAGTCGATGAATTGAAGTACAAATGGGAAGGCTCGTATAACGACAAGGAAGGAAGTTTGACAGGTTTTGATGTGCGCGGAGTCTTTGATCAGAGCTTCTGGAATCAATGGTGGTCAGCTTCCATTGAAATGACCGGTCGTACGGCAAGCCAAACTTCCGAAAACAATCCGAATGTCCGCTGGAATCATGCCGCTCCAGTTTATGAAGATGCCGAAGACCGCAAAATGCATGCGAAAACGATGTTGATTGATGCCGCAAACCCGACCAGTGATCCGACCACAATAGTCGGGTCGACGAATTGGAGTACGAATGGAAATGAAATCAACGATGAAAACATGTTGTTTATTCATGATGAAGATGTGACGAATCAATTCTTACAGGAGTTTTATACCCGGTATGAGGCAGCGGGAGGAGAGATTCCTGCTCCTTGATCGGATAGGAAGAGGATTGGGACAAAAAGATAACTGCCTTAGGAAAAGACGAACAATAGGCTAGAATGGGCCGAATGTTGCCGGAGCGGCGTATGCATTAATAGCTTCATAAATACATCCTGACATCACACTATGACAGAAAAGGTAGAATTCGATTAGCAATGCTAGTACCAAGCAGATTATTTCTCTTTCTTGGATGCATTTGTCATAATATGCAAGGTAAGAAAGAGGAGGCCATACATTGACAACAACTACAAATAAATCCATCGAACCTCTATTTGAGGCATTCCATAGTGAAAAATTAAACTTGAACAACCGTACCGTCATGGCACCTATGACACGCGGATTTTCTCCAGAGGGGATACCCGGCGAAGATGTCGCTGCTTATTACCGCCGCCGTGCGGAAAATGGTGTAGGTCTGATCATTACAGAAGGAACCGGAATTAACCATCCTTCTTCTGTATCAGGTGCAAGCATTCCGCTTTTCCACGGGGAAGAGTCATTAAAAGGCTGGAAGCACGTTGTTGACGAAGTGCATAAAGCAGGCGGCAAAATTGCACCACAGCTTTGGCATGTCGGCATGACTCGGAAAAAAGGTGAGCTCCCAAATGAGGAGGCTCTGCCTGTTGGCCCTTCCGGTTTAAGCCTTGACGGAGAACAAGTAACGGAGCCGCTGACGACAGAAGAAACGGAACGGCTTGTGGAAGCATATGCGCAGGCAGCTGCTGACGCTAAACGCCTCGGCTTTGATGCCATTGAACTTCACGGCGCTCATGGCTACCTGATTGATCAGTTTTTCTGGGAACAAACGAACAAGCGCACCGACCGCTTCGGCGGAGACATCGTTGGACGCACTCAGTTTGCTGTGGAAATCATCGAAGCGTGCCGCCGCGAAGTCGGACCAGACTTCCCGATCATCTTCCGTTTTTCTCAATGGAAAATGAACGACTTTAATGCGAAACTCGCGAAGACATCAGAAGAACTGGACAGTTTCCTGCAGCCGCTTGTATCAGCTGGGGTGGATATCTTCCACTGTTCCACACGCCGCTTTTGGGAACCTGAATTCGAAGGTTCTGACTTGAATCTCGCGGGCTGGACGAAGAAACTCTCAGGTAAACCGGTTATTTCTGTAGGTTCCGTCGGCTTAAATGGAGAATTCACAAGCTTTAATTCAGCGGAAGCCACCAATCTCGATAACCTCATGGGAAAACTCGAAAATGATGAGTTCGACCTTGTAGCAGTCGGGCGCTCTCTACTAATCGATCCTGAATGGGTGAAAAAAATCCGCGAAGGCCGTGCTGAAGATTTGCAGCCGTTTGATAAAACTGCACTTCAACAATTATATTAATCGATTAAAAGGTCCACCGACGCCGGTGGACCTTTTTAGTGAAAGTAACTGAACCCAAAGTGCGATAACCCTTTAGCGACGCATAGGGGAGAAGCGTAAAATGGCAAAGATAGATTTACTATAAAAATAACGCCCTTACTACAGAATCGTTTAACAAATACAACATTGATAAAAAGGGCTTTACTTATTGGTATATATTCCCTTCTCGATCGACATAAACGGAAAGGATAATGGTGCGATTAAAGGCATCGTTGTTTACTGTTTTACCATGAACATCGATTGTAATATTATAGATTCCCTCTCCGTATTTAGGAATCTTTGTGAAAATGGTCTGGTTGATGTTCTTCCAGCTATTGGTTTTCGATTGCCGTTCTCCTTTTCTGATAAAAGCTAAGCGGATATCTGCAGTTAATTTCCTTTGATTATTCCAAATTAAATAGCTGCCTTTGGTCTGGAAGAGTAAATTCAAATCAGCATCGACGATCACTTCAAGTTCTTCATTAATCGGACTTTCATAAGCTACCGAGAGCAGGTATCGTTCATAGGCAGAAGTTGATTGAAGCTTCCAACTGCCCTTTTCAGGAGATACAAGGGTGAATGTGTGGTGGTAGGCTCCTTCGAAAATCTCACTATCAGCTGTGGTTATCATTTGATAATCTTTGCTTCCATCTGGATGAAATAAGGTTAGGAGAGGGTCTTGCTGGTTACTGACCCAGTCGACGATCACTTCTTTTACCTCTTCTTCTACTTCAAAAATCTCCACAATAGATCCTCTGTAAACTCCGCCTTGATGATAAGACGGATGGTAAGCTTGTGGGGGATGACTGGCGACATTGGCCGCTTGAGTGATGGGGATTCTTCCACCCTCTGATAAGTAGTCTTGTAAATAGGGGAAGGTAGAACTTCCTCGTTTTATTTCATAATGGTTCCAGTCGTCTACACGAATTTCTGTTGCATAAGGAAGCCTTGAACTCTCAACTGTAACAACCCCGTCATTTGCACCAAAACTTCTTAGGTATAATCCACCCCAGAATAAAGATGTACCAAAGGCTCCCCAGCCTGTTCCCCCGAATGTGAAAGTAGGGACATGATCAATTGTCGGCAGGGAGTCCGTTTGACTTCTGTAGTAGCTCATGTACCCTGTTTGAAGAGAAAACGTGGCATCATTTTTACTCCCGATTATATCTGCGAGCCAGGAAGCCCAACTGCTGTAAGCCAGATTCGCGAGCTGCGAACCATGGTGCGGTGAAGATAGTGTAATGATCTCATGAACGTAAGGAAGAGCACCATAATGCAAAAGTGCTGCCTGGGTGTCTATTCCGCCTTTACTATGAGCGATTACAGTTAATCGCTCACCAAAATGTTCATAAAGGTCAGGGATGATCGTTGCTAATAATAGACCGTTGTCCCACATATCCTTTACAGGCGATACATCAATGAACGCTGTCTCGTAGCCATTCTCTCGAGCCATTTCATACATATCATTATCCTCCCACCATGTGTAGGAAGAGCTATTGATTCCATGAATGAATACGAGAGGAGCAACACCAGGCTGAGGGTTTGCAGGGGCTTCTCCCAGATACCATTTTCCTGGAGTTCCAAGCTTGCTGTACTTTCCCATCATTTTTGTTCTAACTTGAGAAGAATAAGAATTCATGAAAGACCTCCTTCAAGATAAAAACGAGTTTACCATTAATTTGCGATCAGGGATATTATTCCAATGTCAGTTACTATTATAGTATGATTGAGGTAGTCCGTATATCAACCGAAAGTGATAGTAAAGCTATTATAAATGTGATAAAGTATCTGAAAAACTTTCAGAAGTGGTGTCATAATAGCTAAATGCACTCTCTATGTCATAATCATTCCGGTATATGTCCTCTTTCCTCAAGTTCATTACGACTCGTACTAGCAATTCCTTTAGGTGCAACAAAACGATACTCATCTTCCCCTAAATAGTAAGGAATGTTATATATATAACCTCTTTCAATTTGATTGGAAACGTTCTTATAATTATGAGAATGGGGATATAGTAACACTTGTATTATCATCCTGTGTCTAGAAAATGAAACGTATTGAGTTTCATTACGTATCAATTAACGAAAGGAAAACAAGAAAGCAGGCGATTGATAAATGACGCAAAAACTACTTCATTTTGAAGGTTTATCTGTTTTACTAGCATCCCTCTTTTTCTATTCAATCCAGGAAAATTCCAGCTGGTGGTTGTTCATTCTTTTATTGTTCGTCCCCGACATTTCTATGATCGGGTATGCTTTCAATGAACGGATCGGGAGCATTTTGTATAACATTTTCCACAGTTACCTTATCCCGATTTTTGTGATCATGCTGGCATTTTTCATTACAAATGAATGGTTATTATCTGTAGCAATCATATGGATGGCTCATATCGGAATGGACCGGATGCTTGGTTATGGTTTGAAGTATCCGAGTGGATTCAAGGATACGCATTTACAGAGAGTATAGGAGGGGAGCATTTTGGTGAATGAGGTGTTGGAGGACTTGGTCGCTAAAATTGAAGACATCGCAGGTGATCGGTTGGTAGGTGTGTATTTACATGGTTCGCTCGCTATGGGCAGTTTTTTTCCTGAGAGTAGCGACATCGATGTGATCGCAGTGACAAATCAGGCTTTGGAAAATGAACAGTACAGGCTGCTTACAGAATATTTATTGGCGCGATCCGACCATCCATTTCCAATTGAAATCAGTGTTTTGAATAAGGAACAATTGCAGCATTGGAAGCATCCTTGTTTGTTCGATTATCATTTCAGTGAAGATTGGCGGGAATATTTTGAAATGGATCCAGCGCAGCACTTCAATAAGGAAGGGATGAGAGACGCTGATTTAGCGGCCCACCTGACTATTTTAAATAAGAGAGGGCGGGTGCTTTACGGACCGCCGATTAAGGAGGTTTTTCCTGCCATCCCTGTCGAAGATTATAAAAATGCGATTCTTGCAGACTATCAGGATTGTTTGGAAGAAATGGATGATGACCCCGTCTATAGTATTTTGAATATGCTCCGAGTCTATCGATACTTGCAGGACGGGATGATTAATTCTAAGCTGGAAGCGGGAGAATGGGGACTTCTTCAACTGCCTGAATATCAATCTGTTTTACGAAAGGTGATAGCTGTTCAAAAGGGCGATTCCAAATTACTCGATATGCAGGAGGTAGACAGTTTGAGGGAAGCAATACATAAGCCAGTGAAGGGTATGCTTTGAAAATTCCAAGATAGAGGAGGATATTATGAATTTCCGCGAATTCGGAATAATTTTGTTCGTTGAACATTATGAGGATTGTATTGATTTCTATAAAAACAGACTACAACTGGAAGTGAGAAATGTTAAAGATACCCTGACCACGTTCGATTTACCGCAGGGTTATTTGATGGTGGAACAGGAGGGTGTCGGATACATGCATGAGAAAAATCGTGCACAGAATCCTGTCGTTCTCCGTTTTGACGTGCATCATTTAGATGAACAAGTAAAAGTATTAAAACAAAGAGGCATCGACTTTTCACAGGAACGACTGGAATTTGACTGGGGAACGATCGCTGTGCTGCAGGACCCTGACGGCAACCGTATTGAACTGGGAGAAATCAATGAAACTAGCGGTTCCTATGCTAAATGAAAGGTAAGTGAACACAAAAAAGCTCGTAGGTTTTGAGGTACCAGAAGAACTGCAACTTTTAGAGCTATGCATCAAATAAAGAAGCCGAGTTGGACGATTTTGTCGTTCAACTCGACTTCTTTCAATGTACAAGAAAATCACTCTTATCAGATGGGCATCTGTTGATTCCACGATGAGCTTTCGGTGGTGACGCCTGCGGGAACAGCGCGAGCCGAAAATCCACTTGGTCAAGCAATCTTTTTGACCAAGTTAGCTGAGGCCGTGCCCGCGGGAAACATTCACCGACAAGCGATCCGTGAGAAGCAACAACAAACTTTAACAGCTCTTCTGCGTTCACTTATTTTTGTTTCAACAACCGCATGCTGTTCAAAATGACGATCAACGCGGCGCCAGTATCACTTAGTACCGCCATCCAAAGTGTAAGAATTCCAGGGAATATAAGGATTAATGCAGCGAATTTAGTAATCAGTGCAAACCACACATTCTGTTTGATGATTTTCAATGCCCGGCGACTGAGACGAATCGTATAAGGGAGTTTTTCTAAATTGTCAGCCATCAATACGATATCGGCGGTTTCCATTGCGGTATCAGTACCAGCGCCGCCCATGGCGATTCCAAGATCTGCGGTAGCAAGGGCGGGTGCATCATTGATCCCATCGCCGACCATGGCGACCTCTTTCCCTTCTGACTGCAGTTTTTTCACGGCAGTCACTTTGTCTTCAGGTAAGAGTTCTGAAAACGATCGATCGACTCCTGCTAAAGATGCCATTTTAGCGGCGGTTCCTCTGTTATCCCCTGTCAACATGACGATTTCCTCAATGCCGCTTGACTTCAACCGAAGGAGAGCATCCTTCGTGATTGGGCGTATCGTATCCGAAATAGCCATGTACCCTGTAATTTCTTTTGCTGTACCGATAATGACGACCGTATGACCTTCCTGTTGCAGTTGATGAATAGCAGAGCGTGTCTTCTCGTCTAATGAAACTTTCATTTCTTCGTATAGACGTAGGTTACCTGCAAAGTAGGGGAGACCTTCTATTGTTGCTTTGGCTCCTTTACCTGCTAACGCTTCAAAGTCTTCTCCATGTCGTTCCTCTATAGAACGTTCCTTTGTATAAGCGGTAATAGCCTGAGCAATCGGGTGACTGGAACGAGCTTCAATCGTATGGGCAATGCTTAACATTTCCTCAGGTGAACCATTTATTGGAAATACCTGTGTGACTTTCGGTTTTCCTTCGGTCAAAGTTCCTGTTTTGTCAAAGGCGATGGCTTTAATGGTCCCGGCTTTTTCCAGGAATGTTCCGCCTTTGATGAGTACACCGTTCCTTGCTGCATTGCCGATAGCTGAGACGATAGCAACAGGGGTGGATATGACTAGGGCACAAGGGCATGCGACGACAAGCAAGGCAAGCCCTTTATAGACCCATTCGCCCCAGGTACCGAATCCAAGTAGTGGAGGACCGACCATGACGAGTAGAGCCAATAAGAACACGATCGGAGTATAGACGTTGGCGAAACGATCGACGAATGCTTGCGTCGGTGCTTTTTTCTCTTGTGCTTCTTCCACCAGATGAATGATGTTCGCGATTGTCGTATCTTCCACGAGTTTTGTCACATGGACTTCAATCGAACCGTTCTCATTGACAGTACCTGCATAAACAGTGTCCCCGACATTCTTATCTACAGGAAGAGATTCTCCTGTAATCGGTGCCTGGTTGACACTTGTCGATCCTTTGGTGATTTCACCGTCTAACGGGAATTTTTCCCCTGGTTTAACGAGGATGGTATCACCGATAGTTATTTCTTTCACTTGTAAAGTCACCCAATCAGCGCTGCGCTTTACAAGGGCTTCTGATGGGGCGAGGTCGATCAGCCCACGAATGGAATCACGGGTCCGTTCAATCGAGCGGTTTTGTAATGTGTTTCCGAGAGCGAAGAGCCAGACGACCATTGCCCCCTCGAACCATTCTCCAATCAACGCGGCACCTATTGCGGCTGACGCCATCAGCACATTCATATCCAGCGAACGGCTTTTAATTGAGTAAAAGGCGCTTTTGGCTGGTTTCCATCCTCCAACGACTATTGCTGTCGCATAAAACAGGATGACCAAATATTCGGATAGCGCTGTAAAGGAAGCAACGAAACCGCCAGTGAGGAATATCCCGGAGATCCAAGTCGTTATGTCCTTTTTAGAAGGAGCTTTTTCTGCTGACTCCGTCTTGGAAAACAAGGAGGCTTGGAAACCGGATTTCTGCACTTCTTTCATAATCGTTTCAGAATTAGTCGTGTGATCGATTTGCATTTTACCTGTCGAGAAATTCACGCTTACTTCTTTGACTTTTGGATGGTTCATCAAGTGTTTTTCTATGGTTTTAGCACACGAACCACAATCCATACCTTCAATGCTGTAAGTTTCAACGTCTTTTTCCTGTTCCACAGGGGCAGCCTCAAACCCGAGCTTTTTCACTTTTGCAGGGATATCAGAAAAGCTACTTTCCTGATCAGCTTTTACCTTCATTTTGGCTGTGCTGTAATTTATGTTGACTTCGCGAATATTTCGGGACTGCATCAGATTCTTTTCAATCGTCTGTGCACAAGAAGGACAGTCCATTCCCGTCACTCGATATTCTTTTTCAACGCCCGTTATACTGCTGCTATCTTCTGAACAGCAACTGGATGCAGTAGAGGTTTGATCCGATACGCAGCAACTCACCGCTTCAGTTTTTTCGGTTGAGCAGCAGGAGGTTTCGTTTTTCTTAAGTTCACTCATTTTGATGTCTCCCTGGCTTCTTGAGGGTCTGTTTGTTTACTATGCGCAAGGGCGATGGTCACCATTTGATGGATGTAATCGTCAGCCAGCGAATAAAAGACTAATTTGCCTTCTTTGCGATATTTGGCAAGCCCCATGTTACGTAACAGTCGTAAATGGTGGGAAGCGGTCGCAGTGGTTGAACCGGTGATGTTGGCTACATCACACACACAAAGTTCATTTTCCAGTGTCATAGCATAGGCGATCTTCAAGCGTGTGGCATCTGACAACGCTTTGAAAATAAGCTCGACACCATTCACCTCTTCGATTTGCGGCTGGACTCGTTCTACGAGCTCTTCATCATAACAAAAAGTATCGCAAGTATCTTTTCGCTTTATATTCGTCATCGTGTCACTCCTATATATTCAAACATTCATTTGATTATTAGTTTATGCGCTTTTAGTGAAAGTGTCAATCAAATATCTGTTTGAATGATGCGAAATAAAAAAATGTTAAAATAAAGAGAGGGGGAATTCAGTTTGAAAATACTTAATTATGGTTCATTGAATATTGATAAAGTCTATCGTGTTCCGCATTTTGTCCGAGAAGGTGAGACACTTTCATCGCTTAATTACAGCGAATATTGCGGAGGAAAAGGTTTGAATCAATCGATGGCCTTATCCAGGGCCGGAGCAGACGTCTATCACGCAGGAAAAATCGGGCCCGATGGCGCATTTTTATTAACGGAATTACAAAAGAATGGTGTACATACAGAATTTATTGAAAGGGATGGGACAGTTACCGGTCATGCCATCATCCAAGTTACAGATGCTGGTGAAAACAGCATTCTACTATTCGGAGGAGCGAATAAAGAGATTGGTCATCATCACATTGACCATGTTTTATCACGATTTGAAGCAGGAGATTTGCTCGTTTTGCAAAACGAAATCAAAGACTTGGATATCATCATAGAAAAAGGGTATAAAAAAGGAATGTTCATTGCCCTGAATCCTTCTCCAATGACCGAGCCACTGTTACAGTTGGATTTGTCCAAAATCACTTACCTTATTGTGAACGAAGTAGAAGGGGAGAGATTGACCGGCCAAAAGGCTCCTGAGAAAATACTAGCTTCTTTACGTGGGGAGTTTCCGCTGCTGAAGGTGGTGTTGACACTAGGTAAGCAAGGAGTCATTTATCAGAGTGAAATTGAAACGGTAAAGCAGAAAAGCTTTCAAGTGGATGTCATCGATACCACAGCAGCCGGGGATACCTTTCTCGGTTACTTCTTAAGTGGCATCTTTAATGATATGAAAACAGTAGATGCTCTCCGTATAGCATCAAAAGCCGCGAGTATTGCAGTCTCACGTAAGGGAGCAGCTAGTTCGATCCCTCATTTGTATGAAGTTGAGTGGAACCATTGATCCGTCCCTCCCGTACATCATAGAACAGGAGGTGATGTTAGTGATAAAGGCCAATCGCTCCATCATGGTCGTCATTTTCCTGGTGATCCTGTTAGCTGGATGTGAATTAGACGATCGTTATGTTTATGAGGGGCAGAGTCAAAACTGGCATGCACAATTGGATTATATCGAGGGGGATTCCGGGCAAACTTACGATCTTTATTACACTTATAAAGGTGAACTTGAAGATCTATCTGACGTTGAGAAGATGATTTTTTCATATGAAATGGAAAATCAGTCGGGAAAATCGACGATCAACTTTGAAGGATCCCCGCCAGACAAAAAGCAATACTGGAACACGATTTCATTCCAAGGGATAGATGTGGAGGGGATGGAACAAATTGATGTGGCAGTAGAGTGGAAGGATCAGAAAGAGAGTTTTCAAATAAAAAGATGATAAGGAGATAGTATGGGTTTAGTCATTATTATTGCAGCGATTATTTTCTTTACTATTTTATATAATGTCATAAGAAAAGCGGTCAAAGAAGGCATCGATCAATCCAAGACCGCTCGTGTCCTCCAGCAGGTACATAAAAGGGAATGGATGAAAATTGAAAGAGAAGAGCGAGAGAAAAACAAATCTTCACTGGATCGAGTGCTCGAGAGTGAAGAGGATAAATGAGCCTCCGAGTTTGGGACAAAACGATGACTGCCACTGGAAAAGACGAACATTAGGGTAGGATGAATCAAATGGAGCGTAGGCAACATACGTAGACTCCCTCCTGCGGGAACAACACGAGCGGAAGCGCCCGGAAGATGGCCGTCTCCGCTGAAAGTGAAGTATGTTGAAGCTACTGATGAACTGCAACTTTCTGAGTTATGCATCAAAGAAAGGCCGGGCAGGACGATTTTATCGTTCAACTCGGCTTCTTTACTTCGATGAGACATATATAAATCAAAGAAAATCACTTTTTTCAGATAGGCCTCGTTGATTCCACGATGAGCGTTCGGTGGTGACGCCTGCGGGAAAAGCACGAGTCGAAGATCCACTTGGTCAAGTGATCTTCTTGACCAAGTTAGCTGAGGCGTGCCCGCGGCATGCATCCACCGACAAGCGATTCGTGAGAAGCAACAACAAACTTTAACAGTTCCTCTAGGTTGAAAAGTGTTTTTCAGTGGTCTCAAGTATGTTGCCGTAGCGGCGTATGCATTTATGGCTCCATAAAGAAAACCCGAACAAATTCGTTCGGGTTTTATAGTGGAAAAATTCTTTTGTCCCACTCTCTTTTTATAATTCATCTAACACATCTTGCAACACTTGTTTCTGTTGGTCCATTTCCTCGATGGCATGATCGATATTACGCTCATAGATAGATAAGATGCTCTGACCGTAAGTTGTGCCGGGGACAGCCCATTTTCCATTGAGCTGTATCCATGTCTTCCCACTTCCACGGCTGACGAGGTCAAACCTTGGATCTACTTTTGCGTAACCGGACGGGATAGCTTCCGTGGAGGCATATGCGTAAAGGTGCTGAATTTGTGCATGAACGCCTTCTTCAGGAGAGCTGAATGTCGCACCAGGATTCCCTGGTCCTGTAGCACCGATGCCTGCATAGTTGTTTTGGTCTGGGTCAACGAGGCCGGTGAACCGGAAATAATCTGTTTCGTGAATGGCTTGTGCATAAGCGATATCGCCGCGAATGCCGTAAGCATTTCCGTACTTCATATAGAATCGTCCGAGGTCAGGGGCATCAGGGTTGACTGTTTTTACAAGATCGTCAAGCTGGCAGGCATTCAAATACTGATCACCAAGAATAGAGTAACCTTCATCTTGTGGAGGTTCCGGATCAGGTGTTGGAGGTGTGGGCCCCGTTTCCCTTACAATGAATGCTCCGGTAATTCCGATGCTTTTTAAACGAGCTACTTGATCTTTGGCATTCTTCTCTTGCGCATAGGCGCCAGCCTGGACACGGTAATAGACAGTTCCAGAGATGGTCGTCTGTACTACAAATGATGCAATCCCTTGATTGGCAAGAAATTCGATTCGATTCTCTGCATTTTCGCGATCGCGAAACGAACCGGCAATGACCCTGTAAAGATCTCCGGGGGCAGGTTGTGGTTGTGTCTTCCCAGGTAGATTCAAAGCGTCTGTTACACCTTCAGCGATGCTTCTGCTTACATCATTGATGAAGGCAGAGTTCTTCAGAAGGGCAAGGTCGCCAGGGTTGTCGACAAACAAAATTTCGAGAAGAAGTGCACTCATGTCTGATTCCCTCAGCACATGGAAGTTCGCCTCTTTCTTACCGCGGTTGCTGACATTGTATTTCGGTCCGACAGTGTTGATTATGCGATCGTGGATGGTGTTTTGATAAGCTTGGGTAGTAGGAACTAACGGGCCATTGTAAATGTAACTTTCGAACCCGCTTCCACCAGCTGCATTATTGTGAATGGATAAGAAGAAATCCGCATTCCTTTGATTGGCGAGCTGCGTACGGGCGCCAAGGGACAGAGTTACATCAGACGTACGTGTCATAACGATTTCAACTTCGTAATTCTGCGATAATATACGCTGGACATTCAAAGCGATGGATAAGTTGAAGGTTTTTTCCTGGCTTCCCTGATAGGTTGCTCCGGGATCAGACCCTCCATGACCGGCGTCTATGACAATAGTCTTCATAATTTAGTCAGTCTCCTTTCTAGACTTCCATCTATTATATGAAAATATCAAAAGTTTGCATGGTCATTAATCTTGAATTCAAGATTAAATATATTCTTTCATTTAGTCTGAAAGTCAACTTATTGTATAATGATACAATAGAAGTGTATAGAGGAGGGGACATATGGATCCATTAGATATCATAGGAAACTTACATAAGATCAAGCCCGTCTTCCAGCCGATTGTCAGTGCGATCAACCATGACATCAATGGCTATGAAGTACTCGGACGTTATCAGCATGAGAATGAGTGGTATAGTCTCGGCCCTTTCTTCCATGACCCTGAGGTTCCGGAAGAGTTCAAAGCGGAAGTCGACCAGCATATTTTAAGACTTGCGATGACAGAGATGCTTGAAAAGAATAAAAAAGGTCTATTGTTCATCAACCGTAACGCAGGGCAGCTAATGATGAATGAAGGAGAGGACTTACTTGAAACGCTGCTGGTCTACGAACAAAAGGGCTTTAGCTTAGACCGGGTGGTCATTGAAGTGACAGAGCACGAGTTCGATGAAGATTTTGAGTCCTTAAGTCACTTGCTTCTCTACTATAAAACGTACGGGATCCAGATTGCGGTCGATCATGTAGGGGCCAAAAGCTCGAACATCGACCGGATCCGCCAACTGGAGCCTCATATATTAAAAATCGATGCCAGCATCATCCGCAAACAGAACAGTGATATATTCCAGGACATCGTCTACTCTTTGTCCATGCTCGCCAATCGCATCGGGGCGGCTATCCTCTTTGAAAACATTGAAGATGATTTCGAGCTTTATTTCGCTTGGAAACACGGGAGCCGTTATTATCAAGGTTTTTATCTAGCTTATCCTGCCTTCGATCTTGTCGACAAGGCATCGCTTACCAATGATTTAGGGGAGAAAGTAGCGGGGTATGTCCAACGGGAAAAGAACCTTCTCGAACAACGTTACGGATTCGTGAAAAAATGGGAAAACAAAGTCAAAGGATTGCTAGCCAAGTGGGAAGGACCGAAGAAATCGGATGCATTCATAGAATGGGTGACAGAGCAATTCCACGACGAAAGCTTTCGTATGTTCGTTTGTCATATCGATGGCCAGCAAGTGTCTGCCAACTTTAGAAAAAAAGAAGATACATGGGAACTGGAACCACATAAACGCGGCTCGAACTGGGCGTTCCGTCCCTATTTTCTGGAAAGCGTCGTGCAGATGAAGGTACTGAATACAGGGCTGTTATCTGAACTCTACTCTGATATAGAAACAAAAGAAATGGTGCGGACCTTCAGTGTCCCGCTTACGGATCAGCATTTTTTATTCATCGATTTACGTTATGCTTACCTGTACAATCACGAATGTTTGTTAGCATGAAGCCACTTTTGGAAACGTTATCTGCTAGTGTGTCTTTGCACTGCTATTTGGTTAAGTTCGTAGTAATTGAAATATAGAGGAGAATACATATGACAAAGGTTGTCCAGCCAATGACTGAATTTCTCGCTAACCAGTCACTTCAGTGGAGGTACCAGCCTCCTTATGATTTATACAATGTTCAAGCAGATGCTGAAACGATCGCTGAAAGACTCGATGGCAGTTATCAGGCAGTCTTCGAGAACGAAACATTCATCGGTTTTTTCTGTACTGGAACGAGTGCTAGAGTTCCAGCCGGCTATGACTACGGTGTATACGAAAAAGCACGTGTCGATATGGGACTAGGAATGGACCCTGCCCTCACCGGAAAAGGAAACGGGTATGGGTTTGCCCGTTTTATAATTGAACAGATTGGCAATCAGAAAGGAACGCTGCCAATCAGGCTCTCTGTCGCAACCTTCAATAAACGAGCGATTCGATTATATGAGAATCTTGGTTTTGTAAAGGTCGACACGTTTTTTACGGACACAAATGAATTCATCACGATGATCAAGGGATAAAGTTGAAACTCAGCAGCTGGTTTAGGCAGCTGAGTTTTTATTTTCGGCGCAAAAAAATCTAAAAATTTAATCTAGTGCTTATTACCTCCTTAATCAGGGTATATACTCTTTGGCACATTCAGAATTGCTTCCGAAAACCTCTGCCCGTATCATCGACCTATACAAAAGAAATAGGACTTAAGGATGGATTAGTAGGTTGGAAATTACGATGGAGAGGACTGTTGTGGATGTTACATACGAGGGAGCAAGATAATTTCAGACATGAGATTTTATTCAATGCGATCGATAAGAATCTAGCAATCATTCAATTCGGAACGGAATAATAAAACAATCGCTGATCTTGAAAAATCGCAGAACGCGATTCATCATGATGATTTGACCGGTCTACCGAATAGGCAGGCCTTGCAGCAGTTTTTCTTGAATCAGGAAAATGATAACAAATATTATCTTTTTTTAGATGTGGATAGGTTCAAACAAATCAATGATACATACGGACACGTAATCGGGGATGAAGTATTAAGATATATCTCGTTTTTGCTTCACGATCTTGCTGAAGGAAAGGGGAAAGTGTTCCGACTGAGCGGTGATGAATTCATTATCGTACATGAATTATATGCGGGTAACCGGACAGCGTGGGAATTGTGTCAGGACATCCACCAGCGTTTCCGGGAACCATTCTTTTGTGCCAAGCACTGCATCCATATCAGTATCAGTATAGGTGTGTATGAATTTTGTTTCGGAAGCGAGGATTTTATCACAATACTCGATCAGGCTGACCAGGAAATGTACAAAGTTAAGAAAAGTATTACAGATGGCTTTGACGTAAGAAAGAGAAGGACCCTTCCATGAGGGACCTTCTCTTCGCTTTATCCGGATTTGAATGTGAGTCCACCGACACCCATATTGGCATCAATATCGATGGTGACTTCTGAATCTCCATAAGCTTTGTTTACCAATGAAGCTCCGTGGTATGTCAATCCATCAGCCTTTATTTTACCTACCCCTTGAGCTGTTTCTATTCTTACTCCAATGCCTTCTGGCAGGTGAATTGTGGTATCACCGACGCCACATTCCAGGTTTACTTGAAAGCTTTCCTGCCAATCGCCACTCAAATCAAGCTCCAAGTTCCCTACACCAGTCTGGATATCCACTTTCTTAAGTCGAGTACCTGATAAATCCAACGAAGAAGAGGAAGCCCCTGTTTCAATCTGAAGTTCTACTGGAAGTTCATTTGTCAGGTTCAAGTTCCACTCACTGCCGCCTCTCCTTTTTATCGAATTGGATTTTTGCTGCAAAGAAATGATTCCTTGATCGTCTTGCAACGTATAAGACAACAGGGGGACCAAATTATTTTCCCTGTACAAGAAGGTTCCATCCATCCATTCCTTTGAACCTCCGGTGATGTTCAGTTTCCCGCCCCCCATTTGAATGTTGACTTTCAACCTTCTCGCTTCATCAGCGGTAATTGTTTTGATTTCCTCTATCCGCTCACCAGCCTTAACAAAAGAAAACCCGCGGACTACCTTTGTAATTAACGATTTTATAACTGTCATGACCATCGCTCCTTTTCTGCTGATTTCATTATATAGGAAACTAGAATAAGGGAGCAGTGGCTTGGGAAGGAAAAATTCTCAATCTAGAGACTGAGTTACCACCAGTTAAAATACATAATAAGATTATCGTAAACTAAATCCATGTACCGTATTTTATTATACGGAGGGGGAAGTGCTGATCCAGTCATCATGGAATAGAAATTTTTGTTACAATATTAGGGAATAAAATCCAATTTATGATTTGTTAAGCCTTTGGTGTGATGAAGACGGAGGAAGGTGTCATCAACATGGATAAGTCTTTAAAGGTTACCGCCTGGATATTATTGAGCATAGCTCTGGTTCTTTATTTGCTCCCGTTTTTCACCCAGTTTGATATTTCATTATCAGCTGTGTGGGTATTTTTGACCTGCTCTCTTATGGTGAATGCCTGGAGTGAATACAGGAAAACGAGAAAAAAGCCGAAAATCATTTTTAGTACTTCTTCTTTGGGGACCTGTTTTTCTTCGCCATATTTGATCTTTTTTTTATAAGATGAAAACAGATTAATCAATTACTCCAAACTGAAAAGTAGTAAGATTTATGGAAGATAGTTTATACATAAGGGGTTCGTGTTATGGAAGAAGCTTTAGAAAAAGAAAGCATCAATCAAATTTCGATAAGAAATAAAGAGAGAAAATCAGCCTGGTATCTATTCTTGACTATGGCTCTTTGTATAGGAGTTGGCCAGCAATTTCTCGATTCAGTACCTGGACTCATCTATTTAGGTGCCGTCGTGTTTTATGCGATATTTCTCTATGAGACTTATATGAGCAGGAAAACGAACAAAGAACTTTGGAAATTATGGGAGGCAAGATGGAGCGAACATAAGAGACTTTTTCAGCTCCGTTCCTCATTTGGTGAAAGTTTGCAAGTCTTTCTCCCTGCGATTTTGATGGCGGACTACTCCGGAGTCATGTCTATTATCTTCGGGGTGATTGCACTGGTTACAGGGTTCAGAAGCGGGGATAAGAAATGGAGAGCCAAACAGCATTATTATGAAGAATTCCAGGAAAATAACAACACGAATACAGCATAGGCGGGTCCGGGGATTCCTTTCGATCATGGACCTCCATGTCTCCTCATCAAAAACAATAATTATAGAAGGTTATCATTCTGGTTATACTGATGCTAGAAAGGGTGATGAGGCATGAGTTATATGGAGAAGACGAACAAAGTGATGGAGGAACTGATTTCCGGAAAACGGGGACAATTCGGGAATTACTCTTATCATCAATCCAGGTTTACCGATGGAAAAGCTGATATCCCTGAATGGGAAGTCCGGAGATTTATCCTAAACTACTTCCTTACATTGGACAACTTGAAAAAGAATGCATGAGGATTTGGCCCCCAGGACCTGTAAAATAACTTCGTAAAGATAAAAATAGCCGTACTGAATATTTGAAAAGCGACCCTTGAATGAAATGGATCGCTTTTTTACTTTGGTCAATAGTCGTATCTGGCCAGGTCGTTCCTGTCTCTGCCGGTGGAATACTATTCACCCGGCTAGCGATTTACTTCCACCAATAGGCTGTGTTCGTTTTGATTCTTGTACGATGATGACAGATAGGATGACAAGCCCGAAACCGGTATATTGCCATATATCCATCTTTTCTGCAAAAACAAAATAACCTACGAACGTTGCGACCACCGGCTCGATGGTTGCGATGATCGATGCCCGGCTGGATTCTACAGCTTCTAGTCCTTTCGTATAGAGAAGAAAAGGAAGCATGGTCGACACAAGACCGAGCCCAAGGATGAGCAGCCATACCTTCCCACCAATCAAGAGATCGCCGGTCTCCCAGATACGGCTGAAAGGAAAGACGCCGATTGCTGCTAGGAGAAAGGTGTAGACAGTTACTGTCAGAGAACGATATTTTTTCAATACGAACTTGCCGAATATGCTGTAAAGGGCATAAAAAAGCCCGGAACCTAATCCCAGCATCAGTCCATAAAATGAGAGTGAAGCATTCCACCCCGGAAATAACCCTATGACGAGCGCACATCCAGTGAATGTGGTGACAAGCGCGAATATTTTCCTGACCGTCAAAGACTCCTTGAAAAATATTCTCGATAAAAGCGTGACGAACAAAGGTGCAGTATAGAGGAGGACGAAGGCGATGGATATGGAAGTCTCCTCGATCGCACTGAACAAGCACCAATTAAACAAGACAATACTGATGATGCCTGTCCCTATAAAATAATGGGTATCTTTCGGTTTGATAATCAATAACCGCCTATTTATCAGACTTACATACAGCATAAGCAGCACAGCCGCTGTGATGACTCTTAGTGCAACGACTTGCAATGGTGTAAATCCGATTTCATAAAGCTGGTTTACAAAAATTCCAATGATCCCCCAGAGGGACGCGCCGATGAAGATTAACAGGAAAGCTTTTTTTCTACTCACTGCCATCCTCCTTCCGTTTAATGATATTCGTCTATTATACAAAAATAGGTAAAGATTGAATATATCTATTGAAAAAACTTCAAATATCGGGTTTGATAGATTATAAGAATTTGTAGGAGGGGAAGGGTGGCAATCGATGAATCCGATTATGAAAGATATTAAAACATCAATTGAAACAGAACGCTTACTATTAAGGAGACCGGAAGCAGGAGATGGTGCTGTCATCAATGAGGCCATCCGGGAATCGATCCATGAACTGAAACCATGGCTCGGTTTTGCCCAGAAGCTCCCAAGTGCTGAAGAGACAGAGGAAAACGCAAGAAGAGCACATGCGAAATTCCTGACCCGCGAAAGTCTCCGGTATTTAGTTTTTCTGAAAGAGGGGGATGTATATATCGGCACCACGGGTTTTCCTGACATTGACTGGGATATCCCTAAGCTTGAAATCGGGTATTGGGTCGACACGAGGCATAGTGGGAAAGGGTATATGAGAGAAGCTGTCGGGGCCATTACACAGTATGCTTTGAATGAATTGAAGTTTGCCCGGTTAGAGATCCGCTGTGAATCAGAAAACATGAAGAGCCGCGCCATCCCTGAAGCGCTAGGATATAATCTGGAAGGTGTTTTACGGAATGAAGATTTCTCAGTAGATGGAGAGAGGCTGACAGACACTTGTATTTACGCGAAAATACGTACATGAAATAAGGGGTTTTTTCAATGAATGACGTAACAATCATCGGAGCAGGTGTAAGCAGTGTTTTTCTTGCTTACACCTTAATGGAGAAACATCCTGATTGGGAGATCCATGTGATTGATAAAGGAAAGCCATTAGCAGAACGGGTCTGTGGTCTCGACCATGGAGAGGGATGCACATGTGAAGGAGGATGCAGTAAATATATCGGTTTTGCCGGACTGGGAAAATCAGAAGGGAAATTCAACTACACGACTGACTTCGGGGGGCAGTTACCTGAAAAAATCGGTGAACAGGAGACAATGGATTTAATGAATGAAGTTGACCGTATCCTGTGTTCTTTCGGAGCAGACCGAGCAGAAAAATATAGTACGAAAAATGAGCAGCTCAGCAAAAAAGCCGAAAGTCATTCACTGAAACTGCTATCCACAGATGTCCGTCATCTCGGTACACAGCTCGCCGGGGAAGTTTTTCAGAAGATGTATGAATCCTTGAAAGAACGCGTCACGTTCAGCTTCGAAGCAGACGTTGCCAGCATAACCAGGAAAGAAAATGATTTCTTGGTTGAGACAAAAGACGAGGACTATGTGAGTGATAAAGTCGTACTGGCTACAGGCATGAGCGGAAGCCAGTGGATGTTGGAGCAAACGAGAAAGCTGGAATTGAAGCCCGCTGAAACCAGACTGGATCTCGGGATACGTGTAGAAATGCGGAAAAATCAATGGGATGACATATTGAAAAACACTTTTGAAACCAAATTGCAGTACACTGACGGTGATTATACTGCTACGACCTATTGTATGAACCCCCATGGACGTATCGTTCTCAAGCATCAGCATGGACTGGTAATGCCCGATGGCCAAAATCAACATGAGGAAAATTCATCAAGCGGCAATTTGAATTTCACATTGTTTATTCCGAAATATTTTGAAAGCTACGAAATGGCGTTTACATATGCTGAAAGGGTTGTCGGTGGGATCAACGATGGAAGCAACCGGATTGTCGTCCAACGATTCGCGGATTTGTTGAAGAATCGCCCTACTGAAGTGCTCATGGATAACAAAATTGCCCCGACCATCGAAGCAGAAGGTGGAAACTTGCACGAGGAGGTTCCAGCGCTGTATATTAGATTTTTGCTCGAGTTTTTTGAAGCTTTGGAAGGCCTATTAGGAGAAAAAGTCGATCCTGATACTCTTCTTTACGGCATCGATAGTAAATTCTATGAAGCTAAGATTTACACAGATGAATCCTTTCAAACCTCCGTGTCAGGGCTGTATTTGGCAGGCGATTGCTCCGGGGAGACGCATTCTCTTTCCCAAGCTGCCGCAAGCGGAATCTATTTAGGATCTAAACTTTAAGAACCTCCGGGGCTTTCACTCCCGGAGGTTCTTTCTATTGCTTGTGGTAAAGTTCTTCAACGTTCTGAATGGCCGCTACGACGACATCAGCTTCAGAGACACCCATCAAATGAATCGACTCCCCCTGTCTGGTTGTGTAACGAGCAATCGTTTGGACCGCTTCGTTCGTGATTTCGCTTAACCCTAAATCATATAGTGACATCGGCAAATGCATTTTCTGATAGAAGGGATATAACCGCTCTATTTCTTCAAAGCGTTCTTCAAGAGCAAGTTGGACCAAGATGCCATATGCTACTTTATCTCCGTGTAAATGTCCGTGTGTCTCTTTGACTTTTGTTAAACCGTTATGAACCGAATGGGCTCCGGAAATCCGACCGTACACATCACCGAAACCGCCGACCATTCCACCTGCCAGGATGATCGTTTCGACCACTCTGATAAACGAAGGGTCTACTTCTTGCAGCTGATGGGCACGGATAGAATCGGCCCCGTCTTCAATCAAAACATCCCGGCATAGTTTAGCTGCATGAAGTGAAACGTCTAACGGTATCGGCTTTGTCTTTATGTGCCTTGTCAGTACATCCGCTTCATACCATTTTGCGATCGTATCCCCAATACCTGCCCGTAAATATTCTACGGGTGAGTCAAGTAATAAATCCGGATCAACGAGAACCATCAAAGTGCTTCTCGGAAATACAATGTATTCTTCGAAATTGCCTGTCTCATCATAAAAAACGCTTAAAGGGGTCCAGGCTGCACAATTGGATGGAAGTGTAGGAATCAGAACTAGCGGCTTATCCAACCGGTCGCCACAGGCTTTGGTCAAGTCGAGAATCTTTCCACCACCGACACCGATAATGAGCTCAGCCCCTGAAAGGTTTTCACACAAACGTTCAACCTCTTTATGAGAGCATTCACCGTTATACTTTTGATAAGAGATGGATAGAGGGAGGTCAGGAATGTGAGGTTCTGCTGCACTCCATGACTGTTCTCCGTGGATGAGACCTGCTTTGTTCGCATGTTTTCCTTTGAGTAAGTCGGGCAATTGTGCTAAAACTCCTTGCTCACAACGGTAGAATGCTGGAGCACCTTGCACATTCAATGATTCCATTATTTCACCACGCCTTTGTTAGATATGCCCATCATTATCAGTTCAAGCGGTAATTTTGTCAATATTGTAAATAATTCTCTGGACCATTCATGTAGTAAGTGTTCAGGCTCTGATTCGGCCGCATCGATTTGTTACTACAGGTCTGGCTTTGAATCTACCCATCATTCCCATGTATTTGAGCAGAGAGTAAATAAGTTGCCAATTATTAATATTGGGAAAATTGTTTACAACCACAAATATTTACGTTAAAGTGTTAAATTATACAGTTCAACAACAAAACTGAATCGAAACACTTCTTATCAAGAGTGACAGAGGGAGAGGCCCGTTGACGTCACAGCAACCTTCCATCCGGAGTGGTGCTAATTCCTACAGAATGATTCATTCTGGGAGATAAGAGTTTGGCTGAAATTATCATGCGAAACTCTCTTCCGAATGTGGAAGGGAGTTTTTTATTTTCTAAAAATGGGGGGAAGCAAATGATTTCGATTGAACATCTGAGTAAAGTCTATCAATCCAAAAACCGTCAAATCACCGGGGTGGATGACGTATCACTGCAGGTAGAAAAAGGGGAGATTTATGGAGTAGTCGGTTATAGCGGAGCAGGGAAAAGTACATTGCTGCGCTGTATGAACATATTGGAAAGGCCGACAAGTGGGAAGGTCAACATAGATGGAATCGATCTCCTATCTTTATCCTCAAAAGATTTGCGGAGAGCCAGGCAGTCGATCGGCATGATTTTTCAAGGCTTTCATTTGACGATGGCAAAAACTGTCCTCGAAAATGTGGCGTTTGCGCTGAAAGCATCAGGCGTGGGGCGGAGCGAAAGAAAAGAGCGGACACTGCAGTTACTGGAACTCGTCGGGTTATCTGACAAAGCCGATCAGTACCCTGCCCAGTTGAGTGGGGGCCAAAAGCAACGGGTCAGTATCGCGCGGGCTCTGGCCAACAATCCGAAAGTTCTTCTTTGTGATGAAGCGACTTCCGCTTTGGATCCGAACACGACTCAGTCGATTCTTAAACTATTGAAGAAGATTAACCGCGAATTGGGGTTGACGATTGTCCTCATCACCCACGAAATGGAAGTCGTCAAGGAAATTTGTGACCGTTGTGCCGTCATGGAAGAAGGACGTATTGTTGAACAGGGGTATACGTACGATATTTTTGCAGCACCTGAAAACCCTTTGACGAAGCAGTTCATCCAGACGGTGATCGATTTCAACATCCCGGAAGAGTTGATGGAGAACAACAAGGGGACGATCGTCCATATGAAATTCACAGGAAATCTCGCCAGGGAGGCTGTCGTATCAGATTTGCTGCAGAATCATCAAGTTCAAGGCAACATCCTTCATGGGAAAGTCGATTACATACAGGGTCATGCATTAGGAACTTTTGTTATGGAATTGACAGGAGAAGAAAGTGAAGTTCAGCAGGCGATCGAAAGTTTACGGGAAAAACTAGGGGAAGTGGAGGTGTTAAGAGATGTGGGAACAGTTCATCACGATATTGCCCGAGCTGAATAAGTCATTTTTGGAGACATTGATCATGGTGGGGATCGGGCTGATAGTCGCTTTGGTCGTCGGCTTACCTTTAGGGCTCCTGCTGTTTGTCACAGACCGGAATTTATTTTTGGAAAACAAATGGGTGAAAGGCATTGCAGGTGTGGTCGTCAACTTGGTTAGATCTGTACCGTTCATTATATTACTCGTCTTTCTTTTTCCTTTTACTAACTATTTATTAGGTACGACAACCGGGCCGATTGCCGCATCTGTCGCCCTATCTGTCGCAGCGATTCCGTTTTACGCCAGAATCGTAGAATCATCTGCCCGTGATATCGATCGCGGCGTCATAGAGGCAGCGATTGCATGCGGAGCGTCTCCATGGCTGATTATCAAGGACATAATTTTTCCTGAAATCAAATCAGGATTGATTAGTGGATTGACGATTACAGCCATCAGTCTGATTGGATACTCGGCCATGGCAGGAGCGATCGGTGGCGGTGGAATCGGTGACCTGGCGATCCGATACGGGTATTATCGTTACGATAATTTCGTCATGTTCACTACGGTCGTGCTGCTCATTGTCATGGTCCAGGTTGTCCAATATGTAGGTGATTTTGTTGCAAAATCTGTGAAGAAAAGCTAACCAATTTTAGGAGGAATTATAGATGAAAAAAATATTCGCCGTACTTATCACACTATTAACAGTGACTGTTTTATCAGCTTGTGGAGGGGATGAATCCGGGAGCGCAGACGCCTCTGATAAAGATACCATCCGCTTCGGTGCTACTTCCGGCCCCTACAGTGATATGGTCAACAAGGCCATCAAACCATTGTTAGAAGAAAAAGGCTATGAAGTGACCAATAAGGAATTCACGGATTATGTTCAGCCGAATAAAGCATTAGCGAATGGAGATCTGGATGCGAACCTTTTCCAACACAAGATTTTTCTTGAGTCTTTCGCTAAAGAACATGGTTTGGATTTATCTGAAGTGATCATTGTACCAACTGCCCCGATGGGGATTTATTCTAATACATTCGAGGATATCGAGAGCATTGAGAAAGGGAGTACAATGGGCGTGCCAAACGATCCGACCAACCTTGCCCGTGCACTTATCGTGCTTGAGGAAGAAGGCTTGGTGACAATTAAAGATGATGTCGATCCATTACGTGCTTCTCTGAAAGATATCAAAGAAAACAAGAAAGATATTGAATTCGTCGAAGTAGAAGCTGGACAACTCCCACGTCTGGTCGATAGTGAAGACTTATCTATGGTTCCTGGTAATTATGCGTTGGCTGCAGGTATGGATTTACTCAATGCTTTGGCATTGGAAGATATGCCGGATGATTACCGTAACCGTGTTGCTGTTAAGACAGAAGATCTTGATAAACAATTCGTCAAAGATATCAAGGAAGTCGTCGAATCCGAAGAGTTCGAAAAAATCATCGATGAAGAATTTGAAGGCTTTGGAAAGCCGCAATGGATGAAGAAAAAAGAAGAATAGTAAAAAACGGGACCTGTGATAAGGTCCCGTTTTTTCGTACTGATATGGCAGAGTATCGTGAAGGAAAACCGTTTCACGTTACGAATGTGCTTAAGCTTGTCGAGGCTCCCCAATGCGCTTGCGCTTTTGATTCATCCAGCTCCAGCGCCTAGCCTCTCGAGGTCTTAAGTCCATCCGTATCGTGAAGGAAAAGCGCTTCACGTTACGAATGTTCTTAAGCTAGTCGAGGCTTCCCAATGCGCTTGCGCTTTTGATTTTTAAAATGGATTTGTCGCCCACTGAAGGGATTGTTTAATAAAGATTCTTGGGTGAAGTTTCAGTTGGGATACCATATACTCTGCCATGTCTTCAGGCTGCATGAATTTTTCTTTATCTTGTTCCTCTAAATTGTCGCCGAAGGCCAGTTCTGTAGCTACAAGGCTTGGATTCAACGTAAAGACGCGGATATTGTTCCTGCGTACTTCCTGCATGAGAGCTTCCGTCATTCCCTGGATGGCAAATTTGGAAGCACTGTAGGATGTTGAGCCTGCTGTGCCTTTCAGCCCATTGCTTGAGGATATATTGATAATGTCACCTTGATCTTTTTCAATCATTTGTGGCAAAACAGCACGGGTTACATGATAAGTCCCATACACATTGACTTCAAAGGTATGTTTCCATTCTTCAGGGTCGGTTTCTAAAAAGGACCCCTTCAAACCGATCCCAGCATTGTTGATCAAAATGTCAGCACTGCCAAGATCTTCTTTTAAGTGTTGGATCGCTTCTTCAACGTTTTCTAAATCGGAAATGTCTACGGCAGCGATACTTGTTTTTACGCCATATTGCTTCGCTTCCTCAGCTACTTCCTGGAGTTTGCTTTCCGTTCGAGCAATCAAACCTAAATGAACACCTTCTTTTGCTAACTGTAAGGCTGTCGCTTTTCCGATACCACGGCCGGCCCCAGTCACGTAAGCAATTTTACCTTTGATTTCTTGTCCCATCACCATCATCCTTTCTTTCTTCTTATAAAAAGTGTACGGCCTTCCTCATAATGATGCAAAAATTTACTACTGAAACCAGATCTTTCATTCATGGGTTGAGATTTGAACTCTCTACATTGAGAAAGGTAAGATCCGATTCTTTTTCGTGAGAAGGTGATTTGATGATCAGACTTCACTTGGATTAAGAAGTTATAACGAAGACTGCAGCCAGCCTTCGTTTTTAATTTGAATTGAAATTTTGTGTGCCGAAATCAGTGATTTTTGTTTTCACTTCTACAGAAACATCAATATCTTTGAATGTATTGTTCCAATCCTTTCCATGTTCCTTCCAATATTTTGGTTGTTGAATTTTAACCCTCTTCGAAAGGTCGAGAAAGTCAATTTTGAAATCTTTTTGCGCCATTTGGATGACTTGTTCTACTTTATCCTTGATCACTTGGTTCCCTGCTGCTTCTACTTTACCTTTCCAACCTTTTTTAAAGACATTTCTTTCCATTCCCCAGTCCTCTCCAAGTACTGAGGAAATATGGATCGTGATTTTCATCGTTAAAGTGTTGCCGGAGAGGGTGGTGGTATATTCCGTTTTCGAGCCTTTGATTTCTAAAACTACCGGGCCCTGATCGATTTTATCCTCAACTATGTCGATGTACCCTCCCTGAACATCATTGTAAATGAAACGAAGGCCTTCGATGTTTTCGCTGGGAATCCAGCCTGCATATTTTGATTCTTCTGCAGAGATGACCCCCGCACCGGATGATTTAATAAAACCATCTTCGAGAGAGATGCCTGGGATGACAAAGTTAGTTTCCTCTGAAATTTTCTGGGACATATCTCCGATGCTTAAGTTTCTGGGGATTTTGTTATTCTTAAGATAATTCTCACTAAGCTCTTTGATTTGGATGGAAGGAAATAATTCCTTCGTAGGTTCTGTACTGAAGATGTCCTCTACTGAGTCGCCCGTAATGAACACAGGGACGGTCCGTCTGAATTCATGATCCCGGATGAATAAATCGATGACTTGATCGACCCGTTCTTTTTCAAAAAGACGCGTGGAAGTAAGGATTGATTTCAAGTGTGTGTAATTAGGAGGACGATTACTCTCGAGAGAATTCTCCCGGATGATTTCAAAGAAAGACTCTCCATTGATTTGTATGTTTTGATAGGGTGCTTCCTGATTGGAGCTTTCCTGCTGGGTAGGGATTTTTCCTGGAACAACATATTGGTTGACCATCGATAAGGAACTTTCTTCAGAGACGTCCAAAGACAGGCCAGTAACAATACCGACGTTCTCAATTTCCTTACTATCCCAGCATCCAGCCAAGAGAACGAGAACCAACCCGCTAAGTAAAATCTTATGATGCATAGGAATCCCCCCTGAAAAACGAGACAATCAATAGAATGGCTGGGAGTGCAACGATTGCGATTAAGGAAATGATCTGGATGTAGGCAGAGTAATGAAAAACTTCAGTAAGACCTTTCGGTAAAAGCGTTGCTGTGAATATTCCCGCCGCGCTGATGAGCAGCATCCAGTTGGAAGGTTTGATCAGTCTTTTTAAACCCAGTGTCATAGAAAACGCATAAGCAGTAAAAGACGTGAATGCTGTCGTCAGCCAGCCGAATAGAAAAATGAGTTCAAATCGCTCAAAGAAGAAGCCTTGGAATTCAATACTTTTGGCCATTTCAATGGTGGGGAAGGTGATTTCTTTCAGTTCTGCCACCCCTAGGACACCGATGGAAATGATGTGGAAGATTACATAAATAAGAGCGGTAATCCCAATGCTTGTCCATACAGTGAAGAGAAGACTTTTCACTTGTTTCTTTTTTATTAGAGAAGCGAAAATAAGAAGGAATTCCACCCCCAAAAATGAAAAGAAGGTGATTTTCACCCCTCCTAAAGTAGAAAGAAAATCGTTTTTCAATACCGGTCTGATATTCTGTATATCAACATCCTTAATACTCAGTAAACAGAGCACAAAGAACATGAAGAGCATTACCGGGAAATATAGTTGAAAAAAACGAACAACGTCCCCTGCTCCGTTAGATAGTAAGTAGAAGCTGACCAGGATAAAAGTGCCGATGATCACATAAAGAGGCGTTGTATACAGTAAATAATTTTTGATAATCCCTGCGGTGATACGCATAATGAACGCTGCCACAATTAGACTGTAGAGGATATAATAAAGGTTAAAGAAAAAACCTAGGGATTTCCCCATGATGAGCGGTGACAATTCAAAAAAAGTTTTTCCAGGGTAGCGGCTGGCTAACAAAACATAAATTATAGAAATAACGGATATGGCAATGGCGCCAAAAATGATGCTGATCCATAAATCAGGGGAGTCCACTTCGTTAGCAAGCTCCCGTGGCATCAAGACAATGCCGACACCAATCATAGTCGAAATGAGGATGACGACAAGCTGCAATGCAGTCAATTGTTTTGCATCACTCATTGTTCCCACTCCCCTTTTTCAGTTTCATTCGAATGATGGAGTCTTTCCATCGATTCACGTAGTATGGAGCGAATGGTTCCAGGTAAGGAACAGAAAAGCTTTTAAGTCGGACTAAATGGATTGAGAGCGCGAATACGGCAAGAATGAGCCCGTAAATGCCTAATAGTGCAGCTGCGAACAACATCGCGAAGCTGATAGATCTCAAGGCTAAACTCAATCCATAATCAGGAATAGTGAATGAACATATAGCAGCGAAGGATACGACGATTACCATAAGCGGGCTGATAATCCCAGCGGTGACAGCAGCTTCTCCAAGCACAATGGCGCCGACGATGCTGACAGCAGGACCGATGGGTTTAGGTAAACGGATACCTGCTTCACGCAGGACTTCAATCGTGATTTGCATGATCAAAGCTTCCATGAACGAGGGAATCGGAACGCCTTCTCTCGTTTTGGAGATAGAAATTGCCAAATCGGTAGGAATCAGTCCTTGATGGAATGAAATCAGCGAAATATAAATCGATGGCAGCATAACTGAAATCACTGCAGCAAAATATCTCATCAAACGAATCAGTGTAGCAGGTATCCATTTGAAATTGTAATCATCGGCTTTTTGAAATAAAGCATTCAGTGTTGTGGGGGCAAGTAATACGGTAGGGCTTCCTTCCACGAAAATCGCGATTTTGCCTTCTACTAGCGCACTTGAGACTTTCGTTGGCCGTTCAGTTTCCTGAATCTCAGGGAACAACGAATAGCTGTTCTTTTCAAGTAATTGCTCTACTACACCACCATCAGGAATATATGTAGCATTGACTTGATGTAACCTTGTCCGCACATCGCTGAGCAATTCTTCATTAGCTTCTCCCTTCATGTAAGCAAGAGAAACATTTGTAAATGATTTCTTACCAAGTGTGAAGTTTTCAAAAGCCAAATCATTTGTACGTAAATGGACACGGAGAAGGGCGATGTTCTCATCGAGAGATTCAATGAATCCATCCCTGGCGCCCCTTAAAGTCATTTCTGAAACAGGTTCCTGTACAGAACGATATGAAAATTTCGCTGAATCTATAGCGTAGAGGGTTTTTCCTTCAATGAGCAATGTAAATCCGTCTAAAAGATGGTGATGAGCATCATCGATTTCCTCTAAACAAATCAAAGGTTCAGCTGAGAATGCATGCGTCACTGAACCTTTTCCTTTTGTATCGTATTCCATCAATGGTTGAAGGATGGACCCCTGGATTCTCTTTGTATCTGTAATCCCTGGTATATAGAGAATATGTATGAGGTGGGTGGACAGCTCCATTTCTTTAATCGTTACGTGCGGCATTTTCTGCATCTGTTGCAAAAAATCAACAGTATTCAACTTTGGAGAACGGACCATGATGCTCCCCCCTTAATCCAATTTCTTTTTTTAGTATGCACAGGCGTGAAAAAAATTACACAGACGATGCTGTATTTGGAAACGGAGGGAGTATATGAAAAATAATCTCCTCGAATATCGAAAAGAAGCAGGGATGTCTCAAGACCGCTTGGCAGATATCCTGAAAGTGTCGAGACAAACAGTCATTTCTATTGAAAAAGGGAGATACTCGCCTTCATTGCCACTGGCTTTTAAAATAGCCCGTACCTTTTTTGTACCAATTGAAGAGATTTTTATTTATGAAGAGGAAGGAGAATAAGAATGAAGGATTATTATCCAAGAACTTACGGAATTGCAGGAGGTCTTTTTTCATTACAAGCTGCTTTTTTGATCTTTGTGAGCCTGATGGCGAAGTCTGCTCCGCCAATGATCACGTATATGATGATTTCCATGGCGATTCTGGCTTTTTCCATGAGTTATCTACACCCTCAATTCAGACAAAAAGATGAGCGGATGAAAATGATCCGCTACAAGGGCTTATTCTATTCTTTCTTTGCCATGATGGGGTATCTGAGTTTATTACTGTTGTTGATGGAATTCAACATCATGATTTTGAGCGCTGAAGAAGTTGTGCAGCTATTGATTGCCTTGAATATGTCTACTGTATTCTTGTCATGGGTTGTATTATCCAAAAAGTATTAATGGAGGGGTAGGATGGAGTGGTTTTTCCCGATTGTATTTGTCGTCGGCTCCGGTGTGATCTATTTTGTCATACGTAAAGAGACCCACAATAACACTTTGAATAAGAGAGGTTTCATAAAGCTTATTGTCACTTTTCTCCTGTTGTTTGTTTTTGTGTTCGGAGTCGTGCTGCTAGCCAATACGTAAGTGAGGAGGGAAGAAATGAAGCATGCATTGATCATCGGAGGAACCGGAATGCTGAGACGATGTACAACACGAATGGCAGATGCGGGAGATCACGTATCTGTAATCGCTAGAACCTATGAGAAAATGGAACGGTTGGAAGCGGGGCTGGCTAATGCTGATATGTTGACTAAGCTCTATGTTAATTATGAAAACTCTGAAGAACTACGTGAAAAAATACGAACAACGGTTAAACACAATGGACCGATTGACATAGTGGTCGCCTGGATTCACAGTTCTGCTCCGGAAGCTTTACTGATCGTAATTGATGAGGTCGCTAAAGCTGAAAATTCTGTTCATATTTTTCAAGTCCTCGGCAGCCGTGGGACGCCGGAAAGCCAGCGACGCTCCTTGAATCTGCCTCAACAAATCCAATATCGGAGTGTAGTTCTCGGCAAGGTCGAGAATGAGGATGGTTTCCGTTGGTTGACTGATGAAGAAATTTCAGAAGGGGTATGGGAAGCGGTGGTCAACGATCGTATCGCTTCTGTGATTGGTAAACAGTAACTGAATGATAACGATTAACTTGCTGAATCAACCATATTCAAGGTTTCTGTTACAACTTATCCGCTGAATTTTCCAAAATAAGACGGCTCTTTTATTACTGCGCGGGGATATCTTCTCTTACATAAGCAAAGCTCTCAGTTGAACTTCAGTAGTGCTTCTGTTCTTTTTACATTTGTCACATGATTTGATTTTCATAAGCCAAACTATGAAAGAAGGGAGGTCATCACATTGGGTGAAAAGAAGAAAAACAAAAGCAAAAAAGACTTGAACGCCTTAAGACGTGAAAAGGGAGAAAAGAACGGAACAGGCAAACAAGATCCCTCCCGCTGACCAGTTCTTAATAAATTCAAGATCGTAAAAGTTGAATAAAAAAGCCTGCTTCCAATTAAAGAAGCAGGCTTTCGTTATTAGATGGTCTCTGGATTTTGTTCCATTGTTTCATTCAAATGCTTGAATTTGTTTTTTATTACTGATGTATCAGCAAAAAGGTCGTGAATGCCCTGGTGACGCTTCGTGAAAGCGACGACAAGGTATGGAAGTCCAGCCAGCGCCATGCTGATATATCGTCCGATACATTCACGGAAGATGAGCTGGCTGTTTGTCAGCTGTTCACCTTTTAAGGATTCTACAGATAGACCTAAGATCATCTTTCCTAACGTGGCTCTGAAAAACTTAGTCATCAGAATGAAGTATAGGAAAAAGATAACGGTTGTCATAATGTTCGCTGCACTAAACATCGGAATCCATAGTTGCGCACCCTCTAATCCCAAGAGCCTTAGTAATGGTCTCGTCACAATTGTATTAACACTCCATATGACAATCAAATCGATGATGTACGCTAAAAAGCGGGAACCGAAACCTGCATAGATCAGTTTCTGGAGGTCATCTTTTTGTTTAGTGACGATGGACGAAAGTAAACCGCCTGTGTGATGCTGCTCTGTTGTTTCCATCAAGATCCCTCCTTATTCTGTGTACATATACATGAGCGTCGGTCCTTGGCGTTCACTGATCAATTGCTCAAGGTAACGGATTTCACTGTTCGGCAAGAAGCTTTTAGCCATCGGCAAATTGAAGAAAGATGAAATGTTGTTTTTATATTCAAAAACTTGCGGATCCCCACCGACTTCTTCTTTTAATGCAGCCAATGTATCTTCACGGAAGCCGATGTCATCGACAAGTCCATTCTCTACAGCTTGTTTTCCTGAATAAATCCGTCCATCCGCAAGCTCTTTTACGCGCTCTTCAGACATGTCACGGCCTTCGACTATCACATTTACGAACTGCTGATAGGACTCATCTACAAGTGTCTGGAGAATTTCGCGGTCCTCTTCGGTCATTTCTTTCGTAGGACTCATGATATCCTTGAACTCACCACTTTTAATTGTGTTGAATTTCACCCCATATTCGTTAGCCAGCTCTTGATAATTGATGCTTTCCATAATGACACCTAAAGAACCGGTGAATGTGTCATTGGCAGCAAAAATACGGTCTGCAGGGGCAGAAACATAGTATCCTCCAGAAGCAGCCATATTCCCCATAGAAACATAAATGGTTTTACCTGCTTCTTTGATTTCCAAAAGCTTGTCGTGAATTTCTGCACTTTCATACACTCCGCCACCAGGTGAATTCACATAGAGGTGTAAACCTTTGATCGAATCATCCTTTTTAATGGCTTCCAGTTTTTTCATGAATCGATCGTGCTGATAACCTCCGCCCCCGAATGGGTTGGGGTTGGTACCAGGATTGTCGATGATTGTCCCTTCCAAATTCAATTGGGCAATCCGGTTCCCTCCGGATCCACGCTCTACGACTTTCTCTTCCAGCTTTTCACTGTTAGAAAAGAGAGCCATGGCGTCATTGTCCGACTCCTCGCCGGAGGTGGTGAAAAAGCCAATCAATTGGAAGGCGATCGCCACGATTAAAATACATGCTGCTATAATACTTGCTCCAATTCGTTTATTCATATGTATACCCCTTTCTTCTAATGGTGCTCAGAAATCAACTTTACCATAAAATATATTTCTGAACACTTTATTTATACGATTGAATATCACTCAAGTTTCATTTTTAAAATTTATATTTCCCTGATGGTTTATATAACCTCTTTTACAACGGGAACCATAGCTTGAAAAAATCACTTTGGCAGAGATTGGTTTACATGCAACCGTTACACTCAGAGTTCCCGAGTATGCCTTCAATAGTTCCATTGTATTTTATATTCCCCGATAGTCACAGACTTCCCACAACTGCTTTCATAGTAGCTTTAAGGGAGTAAGTCGTGGACCTTCCTATCTAATAAGATTATCCAACAAAATAATTAATTGTCCTAAGTTATGGTGAAGAGTGAAACGGGTAAGACACCTAAGGAAAAGGAGAGAGTAGATGAGTAAAAATAAATTACGCACCATAATCATCATAATCATAGTTGTTTTCATTATTGGTTTAATCGGGGTATCGATTCGTATGGCAGTTAACCCAGGCACTGCACTGCCTGCAAAAATTGAAAAAAGGACGGAAGCTGTAACCGTCCTTCAATCAGGGTTCACGTGGATTAATTGAAATCTTTCACATACGACATCCATGTCTTCTGAAAACTCATAACCCAGTTCTTCGGCTTCTTCATTAAAGAATTTCACATGTGCGTCCCACCAATACTGATAAGAACGATTGCCTTCCCCTTCAGCCCGGGCGAATTCTTCTGATACTTCATTGAAAGGGACGATGTCGACATTTGTTGTTTTGATGATTGCTACAGGTTCGTCGGAAGAATTTAAGATAATGCTGTGATCTTCTTTCTTGGGGAGAGGTTCGCTTTCAATTCTGTAAGCCTCTCTTGACGAACAAGTCGCTGTTTTAACCCCATCCATGACGAGTCTTGCTAAATGGTCAGCTTCTACACCGAAGGCCCATGCTGTAACGGTGGACGGCTTTTCTTTTCCTTGCCAATAATCTTCCCAATATTTTTTGGCAGTATCATTCATTATAAACAGCTCCTTTTTAAGTTTGGTAAGTATTACATATTATGGGATGATATAATGGATTCCATGCATATTAGGCAGGGGATAAAATGTCTACCACCAATTATCAGAACAAGCTGAAATGTTTTTTTAAAAATCAACAGTTGCTTTATGAAGGAAATTCCTATATGACTTGTTACGTATGGGATGGTCTGACGTTTCATTAATTTTTAAAATGGATGGCTACTTGTAAAATTCGTTTTTAGGGAGGGGATCGAATCGTTTATAAAGCAGCACCACCTCGTTATGTTGTTTTCTTGTTATTGCCGCATATTTTCACGAATTTCCAAACATTTTTTCAACATACAATAAGCATTGTTCTTGCACTCCTATCCATAATGATTATAACTCTTTCCTATGAATTGGAAATCAAGGGAGCTAGTATCCACTATCGTGTCCTCCTTTTAAAGAAAGTGGTTTATGTAAAAGAGATCGAACCCTCAAATATACATAAGGTAATTTTCAAGCATGCAGGGTGGGGAAGGCCAGGCGCATACATAAAGACGAAAAGAGGCTTCAATTTACGTATTCTTTTTTTCCGGCCGATTGAGCTCATGGAAGAACTGCAGTCATACGTGAATCATTATTCGATTGACTGGGAAGAGAAGAAAGATTTTCAAGTTGCCTACGAATTGAAAAAAGAAAAGAAAAAAGGGAAGCCTAAAAGGAAGAGAGAAAATAGGAAGGTTCCTTTCAGAATTTCCACGATTTAGAGAAGATATTAAATTTCATTTACATATTGACTGCATGCAACTATTTTGACTTCATTTCCTTTAAAATAAGGACACACAGCATAATTATCAGATCAAAGGAGCACTGACGGTGAAACTTCAAGGACTAATCGACATATTACACATAGATCACCAATTAATAAACAGGAAAGATTTGAACCAGGAGCTTACGGGAGTGACCGATGATTCTCGTGAAGTGAAAGAAGGGTTTGTTTTTGTAGCCGTCCGTGGTTATCGCGTGGATGGCCACAATTATATTGAAGAAGCGATTTCCAATGGAGCTTCTGTGATTGTTTGCGAAGAGAAACTCGATCATTTATCCATCCCTTTCTTACAAACAGATAATTGTCGTAAAGCTCTTGGTCTGATTGCCAGTGAATTTTACGGAAATCCCTCTTTTGATAAGATCGTTATCGGGGTAACAGGGACGAATGGAAAAACGACGACAAGCCATCTGATTAAACATTTGTGTGAGAAAAACGGTTATTCATGCAGCATGTTCGGGACCATTGACTATATCGTCAATGACCAAGCTGTTCCAGGTATACAAACAACACCAAGTGCACCTATTTTACAAAGGCTGCTTGCAGAAAGTAAAGATGATATTGTCGTTATGGAAGTGTCTTCACATGGCTTAGAACAGTACCGCTTAGAGGGGATTGCATTCGATTACTGTGTGTTCACCAACCTTCATCAGGACCACCTGGATTATCATTCTTCAATGGAAAATTATTTCTCAGCAAAATCTAAACTCTTTTATATGATGAAAGAGACAGGAGAAGCAGTCATTAATACTGATGACCATTGGGGAGAAAAACTTGCGGAGCAATTGACTGAAGATAGCATCACCCATGAAACAGTGGGAAGAAGGAAAACCTGTGATTATGAAATCATCCAGATATCTCCTGAAAGTTCATCTGCTGTCATTTCAGAGGAGAAGAGAGAGGTCACTGTAAAATCACCGTTGAAAGGTACTCATAATGTATATAATACTCTACAGGCATATGCGGTAGGACGCCTGCTTGGTCTAACACCTGAGAAAATCAACACGGCTTTAGAAAGCTTTCAGGGCGTATGCGGCAGGTTTGAAATGTACCGCTTGGAAAATGAGGTCACTGTAGTCATCGATTATGCTCACACCGCTGACAGCATTTCTCACACCCTTGAAACAGTTGGCTCTCAGGGAGCTGCTTCGATCACCCATGTCTTCGGCTTTCGTGGTGATCGTGATGAGAAAAAAAGGAAAGATATGCTTGAAGCATCTGTGCACCTGAGTGATGCTTACATCTTAACCTGTGATGACCTTAACACAGTGCCTTACGACCAGATGATAGAGACACTGGAAATGTTACAAAGCAGCTCTGGTGAAGAACATGGGCGGATCATCCCGGACCGTACGCTCGCTGTTGAAGAAGCCATCATGAATAGTGATAAAGGTGATTGGGTGTTGATTACTGGAAAAGGCCATGAATCTTACCAGCAGGAATTCCATTATCCGACCACATCAGATAAAGAAACTGTTGAATATATTCATTCGCGTTTAAAAGAGTATGAGAAAATATAATGCAGGACCTGTTTGTTATAACAAGCAGGTTCTTTTTTTATGTTAATCTTGAAAGCCCTTTGGGGAGGTGAAAAGCGCCACATCAAAAGTTGCGTATGATAGTCGAAGCTGAGGTCCTTCCACTTTTGTTCATTTGCACAGCAGTGGTGTTTAAGAGTATATATGGTATAGGAATGGATTTGGGGGGAAGCTCCTGGCCAGATTGATGAGGGCAGAAGCCGAAGGGGACGGAAAGCTGGGAATGCTGATGGTAGGAAACGTCGGCGTCAACCGGACAAGAGTCGGCTGCCTGGACTTTTGGATATCAACACGATCCAGCGGATGGTTTTTCAAAGCCCCGGGGGGTTTGAAGCCACTCAGAAGGGATATTTTTATCAGCGGGCCCGTGAAATGGAGATCCGTCTTGCTCAAAAAGCAATCAATGGCGGGAGGTACCATCCAGCGAGTTATGCCCTCTGGTTTTTCCGGCCTGAAGGGAACTGCCCCGCTCAATGGTTTGGGCAGTGGAATTCAGGAAGGTACAAAAGTCACTGTTTTTTTACACCGACAGAATCAGAATGCGCTGAAGTATACAATACATTTTAAGCGGGAGGCGTCATCAAGAGATGGCGTCTTTAACTATTGGCCAGAATTATTAAAGGTGGTAAATTAACTGTCCCCATTCTTCCACTTCCATCCATTTGTAATCACTCCGATTAAACCGGAAACAGCGAATATGTACGCGACAAAAAGAGGTAAATCATCCAATTGCCCTGTAAAAATCCGATAAACACCGACCATCAATAACAAAAAGCTGGCAATCAAGGCAATACCGATTTTAAATTGTTGGTTCATAGTCTTCCTCCTCTCTATAACCAAATCCAGATTAACATATTTGACGGAAATGATTCATGTTATGATGAAACGGATGGATAATTCTGATAATTTTGATTATTATACAGGAGTGATGGAAATGAGAGAAGAAAGTCTGTTTCAACAAATGCTTTTTGTAAGAAAAAAAAACTGTGGCTGCTTTGGAAGCTACTTCAGGGCATGAAGGGCTTCACCAGGGAGCGATTTCCTCCCTTAAAAGAGCACAAGGTCTCGAGGAACCCTTTTAAAGAGGATTCATACTGTGTGGGAGCTGCAGGGTACCATTTCTAAGCGTACATAACAGATTTTATAGAAAATCATCAACAGAAAGGCCGATCAGAATGAAACAAAGAACATTGAAATTGGAGGATGGTTCCTCTGTTCATGTCTATAAAGCAGGGCAAAGAAACCGTCCTGCTTTACTTTTTCTTCATGGGTTAGGCAGCACAGGATCCAGTTTTTTGAAGTGCTCGAATATCTTAGAGAAGACTATCAACTAATCCTGGTGGATATGCCTGGGCACGGATTTTCTCCGAGGTTAGAAGGGGCAATAAATGAATATACGGGATGGCTGCATGAAATAGTGATTGAACTGCGGATTGATTCCTGTCATATTATCGGTCATTCGATCGGAGGAGATCTTGCTCTTGCTTACTGCAAGACATATCCGGAGGCAGTACAAACAGTTGTTTTATTAGATGGTGGTTATATGAGAGGCAGCGCGTATCCCGATTATTCTCTAGCTGAAGAGTTAGAGGTGACGGACAAACATATTCGCACATACGTATTTTGATCCTGGCTTGACTATGAAAGCAAATTGAAAGAAGCGGGGTTCAACAGTAAGAGAATTGAACTTTCCAAAGATACGATGATGTTGGAAGATGGCAACGTTCGTTTAAGAGTAGACCATAGTACAGCATTATCTCTCGTGAAAGCTTTCTATGATGAACCTTCTTCCGATAGTTTGAAGGAATTGACCCGACCGGTCCTTCTGCTCAGGAGTACAGAACCGGATATGATGAACAAAATAAGAAGAAAGGAATGTGAACGTTTTTCCAAATATGCCTTATTGACGGTGGTAGATTTGCATGAGACCGGTCATGATTTATATGGGGAAGGCCCATATGATGTCTGTCAGGAGATAAAGGCGGGGGTGGTGTCTGGAAGAGCTTGAATTTTTAAAAACAGGCCGATATTAGCCTTGCAAGTCTTTGAAAGCCAGCAGCATGTTGGAGCTCATGTGGTCAACGATAGGACTGTATACATAATAGTAAAATGGATGAAAGGAGGTGGGGATTGTGGAGCGTGCAGGATTCTGGCTGCGTTTGGGCGCTTTTCTATTAGATGGTTTTCTCATCGCTTTCCCAGTCACACTTCTATGGTCTTTGTACCAAGGGGAATGGAGTTACCAATTGACGGAAGGTTGGGGGTGGGACATCATTTATACATGCTATTTGACAATAATCCCCGTTCTTTGGGGTGGCTATGTTATAGGAAAAAGGATTTTTACAATCAGAATCAGAAAGGAAGGGGACAGACCAGTCACTCTTTTACAAATGTTCGTCCGTGAAGTTGTTGGGAAGTTCCTGCTCGGCTATCTTACTTTTGGTATTACCACATTGATCAGTGCAGCTATGATAGGTGTCCTTAAAGATCGAAAAGCGATCCATGATTATTTAGCACAAACCTATGTAAAAAATGAAGTATAAAGGAATTTTCCTCAAGGTGCAGTCCATTTACAATGGCTGCACTTAAGTTATCGATTCGTGCTTAAATATGACTTTTTTGAGTACCCTAGGTGAATAAGTTACAACTTTTCGTCTTACTGGTATAGACGACTATATTAATAGATGATAAATTGTATGTGATAAAACGTTTTCATTTGTGAAGGATTTAAAGACATAAGGAGGATGTACAACATGCTGAACTTTTTACAGAAAATCGGGAAGTCCTTGATGTTCCCGATTGCAACCTTACCAGCTGCAGCGTTATTGGTCAGGCTTGGGATGGAGGATATGCTGGATATCCCATTCATGACAGCAGCGGGTAACGGAATATTAGAGAATTTGGCTCTTATTTTCGCCATTGGTATTGCTATGGGATTTGCTAAAGATGGCAGCGGGGCAGCGGCTCTCGCAGGTGCCATTGGGTATCTGGTACTGACGAATGGAATCGAATCCATCAATGACGAAGTCGAAATGGGGGTGTTCGCAGGGGTCCTTGCCGGAGTTGTTGCCGGGATGCTTTACAACCGCTTTCATGATGTGAAATTCCCCGAATTCCTGTCCTTTTTCGGAGGGAAACGGTTCGTACCAATCGTAACATCAGGGGCGATGGTAGTTTTAGCTTTCGTGCTTGGATATTTATGGGTATATCCACAGTATGCTCTTGATGCAACGACCAGTTGGATTTTGAATGCCGGAGAATTAGGTGTCGGTGTTTATGGTGTTTTGAACCGTCTATTGATTCCTGTCGGCTTGCACCATGTGATCAATGCTTTCATCTGGTTTGACTTTGGATCATTTACAACAGCTAGTGATGAAGTTGTCCGAGGAGAAATCAATCGCTTCTTGAACGGAGATCCAAATGCCGGGTACTTCTTAGCAGGGTTCTTCCCGATCATGATGTTCGGTCTTCCTGCTGCATGTCTAGCCATGTATATGGCAGCGAAAAAGCATCGGAAAGCTGCCGTCGGCGGGATGCTGCTCAGTATTGCTTTGACTTCTTTCATTACAGGAGTGACTGAACCGATTGAATTCTCATTCATGTTCTTGTCACCACTCCTTTATGTTGTTCACTCAATACTTACTGGAGTCGCGATGGTTCTTGCCTTCATGTTAGATGTCCGGCACGGTTTCGGGTTCTCAGCAGGGTTGATCGACTATGTTTTGAACTTTAATATCGCCCAAAACCCTCTGCTATTACTTGTAATCGGCCTAGTCATGGGTGTGATTTATTTTGTTGTTTTCTATTTCCTAATCGTTAAATTGGACTTGAAAACACCTGGGCGTGAAGATGATGATGAGCTCGCAGAAGAGGAAACGACTGAAGCTAGTAGTGGATATGAAGCTAAAGCAACTAAATACCTTCAAGCACTTGGAGGAAGCGAGAATATTAAATCACTCGATTATTGTACGACAAGATTGCGGCTGCAAATGGAAAACCGTGACAATGCGGATGAAAGAGCATTGAAACGTCTCGGTTCAAGAGGAGTCATGAAAGTTGGAAAGAACAATTTACAGGTGGTTGTCGGTACGACTGTGGAGTTTTTAGCTACAGCGATGAAAAACCAAATGGAGCATGGTATTCCAACACAGGCACCTGAGTCAGAGGAAAAGGCGGAAAAAGCAGAAGATGATGAAAACTTGAAAACTTTAACCGCTGATGAGTTCGCTATGCCGGTAGAAGGAGAAATCATACCTCTTGAAGAAGTCCCTGATCAAGTGTTTGCTGAAGGGATGATGGGACAAGGATTTGCAGTGAACCCATCAGGTGATGTCTTCCATTCTCCTATTGATGGAAAAATCGTCAATGTTTTTCCTACGAAACACGCGATCGGGATCGAAAATGATCTTGGCTTGGAAGTGTTGATCCATGTTGGACTTGATACTGTGAAGCTGGAGGGAAATGGTTTTGAAAGTCTCGTCGATTCTGGTCAGCAAGTGAAGAAAGGTGACCCGTTATTACGTGTGGACTTAGAGAAGGTAGCTGCAGAAGCACCTTCAATCATAACACCGGTAATTTTTACGAATTTAGAAAGCGAGACGGTTCAGGTTCATAAAAAAGGGAACGTGAAACTTGGAGAGACAGGCATTGTGACAATCAAATAATAGAAGGAGGCAAATAAGATGGAAGAGATTTTGGAAATCACAAATGTCCAGATCATAGCAGAATCAAAGACGATTCCATCAGGTACGGTTCAAATCAAAGATGGAAAAATCCATGCTATTTTACAAGCCCCTTCTAAACAGGCAGCTGAACTTATCGATGGAAAAGGAATGACGCTTGTACCTGGTTTTATTGATGTGCACATCCACGGGGCTAATGGTTATGATGTAATGGACGCAACAACAGAAGCTCTGGATGGAATGGCAGCAAAACTACCGCAAGAAGGGACGACAAGCTTTCTTGCAACAACGATGACTCAATCTGTCGAGGCAATTTCAGCGGCTGTCAAAAACATCGGCGACTATATGGACAAACAAAAGCAACCAGGAAAAGCTGAAGTGTTAGGTGTTCACCTGGAAGGTCCGTTCATATCAAAGGAGAAAGCTGGTGCCCAGCCGCATGGCCATATTCTGCTGCCTTCTGCGCAACAATTCGATGAGTGGCAACAGGAGAGTGGAAATCAGATTCGTTTAGTGACAGCCGCTCCGGAAGTCGAAGGTGGTTATGAATTTTTCAGTCATCTATCAGATCAGGGGGTGACCGCTTCCATCGGTCATAGCGCGGCAACTTTTGATGAAGCAAACAGAGCTGTCGATCATGGAGCGAGTCATGTCACTCATCTTTTCAATCAAATGAGCGGGTTCCATCATCGGGAGCCCGGTATAGTCGGTGCTGCATTTAATAACAAGAAGCTGAAGGTAGAGATGATTGTTGATCATATTCATGTTCATCAGAAGGCTGTCGAAACAGCTTATCAGTTGATCGGCTCTGAACGGACGGTATTGATCACGGATGCTATGCGTGCGAAGTGTCTCCCTGAGGGAACTTATGATCTTGGAGGCCAGCCCGTCGAGGTTGAAGGGAAAGAAGCACGATTGTCCGATGGAACCCTTGCTGGCAGTATCCTTAGGTTAGAAGAAGCGGCTTTCAATATGAAAACAGCAATGGGACTTGGCTGGCAGGAATTTGTGAGAATTACTTCAACCAATGCAGCAGAACAAACAGGATTGCTCGATCGTAAAGGCATAATAGCCACGGGGAAAGACGCCGACCTAGTGTTACTAGATGAAAAAGCACAGGTCATGATGACTATTTGTAGTGGTACGATCGCTTTTGATGGGAGGAATTAAGATGGAAGTGATAATCGTTAATGATTATGAACAGCTGAGCCAGCGTGCGTGCGACATAATCGTTGAACAAGTCCATATGAACCCTGAGTCTGTGCTAGGACTTGCCACGGGAGGCACTCCGCTCGGAACCTATCGTGAACTTGTTCAGGCTAATGGGAATGGGAAAATCGACTTCACGCATGTTTCGACACTGAATTTAGACGAATATATCGGCCTGGACTCTTCTCATCCTCAAAGTTATCGCCAGTTCATGAAAAGAGAACTGTTCGATGCCATTAATATTTCAGAAACGCGCACTCATATACCTGATGGCCGGCCAGATGACCTGGAAGAAGAGTGCAGACGATACGAAGCATTGATTGAGGCAATCGGCCCTCCAGATTTGCAACTGCTGGGCATCGGTGAAAATGGCCATATCGGATTCAATGAGCCAGGAAGTGACATGGACGGGGAAACCCATATCGTCGAGTTGACTGAATCCACCAGGGCTGCCAATGCTCGTTTTTTTGACAAGGATGAAGATGTACCGGCCCATGCCATTACTATGGGGATTCGTTCCATCTTAAAGAGTAAACGGATATTACTGCTTGCTTCCGGAGAAAGAAAAGCTCGTGCTATCAAGCGTTTGCTGCAAGGGGAAAAGGATGTGAACTTCCCTGCGTCAGCCCTGTTGGCCCACCCCCATGTTACACTGGTCATGGATCAAGCAGCTTATGGAATGAAAGGGGAAACAGATGCTGGATAAAAAATCGCCACTGCCGATGTATTATCAAATTGAAGAAGATATTAAACAGAAGATTGATTCAGCCATTTATTCTGAAAGAGAAACCATTCCTTCTGAGCGTGAACTGAGTGAGCAATATGAAGTCAGTCGGATGACGGTAAGACAGGCTGTCACCAACCTCGTTAATGAAGGTTACTTGTACAGGGAAAAAGGCAAAGGGACGTTTGTAGCTGAGAAAAAAATCGAACAGCCACTCCAGGGGATGACAAGTTTTACTGAAGATATGAAACAAAGAGGAATGGATTCAAGCAGCAAACTGCTCGATTTCACGATCATTCCTTCCCCTGGTGATATAAAAAGAAAGCTCTCCCTCGAGGATGAAAGGCAAGTTTACGAAATTCATCGAATCCGTTATGCCGATCACCAGCCGATGGCAGTGGAACGCACGTTCATACCGGTAGCTCTAGTTCCAGGGATGCAGGAGAAGGATGTCTATGGATCAATCTATGAATATATTGAAAAAAATCATGATTATACGATTCATAAAGCGACCCAGATGATTGAAGCTACAATTGCTGACGAGGAACAAGCAGAGCTTCTGGATATCGTGCCTGCTGCAGCTATCCTGCACATTGAGCGTACGAGCCTCCTGAAGGATGGAACACCATTTGAAGTCGTAAAATCATCGTACCGTGCAGACAGGTATAAATTCATTAGTGAAATCCACCGCTCTTAAGGGGAAATGCCATGAGTTACTTATCAAAAATCACCCAACACTTAAAGAGGCTGGATGAATATTCAGGGATTCGCCCTATCAGCAGGCATGTAGCAGGAAGATTGAATGATGGAGGAATCATCCACCTGTTCGGGTGTGGCCATTCAAGTTTACTTGCTCAAGATGTCTATTACCGAGCAGGAGGTCTTGTTCCCGTTCGGCCGATTTTGATAGAGCCTTTGATGCTGCATCAAGGCGCTTATCAATCTACATTGAATGAAAGGACGGCAGGCTTTGTCTATCCCTATCTGGCTAAAGAGGATATCAGGGAAGAAGATGTCGTTATCGTTCTCTCGACATCCGGCCGGAATCCCGCACCGATAGATGTAGCATTATACGGAAAAGCACAAGGTGCCATGGTCATCTCTGTCCAATCCCTTGAATATTCAGCTACCCAGGTTTCTAAACATCCGTCGCAGAAACGTCTGGAAGCGGTTGTTGATTTTGTAATGGATACTAAGGTCCCTGTAGGTGATGCGATAGAAGCGCGAGAAGGGTTGGAGACACATTTTTCTCCGTTATCTTCGGTAGTGGGGACGGCCTTATTGCACGATTTGATGACAAAGGTGATTGAAGCTTTCTGGGAAGACGGGATCGACGCCCCTGTTTTCAAAAGCGGAAATGTTGATGGCGCAGATGAGCATAATAGGCATATGATGAAGCTGTACAAAGACAGAATCGCATTTTGACTCATTGTTGTTTCCATTCTCATTCTCCGATAAAATATCAACAGTCTAAAAGTCAGAAATATAAAGGTGTCGCAAACTATGAAACATATCATTATTGGAGCGGGGATTCTCGGTGCATCGACAGCTTATCACCTAACTAAAGCAGGAGAGCAAGTCGTCCTAATTGACAGACAGGAGCCCGCCCAGGCCACACGTAATGCCGCGGGGATCGTTTGCCCATGGCTGACGAACCGCAGCAATAAAGCATGGTATCAGCTGGTTCTGCGTGGAGCGAAGTATTACCCGCAGCTTATCGAGGAATTAGAGCGAAACGGTGAAAGGGACACCGGCTATGACCAGGTCGGAGCCATCAACATCTTTGATACAGAAGAAAAATTGGACCGGAAAATGGAAGTGGCTTTAAAAAGAAAAGCGGATGCCCCTGAGATGGGTGTAATCAGGAAACTGTCTCCGGAAAAAACCAAGAGTCTTTTTCCGCCTGTCTCTGATCAATATGGAGCTGTACATATCGGAGGTGCAGCCAGAGTGAATGGCGGGGCTGTTGCCCAATCACTATTAAATGTGGCTCAAAAAAACGGAGCAGAGTTGATCGAAGGCAGTGCCCGTTTTTTATATAAGAACGAAGCGGTCCATGGAGTGGTCGTGAATGAAGTTGAATATCACTCAGATCAAGTGATTGTAACGAACGGTGCTTGGACGAATGAGCTATTTGCCCCTCTCGGATTGAATACAAATGTATCCTTTGAGAAAGCACAGATTCTTCATTTACAAATGGATGGCGTAGATACCAGCCAATGGCCTGTCATGCTGCCACCGTTCAACCACTATATGCTTACCTTTGGTAAAGGGAAGATCGTCGTTGGCGCAACAAAAGAAGAAGGAGACCTGTCAGACGACCGGGTCACGATGGGGTCTGTTCACCAATTGATGGATAAAGCGTTGAGAGTCGCCCCGGGGCTTGCGGATGCGAGCTATATCGAAACGAAGGTCGGTTTTCGTCCGTTCACTCCGGGGTCCCTTCCTGTCATCGGAAGGGTAGCGGGGTTGGACAATGTTCTCGTGGCGAATGGACTCGGCGCCTCCGGCCTTACAAGTGGTCCCTATGTAGGGCGAGAAGTAGCTAAGCTTGCAAGAGCACAAAAAACAGAAATCGATCTTGAACTATATAGCACAGAATCTTTATTTTCATAAAAACGCTCTCCTTTCTGGATTCTACTGAAGAACCTTTTTCAATCTAGAGGAGCTGTTAAAGTTTATTGTTGCTTCTCACGAATCGCTTGTCGGTGGGTGCTTGCCGCGGGCACGGCCTCAGCTAACTTGGTCAAGAAGATCACTTGACCAAGTGGATCTTCGGCTCGCGCTGTTCCCGCAGGCGTCACCACCGAACGCTCATCGTGGAATCAACAGTGACCTATCTAAATAGAGTGATTTTCATGTATTGAAAAGAAGCAGAGTTGATCGAAAAATCGTCCAACTCTGCTTCTTTATTTGATGAATAACTCAAAAAGTTGCAGTTCTTCAGTTGCCTCCCTTTATGGGAAGCTTTTTAGTTTGTCTCTGTTTAAGATTAGTGTTGATAAATACCATTATCAAACGCATACGTTTTAAAGGCACGCCAACCTACGATGCACAACACATTCTCGTTTTAAAGCTTATGCACGACTGCTTTATCTAATTGCTTTTTTTAATCGACCCATTTTTAATTTAAGCAAATATGACTGGAAAATCCAAACAAAAGGACTTTATCACATCCAGAACGTCAATAACTACCACCTAAGGCTGAGAAAATGGATATAACGGTTTAACGGCATGGAACTAAGTATTTAAAACAATTATCCGACCTGGTTTCAGGCAATAGAAAGCATTCATCATCAGTTGGATGAAGTCGCAATGAATGATATGAAAGTAAATGGAAATTTAATTCCAAGTGTAGAATCTTATGATACACTTAGGTTATCTAAGTTTAAGGAATAAACATTACTTCTTTTTTAACTAAGGAACAGGTTGTTTGAAGAAGCAAAAAGAAATGAAGTCGTGAGTACTCGCCTTACATATGAAAGGGAGTGTTCTGGTTGAAAAAACATATCATAGCTTTGTCTCTACTTATGACAGTAGGAGCATTGGTCGCATGTACATCTAATCCAAATGATGAGACTTCGAATGAATTGAATGAATCAAAGAAAGAAAATGAAGTACAAGAAAGCTCAAATGATGTTCAAAAGGTAGGGGCTGAAGATAACTGGGAGTTGTCTTCAACTTTTAACCATTCGGTTGAATATGAAAATGGCGAAGAAGGTTCTTATGAGATTGTAGGAAACAAAGACACGGTTGGCTTTACTGGTACGTTTCCAATTAAAGCGAGAGATAGCCAGAAATACTTTTGGTTTTATTTCGGAAAAGAAAGTATCTATGATAAACCAGTAGAAGTAAAAGCCATAAAAAAAGGAACGATGGAACCTGTTGATATAATTTCTGGTCCAAGTAACTTTTATAAGGAGGCGGAGGTAAGCCCTCATAGCGTGAATATGCCATCCAGGTTAAAATTTCCATCTGCAGGGATATGGGCAATCCTCGTGTATATTGACGACGAATTATATGAAAGTATCGTTGTAGAGGTTATATAAAGAAATTTAACTTCCAAATATATGGAAGTTAAATTTCTTTATAAATATCAATAGTAAACTTACAAAGCCTTTTGTTTAAGAAATCAGCGCCTGACCTGGTGCATGAAAGATTACCATAAAGGTTCTTCCTTATTTGATAACCGTAATACAAATGGGGTGATCGAAAAAAACAGCCCCATCAACAGGACATAAATCATTAAGACGAATCCAAACAAGGGTTCAAGTGAAAAAAATAATTGTGCGACCATTGTGATGATTGGTGCAAGGATTATTGGGATCAAAGCAACAAGGGACCCTTTCTTCATCGAATCCTGGCTTTGGTATTGCATCTCCCCGCAATAAGGGCATTTCATTTTTCGGCTGAAGCGGAACAAACTTTTAACGGACTGTTTCCAGGACCATTTATTTCCACAACTTTGACAAATCGGCATGGATTCTCCCTCCTCTACTCTATAAAATACGAACAGAAAATGGAAAAGGTTTCAAAAAAAGCTGCGGTATATTTGCCGCAGCTATTAGTTTTATTCAGCTTTTTGTACTTCTTCTTCGCTCTGTTTTTCTTCTTGCTCATCCGGCGGATAGGTGCGTCTAACAAAAAATGCAAGGAAAATTCCAACCAATGATATAGCGGTAACGACAAAGAACGCAATATTTACGCCGTGAATGTCAGGGTGGGCGATGGCACTGTTACTCTCGGCGTTTTGAGCGGTGGTTGTCATGACGGTTACTAATATGGCCGTACCGACAGATGCTGCTACCATCCGCATTGTATTGCTCATCGCAGCACCATGTGGGATCAATTTCTTAGGTAACTGGTTGAGTCCTGCTGTAGTGACAGGCATCATCACCATTGAAAGACCGAACATCCGAATGGCGTATAAGACCGTGATACTTGTGAATGTCGTTTCAATATCCAAAAAGGAAAATGCAAGTGACGCCCCCGTAATGATGATGAGGCCTACAGTGGCCAAGAGACGAGCTCCTATTTTGTCAAAGATCCTCCCTGTAATGGGTGACATGAATGCTGTAATAACCGCACCAGGGAGTAATGCAAGGCCAGATTCAAATGCGGAAAATTCCCTCATGTTCTGCATATATAAAGGAATTAAAGTCTCCGCCCCAATCAGACCTAAAAAGGTGATCATAGCAATTATGGTTGTAATTGCAAATATGGGGTATTTGAAAACACGGAATTCAAGCATCGGATGGCGCATACGCAACTGCCGTAATATGAAAATGGTTAAGGTGATACATCCGATGAATAATACAGTGATCGTGTCAGTACTTGCCCAGCCCTGGTTTCCGGCAAGGGTGAAACCATATAACAGCCCACCGAATCCGACAGAAGACAGAATGATGGAAATCGGATCGACTTTAGGATAGGAGAGCTCTGTTACGTTTCTGAGAATGAAATGGGCTAATACCATAATTGAAAGCGCTAAAGGGAGAACTAACCAAAATAAAAATCTCCATGAATAATCCTCTGTAATCCACCCGGATAGAGCAGGACCGATCGCAGGGGCGAAGGAGATGACAAGACCGATGTATCCCATGGCTGTCCCTCTTTTATTAACTGGAAAAATCATAAGAAAAACTGTCTGCATCAACGGAAGCATGACACCAGCACCCGCTGACTGTACGACACGACCGATTAACAGAGAAGGGAAATTGGGAGCGATTCCACCTAAAACCGTTCCAACTGCAAAAATTCCCATGGCGGATAAAAATAATTGCCGGGTCGTAAACCGTTCAATTAAAAATGCACTGACAGGTATCATGATGCCGTTGACTAACATAAAGACTGTCGTCAGCCATTGGGCGGAGTTGGCTGAAACGTTCATTTCCTCCATAATCGGAGGTATAGCCGTGATCATCAGTGTCTGATTCAGTATTGTTATAAAGGAGCCCGCAAGTAAAAGGGCTGCCATAAGTACTTTGTTATAAGGTTGTATAGTCATCACGTTTTCCTCCTATGAATCAACTAATCTAACATTATACGCTTGTAAAGCAGGAGGAAACAACAATTAAGCTTTACAATTTACAATAATAATATTATGTAAATTGTAAGTGTGTAAAGCACACTCCATGTTCATAAAAAAAAATCAAAAACCTTGGGGATGGTGGAAAGAATGGATGGCTTCCTCGTAATCATTTAACAGGCTTGTAAACACTTGGTCCCAAGTCTGCAGTAATGCATAATTTCTCGCAGCTTTACTCATGCGGCAGAGGCGCTGAGGATCCTCAATTAATTGAGAAATAGCCTGTACAAAATCATCAGGATTCCCAGGTTCGCAAAACACGCCCGTGTGGTTTTCTGTGACGATTTCCTGCACGCCTCCAGCCCTAGCCACAATAGCAGGGGTTCCACATGCAAGTGCCTCAAGGACGACGTTTCCAAACGTTTCTGTCTGGGAAGGGAAGACGAACAAAGAAGAACTCGCATACATTTGGGTGAGCATCCTACCGTCAAGATATCCGGTGAATGTCATATTTTGTGGCGCATTTTGACGGAGCTTTTCATACATCGGTCCATTTCCGACCATGAGCCAATGCACCTTTTCACTTATCCGTGCAGGAAGAGATTTTGCTGACTCCATTAGCACATCCAGTCCTTTTTCGGGAGCGAACCGACCTACATATATCAATAAATGGCGAGCTTGTATATTGAATTTCTTTTTCACCCATTCTGCTTGCACATTCGGGTGAAAGAGTTCATGATCGACGCCTCGACTCCACAAGCTTACGTTGGAAAAACCACGCTGCTCAAGCTCCTGTTTAGTTGAAAGCGAGGGGACGAATATCTTTTGCAATGGTCGATGAAACCAGCGCATGAATTTCCACATCCCTGAAGAAAGAAAGGGGAGTTTGTAATAGTCTAAATACTGATTGAAATGCGTATGATAGGAACCTACAAGGGGAATATTCATTTTCTTCCCATAATAGACCCCTGTGATACCGATGTTGAAAGGAGTGGCGATGTGTAGAAGATCAGGCTGGAACCGTTCTATCTCCATTTTAATACGGGATAAATTCGGAAAGGCAAGACGGTGTTCTGGATAAAGCCAGAAAGGCACGCTCTTTAATCGATGAACCGAAGCTGACTGGGGAAGAGTGGTTTTAGTGGATGGAGCAAACACTCGGTAAGAAATCTGATTCTTGTCAAAGAAATCCGTCAACCTCTTCAATGTTCGTGCCACCCCGTTGACTTGTGGAACAAAAGTGTCTGTAAAAATAGCTATCTTCATTTTTCTCCCCCTCTTAAAACCAAGTATCAGCTATGTCTCTTAGTAAGAGGTATATGCAGCTGGTTGAAGGGGATTGCGATAACTTTCCAAGCTTTGAGAAAGGAATACAAAAAACCTGCAGATGCAGGTTTTGTCATAGCGAATTATGGGGGGATGTTAGGGTATCAGTTACCAACTTCAAGGATGGATGGAAGATAAAATTGATAGGAGATTTAGTAGTATTACGCAACTTTTTTTGTAAGAGAATGTTGGCTGACAGCTTTTAATAGAATCATCTTGTCTTTGTTTGTCAATTTGCTCCAGATGGCCACTTTGATATTCATTATTTTTCTCCTCCTAAAATAAGATTGGGCTTGCTAGCATTTGACGAACAAACAGAACTGTTTTGTTATTACTTAGCATATACCGTCATTTAAACAGAATTAAACAACAAAAATATCTACAAAATTCGATGATGACAAGGTTTTGAAGCAGGTGAAGCAGCATTTGTGTCGAATAGGGAAGAGTAGGCGTGATATTTTTAAGAGATTTCGTCTCAATATCAGCCATTTTGCAATAAAAAAAGGGGGAAGTTTAGTGATTACTTATCAAGTTCATCCTGAAAAAGGGTTTACGGACAAAATCGGTGAACTCGTATTTATGCTCGAACATGTGCGGGCAGTTACGATTCAAGAAGTAGCAGATTTAACAGAAGAAGAACTTGATTACAGCAAACCGGGTGGGAATTCCATCGGGGCTCTTCTCTCACACATGGCAAGCATTGAATACGTCCATCAGCAAATCAGTTTTGAAAACAGGGATTTGACGGAAGATGAAGTCGCGGTATGGGGGATCGCTCTGGAATTAGGTCAAAAAGCGAATGAAACGATTAATTCTTCATCCGTTGATGATTATCTTGATGTATTGGAATCAACGAGAGATCAAACTCTTGAGCTGTTGAAAGAAAAAGATGATGAATGGCTCTATGAGGAACGTGAATGGCCGAACGGAAAGAAATACAATCAATATTACCTTTGGTTCCATGTGTTAGAAGATGAAATCAATCATAGAGGACAAATTCGTGCCATGGTCAGGTCATTTAAAGATAAAACGGTGAGAACATGAAAAGCATATAATTGAACAAGAAAACGCTTGGAGTTAATCACCAAGCGTTTTCTTGTTTTGGTTCTGGTAAATTTCTATGACGATTTATATCTCCATCATTTAGAATCGCACCCCATATATCTCGACTGTTTCCATTGTTCTAGGTAGCGTTTTGAGTTCCGGGAAATTACTCGCTTTCCATGGGCGTACGCTGAGCTTCCTTTTCGGCAAACGTCGAGGCTGTTTCCGCCAGTCCCGTACCAGGATGTTGAGCGAATCCAGGCTGTTCATGAAGAATGAAGTTATGATAGGCATGTCCGAGTTCGTGAGCCATCGTTACAACATCCTGATAATGACCCTGAAATGAAAGTAGGACACGACTCTCTTTTGCGTTCGGCATGGAAGCGCAAAAGGCACCGTGCCGTTTATGCTCCTTTGGAACTGCATCTATCCATCCATCATTAAAAGCAGTTTCTGCAAACTTTCCTAATTTCTCGCTATATTGATGAAATTGTTGAATAATGATGTCAGCAGCTTGATCATATGAAAGAGAAGTTGTAGCAGGAAATGTCGGTGCATAAATATCATACCAGTTCAACTTTTCAGTACCGATAATTTCTGCTTTTCTTTTTAGAAATTGGTGAAGCAATGATTTATTAGAGTGTATTGCACTCATCATACTTGTCACTGATAGCTCACTGATTCGATTTTGCTCATACATCTCCTTTATAGGATTCGAACATTGTCGCAGCCGGTAGAGTTCATTCGATAGCCGGCAAAATGATTGAATATAGAAGCGAATCGTTCTTCATTATCTTTACACACATAGAGCATTTTTTTGGTTGTTTGTTGTCGGACTGACCGATTATCTGAAAGCATCGCCTGCATGAATGCTGTATCAAAAGGGACATTTTCGGTAAATCCTTCTTTTTCAACGGGGACTCTCAACCGGGAAAATTCCTGTTCATAATGGTCTTCCCATCCGGCAAAACCATCTACAGATAGCGAATGTATGACCTTTTCTATTCGGGAATCTAACTGGTTGGCAGCTTTTTGTCTACGTTCAATTAGGAAGGTTTCGATTCCATCTACTTCAGGATGATCAACCAGCTCTTGCCAAACCATCTCATCCATTTCAGCCAGGAACTGTTCAAATTCAAGAGAAAGTGTATTCAGAAAAGCTTTCAATTGACTAATGCGATCTTGTAAGCCCAATGTGGCAGAGTCCTGTACATTTTCAGAAAACAGACAGATGACATATTCGTCAATTTCAAATATATCTGTATGTATCTCCTGCACCTGGTAAATAAGGGGGGTGATTTCGGATAAAGTTGATGATGAGGATTCTATATGATGACGGGTTTCCTTGATTTGTTTGAAAAGATCACCGATTCTCTCATGCAGCTCGGTAGATCGTTTTCCTCCAGGAAATAATCGCTCTAAATCCCAATTGATACTTTTAGTACTCTTCATATGAAAACCTCTATTTTTTTCCTCTATCCTAGTATAATGTGAATAGGGATATTTTTCATCCGACTCCAGATGTAAAAAAGGAGTTCTATTGTGAAGGGTTGAATGTAAGCTTAAGGAGGATGATAAAATGAGTTATAAATTCATAGATGGTCATAATGATACATTATTACGACTCGATAAAGGGGTCGAAGAATTTTTTGAAGGGTCGAAACAGGGACACCTGGATTGGCCGAGGGCCAAGAAAGGTGGATTCGCCGCTGGATTTTTTGCTGTTTTTTGCCCGAATCCTAGTACAGATCCAACACCTGTCGTTTATGCTACGCCAAAAGGATATGAAAAACCGTTTCCACCCAAGCTTGATGATTCATATGCCTATCAATATACGAACAAAATGATCAACCGTTTCCTGCAATTGGAAAAAAAGTCAGGCGGCCGTTTCAAAACTGCTAGAACTTTGAAGGATGTAGAAAGTGCTTTGGAAGGGGAGTATATGGCAGGAATCTTACATATCGAAGGAGCGGAAGGTATTGATGAAGATTTCGATGCTTTGCATGTCTATTACGAAGCTGGCCTTCGATCGATCGGTCCGGTTTGGAGTCGGGAAAATCGCTTCGGGGAAGGTGTTCCTTATCGGTTTCCGCATTCACCTGATACAGGGCCGGGTCTTACCAAGGTTGGAAAAAAACTGGTGAAAGAATGTAATAAGTTGGGAATAATGATCGATCTCTCCCATTTAAATGAAAAAGGGTTCTGGGATGTCGTAAAGATAAGTAATGCACCACTTGTCGCTACCCATTCCAATGCCCACAGTATTTGTCCAGTGACACGCAATCTGACTGATCGACAGCTCGACGCTATTGGGAAATCGAACGGTGTAGTCGGCGTCACCTACAGCATAAATCCGGATATGATTTCTGCCGATGGCAAAAACAATGACAAAACACCATTAAGTGAAATCGCCAGCCATGTTCAATATATTGCTGATCGCATCGGCGTTGACCATGTTGCATTAGGGTCTGATTTCGACGGCACCCGTGTCCCCCAGGAGCTGAAGGATGTCACAGGGGTTCCGCGTTTAATGAACCTGTTGAAGAATGATGGATGGTCGGAGGCGGATCTGGATAAAATTTCACACAAAAATTGGCTGCGTGTGCTGGGGGATACTTGGTGAAAAAAATTATTTTTCTGAAATGAAAAACATCTAGTTTATAAAGGTTCGAGAGCATAAATATATAGAGCAGCGGAGGGAAAGAATTCTTTCCCTCCGCTGCTTCTTATCCTTGTCTCGTCTTCCGGGGCCCTTGCGCTTTTGATGACATCCAGCTCCAGGCCCCAGCCGCTCGAGGTCATAAGTCAATCAACGGTGGGAAGGAAGGGCGCTTCCCGCCGTCGCTCGTCTTATGCTTGTCGCGTCTCCCAGGGCCCTTGCGCTTTTGATGACATCCAGCCCCAGGCCCCAGCCGCTCGAGGTCATAAGTCAATCAACGGTGGGAAGGAAGGCGCTTCCCTCCGTCGCTCGTCTTATGCTTGTCGCGTCTCCCAGGGCCCTTGCGCTTTTGGTGACATCCAGCTCCAGGTCCCAGCCGCTCGAGGTCATAAGTCAATCAACGGTGGGAAGGAAGGGCGCTTCCCTCCGTCGCTTGTCTTATGCTTGTCGCGTCTCCCAGGGCCCTTCCGCTTTTGATATTACACACGGTGTTTTTGATAGGTGATGGCTTTGGTCACTTTTTGCAGTTCTTTGAATGTTTGTTCTGTGAGAGGTTTTGCTTCCAGGTAACTTAAGTTTTCTTCTAATTGTCCAATTGAACTTGCTCCGAATACGGCTGTGGCGACGGTTGGGTTGTGCAGTACATATTGGAGTGCTAATGCTTGTGCTGTACGTTCATCGTCAACGTAATCCTGCCATTTCTTCGTGATGGCGAGCACTTCTTCTTGGCTATATTCTAAGAAACCATCTTTTGCTTTATCTTCTGCTTTTTGGTGGCCTTTAGAAGAGAGCATTCCTTTTGCCAGAGGTCCACGTGCAAGCACGTTGATGTCATTGTCTGCAAGAAGTTGGAGGATTTCTTCTTCAGGACGGCGGTCAAGCGCATTGTATTGCATCATAACACTTACGATGTTCGATTTTTTTACATATTCTTTGATGACATTCGGGCGTATGGAGGAAATTCCGTATTCACGAATCAATCCTTCTTGTTTCAACTCTTCGAAAGCTTCTATGCTTTCATCGATAGGATCATCGATGGTCCCGCCATGCAGCTGATACAGATCGATATAATCGATCCTCATGCGCTTCAGACTATCTTTCAGCCCTTGTTTAATATGTTGTTTAGAAGGATCCCATGTCCAATCATCCTGACCTGGTGTGAAATTATTTCCGACCTTGGAGCCAATTAAAATTTCATCACGTCGTCCTTTGATTGCTTCACCTACGATTTTCTCGTTTTCTCCGAAATCATAAAGATCTGCGGTGTCCAGGTAGTTGATACCGGCATCAAGTGCCCGGTCGATAATTTTTTTCGCTTTTTGGTGATCGGTACCTAAAGACATGCATCCTAAACTGACTTCTGATAAATAAAGATCTGAATTTCCTAATTGACGTTTGTTCATGAAATCATCCTTTCTTAGACAAGTGTAACGAAATACTCCAAGTCTCATCCACTCCTATGATAAAATGGCGATAGAAAAACTGGAGAGGATGAGATTATTGAAAAAGTTCGAAGAAAAAACATATGAAACAGAAACGATTTACCAAGGTAAAATCGTTCAATTGAATATTGACAGTGTTACTTTACCCGATGGGAACACATCTAAACGGGAATTGATCAAGCACCCAGGTGCTGTCGCTGTTATCGCTCTAACGGATGAAGGGAAGTTGGTTTGTGTAGAACAGTACCGTAAACCACTGGAAAAGAGTTTAGTCGAAATTCCTGCTGGGAAGTTGGAAGCAGGCGAAGATCCGAAAACTTGTGCACTACGTGAACTTGAAGAGGAAACAGGATATACCTCAGACGATCTGGAGCTTGTGACCTCTTTTTATACATCTCCGGGGTTCGCTGACGAAATTGTCCATCTTTATTTTACCGACAAAATCAAAACTATGGAAAATCGACCGGACGGAGACGAGGATGAATTTGTCGAGCTGTTGGAAATTTCTTTGGAAGAAGCTGAGAAATTGGAAAAAGAACAACGCATCCATGATGCCAAAACCGCCTATGCGATTCTTTATTTGAAGTTAAGAGCTGCCCGATGACATTAACGCCTTATTATGTGGACTTGCATATTCATATTGGCCGGGATTGGAATGGTCGACCTGTGAAGATAACGGGGTCCCCGAGCTTGACGCTGACGAATATTTTCAAAGAAGCGAGTCGCAGAAAGGGTTTGGACATGATTGGAGTGATCGATGCACAGTCTCCTGCTGTCCAAGATGAATTGGAAAGTTTGATTTCAGCAGGAGAAGCTGCAGAATTGGATGATGGCGGCGTCCAATTTGAAGACACTGTGCTCATTCTGGGATCTGAAATCGAAGTCTATGATTATTCATGTCAAGGACCGATTCATCTTCTTTGTTATTTTCCCTACTTATCCGATATGAGAAACTTCAGTGAATGGTTAAGCAAAAAAATGAAGAACGTATCACTAAGCTCCCAACGTTTTTACGGAACAGCGCGAGAACTCCAGCAATATGTAAAAGAACATGGGGGACTCTTCATTCCTGCTCATATGTTCACGCCGTTCAAGAGTCTATACGGTAAAGGAGTCAAGCGTACATTGAAAGAAGTTCTGGATCCTGAGAAGATTGATGCTGTTGAACTTGGTTTGAGTGCCGATACAAAGATGGCAGATCAAATAGGAGAGCTTTCTTCCTTTACATATTTGACGAACTCAGATGCCCACTCCTTAGGGAAATTAGCACGGGAATATCAATTGATAGAGTTGCAAGAGAGAACATTTGAAGAACTGCGTCTGTCCCTTCAAGGAGCAAAAGGAAGAAGAGTAACCACTAATTTTGGTATGAGCCCTAAGATGGGCAAGTATCACCAAACCGTCTGTGCCCACTGTTTAACACCCTCTAAAGAGACGGCTGAACGGTGTGGATCGTGCGGCTCTACTAAAATCGTTAAAGGCGTTTCTGAGCGAATTCAAGAATTGAAGGGAGCGACACAGGAAAGAGAACGCCCTCCTTATGTCTATCAAGTTCCCTTGATTTCTCTACCAGGTGTCGGCAAGAGAACCTATGAAAAGCTATTGGAATCGTTTGGATCGGAAATGAGAGTCATCCACGATGTGCCGGAAAATCAATTGCAGAATGTTGTCCCTGATAAAGTGACTCAAGCCATATTGGACCTGCGTCTTGGCAGCTTGAATATTGACGCAGGCGGTGGGGGGCGTTATGGGAAAGTCCTTTGAAAATCCACTTGAATAGGTCTACTTTTCTCCTTTCTCTCATAGATTGGTCATAGACCGATGAAGAGAAAGGTGGAGAATGATGCGACAGGGTATGCGGATGGTCAAAAACGATGTACAAACCCACATGAATATTTTTGTGTTCATTTTTGTTTTATTTATTATGGGGATGGTGTTTGGGGCAGTCATTGTGAACAGTATGAATTTTGTGCAAAAACAAGACCTTTTCTTTTACTTGAAACAGTTCTTTGAACAACAGACCATGATGGGTGGAACAGGAAAAACGACTTTATGGAAAGACAGCATTCTCTACCACATAAAGTATATGCTTCTCTTGTTTTTGCTTGGAATCTCCGTTATCGGCATGCCGATCATTACTGTCCTGCTTTTCATCAAAGGTTTGGTCATTGGTTTTTCCGTCGGTTTTTTAGTCAATCAAATGGGCTGGTATGGCCTGTTGATTTCCTCTGTCTCCATAGCACCACAAAACTTGATCATCATTCCAGTGTATTTAATCGCCGGCTCCTTAGCCCTGATCTTCTCACTGACCCTTTGTAAACAATTGTTCATTCGCAGGGTTCATCAGCCGATCATGAAAGGTTTCATCAGGTATAGTGCACTTTTCGGGGTATTGCTTGCGGTTTTAATGATGTCTTCGATCATAGAAGTGTTTATTTCCAATACAATTTTGGAATATGTCTTGAAGTGGATCTATGAATAATCTACACTAATTAATAATGATTATTGTTAACACTTTATAATAATTATAATTTGACACTCGTTCTGTCTCTGATTATAATAAAGTTGGTATTACGAGGGAGGGACGAAGCATGGAACATCGTATAGATAGGATTAAAAAACAGCTGCATTCCCAGAGTTATAAGCTTACACCCCAGCGGGAAGCCACTGTCCGAGTATTGTTAGAAAACGAAGAAGACCACTTAAGTGCGGAAGATGTTTACCTCCTCGTAAAAGAGAAAGCACCAGAGATCGGTCTAGCAACTGTCTATCGAACTCTAGAACTACTTTCCGAACTTAAAGTCGTCGATAAAATCAATTTTGGGGATGGCGTTTCCCGTTATGACTTAAGAAAAGAAGGCGCAGAACATTTTCACCACCACTTAGTTTGCATCGAGTGCGGGTCTGTAGAAGAGATTGAAGAAGATCTTTTAGAAGAAGTAGAGAAAATCGTAGAAAGCCAATGGAAGTTTCAGGTCAAAGACCACCGGTTGACTTTCCATGGCATCTGCTCCGTTTGTCAAAAACAAGCCGTAGCAGCTTCTTCAGCTAAAGAAACGGAAGATTAATGCCACTGCCGCTATGAAGTAATACATAGTGGCTTTTATTTTGCCTTGATATAGCCTGCGGACTAAACCTTGTTTATAAATGGTTTAATAACAGACGCAACCTTTCAAGTGAATGGCTGAATGTTAACAGATAAAACCAGGAAGAACACTATGGGCACAGGTTGCCGTACGTTCAATACACTTTCCCATTAATTTGAAATCTCTGACTCTTCCATTTTTATTTACAAATGGATGAAAATCGTGTAGTTTAAAGCTAGATGGGACTTGATTTTTGTTCACCAATTGATTTTGGTTGGCTGCTCTCGTTTTTCTACGTATATTTGGAGGGATTTTAGGCATATCCTTTTACAAAGGTACGGAAGAAGAGAGGGGGGTCCCCATGACATATTTGCGGAACAGTTTAAGAGATTTAATCAAAGTTCTGATTGTATTTACATTGTGCACGTGTATCTTCTATTTAGCTTTGCGGATGGTGCATGAAGAGTATGACAGACAACACCGATATGATCCGCCCGAAGGAACGGCCATTAAAGTCTATCAGCCGCTTGATCAGGGTTGGACGGACCGGTTGTCGATATTTTTCCGATTAGGAGAGTAGATGGACGATGCAGTATGCTCTAGAAGACTTTTTTCATTATTTGACGGTCGAGCGCGGGTTATCACCGAATACCATCCAATCCTACAAGAGGGATTTGACTCAGTATCTTACTTATATGCAAAAGGAAGAAGGTATGCAGGAGTGGAGCCAAATTTCGCGGTCCCATATCATGAAGTATATACATCATCTTAATGACCATGGGAAATCTTCCGCTACAATTGCCCGATTTCTTTCATCTATCCGCCTTTATCATCAATTTCTCATAAGGGAGAAAGTGACTGAACAGGACCCGAGCTTACATATAGAGACACCGAAAAAAGAGAGAAAACTTCCGAAAGTTCTTTCCTCTGAAGATGTGGACAAGCTTTTGAACATTCCTGCGAAAGACCCATTATCAGCCAGGAACAAGGCGATGTTTGAAATGCTTTACGCCACGGGACTGCGTGTGACAGAGCTCGTATCTTTGAAAGTCAGCGATCTCCATTTGACAATGGGATTTGTACGATGTCTCGGTAAAGGATCAAAAGAAAGAATCATTCCGCTCGGAGATATGGCTAAAGAAGCGGTAGAGAACTACTTGGAAACTGGCCGCGCCCCCCTGGTGAAGCATAAGAAAACCGAAGAACTATTCGTCAATCACCATGGAAATGCACTGTCTCGCCAAGGTTTTTGGAAGATACTGAAAGCGGTTGCTCGTGATATGGGGATTACCAAGGAATTGACACCGCACACATTGAGGCATTCATTTGCCACCCACTTGCTGGAGAATGGAGCAGATTTGCGGGCTGTGCAAGAAATGTTGGGTCATGCAGACATTTCGACGACTCAAATCTATACGCACGTGTCGAAAACACGACTTAAGGATGTTTATCGCTCGTATCATCCACGAGCGTAGACACTTTTTTACATTTTGAGTTGTCTGACATCCTACATCTATGCAAGCGAGGGTAGTTTTTTACGAAGTTGGGAAATTAAACATTAGGAGGGATCTTTGATGAATTCATTCAAACGAGTATTTTTAATAGTCATGGACTCAGTAGGGATCGGCGAAGCGCCCGACGCTGAGAAATTCAATGATAAAGGCGCTGATACATTAGGACATATAGCAGAACATATGAACGGGCTTAAAATGCCTCATATGGGCTCATTAGGTTTGAGCAATATCAGGAATATCAAAGGGATTGAGAAGGCAAGCCAGCCGAAAGCCCACTTTACGACGATGGCGGAAGCTTCCAATGGGAAGGATACAATGACAGGTCACTGGGAAATTATGGGGCTTTATATCGACCAGCCATTCCGGACGTTCCCTGACGGCTTTCCAGATGAGTTGCTCGATCAAATCAAAGAAAAGACAGGACGCGGTATTGTAGGAAACAAACCGGCATCTGGCACAGAGATCATCGAGGGACTGGGTGAGCATCACATGGAAACAGGAGATTTGATCATTTATACTTCTGCTGACTCTGTTCTACAGATTGCAGCTCATGAAGATGTCATTCCGCCACAAGAACTTTTTGAAATCTGTGAATTCTGCCGCGAATTGACAAAGGATGAAAAGTATATGGTCGGTCGTGTCATCGCACGTCCTTTCATAGGAGCACCAGGGGCATTTGAGCGAACTTCCAACCGCCATGATTACGCACTGAAACCATTCGGTCGTACGGTCATGAATGAAATGGCTGACGAAGGGCTGGATGTGGTAGCCATCGGAAAAATTTCTGATATCTATGATGGGGAAGGAGTCACAGAATCCATTCGAACAAAAGATAACATGGACGGCATGGATCAGCTTGTAAGGACCATGGACAAAGACTTTACGGGCCTGAGCTTCTTGAATCTTGTTGATTTCGATGCGAAATTCGGCCACCGCCGTGATCCAAAGGGATATGGGGAGGCTTTGGAAGCTTATGATGAATGTCTTCCAGAAGTATTAGACAAGATGAAGGACGATGATTTATTGATCATTACCGCTGACCACGGAAATGACCCTGTCCATCACGGAACTGACCATACGCGGGAACTCGTACCATTAATCGCTTATCACAAGGGAATTGATCAAGGGAAAGAGCTTGATCAACGTCAAACGTTCGCCGACATTGGTGCTACTGTTTCAGAAAATTTCTCAATCAAAATGCCAGCGCACGGCAAAAGCTTTTTGAAGGATATCCAATAGGGAGGAGAAATAACTATGTATCAAACACAAATCAAAGAAGCATCACAATTCATTCAACAGAAATTAAGCCAGGAGCCGACAGTGGGACTGATTCTTGGGTCCGGTTTAGGGGTGTTAGCAGAGGAAATACAAAACCCGACGACAATTGCATATACAGAAATCCCTCATTTTCCTGAATCAACTGTTTCCGGTCATAAAGGCCAGTTGGTAGTAGGGGAGTTGGAAGGTCGTCAAGTCATTGCGATGCAAGGACGTTTCCACTATTACGAAGGTTATGACATGAAGCAAGTGACCTTTCCAGTTCGTGTCATGAAAGAACTCGGGGTGGAAACGTTGTTCGTAACAAACGCAGCTGGAGGAATTAACGAAAACTTTGATCCAGGTAACTTGATGATCATCACAGACCATATCAATAACATGGGGGACAGCCCGTTGATCGGACCGAATGATGAAGACTTAGGTCCACGTTTCCCTGATATGTCAGAAGCCTATGATCGTGATTTGATAGAACATGCTAAACAATCTGCTGGACGCATGGATCTTAAAGTTCAAGAGGGTGTTTATATTGGAAACACAGGACCTGCATACGAAACAGGTGCTGAAATACGTATGCTCCGTACCTTAGGGGGCGACGCTGTAGGAATGTCCACGGTTCCGGAAGTAATGGTAGCCAATCACGCTGGTATCCGCGTACTGGGAATTTCCTGTATCTCCAACATGGCTGCAGGAATTTTGGATCAGCCTCTTACACACGATGAAGTGATCGAAACAACAGCCCAAGTAAGGGAAGACTTTTTAGGTTTCGTCAAAGAGCTATTGAAGACATTGCCGGCTTAAGTAAATAGTAAAGGGATGATAGAGATGAGAATGTACGACATTATTGTTAAAAAAAGAGACGGTGGGGAACTGACAAAAGCGGAGATTGACTTTTTTGTAGAAGGATATACAAAGGGTGATATTCCTGATTATCAGGCTTCAGCTTTGACAATGGCCATCTACTTCCAAGGAATGACACCGGAAGAGACAGCCACACTGACCCAAGCAATGGTTGATTCTGGGGAGACGATTGATTTGTCTGCAATTGAAGGCCATAAAGTCGACAAGCACTCTACTGGGGGAGTAGGCGACAAAGTGACCTTTATTGTAGGACCTCTCGTTGCTTCTGTAGGAGTTCCTGTAGCGAAAATGTCCGGTCGTGGCCTTGGACATACAGGTGGCACGCTGGATAAGCTGGAGTCCGTCAAAGGTCTTGAAATTGAAATGTCGAAAGAGAAATTCATTGAAAATGTCAATACACATAAGCTGGCGGTAGCAGGCCAGACAGGTAACCTGGCTCCTGCTGACAAAAAACTTTACGCCTTGCGTGATGTAACAGGGACAGTGGATTCCCTGCCATTGATAGCAGGATCCATAATGAGTAAAAAACTTGCTTCCGGTGCTGATAGCATCGTGCTTGATGTGAAAACAGGCTCTGGTGCTTTCATGAAGACACTTGAAGATTCTGAAGCACTGGCACGCGAAATGGTGAATATAGGCAATAACCTGGGTCGTACCACAGTAGCGGTGATCAGTGATATGAACCAGCCGCTTGGTTTCGAGGTTGGAAATGCGAATGAAATCAAAGAGGCTGCTCGTATCCTACAAGGAGAGAACGTTGAAGATTTACGCCGTTTGTCCCTTGAACTTGCATCTCATATGACCGTACTTGCTGAAGTGTTCAATTCTTATGAAGAAGCATCTGAAGCGCTTGAAGCGAATCTCGAAAATGGCAAAGCATTCCAATCACTTCGGACATTGATTGAGTCTCAAGGTGGAGATGTGTCCATGATTGATGACCTGGATCGCTTACCTAAAGCGGCCTATGAAATCGAAGTGAATGCCGACCAAGACGGTTTCGTTTCCGCGATTGACGCCGAGTCAATCGGGATTGCAGCTATGTATTTAGGAGCAGGCCGAGCAACGAAAGATGATGTGATCAATCATGGTGTCGGAATTACACTGAAGAAGAAAATTGGGGATGAAGTGAAAGCAGGCGAACCACTTGTTGTACTTCTGAGCGATGAGAAGAATCCGACTGCTTCGATCGATAAAGTGAAAGAATCTTATACGATTACCAATGAAAAAGTGGAAAAGCCTACACTAATCCACAATATTATCAAGTAAATGAGGAAAGTCCCGGATATACATGAGGCCACTGAAAAACCCTTTTCAATCTAGAGGAACTGTTAAAGTTTGTTGTTGCTTCTCACGAATCGCTTGTCGGTGGATGCTTGCCGCGGGCACGGCCTCAGCTAACTTGGTCAAGAAGATCACTTGACCAAGTGGATCTTCGGCTCGCGCTGTTCCCGCAGGCGTCACCACCGAACGCTCCTCGTGGAATCAACGTGGCCTGTCTAAAAGAGTGATTTACTTTGATTTATTAATGTCTTATCGAAATAAAAAAGCCGAGTTGAACGATAAAATCGTCCTGACCGGCCTTCCTTTGATGCATAACTCTGAAAGTTTCAGTTCTTCAGTAGCCTCGGTATACTTCCGGGGCTTTTTTTGTTGTTGAGCAGGTAGGAAAAATATAAAAACTCTCTCCCATATCGTTTTTATTTCATGATATGATATTTTAAAGTGTTTTTTTCAACATAATAACAGTTATTTTAAGACTTGATTTCGAGTTGTTTGTAGGGATTTAGGGGCGTCGGAGAAGGGCTCGCTTTCCTGCGGGGGAACTGGCAAGCCTCCTCGCTCGTTGTGAAGCGACCCCTTATTGTTGGACACTCTCTGTGGGGTCTCGTCTACTCCCTTCTCCCGCGGGAGTCTCACCCTTCTCCGACGACCCTTGCGATATGCGTTTCTCGAAATTACTTGAGGGAGAAACTTTGTTCGCAAAAGCTCCCAACGAACGAAGGTGGTTTCGAGCATCTTCCAAACGTATGGTGGATGGGAAAACGGTGAGACTCCTGCGGGATAAACATGATCGGTGAGATCCCGGAAGGCGAAGCCTGAGGAAGCTCACCACATGCCCGCGGAAAGCGATCCGTTTTCCCACCCACCATCACCGCATACAAAGGCCTCGAAACTAAGTATTCAAGAAAAGTTTTTTTTATGGAAGAGATTAACTTCGGAGTGTAGCTAAATTGTTTGTAAGGAGTGTTTTTTTGCGGATAGTAGGGATAGCCGTAAGTGTTTCTTGTATGATAGCAGGTGCACTATACTTGTTTACTTCAGTAAAAGTGGATTTTTGGCAATTTGCTTTTCTTTTAGCCCTTGCCTATCTCCTGCAAGGAATCTCTTTGTTGAAAGACAACCGGACAATCAAAGGATCGGTCATGCTAGTCATTTCTACAATGATGGCATTCATGGTTATCGATGAAATTTTTCCAATTACATAATTAAGGATGTGAACCTATGGCTGAATGCATCTTATGCGCTCCTGAGAAAGACGAAGAACAAAGAATTCTTTTTGAAAATGAGTCCTGTTATTACGTGCAGAAAGACCAGCGAATTCTGAAAGGTTCTGGTCTGATTGTACCTAAATCCCATAGGACTACAGTCTTTGAGCTTTCTGAAAAAGAATGGCTCGACACACAGTCGCTTCTTCATCAGGTGAAAGAGTGGTTGGATGATACCATGCAGCCTGACGGGTACAATATTGGATATAACTGTTACGAGACAGGTGGTCAGCATATTTTCCATGCCCACCTCCATATCATTCCACGCTTTGAAGATGAACCTCATGCAGGCAAGGGCATTCGTCACTGGTTGAAGCAGGAAGAGAATAAACGGCATATATAATAACGCGAGCACTGCCTTGAAGGTGGTGCTTTTTTTGTCGTTAAAAATGGAATCACCGTAACAGGGTGATGTGTATCTGTTCTTAAGTCCTCTCTCCACATTCTTATGATGCATAGAACGTCCTTCTATGGGAAAAATAGGGACACTTACAGCAATGGGAGGTCAAGTTTATGCAAAAAATGATAGGTACGTTCGTTGCTTTATGTTTACTGTTCAGCCTTTTCCCATCAACCATTATACAAGCAGAAGAAAAAGCTTCTTCAGAAATTGTAAATTCGGCTGAGTCTGCGATTTTGATGGAAAAAAACAGTGGAATGACTTTATATGATAAAGATTCCGATGAAAAGTTGCCACCAGCCAGTATGACAAAAGTGATGACCCTTCTACTCATAATGGAAGAATTGGATAAAGGGAACATCAAGCTTGAGGACACAATCAGAATCAGTGAACATGCTGCTTCTATGGGGGGATCGCAGATTTTCCTGGAAGCTGGAGAAGAGATGAGTGTGGAAGATCTATTGAAAGGGATCGCTGTCGCTTCAGGAAATGATGCAAGTGTCGCAATGGCCGAGCATATAGCAGGCAGTGAGAAAACTTTTGTAGACCAGATGAATCAAAAGGCGAAAGATTTAGGATTGAAAAATACTCACTTTGAAAACCCGACAGGACTACCTGCAAAGGGGCATTATAGTACGGCACATGACATGGCGGTAATGGCTCGTGAATTGCTGTTGCATGATGAAGTGACGAAATATACGAAAATCTATGATGACTATCTGCGTAAAGGCCAGAAGAATGAGTTTTGGTTAGTCAACACGAACAAACTTATCAAGTCCTATCCTGGAATGGACGGACTGAAAACAGGTTACACATCCGAAGCGAAGTATTGTTTGACGGCTTCTGCGCAAAGAGATGATATGCATATGATTGCAGTTGTCATGGGTGCTGAAAATCCGAAGAAGAGAAACGCTGATGTGACCAGCTTACTGGATTATGGGTTCGGGCAATACAAGGGTGTGAAGCTTTATTCTAAGGATGATATTTTGCAGACGATGAATGTGACACGTGGTGAGCCACGTAAAATCAATCTTTCGCCTGAAAAAGACGTAGTCGTATTGCAGAAGAAGAGGGACACGGAGAATCAATATGAGACGGAAGTGAAAGTGGCAAATAAATCTGACCTTCCATTAGAAAAAGGAGCCCATATGGGATGGGTGATCGTGAAGAAAGGCGATGAAGAAGTGGCGAAAGTCGGTCTGGAAACGTCTGAACAGGTAGAACAGGCAGGGTTATTACCTTTATGGCAGCGCTCGTGGAGGAATTTGACGAGCTTTCAGAGGTTTTAGCATTTTCCCACTAGTATTGTTTTTGAGCAGGAAATGACAACAAAAAATACGAAAAGACATAGTGACTCTTATAAGTCAGAGGAGGGAATTCACTTGAGTCTTAACGTAAATTTTGTGGTCAGAGAAAATGTATTGCTTGTTCGTCTGGATGGAGAGTTGGATCATCATGAGGCCAGCCGGCTTCGGGAGTCTTGGCAGGAGCATCTGCAGATCAACGGGGTCGAACATGTGATTGTGAATTTAGAGAAATTGTCCTTCATGGATAGTTCAGGTCTCGGGGTCATGCTCGGTCGTTATAAAGAAGTACAGGCAAAAGGGAATGAAATGGTGATTTGTTCGATCAGTCCGGAAGTCAGACGCTTATTCGATATGTCAGGGATGTTCAAAATCATGAAGCTTACAGATAATGAGGCATTTGCGCTCGAGATGTTGGGGGTGGCATCATGCGAAATGAAATGACCTTAGAATTTACAAGCGTAAGTGAAAATGAATCACTTGCTCGTGTATCTGTCGCCGCTTTTGTCAGTCAGATTAATCCGACAATGGAAGAGCTTACGGATATTAAGACGGTTGTATCTGAGGCTGTCACAAATGCAATCATCCATGGATACGAAGAAAAGTCTGATGAGAAAGTACTTTTGACATGTGCGATTGATGGGGAGGAATTTGAACTCATCATCCAGGATCGTGGTCAGGGAATTGAAAATATCGATATAGCGAAAGAACCGCTTTACACTTCCAAACCGGAGTGGGAGCGGTCTGGAATGGGCTTTACCATCATGGAAAACTTCATGGACCAAGTGGATATTACATCAGAGCCCGGGGTCGGTACAACGATCCGTATGACGAAGCAACTCACGTCATCCCGTGCTCTGTGTAATTGAGGTCGCGCTTATGAGCGATACGACAAAAGAACGTCTGTCCGACAAGGATGTCAAAGACTTGATTAAAAAAAGTCAGGCGGGCGATCAAGAGGCGAGGGACTTCTTAGTTGAGAAAAACACCCGTCTTGTTTGGTCGGTCGTCCAAAGATACTTAAGGCGTGGCTATGATCAGGATGACTTGTACCAAATCGGTTGTATTGGTCTCCTGAAATCAATCGATAAGTTTGATTTGAGCTATGATGTTCGTTTTTCCACCTATGCTGTTCCGATGATCATTGGAGAAATCCAGCGTTTTATCAGGGATGACGGAAGTGTTAAAGTAAGTCGAAGTTTAAAAGAACTAAATCATAAAGTCAGGGCTAAAAAAGAAGAACTAATGAAGGAGAATGGTCGTTCTCCGACTGTGAATGAACTGGCAGATGCTTTGGGCCTTACGAAAGAGGAAATCGTCCAGGCGGAGGAAGTTGGACGAGCTCCACAATCCATCCATGAAACCGTTTATGAGAACGAAGGAGATCCGATCACTCTTGTCGACCAAATAGCTGAAGAAGAAAGCAATTGGTTCGACCACCTCACGTTGCAGGATGTGATGAGTAAGCTTGATAAACGTGAGAGGCTGATCATATACCTGCGTTACTATAAAGATCAGACTCAGACGGAAGTGGCTGAACGCCTGGGTATCTCGCAAGTTCAAGTTTCCAGGTTAGAGAAGAAGATTTTAGCAGACATGAAAGAGACGATGAATGATACTAGCTGAAACTGTACCTTCCAGGGTGCAGTTTTTTTGTTGGTAAAGTGAATATCTTTGGTCGTTTATGGGCCGCATATCCCTCGAGGTGGGGAAGCACGGTGCTGCAATAGCCTGAACGCCGATATAATCTGTATTACGCCGATACATTCACTGTTGTACCGCTCGAATTCTTTTGACGATAGTGAAAATTGGATGGCACCGATAATAGAATCAGCATCCAGCTACTCAATACAATAAAGTCAGCCATCAATCGGCTGGCTCTATTTGTTTGGTAAAAAAATTCTTATCGTATGTTTTGTTTTATCTCACACATAATAAGTCTAAGAAATAAAAAACAGGGGAGGCGAATAAATTGGCGGCTCCTGTCTATATTCGCACCAAACAATCGATTTATGTACAGCCATTATCAAAAGTCCGCTTGGCTGATGTCGCGCGGGTGACGGGTTCTAAACGGCACATGTCGGAATTAGAACAAATGGTTTTGCACCAGGTCGCAGAAGAAGATCGGAACATCGTCGTCATTGATTCGTTCATGATCGTCGAGCAGGTTCTTGACAAGTTCCCCCAAATGGAATTGGAACTGATAGGTCCGAACCAATGTGTGGTGCACGTGGAAAAACATAAAAGGCAGCCATCACCTATTCTTATTTGTGCTATCTGGATTTTACTGTTCATAGGGGCGGCCATGGCGATCATGAACTTCCATTATGATGTCAGCATGCAGTCAGTGCAGCAAAAGTTACACTTTATGCTGACAGGAGAAGAGGAAGAACATCCATTATGGATTCAGGTTCCTTATTCGATTGGGCTTGGGATCGGGATGATTCTGTTTTTTAATCATTGGTTCCAAAAGCGATTTAATGAAGAGCCTAGCCCGATGGAAGTTGAAATATTCAATTATCAGGAAGATTTGGATCATTATGTAGCCATTAAAGAAAATAAGGTGGAAAAACAGGATGTGGATCGTTGAAGCCTTAATAGGCCTTGCTTCAGGGATAGCAGTCGGTACTGGATTCGTAGCATTTTTGACAGTACTTGGTATTGTACCGAGATTGATGCAGCTAAGTCATACTGAGTCAAAATTGAGGCATTATGAGATAGCTGTCATCCTAGGGGTGTTTTTTGGTATCTATTTGTCATTCGGGGATTTCCCTATGCAAATGACACTGCCAGGATTAATCATTTGGGGGCTGTTTCACGGAATCTTCATTGGTATGCTCGCGGCTGCGTTAACCGAAGTTCTCAATGTCTTTCCACTCCTTTTTAAACGAATCGGCGTCGATGGGTTTTTGTTCACTTTATTGATGGCTCTCGTACTTGGAAAAATCGCAGGATCCTTGTTTCAATGGATCATCTTCGTCCGTTAAAGAGAGTTATAAATTGTAGGAGGAAACATCTTGGATAAGCAACCATTGAATGAAAAGAATTTCGAGAAAATGAGTAAATCCTACCAACCAAAGCCTCCATATGTGATGAATTGTCTTAAGGCTTTTGTAGTGGGGGGACTCATTTGTGTATTTGGTGAACTATTAACTCAAATGTATATCCATTGGTTTGATTTTAGTGAAAAAAATGCAATTAACCCTACCGTTGCTACCCTGATTCTGCTTGCTGCTTTAGCGACAGGTTTTGGTGTCTACGATAAGCTGGGACAATTTGCAGGGGCAGGGTCTGCGGTACCTGTAACAGGATTTGCGAATTCCATCACCTCTGCAGCACTCGAACACAAATCAGAAGGTATAGTCCTTGGGATCGCTACGAATTTATTTAAACTTGCTGGCTCTGTCATCGTCTTCGGCGTAGTGGCGGCTTACGTACTGGGTATCATCCGATATGTTTGGGCGCTTATTTTTTAGGAGGAATACAACATGGCTAAAATAGGAAAACAAACGTGGTCTTTTACTACCCCGGTATATTTACAGTCGACAGGTACAGTGGTCGGTCCCATGGAGGGTGAAGGACCACTTAAAGATACGTATGACATCATTCATGAAGAGCTGCATTGTGGTGAATCGAACTGGGAATTAGCAGAAAGGAAATTGATGATCGATGCCGTCCATACATGCCTGCAAAAAGCAGGTGTGGATCAATCGAATGTTGATTTGTTCCTGGCTGGGGACCTGCTTAATCAAAACGTGACTGGGAATTATGTGGCTCGTCAACTTGGTATGCCGGTTCTTGGAATGTTCGGCGCATGTTCGACTAGTATGGAGACACTTGCGACAGGGGCTGCACTTGTTTCATCAGGCTATGCTAAACAAACGTTAGTCGCTGTAAGTTCCCACAATTGTACAGCGGAAAGGCAATTCCGTTACCCAACTGAGTATGGAGGGCAGAAACCTAGCACAGCAACATTTACTGTTACCGGAAGCGGGGCTGCTCTTATTTCCAAAGAGCCTTCCCCGATTCAAATTGAAGCAGCGACGATTGGGAAAGTGTTGGACTATAGCATCAAAGACCCTTTCGACATGGGGACAGCTATGGCTCCTGCAGCATGGGATACAATCAAAACTCATTTAGAAGATATGGGACGTGTACCTGCCGACTATGATGTCATTGCTACAGGAGATTTATCATCAGTCGGGACACCGATTCTCAGAGATATGATGAAGCAGGACGGGTATGATATCAGCGAGGTTCACAAGGATTGTGGTTTATTGGTCTACCATAGTGATCAACCTGTATTCGCCGGAGGGAGCGGTTGTGCCTGTTCTGCTGTAGTCACTTACGGAAAGCTCGTTCAAGATTTAAAAGAAGGCAAATACAAACGGGTTCTAGTAGTGGCGACAGGCGCATTGATGAGTCCGATGATGATTCAACAGAAAGAATCGATTCCGGGAATTGCGCATGCGGTCGTTTTAACGAAAGGAGAGACGCAGTCATGACCTTTTTATGGGCGTTCATTGTAGGAGGACTGATTTGTGTCATCGGACAACTTTTAATGGATGTTTTTAAATTGACCCCCGCACATGTAATGTCATCATTTGTCGTAGCAGGAGCAGTCCTGGATGCGTTCGACCTTTATGACAATCTGATTGAGTTTGCAGGAGCAGGGGCGACCGTACCGATTACGAGCTTTGGACACTCTTTGTTACATGGAGCGATGGAACAGGCGGATGAACACGGAATCATCGGTGTAGCCATTGGGATATTTGAATTGACGTCTGCCGGTATTGCATCGGCCATTTTATTCGGCTTTATCGTGGCTGTTTTATTCAAGCCGAAAGGATAAAGAGTAAGCAAGGAGTGGAGGACAATGCCTAAAGAAAAGGAAACACCAATCGTAATGAAGTTGGAACAGAATAGAAAAGTGATGAATGATCGAATTGGAGTGGATGCATCGTTCGACATCGGCTTCCGTACACTGAAAATTCTCGATCATGAGGTGAACGTCTATTATGTAACAGGTCTAGTCGAAACACCGGTTATCGTTGAAGTGATGCGCCAGTTGTTTGAGATGAACGATACGACGGAAGAAGTGACATCTGTATTCCAGCAAATCAAAGATGACATCCCCCATCAACAAGTGGAAGTCGTCAGTAATATGGAAAAAGTGATCACTCAAGTTTTATCAGGCCTTATTGCTATTTTCATTGAAGGTGAAACAGAAGTCTTTATCGTCGATGTGCGTGCCTATCCAGGCCGTACCCCGCAGGAACCGGACACGGAGAAAGTCATCAGAGGTGCCCGCGATGGTTATACAGAAAACATTATTGAAAATACCGCACTGACAAGAAGAAGAATTCGTGACGAACGTTTACGACATGAAATTATGCAGGTCGGGAAGCGTTCAAAGACAGATGTTTGTCTATCCTATATTCAGGATGTCGCTGACCCGGGTCTTGTTAAATTAATAAAAGAAGAAATAAAGAAAATCGACATTGATGGACTTTCTATGGCTGATAAGACATTAGAGGAATTTCTTGTCAATCAAGGGAGGAACCCGTTCCCGCTGGTCCGATACACGGAGAGGCCGGATGTTGCTGCTGCGCACTTATTTGAAGGTCATGTGCTCATCATGGTGGATACCTCGCCAAGTATGATCATTACTCCTACTACCTATTTTCATCACGTCCAGCATGCTGAAGAATTCCGTCAATCCCCACCTGTAGGGACGTTTGTTCGCTGGGTGAGGTTCTTTGGAATATTTGCTTCTGTTTTTTTACTACCATTATGGATGCTTTTCGTCATGCAGCCAGACCTTTTACCCCCAAACCTTTCGTTTATAGGGCCTAATGAAGAGAGCAGCATTCCGATCATTTATCAGATTTTACTTGCTGATTTAGGGTTAGAGATGTTGAGGATCGCTGCCATTCATACGCCGACACCGCTCTCGACCGCGATGGGCTTGATTGCCGCTGTTCTTATCGGGCAGATTGCCATTGATGTTGGTATGTTCGTACCTGAAGTAATTTTATATGTGGCTGTCAGTGCTATCGGATCCTATTCTACCCCGAGTTATGAATTGTCAGTAGCGAATAAAATGGCTCGCGTCCTTTTTGTCATCTTTGTTGCTATATTCGGTATTAAAGGATTCATGGTCGGATTCCTTGCCTATGTTCTGCTGCTTGCGAGCACGAAGTCTCTGAACACCCCCTACTTATGGCCGTTCATGCCTTTCAATGCTAAGGCTGCAGTGCAAATTCTGCTGCGTTTGAGTATGCCTTCCTTGAAATTCCGTCCGAGTGTTGTTCACCCGCAAAATAACCATCGCCAAAATTAATCTTATTGCCCCTACTTTACCAATGTGATAAATTAAAATAAATTACAAATGTCCTTTGATTTACAAGGGGCATTTTCTATTTCTAAATTCTACCGGATTCCGGACATAAAGGCGGGGTACGATGAACCATGAGGTGAACGAACAAGGTCAACTTATGATTGGACAAGTATCTGCAAAAGAACTTGCCGATCATTATGGGACACCTTTATATGTGTACGATGTTGAAAAAATCAGAAAAAAAGCCAGAGCATTTGTCCGTACGTTTCATGAAAATGATGTGCCAGCACAAGTCGCCTATGCAAGCAAAGCTTTTTCTTCTGTTGCAATTTTGCAAGTTGCCCATCAAGAGGGACTAAGTCTGGATGTCGTTTCAGAAGGGGAACTGCACACAGCGCTGGAAGCTGGCTTCCCAGTCGGAAAAATTCACATGCACGGCAATAATAAAAGCGTCCGCGAATTGGAGATGGCCGTGGAACATGGAATTGGATGTATTGTAGTAGACAATTTTTATGAAATCGAATTACTTAGTAATATTCTGGACGATCAAGACCGTGACATGGACGTGCTCTTACGAGTCACTCCGGGAATCGAAGCTCACACACATGATTACATCCTTACAGGACAGGAAGATTCAAAGTTCGGTTTCGACTTAACCAGTGGACAAGCAGAAGAAGCATTTATGAAAGTTGAAGACCATAAACGTATCCGGCTGCTTGGCCTGCATTGTCATATCGGCTCCCAAATATTTGAGACGAGCGGATTTGAAATGGCGACACGTAAACTGTTCACTACCTTGAAAGAATGGAAGGACAGGTTCGAATATACGGCTGACGTCCTTAACTTGGGCGGAGGGTTCGGAATTCAATATACAAAGGAAGATCAACCTTTGGACCTGGATCAATATGCTTATGCATTGATTGAAGAAGTGAAGGGTTTATCAGAGCATTACGGATATCCTATGCCTGAAATCTGGATTGAGCCAGGGAGGGCGATAGTCGGAGAAGCGGGAACGACGATTTATACCATCGGTTCGATTAAAGATATCCCGGATGTGCGCACATATGTTTCTGTTGATGGAGGGATGACAGACAATATCCGTCCAGCTTTGTACCAGGCGAAATATGAAGCAGCACTCGTTGATAAAATGCACGAATCAGAGGAAAAAGAATACTCGATAGCTGGAAAGTGCTGTGAATCTGGAGATATGCTAATATGGGATGTGGCACTACCGAAAGTAGAGCACGGGGATAGACTTGCAGTTTTCAGCACTGGAGCGTATGGTTATGCTATGGCAAACAATTACAACCGCTTTCAAAAAGCTGCAGTTGTGTTCGTTGAAAACGGACTGCACCAATTGGTAGTGCGAAGAGAGAGTTATCAGGAAATGACAAGACTTGATTTATCCTATGAAAAATGAGAGGGGTATGAGAAATGAAACAAGCAACGATTCAATTTGAAAACGGGGAAAAAATGGTGATTGAACTTTATGATGAGGCAGCACCTAATACAGTAGCGAATTTTGAAAAACTAGCAAATGATGAATTTTATGATGGTTTGACTTTCCACCGTGTCATCCCTGATTTCGTCATTCAAGGAGGCTGCCCAGATGGAACAGGCGCAGGCGGCCCGGGATATACGATCAAATGCGAAACAGAAGGGAACCCACATAAACATGAACGGGGAACTCTGTCTATGGCTCACGCCGGAAAAGATACCGGTGGAAGTCAGTTCTTCGTTTGTCATTCTCCGCAGCCGCACCTGGATGGTCGGCACACAGTATTTGGGAAAGTGATTGAAGGAGTAGACAGCGTTGATCGTGTCCGTGTTGGAGATATGATGCAAAAAGTGAGAGTAGAAGAAAAGTAATCGTCCTTGACAAAGGATTAATATGATTGTCACGATTCTAGTATTGATTTTCTTAGTGGCTCCTCTTAGTTTATTCGTTCATGAACTCGGACATGTATTACCGGGGTTGCTCTTTCGCTCTCAAAGGTGTGTTATCCATCTTGGGCGAGGTCGATTGATCCATCAGGTGAAGTTTAAGAAACTGCATATCAAAGTGGGCCTGTTGTTTTTTCAAGGAGCTTATTCTATCAATGAGAGACAAAAGCAGTTTTCTCCATGGCAGAAAGCTTGGATCAGCGGAGGCGGTCCTTTGCTCAACGCTGTGGTTTCATTGTTGTTATTTTTCATCTTTTGGACGCGAGTGAACGATTATTTGTCACTTTTCTTCCTTTTTAATCTATACTTAGCAGTAGTAAATATCGTCCCTTTTTCCTTCCGTGGGAGAAGGTCTGATGGGTACCTTCTCCTCCAGTGGCTCAAGCATAGAAAGGATAGGGTTGAATAATGGCTGACATTCCTATATTCTATGAAACGGGGAAAGAAACCACCTTGAACCGGGGGAACTATAGATGAAAAAGAAAAATTGGACATTATTCACTATCTTGGCGGTCTTCAGTTTAGGATGGGGTTTGTACTACTGGTTTGGAATTGTCATGTAAATACTGTGACGAGATGGACAAAATTGAAAGTAACACTTGTTTAAACGATTATTTTTAATGATCGAAGATTTATACCGAAGATCTCTTTGGATCCTAGGAAAGTTATTTTCATATTGAGGGGTTATTATGTTAATTCGATATAAAAAATCATTTGAAAAGATTGCGATGGGTTTGCTATCTTTCATGCCTGAAGTATCAGATGTCAAAACACTTCAGGATATCATCAAGGAGTATGATTTCAATCCTGATTGGAGTCTCTTCCTGTGGAAAGAAGTAGACATATTGGGGGCCATCGGCGTCCGTGTAGAAGGCGATGAAGTGATCATCCAACACGTTTCTGTCAATCCATCCCACCGCAATTCAGGGATAGGTAAACAGATGATTCAGCGGATGAGGACCCATTTTGGCGATGAATTCCGAGTTTGTGCGGATGTAGCTACAGAATCTTTTGTAGAAAAGTGTGATGAAGAAAGTGCGTCATCACAAATCTAAAAAGGAGGTGTCCACTCGTGACACCTCCTTTATTTATGGTTTCTAAGTTTCGGTTGATTCTATTCACGGTTCCTGAGCTTGTGCTTCCATACGAGCCAATCATCTGACATATCACTTGGGGCTCCGTAAGCTACCTGCCACTTTTGACAAAGTGAATGGACTTCCTGCCTTAACTGCAAATCTATGATCGGGAAATTCCAACTGGTATATGATTCTCCCTTTTTCAAACGCTCGTCAGTTTTGTGTAACTGATCTAAAAGATGTTCCGGGTCCAGGCCGAGATTCTTAAGTTTGATATGATTTTCCGGGAATTTGTGAAGGCAGCGATTCAGAAGGATCCGTGCTCCTTTTTGATTCCCTCTGCGATCATGGTACATCGAAACAGCTATTTGGATTAGAAGCACCCATACAGAATTTCTGTTTTTGGGATCGACCTCTTTCCAATATTCTTCAAGGACCTCGTGACATTCAAAGTAATCGCGCGTCCCGTGAAAATGGGCTAAATACTCGATATAGACTGTTGGATACATAAATAAACCTCCACTTCTCCATCTATTCTATAAGAATAGATGCCTGGGAGACAAGGGGACTGCGACGAACCACATCTGTTTGAGAAAGATGTTTTCTGATACCATTAGAGAGAAGTACTGAACGTAAAGGAAGAATGATATGACAAAAAGCTACCAAGTGAAAGTGGATGGTTTCGAAGGGCCGTTAGATCTTCTTTTACATTTAATCAACAGATATGAAATTGAAATCCATGATATTCCAGTATCTCAAATCACAGACCAATACATGCACTATATTCATACCATGCAGGAGTTGGAGTTGGATCTTGCTAGTGAATATTTAGTGATGGCAGCAACACTGCTTGCCATGAAAAGCCAAATGCTGCTCCCAAACTCGAATCTGGAAGATGATATGAGTGAAGATGAATTGGACGAAGACCCTAGAGAAGACCTGATGCGTCGCCTGATCGAATATCGGAAATATAAACAAGCGGCAGAAGAATTGAAAGAAAAAGAATTGGATGCGAACCGGATATATACACGTCCTCCTCTTAATACAGAAGATTGGGAGGAAGAAGAGCCGGAAATCCGCCCTGGTGAAGCTTCCATCTATGACATGATTCAAGCGATGGGGAACTTGATGAAGAGAAGTAAGAAAGAGACCCCTCAAGAAGCAAAAATCCAACGGGATGAAATACCGATCCAAATGAGGATGGAGGAAATTCTCGGGAGAATCGATGTACAAACCGGAGGGACTCCATTTCACCAACTATTTGAAAAACGGACACGGCCACATATTGTCGTCACCTTCATCGCTTTGTTAGAACTTATGAAAAGCAATGACATCGTATGTGTGCAACAACAACATTTCGACGAACTAATCGTGTTTAAGATGGAGGATGCGCCATGGAGTTAGAAAAATACAAAGCCATCATCGAAGGGCTGCTGTTCGCTTCTGGAGAAGAAGGGGTCACCAGAAAGAAACTTTCTGACATTTTAGAACTTGATCAGAAGACAGTCCAGCAATTGATTGATGAAATGCATGAAGAATATCAAGAAGTTGGAAGAGGCCTGACTATCATGGAGTCACAAGGGACGCTGCATCTGACGACTAAACCAGAACATGCTTCCTATTATAAAAAATTGCTTGATACTCCAGGATCTACAAGACTATCACAAGCTGCCCTCGAAACGTTAGCGATCATTGCCTACCAACAACCTATAACTAGAGTTGAAGTGGATGATTTAAGGGGAGTTAAAAGCGATCGGGCGATTCAAACACTTGTCAATCGCGGGCTTATTGAAGAAAAAGGTAGAAAAGATGCGATTGGCAGACCGATATTATATGGAACTACCAAGGGGTTCTTGATTTATTTCGGTTTGACTTCCATGGAAGAACTTCCGCCGCTTTCAGAATTGAAGCAACAGGATGATGTAGAAGGAGAAGCGGATCTCTTTTTTGAAAAATTCGAAGATCCTTTTGCTGATGAATAAATTGAAATATTGCTTAATTGACAGCTGTTCCTCAATGGGGCAGCTTTTTTGTGTGGTCTTGGAAGATTGAAAAAACTGCTTGAGCTCTTATAGTCTACCAGGGTGGTTCCACACTTCATTGTCCAGTTGTAGCGCCAAGCCTCTCGAGGTCATAAATCAATCAACTACGTGAAGAAACCCCTCTTCACGTAGTTGTTTGTCTTATGCTTGTCGGGGCTGCCCATGGCGCCTACACATTTCACTTGTCCGGTTCCACCACCCAGACTCTCGAGACATAAGCAATCCACCTCCGTGAAGAAGGATCGCTTCACTGTGGTGTTTTGCTTATGCTTGTCGAGTCTTTCAGGCTGGTTCCACACTTCATATATTCATAAGCTTGTACTTTTCTGCATAAGGTGTACCAAACGATGTGAATAGGAGGAACTCCTCTTGAGAAGGTGTCTTTGTGTTTTTATGATTTTCACTTTATTATTTCCAATCTCTTTGAATGATCGCGTTTATGCCAATGCGAATATATCGGTTTCCGCTGAGCGGGCGGTTTTAATGGATGCAGAATCAGGTCGTGTGCTTTATGAAAAGAAAGCTTATGATCCGACATTAATTGCCAGTACGACGAAAATCATGACAGCAATCATCGCAATTGAATCCGGCATGTTAGATGAAAAAGTGAAGGTCAGCAAAAGAGCGGTTTATACCGAAGGATCCTCCATTTATTTAACAGAGAAAGAAAAGATACCTTTAAAAGACCTCGTCTATGGCTTGATGCTTCGTTCTGGTAATGATTCGGCCGTTGCGATTGCGGAACATGTAGGAGGCAGTGTGGAAGGTTTTGTCCAAATGATGAATGAAAAAGCCCAATGGCTGGGGATGAATGATAGTCATTTTGAAAATCCCCACGGCCTTGATGGTGAGACGCATTTATCAAGTGCCTATGACCTTGGCTTGTTGATGACCTACTCAATGAAAAATGATACATTCCGTGAAGTGACAGGAAGTGAAATGTATCGTTCTGAAAACAGGGATTACGCTTGGATGAACAAAAATAAAATGTTGACTCAGTATTATGAACACACAAATGGCGGGAAAACGGGCTACACTAAGGCAGCTGGGCGGACTCTCGTAACAAGTGCTGAAAAAGACGGAATGGAGCTTGTAGCCGTCACACTTAATGCCTCAGATGATTGGAATGACCATAAGCGTATGTTTGAGTGGGGCTTTAATAACTTCGAAACCGTCAAGCTTCAAAGTGAAGGGGTAGTAGAGGCGAATGGACAGACCTATTATTTTCCGAGAGATATTTATTACCCATTGACTCTTTCAGAAAAAGAAGATTTGGAAGCTACTTTTTACAGGTATGACGAAGTGGAAGGACACTCGAATTTAGTGGGTGTCACACACTTTACCATTGGAAATGAGCCGGTGGTCGAAGCTCCTGTCTGGAGCGAGCGTCCTTCTCAATCATTCTTGGCCGAGGTGAGAAACTTCTTGAACAGGATGATGGGGGTGATGCCATGGTCAACCTGATATGGGCGCTGCTTGCTGTCATCGGAATTATCTATGCAGCGTTCAATGGAACGATGGAAGAAGTGAACAAAGCTATTTTTGAAACCCTGGATGAAGCGATCATGATTACATTAAGCTTGGGTGGTGTGCTCATTTTTTGGTTAGGGTTAATGAAAATAGCTGAAGAAGCAGGATTATTGAAAGGATTGGCGAAAATTTTCCGTCCTGTTGTAAAGCGGATTTTTCCGGATATACCAGAAAACCACCCTGCTCTTGGCTATATTTTGTCGAATATGACGGCAAATATGTTTGGTCTCGGCAATGCTGCCACTCCTATGGGCTTGAAGGCCATGAAAGAATTGAAAAATCTTTCAGGTTCTGACCATGCGAGCCGCTCGATGATCACATTACTTGCGATAAATACATCCTCCCTTACACTTATACCGACGACTGTGATAGCTATTCGGATGAAGTATGGGGCAGTGGATCCAACATCAATAGTAGGCGCCACGATCTTGGCCACTCTCATTTCTACGTGTGCTGCATTATTGATTGATCGGTACTTTTATTATCGCAGGAAGCGGGCGTTCCGAATATGATCAGCATATGGCTCATTCCTGCGATTATTCTTATTGTATTAGTCACGGCTACTTTGAAGAAAATCCCCTCTTATGAAGTCTTTGTGGAAGGAAGTAAAGAAGGGATTCAAATTGCCATCTCTTTACTTCCTTTTCTTTTGGGGATGATGGTATCCATCGCTATTTTTCAAGCTTCCGGGGCGATGGGGGCCATTCTGAAAGTGTTTGACCCGCTCATGTCGATGATCGGAGTGCCGGAGGAAATCCTCCCACTTGCTTTTATCAGACCGATCTCGGGCACCGCGGCATTAAGTATGACGACAGAACTGATTCGGACGTTCGGGCCAGAATCGTTTATAGGTCAGCTCGCATCTGTCATGCAGGGAAGTACGGATACGACACTGTATATCATTACGGTTTATTTCGGAGCGGTTGGGATCAAACGGATGGGAGATGCTTTGAAAGTTGGACTCTTAGCCGATTTAGTTGGTATAATAGCTTCTATAATCATTGTTCTCATCCTATTTAGTTGATAGGATGATTTTTTTGTTCAAATGTTTCAAGTATGTGTATAATGTAAATGAACTGACAAGCCGCGCTGGTCATATGAGCGTGGCTTCCTGCTATGTAATCAAAGAAAGTACTATAAGAAGGTTGGTGACGGTCGTATGGCAGATATGGAACGACTACAGAAAGTGATCGCCCACGCAGGTGTTGCATCACGGAGAAAAGCAGAAACGATGATCGTGGATGGGAAAGTGAAAGTGAACGGTGAAATTGTGACAGAACTTGGTACGAAAGTCGGCAAGAACGATGACGTCGAAGTTGAGGGTGTGCCAATTGATAAAGAAGAACCTGTATATTACCTGCTTTATAAACCGAGGGGCGTCATTTCAAGCGTAAGTGATGATAAAGGCAGGAAAGTCGTAACTGATTATCTTCCAGATGTAAAAGAGCGGATTTTTCCGATCGGGCGTTTGGATTACGATACGTCTGGGTTGATTTTACTTACAAATGACGGAGAGTTTGCGAATATGCTTATGCATCCGAAGCATGAAGTGAACAAAGTATATATTGCTAAAACCAAAGGCATACCAACAAAAGAACAATTGCAGCAATTGAAAAAAGGTATGAAAGTAGACGGAGAATACTTGAAAGCTGTCCATGTCAAAATCAATTCCACCGAAACGAAGAAAAATACGGCCATCGTCCAGTTGATTCTCCATGAAGGGAAGAATCGCCAGGTCCGGCGGATGTTCGAGTCTATAGGTTTTCCTGTCGATAAGTTGAAACGTGAAAGATATGGATCGCTGGATTTGCGAGGGATGAATGCCGGTGACTACCGACCGTTGAAACCACATGAAGTGAAGCAGCTACGTCAACTTGCTGAGCAAAATGTTGAATAACGTTCAAATTTAATGTTTCCAATCGATGTTATAATGGTCTGGGAGTGAATGAAATGAAGGAAAAAACATTACAAAAGAAAAAAAAGCGCCTAATTTTTCGCACAGCCATGTTAGCGGTCATGGTCGGATTAGTTGTTTTCGCCCTTGTATCAAACGCGAAGGATGACCAGTCCGTCATTGCACAAGGAGAAAAAGCTCCTGATTTCCAACTGAAAAAGTTCGGTACGGAAGAAACGGTGCAGTTGAGTGATTTAGAAGGTAAAGGTGTAATGGTGAATTTTTGGGCTACCTATTGTGGTCCATGTAAAGATGAAATGCCTTATATGGAAGAATTGTATCCCAAGTATAAAGAAAAAGGTGTCGAAATCCTTGCCGTCAATCTAGATTCGACGGAGCTTGTTGTGGAACGGTTCATCGATGAATATGATCTCAGCTTCCCAATCTTGCAAGATAAAAAAGGACAAGTCATGGATCTTTATAATATCGGACCTATTCCTTCCACATTATTCATTAACCCTGACGGTGAAATTGAAGAACAAGTGATCGGACCGCTTACTTTAGATAAATTAGAAGGTCACTTGCAGAGCATTACACCTGAAGAGTAGAGTCTACTTGGTATTGTGAGGTTTTATTTATGAACGAAATTACCTGCGAATGTGGGCATGTGAATCCTGAGGGGACGGTCCTTTGTGAGTCATGTGGTAAGCCGATCGAGAAGAATCAGCATATTGATGGCAACGATCAAAAATCTTTGTTGAATATGCGCTATGATGGAAGTGCACGCCGGTCCCAAACTTATAATCGAACGTTTATCGATAAAATTTGGAACTTTTTCTCTTCTGTGAAAGTCGGCGTGACTCTCATTTTCATTACAGTCGTTGCTTCAGCTATTGGTACGATTTTCCCTCAGGAAATGTACATACCGCAAAACGTTGACCCAGCGACACATTACCTGGATCAATATGGAATTGCCGGTCAAATTTATTACCAGCTTGGCTTTCATGATTTATTCAGCTCCTGGTGGTACATGCTTTTGATAGCAATGATCGGTATTTCCATCATAATTGCGAGTATCGACCGGTTTTTTCCTTTATATAAAACATTGAAAAAACAAAAGCCGAAGCGTCACGAACTTTTCATGAAGAAGCAGCGGGTGTTCGGACAGACAGAAGCTGAGGAAGTGGATGTTGAAAAGTTCAAGAGTAACTTGAAGAAACAGCGCTTTAAAGTGTATGAACAGGATGGCCATTTGCTTGCCGAGAAAAATCGTTTTTCCCGATGGGGTCCTTATATCAATCATATTGGTTTAATCATTTTCCTGCTTGGTGCATTATTACGATTCGTTCCGGCTTTTTACGTGGATGAATTCATTTGGGTCCGCGAAGGAGAAACAGCTTTGATCAGCGGTACTGAAGGAGAGTATTATATAGAAAATAAATCTTTCACTTTGGAGACCTATGATAAAGATAATCCGGAAGATGCGAAATTCAAGGAAGCGCTTGAGAACCAAGCGGGTGCCATTCCAAAAACTTTCCGTACAGATGCTGTCATTTATGAACGCAAGAACCAGGGCGTGACTGGAGCTGAGCCTGAACTTGAAGAGATTAAAGAGGGCACATCGACTATGAATAATCCTTTGAAGTTCGAAGAGTTTGCTTTGTACCAGGCAAGTTACCAATTGAATGAATTCAATGAAATGACCTTCAAGATTCATGACAAGGGTGATGAAGATACAACTTATGGCGAATTCACTGTCGACCTTTCAAACCCTAGAGCTTCTTATGAGCTTGAAAGTGGGTATCGTGTAGAGGTTGCGAACTATTTCCCGGAGTACGAGATGGATGAAGGAGAGCCGGTTTCGGTATCCAAATATCCGCGGAATCCTGCTTTCGTCTTTAACGTCTTTCCGCCGGGTGAATCAGAACCTGAAACCAGCTTTCTGGGCATTGGAGCGAATATCGCAGCAAGTGAAGACAACCAATACAAGCTTGGACTGGTCAACTTTGATGTAAGAGATGTGACAGGTCTGACAGTGAAAAAAGACCATACGTTAGGTATTATTTCAGTAGGTGGAGCAATCTTTATGTTCGGGGTGATTATTGGTATGTATTGGAACCACCGCCGTATATGGTTGCAGCCACGTGAAAATGGTGTTTGGATTGCCGGCCATACCAACAAAAACTGGTACGCTTTAAGAATGGATATAGATAAAGCGCTCGATGGAACCAACATAGAATCACCTATAGATCAATATGAAATGAAATCATAATGTCAGGAGGATGAAAAATGGGAGATATGACGACCATTAGTAGCAACTTGCTCTATGCTGCTTTTTTCATCTATTTAATTGCGACCTTCTTCTTCGGTGGCACGATTCGTGATAAGAAGAAAGGAAAAAGTAAAGTAGCAGGAAATATCGGGATTACCCTCACGGTTATCGGTTTCCTCTCACAAGTGGGGTATTTCTTTACACGGTGGGTGGCTAGTGGACATGCACCGGTAAGTAATCTGTTTGAATATACAACATTCTTCGGGATGATGCTTGTATTTGCGTTTATCGTACTCTACTTCATTTATCGGGTGGATTTGTTAGGTCTTTTCGCCTTGCCGATTGCCGTACTGTTGATCGCTTTTGCAAGCATGTTCCCGACAGAAATTTCGCCGCTCGTACCATCTCTTCAGTCCCATTGGTTGTATATCCATGTCACAACCGCTTCCCTGGGACAAGGGATTTTATCAGTAAGTTTTGTGGCAGGACTGATTTTCTTAATCCATCAAGTTGATCAAACGAAGCGCTCCAAACATACGGTTTGGCTTGAGTTTGTGATTTATGTCATAGCTACAACGGTAGCCTTCATTATTTTATCTTCTACTTTCAGTGCTCTTGATTATGAAGCGACTTTTCAAGCACCGATTGAAGGGGAAGCAAGTGAAGTCACTTATGAGATGCCTGCCATTGCAGGACCCTATAACGGAGAATTGATGACCGAAAATTCGATGTCTCCATTATTCCAGGCCCCTGAATGGATGCGTGGCCAGGATGCAGCTAAGAAGTTGAACACCTTCTTATGGGCGATCTTGGGTGGGTTGGTTCTTTATTGGGCCATCCGTTTGATCTTACGCAAGCGCGTCGCTGCAGCCATCCAGCCGTTGTTGAAAAAAGTGAATCCGGAGCTTGTAGACGAAGTCTCATATCGCGCGGTAGCCATCGGATTTCCTGTCTTCACACTCGGTGCTCTCATCTTTGCAATGATTTGGGCACAACAAGCCTGGGACCGCTTCTGGGGTTGGGATCCTAAGGAAGTATGGGCACTGATCACATTCTTCTTTTATGCCGCTTATCTGCACTTGCGTTTATCAAGAGGCTGGCAAGGTATGAAGTCAGCTTGGTTAGCTGTGGGTGGATTCGGAATCATTATGTTCAACTTGATTGCCGTTAATTTAATCATTTCTGGATTACATTCTTATGCGTAACCTATTTCAAAGGCAGGCGGGGGCTAAGGGCTCTTTCCTGCCCTTTTGTATAGGCAGAACAATAATCTCAGTTGTATGGAGGTAGGTAGCAATGGAACAAGAAGCAAGAGTGCTGGTTGTTGATGATGAGGAACGCATTCGCCGGTTGATCCGGATGTACTTAGAAAGAGAAGGTTACACGATCGATGAGGCTGAAGATGGGGAAGAGGCGTTGAAAAAAGCGATTCATAGTGATTACGACGTCATCTTACTTGATTTGATGCTCCCAGGTAAGGATGGCATAGAAGTTTGTAAAGAATTGCGTGAAAAGAAAGCGACACCTGTCATCATGCTCACAGCTAAAGGCGAAGAAGCGAACAGGGTCCAAGGATTTGAAGTGGGTACAGATGATTATATTGTTAAACCTTTCAGTCCAAGAGAAGTTGTATTAAGAGTCAAAGCTCTTTTAAGAAGGTCTTCTACTACGAAGTTTTTAGAAACGGATACATCAGCTCGAAACGTCCTTGTATTTCCTCATATGACGATTGATAACGATGCCCACCGGGTGACAGCAGACGGAGGAGAAGTCGCTTTGACACCGAAGGAATATGAGCTATTGAATTACATGGCTCAAACACCGGATAAAGTTTTTGACCGTGAACAACTGTTGAAAGAAGTGTGGCAGTATGAGTTTTTTGGTGATTTGAGGACAGTCGATACCCATGTGAAAAGACTAAGAGAGAAATTGAGTAAAGTCTCTGCAGAAGCAGCAGGAATGATTGTGACTGTATGGGGAATCGGCTATAAATTCGAGGTAAGTGGTGATTGATGTTCTGGCGTAGTGTTGTCGGTAAGCTTTGGTTTACCATTCTTCTCTTGGTATGCTTCGTCTTATTCATATTGACTATCCTGTTACTAGAATTTTTCCAAAACTATCATATTCTTGAAGCAGAAAAACATTTATTGCAAACGGCTGATAAAATATCCGACGTCGTCGATCGATACGAAGGCGAGCAGGACTTATTATTATCAACAACTGCCATGGTCAAAGACCCTGCCAGCAGGGCGATCATCGTCCGAGGGACGGATGATGTCATCGTAGCGGAGAGTGAATCGTCCAACCTGCCGATGGTTGATTATAATTGGTTCAAAAACGATGCAGAACTGTCGTCAGTGTTGGAAGAAGGCGATGACGTGAAGAAAATCGCGGATATGGGTACAAATGCGACTGGTGTCATGGTGGTCGGCACCCCTTTAAACAATAAAGATGGAGCCGTGTTCGTCTACCAGTCTTTGGACACGATAGAAGAAACATCTGAACAAACAACGAAAATCATCTTTTTAGGTGCCGGTATCGCGATTATTTTGACGACCATTTTTGCTTTTTTCCTTTCGACAAGGATAACTGCCCCATTGATTAAGATGCGGGAAGGGGCATTAGATTTAGCAAAAGGGGAATTCAACACGAAAATCCCTATTCGCACCCATGATGAAATCGGGGAACTTGCCATGGCTTTCAACAGAATGGGAAGAGAATTAAAATTCCACATTAACGCTTTGAATCAGGAAAAAGAGCAATTATCAGGGATTTTAAGGTCGATGGCGGATGGAGTCATTACCCTGAATCGACAAGGAGATGTCCTGATTTCAAACCCTCCTGCACAGCAGTACTTGGAAGCTTATGAGTTCGAAAAAAATGGTGTATCATCGGTTCCAGAACGGATTCCATTACCAGAACCATTAAGAGAGCTGTTCAATAGTGTCATATCTGAAGAACATGAATCAATGACAGAAGTAGCCCTCCAAGGTCGTTCATGGGTGATTATCATGACACCTTTATATGATAAACATAAAGTTCGTGGCGCTGTTGCAGTGTTAAGGGATATGACAGAGGAAAGACGTTTGAATAAATTGCGCAAAGATTTCATTGCTAATGTATCTCATGAATTGCGTACACCGATTTCAATGCTTCAGGGCTATAGTGAAGCGATTGTAGATGACATAGCGGAGAGTAAAGAGGATAAAAACGAACTAGCTCAAATCATTCACGACGAATCACTCCGTATCGGACGGTTGGTCAATGAACTGCTGGATTTGGCTCGGATGGAAGCTGGTCATATCCAATTGTCAATAGAATCAACTGAGATTAGTCCTTATATGCAGAGGATCATCCGTAAGTTCCAGGGTCTTGCCAATGACAAGAACATCGTGCTGAAATCGTCAGTGGAGGATTCATTACATCACTTGTCTTTTGATCCAGACCGGATTGAACAAGTGTTCACGAATTTAATAGATAATGCGATCCGCCATACCGATAGTGAAGGGGAGGTCCGGGTAGCAATCGAGGATGGTATGGAAGAATGGACGGCTTCGGTCCGCGACTCAGGATTAGGAATCGCTGAAGAAGATCTTCCTTTTGTTTTTGAACGTTTTTACAAAGCGGATAAATCCAGGAAGAGAGAGAACAAGAATTATAAAAAAGGCACTGGGCTTGGCCTGGCGATTGCGAAAAATATTGTTGAAGCGCATGGCGGCACGATCAGTGTGCACAGTAAATTAGGGGAAGGTACGACATTTTCCTTCCGTATTCCTAAAGGGAATGATAATTGAATAAGTTGCTAAATTATGACTCATCATGTATTCTATGATTGGAACTTCATATGAAGAGGAATCAGGTGTCTGTAATAGACCTAATAGGGAATCTGGTGGAATACCAGAACTGTCCTCGCAACTGTAAGTGTAGACGAAAAGGAATATCCACTGTGCATTCGCATGGGAAGGGTCCTGAGTAGAAAGAGACACAAGTCAGTAGACCTGCCTGATCCATTGTTTCAAAGCTTCGGGGATTGAGCATTTGAGACAACCGATCGGTATTAGAAAAACGTTCTATGTAACCTATCTGGTTTGTCTTAAGCTTGTCCTTTATTATTAAGGGCGAGCTTTTTTTGTTGGACATATGAGAGGATTCGGTATTCGTTTTCTATACATACTTGACGTTGGTTGTCTGATCTCTTTTCTAATCAAAGCGATGAAACGTAATAGTAAAAGGGAGAGGTAGTAAATGAATAAACTTTATTCGATGTTATTGGCGTTCGTATTGGCTGTAGGAATGCTTGCAGGATGTGGAGCACAAGAAGAAGGGGACGAAGCGAATGCTACTCAAGAAGAGGCACAGGAGGTAACACTCCAAGTCGATGTTTCTAAAAATAAGGGTGAAGAAATGTTAGCTGAAGAAGAAATTACTGTAGAAGAAGGTACGACCTTGATGGAAGTGATGGAAGATAACTTTGAGGTTGAACAGACGGAAGGTTACATCAACAGCATTGAAGGAATTGCAGGGGATGACAAAGAAAAAATGGCTTGGATATATACCATCAATGGGGAAGATGCGACTGTAGGTGCGAATGAGTACGAAGTTGAAGAAGGAGACGAAATCGTTTTTGACTACCAATCGTGGGAATGATGAGGAATGAACACTTATAAACTGACACTGATAGCCATGCTTGCATCCATTGCCGTTGCAGGCAGAATGGCGCTGGCAAATATACCGAATGTCCAGCCTGTCACAGCTATTATCATCATTGCCGGCTTTTGGCTCGGACCTGCTGCCGGAATCATGATTGCCTTACTGACGACGATTGTTTCCAACATGGTATTAGGCATGGGGTTTTGGACGATTTGGCAGATTGTTGCTTGGGCTCTGATCGGAATTTCAGCAGGAATGCTGGGTAAGTATTGGGGCAGACTTCCTGTATGGGGCTTGTCAATCTTTGGTTTTTTCAGTGGTCTCTTTTATGGAGTTGTCCTTTCCTTGACGATGCGTGCAGCAGGACAATCATTTTGGGCGTATTATTTAAGTGGCTTACCAATGGATATCAATCATGCCATTTCCAATACCGCATTCATATTTATTCTGTCTCCGGTCCTTGGCACATTGTTCTATCGTTACCTAAAAAGGAATGAGATATCAAAAGCATCTTAAATTATTTTATAGGAAACAAGGCTGGGACAAAAGAATTTTCCCGCTAGAAACCCGAACGAAATTTCGTTCGGGTTTTCTTTATGAAACAATAAATGCTTACGCCGCTCGGGCAACATACTTGAGGCCACTGAAAAACCCTTTTCAATCTAGAGGAACTGTTAAAGTTTGTTGTTGCTTCTCACGAATCGCTTGTCGGTGGATGCTTGCCGCGGGCACGGCCTCAGCTAACTTGGTCAAGAAGATCACTTGACCAAGTGGATCTTCGGCTCGCGCTGTTCCCGCAGGCGTCACCACCGAACGCTCCTCGTGGAAGCAACGCTGCCTATCTAAAAAGAGTGATTTTCTTTGACTTATAAATGTTTCATCGAAATAAAGAACCCGAGTTGAACGATAAAATCGTACTGCCCGGCCTTTCTGTGATGCAAAACTAAGAAAGTTGCAGTTCTTCAGTAGCCTCAACATACTTCGCTTTCAGGGGACACGGCCTCAGCCTTCTCAGAAAGCAAACTACCGAGCACCCGCTTGTTTTAGGTGAACTGAGTCTTTTTCATCAGGAGAGGCAGGTTCCCTTTTTCTTTTACACATATTAAGATAGATAGTGTAACTTTTCCTTTACATAAAACGACTATATAGGAGACCCGGGAGGTACTAGCATTGAAATCGTTCTTTGATGAACTTTATGAAAATTACCATCGTGACCTTTTTCAATTTCTTATCTACATGGTCAAAGATCGTGACCTCGCAGAAGATCTTGTCCAAGATGTATATATTAAAGTCATAAAATCTTATGAATCATTCAGCGGCCGCAGCACTGAAAAAACCTGGTTGTTTTCCATTGCCAGACATGTAGCCATTGATCATTTCAGAAAGCAAAAACGGAAACGTAACAAAATCATGGAATTTTTTGACTGGAGTGAAAAAGGAGAACAACTCAGAGACCATGAGACATTACCAGATGAAGTTGCCGTACAGAAAGATGAGGTCCAGCGGGTGTACAGAGCTTTGGATGAGTGTACTGTAGATCAGAGAAGTGTCATCATTTTACGGTTCATACAAGGAATGTCGATTCAGGAAACGGCTGAAATATTAGAGTGGAGCGAAAGTAAAGTGAAAACAACTCAACATCGGGCGATGAAAGCTTTGAAGACGATTATGGGACAAGAGGATAAAGGGGGTGGCGAACGTGAAGAAGCGTAAAGAAGAGGAGATTGAATCATTATTAAAAGAACTCCCGCGTGTAGAGGACCGACAATCTAAAGAGGATTTGTACCGCAGTATCTCACCAAAACTCAATAAACAAAAACGGAAAGTGGCTCCATGGGTATTACCAACAGTAGCTTCAGTTGCAGTTGTCCTTTTAATGGCTGTCTTCATACCTGTTTTTTTCGGCAATATGAACCCATCAACAATGGAGGAATCATCTAATGATGAACGTGCTGCATCTGAATCCTCCTCAACAGAAGAAGAAAAGGAAGATACTGGTCAGGATTCCGCTCTATTAGAGGACGAGGAAGATCATTCTGATAAGGGAGAGGAATCTTCAAAGATACAAGAAGTAAAACCAAATGATGAAGAGGCCGTTGAGGAAGAGACGGTCCCACCAGATGAACCTGATTCCCAAGAAGGTGAAGCTATACAGGAAAGCACAAACCTTGATTCGCTGATCATGGCTTCATCTGAACAACCAGCCCCCATTGTTGCTCATCCGGGGATGAATGCGGAAGTGATTATTCCTCTAGCCGCTTCATCAAACAACAATATTCCTTTTGGAGCCATGGGGTTATCAGAAAGAGTGATTGAGGAATTGGAGTATGACGTAAATGAGGAAGAACAACGGGCGACTGTCACTTTTCCCGATCAATTCACTGTCAACGGAAGTGCATGGGCCAAAGCAATTGTTGATAGTATCCGCTGGGAACTGGAAGCATATGAAGTAACGACAATCGAGGTACAGTCAGAGTCCGGCGCCCCGGTTTCTCTTGGGAACTATGGTGAAGTGGAAGAGCTTCCAGTCATCAATGAAGGAGAATACTATTACAAAGTGTATCAGTATGAGGATGCAGCTGAGCGCTTCCTAGTCCCTATCCCTGCAGCTCAAACGATTTCTTTCAAAGACGCGCTTGCTAAAATGAAAGAAAAAGGTGATGGCCTTTATGTAACGCCTGCTGTTCCAGACCACGTGAAATTTTCTTCAATCAATGAGAACGAAGGGCTGGTAACTATCCAAATCGAGCATCAAGCATGGGCGAGTGAGCAGCAGCTTTTAACAATGGTCGAGGCTGTATTAGCGACAGCGAAGCAATTCGGATATGAAGAAGTAAGCTTTGAAGGCATCAATGTCCGCAGGTTTTCTAGTTATGACTTAGATAATCCCATTCCAGTTCCGTCTGCAGTTAACCCTATCCGTTAATGTAATGAAATCCTTCCACACCAACGTGTGGGAGGATTTTCTTTTCAATAGGTATTCAATAACTTCTCGTGTTAAAATAAGAGGGTGAGTAAAGGGGACGATAAGTGATGAATAAAGAGCAATTGAGGGAAATCATATCTGATAAAATGAAATTGATCCGCGTGGAATATGGCTATACACAAAACCTTATGGCCGAGGTTTTAGGTTTATCCAAAAAAACACTAGTTCAAATTGAAAAGGAAAGGACGCTGGCAGGGTGGACGACAGTTGTCGCTGTTTGTGCACTTTTTCAAGAGAGTGACGTCTTAAAAAGCGTCTTAGGTGATTCGCCGGTTGAAATCGTTGAAACTATCGCCCATCAACAAGTAGAACGTCCAGGAAAGAAAACTTTGGGCGGGAAAGTATGGTGGCAGACAATTGCTGGTGGGGAAAACTTTACGTTACAACAAAACCTCATCAGTCAGCATTACCGCATCATCGATCGTAACAACCACCGCCGGTTCTCCACCATCGATCGAATGGAAGCGGAAAACCGTTTTGAAGCCATGGCAAAAAAAGAACATTAGAATCCGTAGAACAAAAGCGCAAGTGCCTTGCTAAGCTTTAGAATTCTTGTTTTGAGCCCATATAGAAAGCCCCTTCATTGGAAGGGGCTGTGTTTCACTCTTCATGCTTGAGCGGTTCGCCGTGGAAAGGGAAATCAGCGATTTTAATGCTGTCTGTTGGACAACCTTCTAAGGCATCCTCCATATCCTCTTGATATATTTCAGGTACTTCTTCCATCCCTTCGTTATCATCCAAAACGACATAGGCGATGCCTTCATCGTCATAATCATATATATCGGGCGCTGCTGCCCCGCACGCCCCGCAAGCAATGCATGTATCCTGGTCCACAATGGTGAATTTGGCCATAGGATCGACCTCCTTAATGTATATAGGAACCTAAAACAGGTGGAATTATAAAGTACAACATATATTGTAAATCGCCTCGTTGTGCATTTCAACTTGAATGACTTTACATAAAACGGTAGAAAGGAGGGAAAAAGGTGTTCGATTTTATTTTGAAGGTATGCATAGATCACTTTAAAGGGGAGCGTACGTTATCTGGAATTTATAATTTACTAACCGGAAAAAGATCCTCTCAAACGATGCAGGATGCCAAAGGCTACAATTTAGATCATTATTTCGGAGTATTTCCTAGTCTGAAAAGAAATGAGTTGGATCGACACATTGAAGAAATCCTGGATCTTCGAGAAATTTCGTTAGAAAATGGAGTATTTCCTGTCTTGACAGCTAAGGGAAAAAAGAAACTACACGACTATGATGGCCCTTTACTGGATTCTTTTCAAGGAATGGAGCTGCACGCTATCATCCCTGTGTTTGAGCGGAGATTGAATTTGCTTACACAAACGGCGACAAATCTGCAGGCAGATATTACTTCATTTGTACCAATTATTGATGATCCGGAAGTGCAGAAGTGGGTGAAAGCGGTGTATGCCAATGTTCAACAAAAGGTACCACAGCTTGTCCAATCGCTTCATCAGGAAATTTCTCAATTGTTAGCGGAACGTTCATCAATAGAAGCTGAGTTGTTTGCTTATCGATTGTCGGGCGGTGGAATCATCGGTTTGACCATTGAACAGTTGCAAAATCGCTTCCAACTCACTCGTGAGGATGTTTATATATGCCTTTTTCATATGTATCACATCCTTTTCTGGCGTGGGAAGAGAGGTCAGGAAAAATATCCGGTCTTGCACCTTTGCACAAAAGGGCTGGACTCCTCTCATATGATCACCCATTCGGCTCAGAAAACCTATCAGTATTTAAATCAAGGGTTGAGTATAGAGGAGGTCACTACATTAAGGCGATTGAAGAGGAGTACGATTCAAGATCATATCGTTGAAGCAGCGCTGGTTATCCCCCATTTTTCAATCGAACCTTTTATACACCCTGATGATGTAGATGAGATTCTCCAGAAGGCTCGCCATTTAGATACACAGAGACTGAAACATATCCACGAGGCCTTTGATGGTAAATATGACTATTTTGAGCTGCGGCTGGCTATGGCTGGCCGTCAGACTCAGAGAAAGGAAGGATACGCCTATGACAATTCATGATCTTAAGGCCCCTTTAGAGAAACACTTCGGCTTTTCCGAGTTTCGTGAAGGACAGGAGACGATTATCAGAGACGTGCTGAGTGGCCAGGACGTTCTTGGTATCCTTCCTACTGGTATAGGAAAATCGCTTTGTTATCAGTTGCCTGCCAAGCTGCTGGGGGGAACGACGATCGTTGTGTCTCCATTGATTTCTCTGATGATCGATCAGGTGAAACAATTGAAAGCGAACGGCTATAAATCTGTGACAGCGCTGAATAGTTTTATGGAGCGTAATGAGAAGTTGGCTGTGATGAAGCGCTTGAATGAATATTCATTGGTTTATATATCCCCGGAAATGCTCCAAAATGAGTGGTTGCAGCGAGCGCTTGAGGGAGTTGATGTTCAACTTTTCGTCATAGATGAAGCCCATTGTATTTCCCAATGGGGTCATGAATTCAGAACCGATTATTTAAAACTCTATCAAACGATAGAAACATTGGGAAAACCTACTGTGCTGGCTCTTAGCGCCACAGCGACGAAAGAAGTCCAGCAGGATATTATGGATAGGCTCAAACTTCCATTTATGAATCAACGGATCTATCCAATGGATAAGCAAAACATCAGTTTAGCAGTCGAGGAATATACTTCACCGGAAGAAAAGATAAAACGGATCATTCATGTGCTGGAGAAAAACCAGGCTCCGACTATGATTTATTTTTCCAGCAGGCAATGGGCTGAGAGAGTGACCTTTGAGTTGAGAAAGAAACTGAATCATCGTGTCTCCTTTTATCATGGAGGCATGGATCAGACCGACCGTATGCTTGTACAGCAGCAATTCATGAACAATCAATTGGATGTCATCTGTTGTACCAGCGCTTTCGGGATGGGTGTGGATAAGCAGAACATCAGGCTTATCATCCACTTTCACCTTCCTCCTCAACTCGAATCGTTCATACAAGAGATTGGAAGAGCAGGGAGAGACGGTGAAACTTCGGCAAGTCTCTTATTATTCACCCCTAAGGATCACTACCTTCCTCAAATGTTGATTCAAAGTGAGTTACCGGATAAGAGTGGTCTCTTTAAAATCATGCAGTATCTTGAATCCTTTGTAGGCAGCGTACTTCCAGATGATGAGAAGGTTCTTGAGGATATGCAATTTTCAGAGTCTCAATGGAATTTTATCAAATATCAATTCGAAGAAGCTGACTTAATACAAGGCCGGCTATTGAAAGATATTCCCTCAACTTTTCAACAGAAGCTACTCCGAATTCTTGAAGAACGCTGGATTTATAAACAGAATAAACTGACCGAGATGTTGAGATGGATTCATCATACGAAGTGTAGAAGGGAAGAATTATACAAACCTTTCCAAGAATATATTCGTCCGCCTTATGCTCCTTGCTGTGATGCTTGTGACTTTCGTGTGAATGATCTTTCGTTTAATGAAGACCAGGAAAAGGTACATTCTGTAACGTGGAAGGATCGTCTGCGAGTGATATTTCAGCAGGGAGGAACTTATGAAACGTAAGGATCAAGCAACAATCATCAAACAAATGAGTGATCAAGAGGTGACACTCCAGCTAATATTGACACAGCTGATCATATTTAGCATGTCGATTATCGGGAGTGTCATTTTGTTTGAATCATTCTGGGATGGGTGGACGCAACAATTTAACCTTAATATGAATCAATGGATATGGTTCGGGGTCCTGCCGGGACTTATGGTTCTTCTCATCGATTATGTACTCATGTATAGTTTACCTGAACGGATGTACGATGATGGCGGTATTAATGTGAAAGTCTTCCAAAACCGTTCGATCCAGGGCATAATCGGGATTACTTTTTTGGTTGCATTCAGTGAAGAAATGCTTTTTCGTGGTGTATTGCACACTGAGTTCGGCTACATAACAGCTAGTTTATTATTTGCGGTCATGCATATCAGGTATTTGACAAAAATCGTCCTTTTCATATCTGTCTTGTTCGTAAGTTTTTTTATTGGATATATGTTCGAGATTACAGGCAGTTTAATTGTAACGATTACGGCACACTTCATCATCGATTTAGTGTTAGCCTTTTGGATACGTTTTGGTAAATGGGGTGGGCTGAATGAGTGAAGAACAAAGAGATCAAACAGAAAAGTTGAGGTCATATAAAGATGAAGGCGGTTATGAAGCGCAAGATTTAGATGTGCTGGACCTCCCACCGCGAAAAGACGTGCATCAGTCGAAAGCTGCAAAGACGAAGTGGAAAGTCAGCAACCTATGGATTCGATTCTTGCTAATCGCTTTTATTGTTTTGATCAGTTTGATCTTGTCCTATCCATATTGGGATGAATGGTTCAAAGGAACGTTCATGGAACCGGAGATCATTCAAGAAGAAACACCCTACCATGAAGAAATCACAGTAGAGCGTATAGGTGTGGGATAAACGTGAGATAATGATGGCTGAAGGGGGATGCCATTTAATAAATCTGCTTTCTGTCTCTTTCGAATTTAAGTATCTCGACTGCTTCGCGGAACCTCTGGGAGTGAACAATTTCCCTTTCGCGTAAAAACTTAAGACTATCGTTCAAACAAGGATCATCCGACATATTGATGATCCATTGATACGTCGCGCGAGCCTTTTCTTCTGCGGCGATGTCTTCATACAAGTCAGCGATTGGATCTCCTTTCGCTTGAATATACGAAGCGTTCCATGGAACTCCAGCGGCATTGTTATAATACAAGGCATGATCATGGTTGGCGTAATGGGCCCCAAGCCCCGCTTCTTTCATTTGTTCTGGAGTGGCATCCTTCGTCAATTTATAAATCATTGTAGCAATCATTTCGAGGTGTGCGAATTCTTCTGTGCCGATATCTGTCAGTAAACCGATCACCTTATCCGGTATACTGTATCTTTGATTCAAATAACGCAGTGCAGCAGATAATTCTCCATCAGCACCCCCGTATTGCTCAATCAGATACTTCGCAAGTCTCGGGTTGCATTCTGACACTTTCACAGGGTATTGCAGCTTTTTTTCATAAACCCACATAAGAGCCCTCCTTTTTCGTGTGTTATTCACTCAATTTTACAGTTGCCACGGCCAGGGGCTGTCACCCCAGTTCCAGGGGTACCCTGAGAAACTGCCCCCAAATTGCCGGAGGGGTCCGAACTGTTTTTCATACATTGTTTTTAGATCTCTGCTTTCGACTGCAAGTTGGTTAAACTGTTGGATCGCTTGGGAATCTTGCGGATGTGTATCTAAATAAAGCGTCAATTCAACAAGTGCAAAGTCTACCATTTGAATTTTCTCCATCAGTGCATAACGATCTGCACCAGGGTTAGGCGCCTGCTTCATCATTTATCTCCTTTCTGGACCGGGGTAGGGTAGGGATCGAATAAACAAGGCCATAAAGTGCCCTTATACAACGCTTCCTGAATGGAGAATTGGGGAAGGTTCGGCGGCTGGAACCCTAAATAAAGATTCGGCGGAGTCTGGTAACAGGCGATTTTCCTTGGTGGACATGGATCATTCGGGCCGTGATAAGGTTGGTAACATTTAATCGGGGTGTACATCCATCATCACATCCTTTTCTTCAAAATATTATGTGGACAGCACTTGTCCTATTCGAAAACAAGCAGGAATATCTGGTCTCTTCAGCGAATTACATTTGTGATTAGGAAAAGAAAGAGGTGAGCGTATGTTTGTCAAAAGTATTATGAAGCCAGCCCATAGATCGTACACTGCCCAAGGATCAACTTCGCTGTCCGAGGTGCTGGAAGTTTTGGAACAGAAAGATATCGAAGCCATGCCCGTCGTAGTTTCCGGGATCTTTAAAGGGATGGTTTCTAAAGAAATCATCTTTCGTGCATTCTTTAATTCCACAGAAAAGATGGACAAAGATGTATTCTTGAGAAGTACGACAGCTGGTGATATTGCAGAACATGAGGAATATCACATCCATGATGAAGAAGTATTTGAGAGAACACTTCCTATGTTCAAAGGCTTTTCTGTCTTGGCTGTCGTCGATCAAAAATTGCAGTTTCAAGGGTTGGTCACACGGTATGATGTCATTGAACAGTTTGAAAGTGCATTCGGCGTGAAGAAGAAGGGGGTCCGTATCGCCTTCACTTCAGAAGAATCATCCGGGAGAATCGAAAGACTCGGAGATATCCTCAAGAGTTACCATGAAAATGTCATTTCTTTAGCTACTTTCGATGAAACGGACAAATTGGCTAGACGGATCGTAATGAAGATAGAAGACAATGACAATATCGAAGCCTTCACTAAGAAACTAGAAAAAACCGGTTTCAGAATATTAAGTGTCAAGGAGATATAAAAAAGTCGCTATGCTCTTCTAGGAGCATAGCGGCTTTTTATGAGAAAGGACTTTGTGATAAGATGATATTTCATTTATTAAAGTGAAGGGGGCGGAGAATATTGTTATGGGTCCTGTTTTTATTATTGGTTGCAGGCATTTCTCTAATATTATTCATGTGGTTCAGTGCTCATCATGATCACTTGGATGTGCGTGAGATCACTGATGCTTCCCTTGGAGAAATAGATGAATTGCGCTTGTTTTTCATTTCAGATATACATAAACGTAAACTCCGCGAAGAAACACTTTCTAAGGTAGGGATGGTAGATGTGGTCATTATCGGAGGAGATCTGGTGGATAAGAGAACATCTTCTGAGCGGCTGGAAAAAAATCTGACTCTGTTAAAACGATGGAAAGCACCTGTCTACTTTATTCCGGGTAATAATGATCATGAATTCGAGACAGGGGCGGTTCTTGAGGTGCTCCAGGAGAATAGTATTCGTCCGCTATCAAATGTGGATGAAACGGTAGAGGTCTCTCAGGGGAAGAATATCGTGCTGAGTGGATTGGATCCATATTTTCTGCAGCCGCGAAGAAATGCTTCCTATATAAATGATCTTGATGGTTATCAAGTTCTCTGTGTACATGACCCCTATGTTTTTGCCCGAATGAATAAGGAAGACCAGGATCGTTTCAATTTAGTATTGAGCGGACATACCCATGGCGGCCAAATTCGTATTTTTGGCATGGGACCGTATGAACGAGGCGGATGGTCAAGAAGTGGGGCCCGAACAATCCTTGTGAGTGAAGGCTACGGCACATCTTTGTTCTCGCTCCGTTTAGGTACCAAAGCTGAATGTCATGTAATACGTGTGAAGTCTGAAAAATAAATCCTTACTCAAAAGTTATAAAAAGAATATACGAATTTTACACACCCTTTAGACTTCTTATATAATAAAGGAAAATAAACAGGTGGAGGCGCATATGGCAACAACTAAGGCAAAATACAATATCAAAGCAGTTTCCCAAATGCTTGGTATCCAGCCTGGTACCTTACGTGCATGGGAACGCAGGTATCAAATGATTCGTCCATCAAGGAATGAGGCTGGTCATCGTTTATATACAGACAATCATATCAAAATATTGAAATGGTTGATGGAAAAGGTCAACAAAGGATTTACGATTTCTCAAGCAGTTTCATTACTTGAAAGCAACGAAGAGGTAGTTTCAGAATCCGATCACTTTGAATCTGCCTCTCAACTTGAAAAAATAGGCGACGATCTCCTCAACGGATTGCTATCCTTTGAAGAAAACGAAGCACAGCGCCATCTTGATCATGCTTTCAGCTTGTTCACACCTGAGACAGTTGCCATTGATATTATCGGACCATTACTCGTGAGAGTCGGGGATTTATGGGAAGAAAATAAAATCACCAGTGCACATGAGCATTTCGCCAGCCAATTCATCAGGTCCAGAATTGGTATGATGCTTATTTCCATCCCTTCTGATCGCATGCTCCCAAAAGCGCTGCTTGTCTGTGGTCCTAACGAACGGCATGAGTTGGGGCTGCTTATTTTCGCGTTGTTTTTAAAGCGCAAAGGATACGATGTCATTTATCTTGGCCAGAGTATAGCAGGGGGGGACATCGATATTATCATTGATGAAATTGATCCCACCTATATGTTCATGTCATGCACGCTCAAAAAGAATATGTCGATTACAGTCAAACTAGCGGAGTCCCTTCAACAACAGTACCCGGAATTGAATATTGGTCTCGGTGGATATGCGTATGACCGCCTATCAGAAATCGACAAAAAGCTAATTCATCCTTTTATTGTCGGAAACTCCAAGAAAGATTGGGAAGCATGGTTAAATAAGCGTTGAATGCTTATTGTACTTTCAGCGGCTCGAAAGTATATAAAAAATTTGCCCCCTGCCCAAAAGGTCGGATATAATTTGAAAAAAGGTGCCATAATCGCATCAGTCATCATAAGATATAGATAACACACATCGTGACAGGGGGGGCGATCATGTGCGAGTAGAAAGAATGACGAATGAGAAATTCAAAATTTTTCTCACGTTTGATGATTTATTAGATAGGGGCTTGTCTCGAGAAGAGCTTTGGAATGACTTGCCGAGAGTACATCGGATTTTCAGTGATATGATGTACGAAGCTGGTATAGAACTTGGGGTCGAGCTCACGGGTGTGTTACTTGTGCAAGTCTACTTATTGCAGGCGCAAGGAATGTTAGTCGTTGTCACGAAGTCGGAACCTGACGATCTTGAGGAAGATGAAGATTATATTGAAATGAAAGTCACATTGGATGAAAGTAAAGAAATGATGTTCTCTTTCGCTGATTTTGAAGATGTCATCAGCGCAGGTATACAACTGTACCAATTGGATGTTATCGGTGGTAGTGTCTATTACTATGACGAGGATTATTATATGCTTATTCGTGATGAAGATATACTTCACTTGGATCAAGATCAAGTTATTGCTTTGTTGTCCGAATTCGCCTGTGCGACAGCGGCTACATCGCATCGTTTGATAGAATATGGCAAAGAGATCATGGACAGTCATGCATGTGAAACCATTTATAGACATTTTTCATAACCTGTAAGAACGCAGCTTCAAAAAAGCTTCGTTCTTTTTATTTTTGAATAGAAGCAGGATAAGGAACATGTTAAGATGATAACTGGTGTTATTTAATATACAGAGGTATGAAATGGAGTGTAAACAATGAAGATTGCGGTTTTATATGGTGGAACTTCTGGAGAACGTGAAGTTTCCTTGTCGACGGGAAAGGGAATAATAAAAGCGTTAAATAATAAAGGCCACGAAGTCATTGAAATCGACTTCTCCCCGGAACGAATAGAAGAAATCCTCCAGTTGGACGTAGACCTCGTTTTCATCGGCTTGCATGGTCGCTTTGGAGAAGACGGGAAGATACAAGGTCTACTGGATATGATCGGCCTCCCCTACGTAGGCTCAGGGGTATTGTCATCCGCCCTGGCTATGGATAAAGCGAAATCCAAACAAATTTTTTCTTTGAATGGTCTTTATACAGCAAAGAGCGAGGTCTATGATGTGTCTGGGGAAGAGGAGTTTGCATCCATTGAAAAAGAAATCAATGATAAGTTTTCGCTGCCCTTTGTCATAAAACCGAATCAAGAAGGCTCCACACTAGGTCTGACGATTGTCAAAGAGGAAAAACAAGTCATGGAAGCCATTCAGATGGCAGCACAATCTGATTCAATGATTCTTGTTGAAGACTATGTTAAGGGAAGAGAAATGACAGTGCCGGTCATCGGTCTAAAAGGGAAGGAACATGCACTCCCGGTGATCGAAATTATTCCGAAGAATGATTATTACGATTTTGATTCAAAATATAAACCCGGGGGGAGTGAACATATCGTTCCCGCCAAAGTTGAAGATTCAATGACAGCTCAACTTCAGGAAGATGCTGTATTGGCACACCAGTTGCTTGGTTGCGACGTCTATTCCCGTGTTGATTTTATCATTAATGAGAATAACGAACCCATTATTCTGGAAGTGAATACATTGCCTGGCATGACACCTACAAGTCTATTTCCTGACTCCGCTCAAGCAGTAGGGATGAGTTATGATGACTTGATTCAAAAATTTGTCGAACTTTCTGGAGTGAATAAGAAGAAAAAAGTGTAATCGCTTACAATTTCTTTTTGAAATCAATCATAAAAGGTGTATTTACCGCTTTCTTTAAATGTAGGGAACGTGTATACTAATCACTGAAAGAAGAGCCCTAATCGAATGGATTGATATAGGAGGTAAATGGATGGTAGCCGATAAGCCAACAGATTCAGCAAATGAAAACAACGATAAACTTGACGTGTTGAAGTCCACTCAGACAGTGGTCAAAAAGGCACTTGATAAATTAGGATACCCAAACGAAGTCTATGAATTGTTGAAAGAGCCTGTACGTATGATGACAGTAAGAATTCCAGTGCGTATGGACAATGACCATATCAAAATATTCACAGGCTACAGATCACAGCATAACGATGCTGTGGGGCCGACAAAGGGTGGGGTTCGTTTTCACCCGAACGTTACCGAAAAAGAAGTGAAAGCTCTGTCTATCTGGATGAGTTTGAAAGCGGGAATCGTCGACTTGCCTTACGGTGGTGGTAAAGGGGGGATCATCTGTGACCCACGTGAGATGTCCTTTCGCGAACTTGAAGGAGTCAGCCGTGGCTACGTTCGTGCCATCAGTCAAATCGTAGGGCCAACAAAGGATATCCCTGCACCTGATGTCTTTACAAACTCACAAATTATGGCATGGATGATGGATGAATACAGTCGTATTGACGAATTTAATAATCCTGGATTTATCACAGGTAAACCGCTTGTATTAGGCGGTTCGCACGGGCGCGAAACAGCAACTGCCAAAGGGGTGACCATCTGTATCGAAGAAGCTTGTAAGAAAAAAGGCTTCAATGTCGAAGGTGCGAGGGTCGTCGTCCAAGGATTCGGAAATGCAGGCAGCTTTTTGGCGAAGTTCATGCATGATCGTGGAGCCAAAGTCATTGGCATATCTGATGCTTACGGTGGTTTACACGACCCTGACGGATTGGATATTGATTACTTATTGGATCGTAGGGACAGTTTCGGCACGGTAACGAACTTATTCAAAAATACGATTACAAATGAAGAACTTCTTGAACTCGATTGTGATATTCTCGTACCAGCTGCGATTGAAAATCAGATCACGGAAGATAACGCGTATAATATAAAAGCATCTATCATTGTAGAAGCAGCTAATGGCCCGACAACCCTGGATGCCACAAGAATCCTCTCTGAACGGGATATCCTCCTCGTTCCTGATGTTCTGGCTTCTTCCGGTGGAGTAACCGTATCTTACTTTGAATGGGTACAGAATAATCAAGGATACTATTGGACAGAAGAAGAAGTGGAAGAAAAGCTCCACAAAGTCATCGTAAAAGGTTTTGATAATGTTTATCGTACCGCAGAGACTCGACGTGTCGACATGCGTCTTGCGGCCTATATGGTCGGTGTTCGAAAAATGGCTGAAGCTTCAAGATTCCGCGGGTGGATATAGGTTGATTCTCCTTTTACAATCTCCTATCATTGTTATGGTAGGAGATTTTATTATGTTAAAAATCAGAAAGAGCTTTTAGACTGGTGTCTTTGAAGAGACCAAAGTAAAACAATAAATTAACCGAAAACGTTGATTAATGAAGAGCAAATATATAATAAAGCTTTGAACATGGGAGAGCTTGGCATAGAAAGAGGAGTGTTGCAGGTGCATCAGGAAGAAAAAGTCATCATTATAGGCGGAGGGCCGTGCGGAATGAGTGCGGCCATTGAATTGAATAAAAGCGGAATTGAACCATTGATCATAGAAAAAGGGAATATCGTTAATTCCATTTATAACTATCCGACACATCAAACTTTTTTCAGTTCCAGTGAAAAATTAGAAATCGGTGAGGTCCCCTTTATTACGGAACGCCAAAAACCTGTCCGTAATGAGGCTCTCGCTTATTATAGATCTGTGGCTGATAGAAAGCAGCTGCGCGTCAACACATATGAAAGAGTTCTCGAGGTTGTTCGCAACGATGATGGATTCACAGTTCATACAGAAAAAGAGATGGGCGTAGAGGCGGTATACAAGGCGGAACAGATCGTTGTCGCCACTGGTTATTATGATCAACCGAATTATATGGGGGTTGAAGGGGAAGATTTGCCAAAAGTGATGCATTACTTCAAAGAAGCACACCCTTATTTCAATAAAAAGGTTGCCGTCATAGGCGGGAAGAACTCGGCTGCTGATGCCGTGCTAGAATTGGAGAAATCAGGTGCCCATGTGACAGTGCTTTATAGAGGGGAAAAATATTCGAAGAGCATCAAACCCTGGATTCTGCCTCAATTCGAAGCCCTTGTCCGAAAAGGGATCGTCGATATGGAATTCTGTGCGAATGTGAAGGAAATAACACAAGATGAAGTCATTTATGATTGCCGCGGTGAGGAAAAACGCATAGACAATGACTTTGTTTTTGCTATGACCGGTTACCGCCCTGATCATAGTTTTCTAACTAGAATGGGGGTTGAGATGGATTCGGAAACCGGACGTCCCACTTTCGATGAAGCCACTATGGAAACGAATGTTCCCGGAATTTACATCGCTGGTGTTATTGCAGCTGGCTATAATAATAATGAAATCTTCATTGAAAATGGTCGTCATCATGGAGGCAAAATCGCTGAATCAATTAAAAGTGAATAATTGGAACTGAAATCCAGCTCCTCTCCTGTCATTTTAATAATTCTTTCACACAAGAAAAGGAGTCCTATCAGAGGACTCCTTTTTTGTTAGTTAACTGAACATATGTTCCAACTCTGTTGTGTTTTGTGTCATTTCAAGGGCGACCATCAACTTAATACGTGCTTTTGGCCCTGTTAAACTATTGGCAAAAATAATCCCCATCTCGCGTAGCTTTTTGCCGCCTCCAGGGTAACCATATGTATCCTGGACAATCCCCTGATAACATCTGGAAACAAGAACAATGGGGATTTCCTTTGTCAGAGTACGCTGCAAAGCTTCGACTGTCTCTGGGGGAAGGTTTCCTTGACCTAATGCTTCTATGACAATTCCGTCGATTCCGCTGTCTGTGACCGCATCGATCAGTGACCCATCCATGCCGGCATAGGCTTTAATAAGGGAGACTTTTTTATCAATCTTTTGAACAGGATAAGAGTCGTGTCTTGTCATTTTATGATGAAAAAACACATCGTTCTTCGTAGTGACTCCAACCGGACCGTATTGTGGACTTTGAAAAGTCGCTACATTGCTCGTTGAAGTTTTCGTTACATTTTTAGCAGTATGAATCTCATCATTCATCACAACGAGCACACCCTTGTCCTGCGCTTCATCACAACTTGCTACGCGAATCGCACTCAGCAAATTGTACATTCCATCAGCTCCAATTTCATTGCTGGATCTCATTGCTCCTGTTACAACCACAGGCTTTCTGGTTTGTAAAAACAAATCCAGGAAATAGGCGGTTTCTTCCAAAGTATCTGTTCCATGTGTAATGACAATGCCATCGAAGGATTTTTTGGACATACGCTCATGGATATACCTGCCTAATTTCAACATATGGTCAGGTCTGATATGCGGGGAAGGGAGATAAAAGAGAATATCATCCTCAATTTCGGTTTCTCCTCGCAATAGAGTAGTTATTTCATCAAGTGGATGTTTTGATGAAGTATTGACCTCGCCTGTTTCTTTATTTTCTTTCATTGAAATTGTTCCACCTGTGTGAATTACTAAAATACGTTTCATAACTTCCACCAACTTCCATTCAGTTATTCCTTTTCATATACCTTCATGATACGATGAATTGTAGGTTAAAGAAAGAGAGAGGATTGATTATTTTGGCCATCTTAACTGCTGCCATATCTCCTGCTGTGGCCATTATGACCTTCATATATTTAAGTAAACGGATTGAATTAGAACCGTTCCCTTTAATTATCCGTATGTTCATCATAGGAGTCATTATGGTGTTCCCCATCATGTTCATTCAATATGCATTCGAAGTGGAAAACATATTTCAGCATCCATTATTAAAGTCGTTCTTCCTCGTAGGCCTAATGGAGGAATTCTTTAAATGGTTCTTTATAGTATTTGTCGCTTATCGCCACTCGGATTTCGATCATCACTATGATGGCATCATTTATGCAGTTGCTGTAAGCTTAGGTTTCGCAACGATCGAAAATGTCATTTATTTGTTTTACAATGGCATTGAAATAGCTATGCTTCGAGCTATTTTCCCTGTTTCCTCGCACGGTTTATTCGGAATTATCATGGGTTTCTATTTAGGGAAAGCCAAATTTACAACTGTACGGTCAAAAATTTGTATGGCCTTTGCACTTTTCATACCTGTAGCGCTCCATACGCTGTATGATTACATAATCACTGTGAACGAGAGTACATGGATGTATTGGATTACTCCTTTCATGATTATTTTATGGATCATAGGCTTCCGCAAAATCAAAATTGCAAATCAACATCATGAAAAGTTATTGAAGTCCTGAAAGAAGTTGGGATAAAGAATTTTTCCACTAGAAAACCCGAATTTATTCGGGTTTTCTTTATGAAGCAATATTTGCATACGCCGCTCCGGGCACATGCTTCGCATTCCGTGGTCATGGCCTCAGCCTACTCAGCAAGCAAAGACCGCTTTCTTCCGGGGTCTTCCGCTCGTGCTGTTCCCGCAGAAGTCTACGTATGTTGCCTACCCTCCAATTGATCCATTCTACTCTATTGTTCTTCTTTCCAGTGCCAGTTATCGTTTTGTCCCAGCCTCTTTTCTGTTCCTTCTTTCTACCAAGGCACTTCCACACTTAAATTATCCGGTTCCGCCGCCCAGACACTCGAGACATAAGCAACCCCATTCTGTGGCAAAGAACGCCACGACATGGTTTTGCTTATGCTTGTCGTGTCTATCAGGGCGTCTCTACACTAAATTTATGCATAATCTTTTGTTTCTGTTAAAAACTACCCCTATAACTAAACTATTGGGTCAGGGGTGGATGATGGATGGTATGGAAAAAAGCTACGGTCGTTTTTGTAGGAATAGCCTTATTGCTATTGCCTTTATCAGAGTGGAGCTATATCAAACCTGTCCAAGGGTTTTCTAATCAGGTCATACAGCAAGGTTCGACAGGGGAAGATGTCATTGAACTTCAATCCAGGTTGCAATACTTAGGTTTTTATAATGGAGATATTGATGGCGTTTTTGGTTGGGGAACATACTGGGCTGTGCGTAATTTCCAATATGAGTTTGGGTTGGATATTGATGGATTGGTAGGGCAAGAAGTAAAGAATAAGTTAGTCAAGGCAAGTAAGTATGACAAAGGTTTTGTTAAAGAACAAATCAGACAAGGAAATGAATTCACTCATTACGGCGGCACGCCAAAAGCACAGCAAACGAAGAAAAAACAAGACGATCAGCAGCAAACAGGTCAACAAGCTCCTCAACAGGAGCAGGAACAGCAACAAGAAACGAAGGAACCCACAGCCGTAAACGTTCCAAGTGGTTATTCTCAGAACGATATTCAATTGATGGCAAACGCTGTTTATGGAGAAGCGCGTGGGGAGTCTTATGTTGGGCAAGTCGCTGTTGCGGCCGTTATTTTGAACAGGGTGAACAGCGCATCATTTCCTAACTCTGTGTCAGGAGTCATATTTGAACCGCGAGCTTTCACAGCAGTCAGTGACGGTCAAATTTGGTTAGAACCGAATGAGCAGGCGAAAGAAGCTGTGTTAGATGCTATCAACGGCTGGGATCCTTCAGCACAAGCATTGTACTATTTTAATCCGAATACAGCGACATCCAGCTGGATATGGTCGAGACCACAGATCAAACAAATCGGGAAACATATTTTCTGTAAATAGGAGGTGGGCGTATGACGCGATGGATTACCATCATAGTGTTGAGTATAGCATTAATAGGTGTAGGGGTTTGGGGTTACAAAGAGAATCAAGATAAAAATGCTGTGCTGGTGCAAGCTGAGAATAGTTACCAGCGTGCCTTTCACGATCTGACATACAACATCGACCTTCTGCATGATAAGATTGGTTCAAGTTTAGCGATGAATTCTAGAGAGCGCTTGTCCCCTCAGTTGGCTGAGATTTGGAAAATTGCTTCAGAAGCGAATTCCGATGTTGGTCAGCTGCCTTTGACTCTCCTTCCTTTTAATAAAACGGAAGAGTTTTTATACGATATTGGTGAGTTTGCGTATCGTACGGCTGTAAGAGACTTAGAAAAAAAACCATTGAGTGAAGAAGAAATAAAAATGCTTGACCAGTTACATGAAAAATCAGGAGAAATAGAAAATGAATTGAGAAAAGTCCAGAACGTTGTGTTAGAAGATAATCTCAGATGGATGGATGTCCAGCTCGCTTTAGCTACGAATGACGAAGTCGGAGATAACACAATCGTAAATGGTTTTAAAACAGTAGAGAAATCAGTAGAAGGCTATGAGGGTTCAGTAATGCAGACTGGATTTGGATCTTCTGGTGCTGAGAAAAGCTTTCGTCATTTACAAGGGGATAACATTTCTGAGAAAGAGGCGAAGAAAGTAGCAAGCAATTGGCTTGAACAAGTCGACATCAATAAGTTGACTTTGACCAAGTCAGGTAAAGGGGCCGATGTCCCTACGTACACAGCTTCATTCCAAAATGGAAAGAGAAATGGCTATATCGATTTGACTGAAAAAGGCGGCCATCCCTTGACAATAATGATCAGTCGTCCTGTGAAAGAGGCAAACATCAGCTTGTATGAAGCCTCTGAGAAAGCGAAAGAATATGTTAAGGGTCTCGATATCTCTGAATTAGAACTTGTCGAAAGTAGTCAATACGATAAAATGGGAGTGTTCCGTTTCCTTTACACAGAAAACGACATCCGTTTTTATCCAGATTCCATTGTGGTAAAAGTAGCTTTAGACAACGGAGAAGTGTTAGGGATGTCTGCAAGGGATTACTACAACTTCCATAGTGAACGTGACTTGAATGAACCGGAAATCACTCTGGAAGAAGCTAGAGACAAAGTGAATCCAAACGTGAAAATTCAAGAACATCACCTTTCCGTCATCGAAAATGATATTCAAGAACAGGTTCTGTGTTATGAATTCCTGACAACTATGGAAAATACAACTTACCGTATTTTCATAAATGCTTCCACAGGGCAGGAAGAAAAAGTTGAAACATTGAAAAAGGCAGAAATGAAATTCAATCAGGAAGTATAGCAATACCTTTAACCTAAAAGGAGCCGTCGTCAAGACGGTTCCTTTTTTGATATTGGGAGTTCGTTACTGGATGAGAAGCAAGGGGGCCTGAAACAACTCGCTGGGGGTATCGCCTGGCTCCTTCACCCGAGGAAAGCGAGTCATTCCCCATCGCCCCGATCTACTCACCAAACTACTCGGAATCAATTCATGCGGATATGGGATCTTAAAGCATATTTAAGTAATGTTCAAAAGAATCAGTGGATCAATTTACCTATAATCTTCCTTTTTTAATAAAGAAGTGAGATAATAAAACTGATACGATAGGCTTGTTTCAGAAGGGAGAATTGTGGTGAAAAACATAAAAATAGGGACCCCCTTAACCTTAGAAATTCAAAAAACGCATGAAAAAGAAATGGATCGATATAAATGTAAGATCGTGGACTTTGATGAAGAAAAACTTTATATTGATTATCCTTTACATACCCGAACAGGAAAGACCGGTTTTTTCTTGGATGGAAGTCAATTTCAAGCAAGCTTTGTAGGTGAGGACTCATCGGTTTACTGGTTCAAAACTGAAGTGGTGACTAGAAAAAAGTTGAATATACCAGTCATCGTTCTCACTTTTCCTGGAATGGAAGAATTGACGCGGATACAAAGACGTAAATATGTACGGGTGGATGCTTCCATTGATGTTGCAGTCCAGACAGGAGAGGCACTCTTCTCAACCCTCACCCAGGATGTAAGTGGTGGTGGTGTTATGCTGATCCAACGGAAAACCCAAAAGTTAGCGGAAGGGCATAAATTGAACTTGACTCTCGTCTTACCGATGAACTCTGGGGATTATCATTACATAGAAGCGACGGGGACGGTAATTCGGGTGATTGCCGCTGAAGGGAACCAGCCAGACCGTTTATCTGTCGAGTTCGTGGATATTCAAGAAAAGGACCGGCAGTTGATAATTCGCTATTGTTTTGATCAGCAAATGCAAAAAAGGATGAAGGCGTTGAGATAGACGGAAATTCATAGATTTTCAATCAAAAGTTATGTTATTCTTGACAGTGTTAATCAGGCAAACACATATCTTACTAATAACAACGCTATCCCCGATCAGGGGACGGTTTGTTTTAGTTAGAGCAGATGGAGGAAGAATGACAAATGAACACAATGACTATTGCAATTGACGGCCCAGCGGCTGCCGGAAAAAGTACCGTAGCAAAGAAAGTCGCAGAGGAACTATCATTTATATATGTAGATACAGGAGCCATGTACCGGGCACTGACATGGAAAGCTCTTCAAAAGGGCATCTCCTTGGAAAATGAATTATCGCTCGCAGAACTCCTTCAACAAACGGACTTGAACCTCGTCCAAAGTGGAAGCGGGCAGCGAGTCATGTTAGATAATAAAGATGTCTCCGATGAGATTCGTACAGATGACGTGACTAATAAGGTGTCAATCGTAGCCAAACATAAACTGGTACGAGAAGAAATGGTACGCCGTCAACAAGAACTTGTGAAAGACCGCGGTGTAGTCATGGATGGAAGGGACATTGGGACTCATGTGCTCCCTGATGCGGAAGTGAAAATTTTCATGATTGCCTCCGTTGAAGAACGAGCAGAGCGTCGCCATAAAGAAAACGTCGAAAAAGGGTATCAGTCAGACATTCAACAGTTAAAAGAGGATATCCGAAAACGAGATGAAATAGACTCCAATCGTGAAATCGCTCCATTGGTAAAGGCTGCTGATGCTATTGAGGTGGATACCACAGCCATGGGTATCAACGAGGTTGTGGCACGTATTTTGACTATTGTAAAAGAAAAAAGCATGAAGGAGGGTTGAGCGATGAATCTTTATAAACTCGGTAAAGCCCTGTGCAGTGTCATTTTTTACCCGATGTACCGCATTAAAGTAATCGGAAGAGAAAATATACCTGCAAAGGGTCCAGTCATCATTTGCTCTAATCATATTTCAAATGTAGATCCGCCGGTTGTGGGAATTACCAACAATCGTAATATTTACTTCCTTGCTAAAGAAGAATTGTTTGAGAACCCCATAATTGGGGGAATATTGAAAAGAGTCCATGCTTTTCCGATCAAACGTGGCATGAGAGACCGTAATGCTTTACGTAAAGGCTTGGAAATTCTTAAAAAAGGGAATGCACTGGGCTTGTTCCCAGAAGGCTCCCGACAAAAGAGCGGGGAAGTTGGTAAAGGTCTCGCTGGAGCCGGCTTTTTCGCTTTGCGTTCTGAAGCTTATATCGTTCCATGTGCAATCATAGGTCCTTATAGGAAGTTCAAACAGCTGAAAGTCGTGTATGGGGAACCGATTGATATGTCACAGTATCGTGAAGAAAAAGCTTCCGCTCAAGTTGTCACTGACCGGATCATGGAAGAAATCAGACAATTGCATAAAATTCATCAATGATGAGACCTAATCACTTGACAAAATGCTCTAAATATTAGAAGTTAGACAAAAGGGCATTTCTTTATTTTAGGTTGTGTCGGAAATTGAAGGAGGTAGCTTGGTATGGATGAAATGAATCAAGAAGTATCAGGAATGAATGAATTCTCTGCAGGGGATATCGTGACTGGTAAAGTCGTGAAGATTGAAGAAAAACAAGTCCTTGTAGATGTTGGATATAAAGTCGAGGGGATTGTACCCATCAGTGAACTATCCAGCCTTCATGTAGAAAAAGCTTCAGATGCAGTCAGTGAAGGGGACGAACTGACATTGCAAGTTAAGAAAGTGGAAGATGATGAAATCGTACTTTCCAAACGTGCTGTCGATGCAGATAAAGCATGGCAGGACTTAGAAGCTAAATTCGAAAGTGGAGAAATTTTTGAAGCGGAAGTCAAAGATGTCGTTAAAGGCGGTTTAGTCGTTGATATCGGACTGCGTGGATTCATTCCAGCTTCATTGGTCGAAACGTATTACGTTGAAGATTTTGAAGACTACAAAGGAAAGAGCTTATCTTTGAAAGTCGTGGAATTGGATCGTGAACAAAACCGTGTCATCCTCTCCCATCGTGCTGTCGTTGAAGAAGAAGAATCCGCTAAAAAGTATGATGTGCTTCAATCATTAGAAGAAGGTCAGGTGATCGAAGGTACTGTACAACGTTTGACAGACTTTGGTGCTTTCGTAAATCTCGGAGGTATTGACGGACTCGTACATATCTCCCAGCTATCACACCAGCACGTTGAAAAAGCGTCTGATGTAGTGGAAGAAGGTCAAACTGTCAAAGTGAAAGTGCTTTCTGTGGATCGTGACAATGAAAGAATTTCTCTTTCATTAAAAGCGACTCAACCAGGACCTTGGCACGATATTCAATCTAAAGTAAGCTCTGGAGAAGTGCTGGAGGGAACTGTACGCCGTCTTGTAAGCTTCGGTGCTTTTGTTGAAGTATTCCCAGGTGTAGAAGGCCTTGTACACATTTCTCAAATTTCCAACCGTCACATCGGGACTCCAGATGAAGTTCTTGAAGAAGGGCAAACCGTGGAAGTGAAAGTCCTTGATGTAGATGAAAACGCGAAACGCCTCTCCTTGAGCATGAAAGAACTTGAGCGTGAAGAAGCACGTGCTGAAATCCAGCAATACGAAAAAGAAGATGACAGTTCCGGCTTCTCACTCAGTGACATGATCGGAGACAAATTAGACAAATATAAAAAATAATGATTGGGTGATGGATATGAGTAGAGCTGAGAGAAAGGTCGATCATATCCGCCATGCCTTAGGTCATGAACGGGAATTTCACAACCATTTCGATGATGTGGAAATCGTCCATCAGAGTCTGGCTAGGATGGACTTCAATCAATTAAGCATAGCAACACAAGTAGGGGAACTTAAATTAAGTTCCCCTCTTTTTGTTAATGCCATGACTGGCGGAGGCGGGAAAGAAACGGAAGCGATCAATCGCGATTTAGCCTTAGCGGCCAAGGAGACAGGTATCAGCATGGCTGTAGGCTCTCAAATGTCCGCAATTAAAGATACCGAAGAGCGCAGTACCTATGAGATTGTGAGAACTGTGAATCCTGAGGGAATCATATTTGCAAATGTAGGGAGTGAAGCAACTTTGCCACAAGCGAGAGAAGCGATCTCTATGATCAAAGCTGATGCCCTGCAAATTCATATTAATACTTTGCAAGAATTAATCATGCCTGAAGGCGACAGAGATTTCACCAAACGTCTCCATAACATCCAACGTATAGTCGATGCCCTTGATATTCCTGTAATTGTCAAAGAAGTCGGTTATGGGATGTCGAAAGAAACCGCGCGGACTCTTCTTTCTATGGGCGTTCGCTATTTGGATGTAGCCGGGAGGGGAGGAACGAATTTTTCAAAAGTAGAAAATATGCGGAGAAATCGACCGTTTGCTTCTTATGATAACTGGGGGATTCCGACACCGTCTTCTGTATGTGAAGTATCCATGATCCAGGATGATTTTCATGTTCTCGCTTCAGGTGGCATAAGGAATGGTCTGGATGGTGCTAAAGCATTGATTCTCGGAGCTGAGGGGTTCGGAATGGCTGGTGGATTGTTGAAAGTATTAGTCAAAGAGGGAAAAGAAGCTGTAATTGATGAAATCAACCATATTCATAAAGAAGTGAAGATGTGCATGATGCTTCTTAATGCTCCTTCTCCTTTAGAACTTAGAGGAAAGCCACACGTCTTATTCGGTCAAACCAAAGAATGGGTAGAACAAAGAGGAATAAACAGTCTATGACAATAGTCATAGGCTTTTTTATTTTATTAGACGTTTAAACGTCCAGGGAACCACACATAATAATTGAGAAAGGGTGGAGAGGAAAAAATGACGGCAATTTTTTATTGGTATGCATGGATCGCTGCCATTATTGTGATTTTTTATATTCAAAAGCGGACACTTCGTCATGCTCTTATGCTCTTTATCGGTATTGCCATGTGTACTTTTTCGGTGTCCTCTTTAAGTGCTGGAGCTCACATCTACATTCATGTTCTCCTTCTTTCCGGGTTTGGCATTCATTTATGGGTTCGTAGACATCGAAGTATTTTTGAACACTTTTGGCCATTTATTTTAAGCATTGGATATGCGGCGATTCTCATGTTTTATGTGATACATCCTGTTTGGGGGGAATTTCCTGGGGTATCTCTGGGGATGTTTCTCATTTTTTTACTATTGCGGATGATTGTTAAAGACATAGAAGGTTTACTGGCAATTTGGATGTTAATGAACGCAGGAGGTACGTTAAGTTCCTACGTAATTTTCTCTACTTATTCTAATGAAGGTCTGATTGAGAGTCAAACCATGATGACCTTTGTCCTTAAAGGAGTACTATTTCTTTTTGTTTTCTATGGGGTTCATAACCTGAAGCGTGCTATACGCAGGAAACGGATGAACTCATCAAGCAAAGGAGCTGCTGTTGTGTGAATGAATATACTTACCCTATTCTTTTCGGGATTGTCGTCGGCACCGCATTACGTGTGTTCATGCTGCGGACAGACTATCGGCAATACCCAACATATTTACACGGAAAAATAATCCATTTATCTTTAGGGTTCATTGCAGCTGCTTTAGGTACGATTGCAATCCCCTCCATTATGGAGAAAGAGTTTACTGCAGTTACTTTCCTGACGCTTGCTGCTTCTCAATTTCGTGAAGTGCGAAATATGGAAAGGAATACGTTGACAGAAATGGATGCCTTTGAGCTTGTCCCCAGGGGAAATACTTATATTGAAGGAATTGCGGTTGCTTTTGAAAGCCGCAACTATTTAGTTATTTTTTCTTCCTTCCTCGTAACTTTATGTTATTTGGCTGTCAATATATGGGTGGCAATTGCAGCTGCTGTTCTTGCGTTTGTCCTTTCGAATATACTCATGAGCGGCTCAAAGTTATCAGATATCGTAAGTGTCGAACATTCTGAATTGTCATTTGAAGGGGCTGGATTGTACGTGGATAATATTTATATTATGAACATCGGGCTACCAGAGCGGCAAGAAGAAATCATGAAGCACGGCATGGGTTTTGTGTTGACGCCAAAATCATTCAGTATACGCTCGACAATCGCCAATTTAGGTCAGAGGCAAGCAATCTTACATGATGTTTCTGTAACACTGGGCGTTTTTCGTGATTCGGGAACCCCGGCACTCGTTCCATTAATTAAGAGAGACTTGAACGACGGCAGGATTGGAGTCTTTATTCTGCCCCAAGTAAAAGACCCGGAAAGAGCGAAAGAAATCATTTCTGCTGTACCTGTGCTGGAAAATGCTATCCAGATGCCTACAAAAAAGCGGTAGGAGGAATCTACTATGAAGATGGAAAAAGCTATTTTAGCTGCCGTTACTACCCAGACTGATAAAGTCCATGGCAGTGCTGCTGTATTTCAATGTGAAACAAAAGAAGAAATGGATGCAGTCGCCGCTAACTTGGAAGCAATTTTAGATGGAATCGCACATGCTCTTAGTGATCATCTATATATCATAGTCAAGCATTGACAATCAGATAAAGAATTGTGTCTTTTCACAAAGTTTGCTAAAATAATAAAGTTAATGGCTTCCTGCTGTTCTTCGGAAGATGGGCTGTTAAATCCTCTTCCTTGGAAGAGCAGTATTTTTTTGCTTTTCACTACTGAGGAAACATGAAATAATGAAAATAGAAATAGAGAAAGGATGATCCTTTCATGAGAAAATCAGTAATTGCTGTAGTAGGTCGACCGAATGTCGGTAAGTCAACGATTTTCAATCGACTGGTCGGAGAAAGAATATCAATCGTAGAAGACACCCCAGGGGTGACAAGAGACCGTATTTATGCAGAAGCAGAATGGCTCACCACCAGTTTTAACGTAATCGATACAGGGGGGATTGAACTCGGGGACGAGCCTCTGCTCGTTCAGATGAGAGCTCAAGCTCAGGTGGCGATTGATGAGGCGGATGTCATCGTATTTATGGTGAATGGCAGGGATGGAATTACTGGCGCCGATGAAGAAGTTGCTAAACTGCTCTTCAAGTCGAATAAGCCTGTCGTTTTAGCTGTCAACAAAGTTGACAATCCTGAAATGAGAGAGAACATCTATGAATTTTATTCTCTCGGGTTCGGAGAGCCTTTCCCGATTTCGGGAACCCACGGTTTAGGACTTGGGGATATGTTGGATGAAGTCGTCAAACATTTTCCGGAAAAAATTCAAGAGGAAATTGATGACGATACAATCCGCTTCAGCCTGATCGGGCGGCCGAATGTCGGCAAATCCTCGCTTGTCAATAGTCTATTGGGGCAAGAGCGGGTGATCGTCAGTGAGATCGCAGGAACGACTAGAGATGCCATAGACACTCCATTTACTAAAGATGATCGTGATTATGTCATCATCGATACAGCAGGTATGAGAAAACGCGGCAAAGTATATGAATCCACTGAAAGATACAGTATCATGAGAGCTTTAAAAGCGATTGAACGCTCGGATGTTGTTTTGGCGTTGATTGATGCAGATACGGGAATCCAGGAACAGGATAAAAAGATAGCAGGCTATGCCCATGAAGCAGGCAAAGCAGTTATCATCGTAGTAAATAAATGGGATACGATGGAAATTGAAGAGAAGACAATGAAAGAATTTCAAGATAAAATCAGAGATAACTTCAGGTTCTTGGATTATGCTCCTATCGTATTCTTATCAGCAAAAACGAAAAAACGCATACACACACTTATACCTAAAGTTTTGGAAGCGAGTGAAAACCACGCGATGCGCGTACAAACAAATGTCCTGAACGAGGTAATTATGGATGCGCTTGCGATGAACCCGACCCCATCGGTCAAAGGCCAAAAGCTTAAGATTTTCTACGCGGCACAAGTGTCGGTCAAACCGCCGAGTTTCGTTGTGTTTGTAAACGAACCTGAATTGATGCACTTCACTTATGAACGTTTTCTTGAAAACCGAATCCGCGAAGCATTCGGGTTTGAAGGGACTCCAATAAAGATTTTTGCAAGAAGACGGAGTTAATCGTCCAGGAAGGGAGTTAGGTAAGATGGGCAAAGTAGCTGTATTAGGAGCTGGGAGCTGGGGTACCGCCCTCGCTCTAGTGCTTGCAGATAATGGTCACGAGGTCCATTTATGGGCTCATCGTAAATCATTAGCAGACGAAATCAACCAGACACATACCAATGACAAATACTTACAAGGGATTGAACTTCCGTCATCAATTGTCGCAAATGATGATTTGAAAACCGTTGTAGATGGTGCTGAACACATCATACTTGTTGTACCGACAAAAGCTATGAGAGAAGTGTGCGGCCAATTGAAACATGTAATGAAGGATAAGGCTATACTTACACATGCTTCCAAAGGTATAGAACCAGGCACGTATAAACGAGTGTCAGAAGTGATTCGTGAAGAAATACCATCCGATTTATATGAAGATGTTGTCGTCCTTTCTGGACCGAGTCATGCAGAGGAAGTCAGCCGCAGACAACCGACCACCGTCACTGTATCCGCAGAGGAGTTAGAAGTAGCGAAAAAAGTACAGGACGTGTTCATCAACCGCCAGTTCCGTGTCTACACATCTCCAGACTTAGTCGGCGTAGAATTGGGAGGCGCATTGAAGAATATCATAGCGCTTGGTGCAGGTATTTCAGACGGTCTTGGATATGGTGATAATGCTAAGGCAGCCTTGATCACACGTGGTCTGGCTGAAATTGCTCGTCTCGGAACGTCTTTGGGTGCTAATCCTTTGACATTTTCTGGATTGACAGGTGTCGGTGATTTGATTGTCACTTGTACAAGTTCCCATAGCCGGAATTGGCGTGCTGGTTATAAATTGGGACAAGGAAATGATTTAGAGGAAGTCCTCGAACAGATGGGAATGGTTGTTGAAGGTGTCCGTACGACAAAGGCAGCCTATCAATTGGCCAAAAACCAGGGAGTTGAAATGCCGATTACAACGGGGATTTACAGACTTCTGTTCGAAAACGAAGCGCCCCGGGATGTGGTCGATCAATTGATGACCAGAATCCGCAGGCATGAAATGGAGGATTTGACGAATATTCTTGATGAAAAAATGAATGACTGACACATGTCGACCTTCGTGCATATACTACACAGAACCTAATGTACGAGGAGGTCAATTGTTAATGAGTGATTTTCAGAAGAATATTTTTGATCATTTGAAAAAGAAGGCGAACATCGATGCGGAAGATGTATTTAAAGTAGCGAACTCTATGCAAAATGCAGATTTCAGTGATGAGAAGACAGTACGTCGCCTTGTACGGCAGTTAGCGAAAGTCGCTAACAAAAATGTTTCCAAACAAAAAGAAGATAAAATCGTCGATGCGATCACAAAGCAAAACATGCCTCTTGATATGAATACGCTAGGCAAATTTTTAAAATAATTGCGAGTGAGTGGGCGCCTGAGGAGGCGGTCCTTCAATTGTATGCATAAGATAACACGCAGCAATCATTACACATGAGCTGGTTAGGAATTATTTAGTCACCCGGGGCAAGGGATTGTCCCGGCTCTTTTTTTATGTCCGGGTCTGTTAACATGTGGTATAATACCAAAAGCAAAATGTGCCTGAAGGAGGAAGAGCTATGTCTGAATCTATGCTGAAAATGTACATATCATTTGCTGGAATCATTTCATTATTTCTTGCAGTTGGTTTGATTTATTTAAGCAGACATAAAATGAAAGGGGTCAGCGCGGCGATTGTTGCTACATTTGCTTACCTTTTCATGATTTTTGGAGGAATCATCATTTTTTACATCGTCTTCAGTGGACCGACGGCTTAATGAAGGGGGACTCAACATGAAACGGTTACTTTTATTCTCTATGCCATTATTGGCCATCCTTTTATCGGGATGTTTATATCCGCAAAGTGAGTTGCAAAAGAATAAAGTGCCTAATCAAGCGCAATTGGAAATGGTCCAAAACGCTGTAGATAATTATCAAAATCAAAAAAACGGATTATTACCGATAAAGACAAAACCACAAGATACACCTATCTTTCAAAAATATCCGGTTGAGTTCGGAAAACTGAAAGAATTGAATTTGATCGGAGAACTCCCTGGCACATCATTTGAAAATGGGGGGCACTATCAATATGTCATCATTAACGTGGAAACAGATCCAACAGTTAAAGTTCTGGATTTAAGAGCCACTGAAGAGGTACGTTCATTACAAGTGAAGGTGAAGTTCTATACAGAAAATAATAAGTATCCACCATTGGGTGAGTTTATTGCGCCTGGTGTCTACAAACTGGATTATGAGGAACTGGGAATGGATGCACCCCCGATGGTGGACAGCCCATATTCTGACCAGCGTCTTCCTTTCTTCCTTGATGAACAAGGGAAAGTATACATCGATTTTCGAAAAGACTTATATACCTATTTAAGGAATCAGGAACATTCTTACGGTACAGGTGAGGATATTCGCTATTTATTAACGGATCATACCCCGTTTGTTCCAGCCTATTCAAAACCCTATACCGTTCAGGATGGTGAACCGATTTTCATGAGTGAAGTCCCGGCTTCCTGAATATATACCGCTCCCTGCATAGGGGAGCGGTTTTTTTCATAGAATAGAGAATCAAATACGGCCGGGGCCAGCCTTCAAAATCATTAAGTGACTGGTTTTGCTTCTCTGGTTCCAGCTACATATGTATTTTTCTACATACAGCTGCCTGGACATCTTGAGAAATTATATTAATCTATGACTTTTTATTGGCTATTGTGTACTCATTTTCCTTGATAATTAATTTCTTGCATAAATCACTAGGACAATGTCATAGAATTAGATTGTCTAGGCTTGTATGATGGTGAAATTTTATTTGGGAGGGGATCCTTTGGAAAAGGTTGATATCTTCAGTGATATTTCCAAACGGACAAATGGAGATATTTATTTAGGAGTCGTAGGAGCTGTTCGTACAGGAAAATCTACATTTATAAAGAAATTCATGGAACTCGTCGTCTTACCGAACATGGAGGAAGAATCTGATCGTGAACGAGCATTAGACGAACTGCCTCAAAGTGCAGCAGGAAAGACAATCATGACAACAGAACCCAAGTTTGTCCCTAACCAAGCCGCTAATATCAATATAGATGACCACCTCGATATTCGTGTACGTATGGTGGACTGTGTAGGATATGCGGTTAAAGGTGCGGTGGGTTACGAAGATGAGCATGGTCCTCGTATGATCCATACGCCCTGGTATGAAGAGGCAATCCCTTTTCATGAAGCAGCAGAGATCGGGACGCAAAAAGTTATCCAGGAGCATTCTACAATCGGAATTGTCGTCACGACTGATGGTACCATCGGCGAGATTGCCCGGGAGGATTATGTAGAAGCAGAAGAAAAAGTCGTTGAAGAATTGAGAGAAGTCGGTAAACCATTCATAATGATTGTGAACTCTGCTCAACCGCACCATCCGAATACAGAAAAGCTGAGACAAAAACTTTCAGAAAAATACGACATCCCTTGTCTCGCTCTTTCAGTAGAGAGCATGCGGGAACAAGATGTACAAAGCGTTCTTAGAGAAGCATTATTTGAATTTCCAGTATTAGAAGTCAATGTCAACCTTCCGAGCTGGGTGATGGTGCTCGATTCCAGACATTGGTTGAGAAACAACTTACAGCTCGCGATTGAGGAGACAGTGAAAGATATCAAGCGGCTACGGGATGTTGATAGCGTTGTCGATAATTTCGATCAGTATGAGTACATCACAGGCGCTCACATATCCGGAATGGATCTAGGTGAAGGAGTAGCGGAGATTGATTTACAAGCTCCCGAGCACTTATATGATCATGTTCTAAAAGAAATAGTCGGCGAAGAGATTCGAGGCAAAGACCACTTGCTGGAAATCATGCAGGATTTCTCTCATGCAAAACGTGAGTATGATATCGTGGCTGACGCACTGCAAATGGTTAAACAAACAGGATATGGAATTGCAGCTCCAAGTTTAGAGGATATGACTTTAGACGAACCGGAAATCATCCGGCAAGGGTCACGTTTCGGGGTCAGGCTTAAAGCGGTGGCACCTTCCATTCATATGGTGAAAGTGGATGTGCAATCAGAGTTTTCACCAATCATCGGTACCGAAAAACAGAGCGAAGAACTGGTCCGATACTTGATGCAGGACTTTGAAGAAGATCCATTATCCATCTGGAATTCAGATATATTCGGTCGGTCTTTGAGCTCTATAGTCCGCGAAGGGATCCAGGCAAAATTAGCTTTAATGCCTGAAAACGCAAGATATAAATTAAAAGAAACGCTGGAACGTATCATTAATGAAGGGTCTGGCGGCATGATCGCTATCATCTTATAACGGCTCCGAGGGGGCCGTTTTAATTTTTCCCCAGTGAACACTGCTAAAGTCTTGAAAAGAAAAGAGACCCTCTGATTCCTTTGCCTTAATTTCATGCGCTTAAAGCTTCGTGGATGGCTGGTTTTGCAAGAGGGCTCTTATACTTTATTAATGTCACTATAAAAATCAAATGTTTTCATAGAGGCACTGGTTAAATAAACCTTGAATAAAAGCTCTGACTTTGTGTATGTTTCTATCCAGCCAATCATCGTACTGCATTTTAATAGTATGATTTTAAACATTTGTAATGGGAACTAAATCTGCCGGGGATGACTCTGTCGAGAGGTGAAAACGTTATACATAACGGCATGAAAAGCTTTAAATCAATTTTTTTATCGGAAATTTTATTCTTTTTAAAGGAGTTTCTCATCTTGATGTCGTATTAACAGAAGTGAAGGTATAAAAAAGGTCAAAAACCTTGTCATGACGCGGTTGTTGAAGTGTTGCTCATCCAAGTGGTTTATGTTAGTCTACTTATGAAATGAAGTGGAATTCAGTAAAGAAATCGCTTTGTTACGCGATTTTAAAAGGATTGTCTATTGAATTTCGTAGAAAACTCGTTTATTATAAGGCTTGTCATCAAATGATGACTGCTAAATAAACATTTGAAGTGGATATGACACCACTTGAATGAGTTAAACCTTCGTGAGAGGAGGTGAATGTCATGAATAAAACAGATCTAATCAACGCGGTATCTGAAAAAGCTGATCTTTCTAAGAAAGATGCTACGCAAGCTGTAGATTCTGTATTCGAATCTATCATGGATTCACTTAAAGACGGTGATAAAGTCCAACTTATCGGATTCGGTAACTTTGAAGTTCGTGAGCGTGCGGCACGTAAAGGCCGTAATCCACAAACTGGAGAAGAGATCGAAATCTCTGCCAGCAAAGTACCAGCTTTCAAACCTGGTAAAGCCCTTAAAGATGCAGTTAAATAATTAGCTACATAGGGCTTGGAAAAAGGGTGCACTGTGCACCCTTTTTCTTTTTTGTATTTTTAAAAAGTGTCTCTTATGGCTATAATGGTCTTAACAATTAAGAGATGCTTCGTGATATAAAGAAACCAAGGTTGATATTTTGACAAAGAACACCTGGTAAGAGATAGTAATGATAAAAGAAGGAGGCTTCAAATATGTCTGCAGAAACCAATGATTTTTTTGTGATTAAAGCCCTGGAAGATGGCGTGAATGTTATCGGATTGACCCGCGGGACGGATACAAGATTTCACCATTCGGAGAAGCTTGATCGCGGAGAAGTGATGATTGCTCAATTTACAGAACATACATCTGCTGTGAAAGTTAGGGGGAAGGCCGTCATTCAGACCAGTCACGGGGAAATGACGAATGAAACAGAGTGAAGTAGCTTTTGAGACCGTATACATAACAAGCGCAGATTGGTGAATTATGCTATAATAGGAGTGATTTAATAGTGTTCAGGAAGGGACCAGGTGATCAAGTTGAAATCTTCAGATAACGATATCAAACAGCTGAAACAAAAAATTGCATCTAAAGTTCGCCATCCTTATTTGGTTCGTTTCATCCCTGAACCGACGATTGATGAAGACAAGCTGGTCATTCTATCATCCATCATGGATCACACTAATCTTTCAGATGTCAAAAAAGAACAGTATATCGTCACCACGATGCTTGTTCAAATTGCGCTAGATACTCACGACCTGGTCACACTGACAGAAGAAGATGATGACAAGGATACGGTCAGGAATCGCCAATTGACTGTTCTGGCCGGTGATTATTTCAGCGGATTATATTACTATTTATTATCCCAGCTTGATGATATCCCGATGATTCATACACTTGCGGGAGCCATCAAGGAAATCAATGAATTGAAAATGGAACTCTATTATAAAGATGTGGAATCTTTCCAGGAATTTTTAGAAGGATTGAAGAAAATCGAGTCACTGCTTATTCAGAGAGTTGCTTCTTACGTCCAAAAGACCACGATTAATGATATGGCAGGAGAATGGTTGTTAGCGAAAAAATTACTGGAAGAGAAAAGGACATACCAAGAAGGTAATTTTTCCCCGTTATTCGACGTTCTGACAAGAAGGCCCGGAATCCTGGGAAATAATGGACAGGTACTGGTGAACATTGAGCAAACGTTGCAAAACCATATCAACCGCCTGGAGACGACAGTTTCTCAATTGCCTATCCATTTCAACTGGCTGAAATCATACGTCCATTCAGCGATTCATCATCAATTCAATCAGAGACAGATTGCGGAAGAAGGGTGAACATGGGACCACAAACGAAAGAAGAGCGGGTACACCACGTATTTGAAAATATTTATAACCGTTATGACAAAATGAATTCCATCATCTCATTCCAACAGCACAGACTGTGGCGTAAGGATGTCATGAAGCGAATGAATGTCGCTGAAGGCGACCAAACGCTTGACGTTTGCTGTGGGACAGGAGACTGGACGATGGCTCTCGCAAAAGAAGTGGGTTCGAACGGGAGAGTCATCGGTTTGGACTTTAGTGAAAATATGCTTTCGGTGGGGATTAAGAAGAAACTTGCAGGCAGCGTCCGCCAAGTTGAATTTCAACATGGCAACGCAATGGATCTTCCTTTTGAAGATGATCAATTCGACTTTGTAACCATTGGTTTCGGATTGCGAAATGTTCCGGATTACAAACAGGTATTACGGGAAATGTATCGCGTCGTTAAACCAGGTGGAAAGGTCGTATGCTTGGAAACCTCTCAACCGACCAACCCATTATTCAAGAAAATGTATTACTTATATTTCGCCAACATCATGCCATTGTTCGGAAAGCTTTTTGCAAAAAGTTACCAGGAGTATAGCTGGCTTCATGAATCAGCGAAAGACTTCCCAGGTAAAAGAGAGTTGAAGAAGATGTTTGAAGACGTCGGATTCAGTTACGTGAAAGTCAAATCCTATACAGGCGGCGTTGCAGCCATGCATATGGGTGAAAAGCTTTAATTAAGGATGAAGTGCGATGAAATTAGCCATGATTTATTCATTTTTGAAAAATGATTTAGCCGTTATTGAAAATGCTGTCAACGAAACGATTCAGTCTGACAACACGGTTTTACGACAAGCGTCAAGTCAGTTACTCCAAGCCGGTGGGAAAAGAATCCGTCCTGTCTTTGTGCTGTTGGCTGGAAAGTTCGGAGACTATGACATTGAGCGAATGAAAGCAGTCGCTGTTTCACTGGAGCTAATACATACGGCTTCCCTCGTCCATGATGATGTCATCGATGAAGCTCAACTGAGACGTGGAGAACCGACGATAAAGGCGCGCTGGGATAACCGTATTGCTATGTACACAGGAGATTACATATTTGCTCGATCATTAGAAAATTTGTCAGCACTCGAGAACCCCAGGGCCCACCAGATACTTGCGAAAACGATGGTAGAGCTTTGTCTCGGGGAAATTGAACAAATAAAAGATAAATATAATATTGAGCAGGACTTGAGAACTTACCTACGGCGAATCAAACGTAAAACGGCTTTGTTGATCGCCGCAAGTTGCCGTTTGGGAGCTATTGCAGCAAACGTAGATGATGAACAAGAAACCGCCCTATATCAATATGGATACTACGTAGGGATGAGTTACCAAATCATTGATGATGTGCTTGATTTTATAGCTTCTGAAAAACAGCTGGGCAAACCTGCAGGTGGTGACTTGTTACAAGGTAATATTACGCTTCCTGTACTTATATCTATGGAAGATCCCTATTTCAAAAAGCGTCTGGAAACAGCCTTTCAGAAGAGAGAGGAATGGACTACGGAAGATCTTCGTCCATTGATTGACACGATTCAAACTAATGGATCGATTGAGCGGTCACTGGAAATCAGCGACCGTTATTTGAAAAAAGCCTATCAATCACTCGAAAGACTTCCTGCAAACCGTGCCAAACAGACATTGAAGGGGATTGCAAAGTATATTGGAAAAAGAAGGGCATAAACCTATTGCCTTTCTCTCCATTGTTTGATAGACTTTTTTATGGCACTTATTAAAAGCGCTTTCACACTATACATAAGATGAGGTGTTTGTCATGGAAAAGACTTTTTTAATGGTTAAACCTGATGGTGTACAACGTAGTTTGATTGGTGATATTACAGCAAGGTTCGAACAAAAAGGTTTCAAATTGGCAGGGGCTAAGCTGATGGCGATTCCTGAATCATTAGCCGAAGAACATTATGGTGAGCATAAAGAAAAACCTTTTTTCGGTGAACTTGTGAACTTTATCACTTCCGGACCGGTTTTTGCCATGGTATGGGAGGGCGAAGGAGTCATCGCTACCGCACGCCAAATGATGGGAGCGACAAAACCGTCAGAAGCGGCACCTGGAACCATCCGTGGAGACTATGGTGTCACAGTCGGTAAAAATGTCATCCATGGCTCAGATTCCCCTGAGAGTGCTGAACGGGAAATTGGTTTATTCTTTAACAAAGAAGAACTTGTCGATTACCAAAAAGACAGCTTGAACTGGGTATATTAATCCAGTTACAAGTCAATAGAACTCTCTAGGATATTCAATTTTAATTAGAATGAAAGCCACCTACAAACAGGTGGCTTTTTTTTGATAGGCATAATATTAATTTTCTAATTGAATGCATTCTTCTTGTGCTATAGTTTCCAGCGTACTGCGTCCTCTTGAGAAGTAATGTGTCCGCGTTTAACCCCAGCGCGCCTGGCCATCAGGGATCTCAATGCCCTCTGTGAGTGAGAGGAGATCACCTCACTAAATTTTTATTCTGAAGCTTATCGAGGCTGAACAAGACACCTGCCTTTTAGTTCGGAGTAAGGCATGTCAGTTTTTAAACTTCAGAAAACTTGTATATTTACAAGTTGGAAATGGTGAAGTAGTCTTAATATGGAATAGAAGTGTAAGGAGTTAAGATGATGAGCAGTGATTACCAAGAATTTATTCAGCAGATACATAATAAAACAGGAATTGATTTATCCTTATACAAAGAAGCCCAGATGAAAAGAAGACTAACCTCCCTCCGTGAGAAAAGGGGCTATAAGAACTTTCATAGTTATTTTCAAACATTGAACGGGGATCCGGCATTACTTGATGAATTTCTTGACCGGATGACAATTAATGTTTCCGAATTTTATCGTAACCGTAAACGATTTGAAGTCCTTGAAAACAAAGTCATTCCTTATCTGCTTCAAAAGAAAAAAAGCTTGAAGATATGGAGTGCCGCTTGTTCGACAGGAGAAGAACCTTATACATTAGCCATGATACTCAGTAAATACATTCCTCTTAGGCAAGTGGAGATTATAGCTACGGATCTCGATCAAAATGCTCTTGAGCGAGCAAAAGCAGGGAGATATCATGAACGCTCTCTCAAAGAAGTTTCTAATGAAGTGAAGAGCGAGTACTTCATCAAAGAAGGTCCTCTGTATGAAGTGAAAAAAGAAATTAAAAATTGCGTCACTTTTAAAAAGCACAACCTGTTAGCGGATCGTTATGAAAAGAGCTGTGACTTGATTGTCTGCCGTAATGTGCTTATTTATTTCACGGAAGAAGCGAAAGAGAGCATTTATAGAAAGTTCAGCTCATCTTTGGAAGAAGGAGCGATTTTTTTTGTTGGCAGCACAGAACAAATCTTTTCGCCTCAAAAGTATGGATTTGATGTATATGATACATTCTTTTATATAAAGCAACATTAAGTACTGTAGTTGTATTTTTCATAAAAGGGCCATGAAGTATTGGCTGTTATCTGAGACTCTTGAGGGAGGAGATGGTGGGAGGCCTTACTTAGAATGACCTCCTTATTTTTAATCAAATTATTTCTGACAAAATTTCAAGAAACAATTGAACTAATTGATTTTAGTAAAGAAGAATGGCTGAATAAAATGTAAAAAAAAAAAGAGTCGGAAGCGCTTTCCGGCTTTTTTTATAAAATTTCGTATATTTAAACATCACAAATGGATGTCCATATGATATAGTAGTATCTAAAATTTATAACACTCTCACGGTTTAAAGTGAGAAAATCTCAGAAACACAGGAGGTACGTTGTTCATGCGCTACTTAACCGCTGGTGAATCACATGGTAAACAGTTGACCACAATTATTGAAGGGGTTCCTTCCCATCTGCCACTTCTTAAAGATCAAATCAATGAATCCTTAATTCGTCGCCAAGGAGGATATGGTCGTGGCAAACGTATGCAAATTGAAAAAGACCTCGTCGAAGTAACGAGTGGTGTGCGTCATGGATATACATTAGGCTCTCCAATCACATTAGTCGTACATAATGATGATTTCAAACACTGGATAGATATTATGGGAGAAGACCCTCTACCTGAAGACACACAAAAAATACGCCGTACGGTTACGAAACCGAGGCCTGGTCATGCTGACTTGAATGGAGGTATGAAATACGGCCATAGAGATATGAGGAACGTTCTCGAACGCTCTTCTGCCAGAGAGACAGCTGCACGCGTCGGGGCTGGGGCAGTCGCTAAAGTCCTTCTTAAAGAATTAGGAATCGAAGTGACTGGATATGTAAGAGAAATAGCCGGTATCGTCAGTGAGGTCGACGAAGACTTATCCCTCAAGGAACGACGGGAAATATCGGAAGCTTCCCCTGTTCGTACTTTTGATGAAGCAGCTGCAGAAAAAATGATGCATGCCATAGATGCAGCGAAAAAAGAAGGAGACACAATTGGCGGGGTAACGGAGGTTTACGTTGAAGGAATGCCTCCAGGTATTGGCTCGTATGTCCAATATGACCGTAAGCTGGACGCGAAAATTGCCGGAAGTGTTATGAGCATCAATGCCTATAAAGGTGTAGAGTTTGGCATCGGCTTTGAAGCAGCCAGGAGAAATGGCAGTCAGGTCCACGATGAAATTTTGTGGGATGAAACGAAAGGATACCAGCGTCGCACTAATCGTTTAGGAGGGTTTGAAGGTGGAATGACGACAGGAATGCCGATTGTAGTCAAAGGCGTGATGAAACCGATCCCTACCCTGTACAAGCCATTACAAAGCGTGGATATTGAAACGAAGGAACCTTTCAATGCAAGTATAGAGCGTTCTGATTCCTGTGCAGTACCGGCAGCATCTGTTGTAATGGAACATATCGTTGCTTTTGAGCTGGCAAAAGCAATTACCGAGGAGTTTCCATCTGATTACTTCCCTCGTCTGAAACGAGCAGTGGATGATTACAGGCAGGAAGTCAGGGAATTTTAATGACTACAATCACCATTCATTCCAGTACACACGATTATGAAGTAGAGATAGGATCAGGCTTGAGAAATCAATTAGCAGAAAGATTACTGAAAAACTATCAAACTGTTTTGGTGATTACGGATACTACAGTAGCGGGCCACTATTTGAATGACATTACAAATCACTTATCTTCTGTTGAAAACCTCCACACAGCAGTGGTTCCGAGTGGAGAATCATCGAAAAGCATGGAACACTACCGGTCTCTTCTTGACCGATGCATAGACGCTCAACTTGACCGTCACTCCTTAATCATTGCCCTTGGTGGTGGGATGATTGGTGACCTGGCTGGATTCGTGGCTTCAACGTATCTAAGAGGCATCGATTATATTCAAATGCCGACAAGCATCCTGGCTCACGATAGCAGTGTAGGCGGGAAAGTCGCCATTAACCATCCAAAAGGGAAAAACTTGATTGGAAGCTTCTATAATCCTAAACAGGTCATTTATGATGTGGAGACGCTCAAAAGCTTACCTGAACGCGAAATCCGTTCAGGTTACGGAGAAGTCATCAAACATGCGTTTTTAAGTGATGAATCCTGGTTGAAAAGCCTTTTGAAACAATCCTTGAAGGACCTGACGAGCCAACAGCTGAAACAAGATTTGACGAAAGGCGTCCGTGTTAAAGCTTCTATCGTCGAAGAGGACGAGAGGGAAGCAGGAATCAGGAAGCACCTCAATCTCGGACACACACTCGCCCATGCAATTGAGGCAGAGTTGGGATACGGGGAAATTACGCACGGGGAAGCAGTAGCTATCGGACTTTTATTCACCTTACAGTTAAGTGAAAATAAAAATAACGCTCATTTGCCAATAAAAGATTATGTAAATTGGTTAGAAAAAAACCAATACCCGACTTCAATTATGACAAAATTGGATCCTGAGCAATTACTCAAGCGGATGAAATGGGATAAAAAGACAGTACACCAAAATATCAATTTTGTTCTTTTGGAAAAAACCGGTTCCCCATATGTGATACAAATGGGTGATGAAGAGCTGGTTCATGAATTAAAAAGAATGATTTCTGCGAGGTGAGTGAAAATGATCAGAGGAGTACGTGGAGCGACCACAGTTGAAAATAATGAAGCGGATGAAATCGTTGAGAAATCCGTAGAACTGCTTAAAGATGTCATTCAGTCCAATCAGATTCAGGCCGAGAGTGTCGTTTCTGTCTTTTTCACTGTCACCCAGGACATCAATGATACATTTCCAGCAAAATCGTTACGCAAGTTGGAAGGATGGACTTATGTGCCTGTCATGTGCATGAGGGAAATTCCCGTCCCCGGGAGTCTGCCTAATTGTATTCGTGTTATGGTAACGGTAGAAACGGATAAGCAGCAAAAGGAAATCAAACATATTTATCATTATGACGCAAAACAGTTAAGACCGGATTTAAAGAGTTGAGAGGAGTTTTTCCATGAAGGCTAAAGACATTCTGAAAAATATGAAACCATATAAACCAGGAAAGGGAATTGAAGAAGTGAAAAAAGAGTACGGCTTGGACCGTATTGTAAAACTCGCCTCCAATGAAAACCCATTCGGATTTTCTCCTGCTGTAAAAAAAGAATTGCCTGAACTGATCGCCAACTTGGAAATTTATCCTGATGGGTATGGAGCGGAGATCCGCAAAAAAGTGGCTTCCTTCATCAATGTAGATGAAAGTGAGTTGATTTTTGGAAATGGTTCAGACGAAGTCGTACAGATCATATGCCGGACGTTTTTAGAACCTGGCTCTAATACGGTAATGGCTACTCCGACTTTCCCTCAATATCGACACAATGCTTTAATCGAAGGGGCAGAGGTAAGAGAAGTACCTCTGCAGGAAGGTCACCATAATCTAAAGGAGATGCTTGCGCACATCGACGAACAGACAAGGGTACTTTGGATATGTACGCCAAATAACCCGACTGGCGTACATATCGATGGAACAACATTACAATCTGTATTAGAGCGCTGTCCTGCTCATGTCCTGATCGTGATTGACGAAGCCTACTACGAATATTTAGAAGCTGAAGATGCATTCGATTCGCTTGCTGCCCTGAAAAAATACCCGAACCTGCTGGTTTTGCGTACCTTCTCCAAGGCGTACGGGTTAGCTGGACTACGTATCGGGTATGGTGTTGCTCACCCTGAGGTCATCCAAATCCTCGAGCCATCCCGCGAACCTTTCAATACATCCACCGTTGCACAAGCTGCAGCATTGCTGGCGCTTGATGATCAAGAATTCATTGAGGAAACAGTTAAAGAAAACCACAAGAACAAAATATCTTTGATGGAGTTCTGTGATGAACTTGGACTTTCTTATTATGATACACAGGCTAACTTTCTTTTGATCCAATTGCCTATAAGTGGTGACGATATGTTCGAACACTTATTGACCAAAGGATTCATTGTGCGATCCGGTGAAGCTTTAGGGTTACCGAATACAATTCGATTGACCATAGGAAAGAAAGACGATATGGAACAAATACAGGAGGCCATGAAGCAAAAGTTAGCTTCTGGTGAGAAGTAATGAAACAAACCGTATTGATCGTAGGATTAGGACTAATCGGTGGGTCACTCGCGATGAATGTCACGAAAAAAGAAGATGTCTTCATTATTGGAATCGATGGAGATGAGGCCACGGTGAATATGGCGTTGAAACAAGGTGTCATCGACCAAGCTTCTTCTGATTTCAGTAAAGCCATACTCGAAGCAGATTTATGTATTTTGGCCACACCCATCTCTGTGACTATCGAATATTTACAAATGCTTGAGTCTATTGAATTAAAAAAACCGTTGTTAGTGACAGATGTATCATCCGTTAAAAATCAAGTTTTGGAAGCAGCCAATCGTTTAGAACACCCTTTCTTCTCATTTGTAGGGGGACATCCGATGGCAGGGTCGCATAAACAAGGTTATACCGCTGCAAAGCCACACCTCTTTGAAAATGCCATCTATGTTTTGACACCTTCTGTCCATGCGACCACGAGTGAAGCGGAGAGGCTCAAAGACTTATTTTCTCAAACGGACGCACGTTTCTTAACATTCACGACAAAGGAGCATGATGAAATGACAGCTGTCATTTCTCATTTCCCCCATTTGATAGCATCATCTCTCGTACACCAAGCTAGAATCTGGCAGGAAACTCATCCTTATATCGAACAGCTTGCAGCCGGGGGATTCAAAGATATCACACGGATCGCTTCCAGCAACCCGAAATTATGGCAGGATATATTTTTTCAGAATCGTCATTTGCTCATATCCATGCTTGATGATTGGATCGGCGAAATGGAGCGTGTTCGTTCTTACTTATGTGATGAAGCGAAAGAGCAAACCTTTCAATATCTATTTGACGCCAAGCAGTACAGGGATGGCTTGCCTGTAAAAGAAAAAGGAGCGATTCCTGCTTTTTACGACATATATGTTGATATCCATGACCAGCCTGGTGCCATTCATGATGTGATCGGTATCTTGGCGAAAGAGGAAATCAGTATTAAAAATATTCAAATCCTTGAAATCAGAGAAGGGATCACAGGGGTTTTACGGATCAGCTTCGCAACGCATAGGGAACAAACGGCTAGCAAACAAGTACTTGCTCACCATAATTATGAAGTTATGATCCAACAATGAAGGAGGAATCCCATGTCTACGATTGAACTGAAATCTACAGATAAGAAGTTGAGAGGCGAGCTGCGTGTCCCAGGTGATAAATCGATTTCCCACAGAGCAGTCATTTTTTCTTCGTTAGCTGAGGGTACCTCTCACATCCAAAACTTTTTAACTGGTGAGGATTGCCTCCGTACCGTAGAAGCTTTTCGAATGATGGGCGTCAAGATTGAACAGGACGGGGGAGAACTCATAGTGCATGGCGAAGGGATCACCAGGTTGAATGAGCCTTCAAGTCCAATAAACTTTGGCAATTCAGGGACCACTGCCCGTTTGATGAGCGGTGTGTTAGCTGGATTACCATTATTTACGACTGCATTTGGTGATACTTCTTTATCAAGAAGACCGATGGACCGGGTTGTGGCCCCCCTGCAAGAAATGGGTGCGGATATTACCGGGAGAGAGGGAGGTTCGCTGCTTCCCCTAGCATTTAATGGAAAGAAACTTTCAGGCTATAGGCATGAATTGAAAGTGAAAAGTGCTCAAGTAAAATCAGCCCTGTTATTAGCTGGTATGCTTGCAAAAGGAAAAACTGAAGTCATTGAAATAGGAGAAACACGTAATCATACGGAGATGTTATTGCCTGAGTTCGGGGTAGACCTCGATATTGATGGCCGAGCGATTACCATCGAGGGTGGCCAACAACCGAAAGCTTCGGACATACGTGTACCTGGGGATATTTCTTCAGCCGCCTTTTTTATTGTGGCAGCGTCGATCACACCAAATAGTCAACTTACGATACGTGATGTCGGTCTGAATAAAACGAGAAATGGTATTCTATATGCACTAGAGAAAATGGGAGCAGCGATCAAAACGGACGTCCATACTCATGTAGGGCGTGAGCCTGTAGGTGATATCCATATTCAAAGCAGTAATTTGAATGGAATTACTTTGGACGGGGATATCATCCCTAACGTCATTGACGAAATCCCGATTATCGCATTAGCTGCTACACAAGCTGAAGGAACTACCATCATCAAAGACGCGGAAGAGTTGAGACATAAGGAAACAGATCGCATAGAGGCAGTTGTTGATACACTGAATAGGCTCGGGGCAAACGTTGAAGCTCTCAAAGATGGAATAATCATCCACGGCAAATCTCAATTGGAGGGTGGAGTGATTAATTCCTATGGCGACCACCGAATCGGAATGATGGGAGCAATCGCCTCATTAGTCACATCCAATCATGTAACGATCCATGATAAAGATTGTATAAATATCTCATACCCTACTTTTTTTGAACATTTAAATGACGTCCTATGTTAAATTAACTTCATAGTTTATGCAAAGCTCTCATACGATATAAAAAGCCTGCTTGGAGGTTTGAGTCGTATGGGAGCTTATTGGTTTCAAGCTAATGTAGAAGAAGATATAGGGCCGGTTTTCAGAGAGTTGACAGTATGTGAGGGGAAGTTCGTCAGAGATCGCATTGGGAGTCACCGGTATAAGAATTTGGTGCTGGATAACTTTGTCGTTGCTCCGGGTCATGTAATGATAGATACTCAAGAGCCGTTAGCCGATTGTGTATTACCTGAAAAAACAGCAGAGAATTACATAAAAAGAGGGTGTACCTTGCTGCTCATACAACACCTAGTGACTAGCTTACGTCATTATCGAGAGCATTATGACCATTTTTTGCAGAAGTTCAAGCAGCTTCCTCTGGATTATATGATTTTACCTGTCGTTCCGGTAAAATGGCTTCGACCAGAGTTGATCCGGTTTTTCGCCCGGAAAGGAAGCCCCTTTTTATGTATTGAAGTGCAGTCCAGAGAAGAGTTGGAAGGTGTTTGCTGGGAATGGCTGACTCAGGCGCAGGCTTACAAAAGAATCCCTTTGACATTGTTCGTCAAAGATACAGAGAATACGTCGAACAACTATTCAGAATTGTGGTCTTCACTCTGTGAACAGTATGGTATGATTAAACTAACAGACATGCAGGACGATGAAGTCGTATCAGCTCAAAACTTAAGGGATAGTGGTATTTTTCCTAATAAAGGAGGCATCCTCCCGGGTGGTCAAGCTGATTATAACTTGTATTGGATTCAAACGGACAGAACGTTTGATGAACACGAGAATTTCAGATATCATAATGCTGTTCCAGATGTAACGATCATGAATGGTCAGGTGAGACAGGTCAACCAGAATTTGACGGACTCTCAGCCCGGCACTCATATAAAAGTGAAGATTCACAAGCATTTTGCTTAAGATGGAAAGGATGTCATCATGGAGGAAATACAAAAGGCCATCCGTCAAATGGAAGCCCATAAGACGGAAGACGCAATCAAAACTTTAACAGAATATCTACCCGATGCGGATGAAGAAGAGCGCTTTACCATTGCAGAGCTTTATATACAATGGGGGATGTTGGAAGAAGCGAAAATGGTTCTTCATGAACTCATCCAACGCTATCCGAAAGAACAGGAACTGAAAGTGATGATGGCAGAAATCCACATTGACTTGGATGAAGATGACGAGGCGATTGAATTGTTGAATCAGTTCGGTCCGGAAGATGAAGATTATTTGCAGGCACTCGTACAGCTTGCCGATCTTTACCAAGCACAAGGACTTTATGAAGTGGCTGAACAAAAATTGTTGACAGCTAAACGTGTGGAACCGAACTCTTCCATCATCGATTTCGCTTTAGGTGAATTGGCATTTTCAAACGGGGAGTACTCGAAGAGCGTTCCATATTATGAGAATGCGATGCATCACGAACCGGTGATTGGTGATATTGAAGTGGCTACACGGCTGGCGGAAGCTTATGCAGCAAATGGAGAATTCGAACAAGCCTTGGACATTTTCCAAAAAGTCGAAGAAGATAATCCTGATGTAATGTTCCGATATGGGTTTGTTGCATTTCAAGCTAACCGTAATGATATCGCGATTCATGTTTGGGAAGAACTGATTGAAAAGGATCCTTATTTCCAATCTGTCTATCAACACTTAGCTCAAGCCTATGATTCAGAGGGAATGCCCCAGCAGGCTTTGGATATGGCTAAGCAAGGGTTAGCAAAAGATGAGTTCAACAAGGAACTTTATCACCTTGCCGGAACTCTCTCTCATCGACAAGGTAACAAAGAAGAAGGTTATCAAATGATGAGGGAAGCTGTTGCGCTTGACCCTGGTTATAAGGAAGCTGTCCTGTTTTTGATTGAAAACTTCAAACAAGATGAAAATCATGATAGTATCATCGAACTGATCAACGAACTTTTCGCTCTAGGAGAAGAAGATCCGAATTACTTGTGGGAATTGGCTCAAGCTTATGAAGAAGAAGAGCGTTTCAAAGATGCATACGAACAATATAAACAAGCATACCCAGCATTGAAAGAAGACACTGAATTCCTGAAATCTTATGCCTATTTCTTAGTTGAAGAAGGAAGAATGAAAGAAGGCCAGCAAGTATTCGAAGAATATTTGGCCATTGATCCGACAGATACAGAAATCGAAGACTTCGTCGAGCGGCTTAAAGAACAATGAGATGATCAATAAAGCGCAGGAGGGGCGCATATGCAAACACCAATTTCTGTGGATGAGAAAAAAGACTTTGTCCGCTGGTTTTTGAATCATTTTCAATTGAAAAAAAGGGAAAGTGTCTGGATTCTGAATTATTTGATGAATCATGAGTCGCTTTTATCAAGCGTTCATTTCGTTCAAGAAGTAAAGTTCTGCCCGCGGGGGATGGAAATCAGCGCCCAAGGAGTTTCTGATCCTCCATTTCGGTTTTATAAAGGCCAAGTGATGACAAATGACGCTGAAAAATCGTTTCATGATTTAAGAATGAATCAAGGCGAGCCGGTTTATATTCAAATGAACTTCGAAAACGCCCAACAGTGTTCTAAATATGCTCTAGTTCTTGAAGAGAACCCTTACCTTCCAAAAGATTATTATCTGAATGACCGGGATAAAAATGAAGCGGAACGGTTGTTATCTGTAAGTTTATTACAGCACAGTCAAAAGCGAATTGAAGATTCCATCGATGAAGCACTCGTAAACGGAAAACGAGAGGAATTCAAAGAATTATGTACCAAACTTGAAAAAGTGAAACAGGATTTGAATACGTTTTTATAAAAAATCAGGGCCACCTTAATTGGTGGTCCTGATTTTTTGTGCTTTTTTATAATAAGATGCTGTGATTTTAGAAACGTTTCCTCTCCCCCTTTTTGTTGTAAAGCACGAATTCGATCAATTGCTGGTAAATAAGACGCTTGCGCTCATGTTCTTGGCAGGAAAAAATGAAATCTTCAGTAATTCACCATTAATTGGGTATGTTTGCGCTTTAATTTTTGTCGGAATGTAGTAGAATAGAGAAGAAGTTACATAGTAAAGGAATGAATGAATGATGCGCTGGACAAAAGCAGATACTACACAATATCTACCAGAAAAACAATATATTGATACGGTTTTGATCCCTTTGGTCCCTTTCGACCCTTCAGCAGACGAAGAGATGGTCAAGCACGCTTTCCAAAGGGAATTGAATCAGGTATTTTCAAACCTTATAGAAAATGAATACCGGGGCCGTATCTTCCTGGCTCCGGACTATAATTATCTGAATGGTTCAAATGAGAGCGAAGTCGAACGATTGAACCGATGGATCAGCAAATTTCAGGAGCAGCCTTTTCACCATGTTTTCCTATTCACTTTCGATAGTAAATGGAAAAGGTATGAGTCCCACCTGAATGGTCAGCTTTTATGGGTCCCAGGGCTTCAATCAGGCAATATCCAATCAACTGAAACCCAATCGTTCGTGAAGGAACAAGCCCATCAAATCAACGAATTGATTCAATCGTATTGGTAATTATGAAAAGTTACGACAAGGTTTGATAATTTATTGACCGCGCCTTTAGATTGCGCTATCATGGTAATGTCCTAGTAAACTGTGTGTAATCAATCCATGTCGCATGGATTACAGCATAGAGGGGGGAAAAGAATGAGCGATAAAAAACGAGTATCCCGTCGTCAATTTTTAAACTACACACTGACTGGTGTAGGCGGCTTTATGGCAGCCGGAATGCTGGCACCGATGGTTCGTTTTGCAATCGATCCTGTATTGAAAACGAAAGAAGGTGGAGATTTTATCTCCGTAGCTTCCGTTGATGAAATTACGAATGAACCACAACGTTTTGAATGGACGATCGATCAGGTCGATGCTTGGTATGAATCAGAAGTCCAAAAAACAGCGTGGGTGTACAGAAATGAGAATGGTGAAATTGTAGCATTATCTCCGATTTGTACTCACTTAGGGTGTACAGTCGACTGGGCTTCTAATGAGGAGTATCCAAAAGAGTTTTTCTGTCCATGTCATGGAGGCAGGTACACGAAAGATGGAGTCAATGTACCAGGAACTCCACCGACGGCACCATTGCCGATGTTCGAACACAAAGTCGAAGAAGGCATGCTTTACTTAGGTGAAGCGCAAGAAAGAGGGGGGGTATAATACATGCTACAAAAGATTTATGACTGGGTGGACGAGCGTGTAGATATCACCCCGCTTTGGCGTGATATTGCCGACCATGAAGTGCCGGAACACGTCAACCCAGCACACCACTTTTCAGCTTTTGTTTATTGTTTTGGAGGATTGACATTCTTTATCACAGTCATCCAAATCTTATCTGGTATGTTCTTGACCATGTATTATGTACCAGATATTGAGAACGCATGGAAATCCGTTTATTATTTGCAGCGTGAGGTCGCTTACGGCCAAATCGTTCGCGGTATGCACCACTGGGGTGCGAGTCTTGTCATCGTCATGTTGTTTCTACATACGTTGCGGGTATTTTTCCAAGGAGCTTATAAGAAACCTCGTGAGTTGAACTGGGTCATTGGGGTCCTGTTGTTCTTCGTCATGCTTGGTTTAGGCTTTACAGGGTACCTGTTGCCATGGGATAACAAAGCTTACTTCGCGACTCAAGTAGGTCTCGAAATCGCAGCTGCGACACCGTTTATCGGAGACCAAGTCCGGACACTTCTTGCAGGAGACCCGTCAATTGTAGGGGCTCAAACACTTACACGTTTCTTTGCGATTCACGTGTTCTTCTTGCCGGCTGCACTGTTCGGGTTGATGGCTTTCCACTTTGTCTTGATCCGTAAACAAGGTATTTCCGGTCCACTATAATAAAGTAATGTAAAAAGGAGGGAAAGCTGTGCATAGAGGAAAAGGGATGAAATTCGTCGGTGATTCACGTATTACCGCCGAAACAAAAGCCAATTTACCAAAAGACTATTCTGAGTATCCAGGACGTACGGAAGCATTCTGGCCGAACTTCTTATTGAAAGAATGGCTCGTTGGCGCTGTATTCCTGATTGGATTCCTGATATTGACTGCTGCTCACCCATCACCACTTGAGCAACAAGCTGATCCAAACAACGCAGGCTATATTCCGTTACCTGACTGGTACTTCTTATTCTTATACCAGTTTCTGAAATACCAATTTGCTGGTGGCGAGTTTATCGTTCTAGGTGCCATCGTCATGCCTGGTTTGGCTTTCGGTGCTCTATTGCTTGCACCATTCCTGGACCGAGGTCCGGAACGCCGCCCTCATAAACGTCCAATTGCTGTTGGTTTGATGCTACTAGGTTTTATTGCTACATTCTGGTTGACATATGAATCTGTATCTCATGCCGATTATGAAATGCGTGCGGAGAAGTATGGTGTGAATGTGGAAGCTGTCGAGTCAACAATCAATAAAGATCATCCTGGTTATGCTGTATATGAAGCAAACTGTATGAGCTGTCACGGGGATGCATTGCAAGGGCAAGGGAACTACCCGTCTTTGATTGACGCAGAAGTATCTGTCGAACAAGTTAAAGATATTGCTGTCAACGGAATCGGCGAGATGCCATCTGGAATATTCGGTGGCTCTGATGAAGAACTTCAACAATTAGCTGAGTTCGTCGCCCAGGCTGGTTCAGGTGAAGGTAGTGAAGGTGGATCTGAAGAAGGTTCATCAGGTGAAGGATCCGGAGAAGGATCTGGAGAAGGATCTGAAGAAGGTTCTTCTGGAGAAGGATCTTCTGAATCCGGTGAAGGGTCTGGATCGGAAGAATAATTAGATACTTAATTGATCTAAAAAGCCGCGCTTAGATAAGCGCGGCTTCATTTGTATAGGAGGGCAGAATGATGATGAAGAGCATTATCCCCTACATATTGACGAAGAAAAGTTTTTTATTATTATTATTTGTCGTGAACCTTTTTGGAACAATATATGGCTATATATGGTATGAATCACAATTATCTGTAACGGAACCGATCTTTCTGATCTTCGTCCCAGACAGTCCGACCGCAAGTATGTTCTTTACGATTTTTTTAGCTTTTTTTATTTTTGGTAAAAACGTGCCTTATATCGAGGCACTTGCTGTCATTACTCTCATGAAATATGGATTGTGGGCTGTGGTGATGAACGGATTGACGTTCTTAGAATACGGCTCTTTGCCATGGACAGGGTATATGCTTATCATTTCTCATGGTGCTATGGCTGTACAGGGGCTTCTATATGCACCCTATTATGCGATACGTTTAAGACACATCATCGTTGCGGCTGTATGGACGCTGCATAATGATGTGATTGATTATGTTTTCGAACAAATGCCTGTTTATCCAGCAATCGTTGAACACATGGATCAAATCGGTTATTTCACCTTTTGGTTAAGTATTTTGTGTATAGGGACAGCATATTTTCTATCTGAAAAATTTACAGGTGGGTCTAATCCTTCTTCATCTCTCATAGATTCTAAGTAAGACTTCTAATGAGAGGGGAGAAGTGAAATGGGACGGGCAATCATCATACTATGTTCTCTTATTTTCACACTCATACCATTGAGCCAAATAGAAGGGACGGAAAAAAATCTGTCTACATGGGAATCGTTCATTACACAATATAATTGGTTGGTCATGGATGAAAAGTATGAGTTAGCCGACCGGTTATTGAATAACCGACTGCCTGAAATGGAACAATATGTACAAACACTTTCCCCTAGACACCAGGACACATGGCGCCAATTGAATGAAACACCTGCCATAAATTCTGAAACTAAAAGGTCAGAACAAATAATTGCATTTATTGAAATTTTCACTTCAAGTCAACCTCATGAAATAGTAAGGGAAAAGCTGGAGGTGCTTTCTTCCTCAATCGAAAACCCTCAGAATAGTTCTTTAGAATTAAATGAGTTGTGGGAAAACATATCTCCTGCAGTATCAACTATTTATGAAGGTGAAATAGTTGATACTGTAAGGGTGTCATTTAACAAGCTGACTGTAAAAGATTCAATGAACGAGCGTAAACAATTAATTGCACATTTGAATAAAATAAAGCAGAAAGATGATGGTATAGCTGGCGATGCAGTCATTTGGACAGCTTTCATTGTCGGGGGAACGATCTTGATTACACTCCTATATGTTTCATTAAGACAATTTAAAAGTCGTTCAAAAATTAGACACATGATTAAAAGTGATAATAGTTGATTTTATCAGTCATTTTGACTAAAATTAACCTAAGCAAACACATCCAAGACGGAGGAATGTACGATGAGTTTTATTCTTTATTTCGCCTTGATTATTATTATTCCAATCTGGGCTCAATCAAAAGTAAAAAAGACTTATAAAAAGTATTCAAAAGTTCCCACTTCCTCATCCATGTCCGGCGCTGAAGTGGCTAGAAAAATTTTAGATGATAATGGTTTATATAATGTAGCTGTCGAAGAAGTAAGAGGTCATTTGACTGATCACTATGACCCACGTTCCAAGGTGATTCGTTTATCCTCCGAAATTTACCACGGGCGTTCTACAGCTGGTGCTGCTGTGGCGGCCCACGAGGTAGGGCATGCGATTCAGGATGCCCAGGATTATGCATTCCTAAGATTCCGTAGTGCTCTTGTACCGGTGGCTAGTTTTGGCTCTAATATCTCCATCTTTTTGATTATTGGTGGAATGCTTTTGCAAATGACCGGTCTATTATTGGTAGGAATCGTCTTCTTCGCAGCAGCTGTGCTCTTCCAATTGATTACACTGCCTGTAGAGTTCGATGCATCGAACAGGGCGATGAGTCAGCTCGTTTCTACAGGTGTCATTCGAAATGATGAAGAACGGAAAACGAAAAAAGTACTCAACGCTGCAGCTATGACATATGTAGCGGGAGCACTAGTAGCATTGGCAGAATTATTACGGTTCATCTTTATGTTTATGGGCATGGGTGAAGAATAAATTTAATATCAGTAAAAGCCCCGATTCAGTGCGAATCGGGGCTTTTTCAATGTTAGGAAATATAATGTATGACCCACAGTGGATTTTAAGTAATGGATGAGCCAGTGACCAGAGATCCAACTTCTCTTAAGCTGGTCGAGGCTGAACAAGGCTCATGCGCTTTTGATTCGTCCAGCTCCAGCGCCTAGCCTCTCGAGGTCTTAAGTCCATTAGTCTTGTGAAGAAAGGTCGCTCCACAAGACTAATGGACTTAAGCTTGTCGAGGCTGAACAAGGCCCTTGCGCTTTTGATTTAATCCAATGGGTTTTTGTTTTCATCTAATGTAAAACCTTCACCCATAACGTCGTGTACATGGCTGACAGCAACAAAAGCGTGGGGATCAATATGATCGACGAGGCTTTTCAATCGGACGATTTCATTTTTTCCAATGACACAATAAAGGACGTCTCTTTTTTCACCAGAAAATGAACCGCGTCCTTCGAGTATTGTGACACCTCGATCCATTTCTTCCATGACACGCTTCGAAATTTCTTCGCTTTTTTCAGAGATGATTGTTGTACCTCGGGCTGCATAAGCTCCTTCTTGAATGAAATCGATGACTCTGGCACCGACGAACACGGCCACAAGGGTGTACATCCCTTTTGTGTATTCCAAATAGGTTATGATAGATATGAAGATGACAATTGCATCAAAGACGAACATAGCCCTCCCCATACTCCAACCCATGTATTTATGCACAAGCCGGGCAATGATATCAACCCCACCAGTAGTGCCCCCATAACGGAAGATGATACCGAGTCCAACGCCGATGAATACACCTGCGAATAGCGCAGCTAGTGTCAAATCGGAAGCTAAGTCAAAATGGATCATATACTGCTGGGAAATTTTAATGAAAACAGATACGGCTACAATCCCGATCAAAGAATATAAAAAAGTCTGTCGGCCAAGGATTTTCCATCCAATAATGAGGACAGGAATATTGAGCACAATATTCATAACAGCAGGATCCCAATTGAATAAGTATAATAGCAAGAGAGTAATACCAGTGAATCCACCTTCGCCTAATTCATTTTGAATATTGAAGTGGACGAGACCAAAAGAAAAAATTGCAGAACCGATAAGAATTAAAATGATGTTTTTCACCCGTAAGCCAAAGACCTTCATTTACTCACCTCCATTTATATTTCACACGATATCTATTATAGAGAATAGATGAAAAACCGGCAATGTTGTAGGAGGTTAGTTTACAGACGTATAATTTGTCAAACGACAACCTTTTGGCTAACATTTAGGGAGAATACATTAAGGAAGCGGGAGGGACGAAAGTTGAGTTATACGACAAACGATATACAGAAGAGAGTCGATGATTACATATCCCAATTTAAAGAAGGTTATTTCTCTCCTTTAAGTCTGCAGGCAAGATTGACTGAAGAAGTGGGAGAACTGGCGAGAGAAATCAACCATAGATATGGTGAAAAACCTAAGAAATCCACAGAAAAAGATAAAGCCTTAGAGGAAGAATTAGGTGATGTCATCTTCGTATTGACATGCTTTTCCAATTCATTGGATATCGATTTATCCGACGCATTTGAACAATCGATGAGTAAAATAGAAACGAGAGATAAAGATCGCTGGACAAGAAAAGAAGGAGGAAAAGATGATGAGTGAGATAAAAGTGATTGTCGCAGGCCCGCGTGGTAAAATGGGCAGTGAAGCGTTGAAAATGATTGAAAAACAGCCTGCATTGTCTTTAGCTGCTTGTATTGACCGCAAGCATGAGGGCAGGAAAGTTTCTGATATAGATGGCTTACCACCATTTGATGCAGTGATTTACACGGATGCAGAAGCATGCTTGAGTCAAGTGGAAGCTGATGTTCTTATTGATTTGACCACTCCGGAGAATGGGTATAAACATACGAAACTTGCACTTGAGAATGAGGTTCGTCCAGTGGTCGGTACAACTGGTTTTACCCGAGAGCAGCTGGATGAACTGACGCAACTGTCGGAAGAGAAAAAAACCGGGGCAGTTATTGCACCCAATTTTGCCATTGGAGCGGTGTTAATGATGCAATTCGCTAAATGGGCAGCCAAGCATTTCCCGGATGTTGAGATCATCGAAAAGCATCATGATCAAAAGTTGGATGCTCCCTCTGGCACAGCCGTTAAAACAGCTGAGTTGATCAAAGAAATGCGTGAGCCACATCATCAGGGGCATACAGATGAAAAAGAAACGCTTGAAGGTGCCCGTGGAGCAGATGTAGAAGGAATGAAAATACATAGTATGCGGCTGCCTGGACTTGTGGCTCACCAGGAAGTCATTTTCGGAGGATTGGGAGAAACGCTCACTGTAAAACATGATTCCATTCACCGTGAATCATTTATGAGTGGGGTGAAGCTTGCAACTGAGAAAGTAATGGAACTGGATGTCCTTGTTTATGGTCTCGAATATTTACTTGACTAAAGGGGAGAGACGTATATGAATATCGCACTGATTGCCCATGACAAAAAAAAGAAAGATATCATTCAATTTGCAAAAAGCTATCATACTATTCTATCCAAACACCAACTATTCGCTACAGGCACAACTGGAAAGCAAATATCTGAGTCTTCAGGCTTGTCTATCACCCGCTACCAATCCGGTCCACTTGGGGGTGACCAGCAAATCGGTGCGAAAATTGCTGCTGAAGAAATGGACATGGTGATTTTTTTCCGCGATCCATTGACTGCTCAACCTCATGAGCCTGATATCAGTGCGCTTCTAAGACTGTGTGATGTGCACCAAATTCCTGTAGCGACCAACTTAGCTGGAGCAGATATCATGATCAAAGCTTTGGATCATGAAGATTTTGAATGGCGGACGATCATTGAAGAGAACAGAAAGCAGGAGTGAATATGTATGGCGAAAATAGGAATCACGTGTTACCCCACCGTAGGGGGGTCAGGTGTTATTGCAACTGAATTGGGAAAACTGTTAGCTGAGCAAGGCCATGAGATTCATTTTGTAGCATCTCAAGTACCTTTCCGGTTGAATCGGGTCTACCCAAACATTTATTACCACGAGGTGGAGGTAAGCAACTATCCAGTTTTCCAGCATCCTCCCTATGATTTAGCACTCGCAGCTAAAATGGCAGAGGTTATAAACAGGGAAGAGTTGGACATTCTTCATGTCCATTATGCAATGCCGCACGCGGTTTGTGCTATTTTAGCCAAACAAATGTGTGAACGTGACGTTAAAATCATTACGACACTGCACGGAACGGATATTACAGTTTTAGGAATTGATTCGAGTTTGAAACAAATGATCAAGTTTGGTATTGAGCAATCGGATAGGGTTACAGCTGTATCACATAGTCTTGTTGAACAGACGAAGGACCGGCTGCAAACGGAGCGTTCTATCGATGTGATTTACAATTTTGTAGATGAAAGAGAATATCATCGTAAGCCAGACCTGGATTTGAAGTCACATTATGGTATTAAAGAAGAAGATGCGGTTCTTATTCATATCTCGAATTTCAGACGTGTTAAGAGGGTTCCGGATGTAATTCGGACATTCGCGGATGTTGCACAAGAACTTCCAGCTAAGCTTTTACTGGTCGGAGATGGTCCTGAATACTCGGAATGTCATCAACTTGTTCATGACCTGGGGCTGGAAGATCAAGTGCTATTCCTGGGAAAACAGGAAAATGTAAGCGAGCTGCTCTCTATCTCTGATTTGAAGTTATTGTTATCTGAAAAGGAAAGTTTTGGACTTGTTTTACTTGAAGCGATGGCGTGTGGTGTCCCTTGTATCGGTACGAATGTAGGGGGGATCCCGGAGGTCATTGACCATGGCGAAACCGGTTATATTGCCGAGCTTGGGAATATAGAACAAACAGCGTATTTCGCTAAAAAAATCCTCCAAGATAAGGAGCTGCACAAGTCCATGGCTGACCAGGCCAAACGCATCGTCAATGATAAATTCGCTACGGAAACAATCCTTAGTGAATACGAGAAACTTTATGATCAGGTGTTATATGATGAAAATTGATCCTGTTTTCCACCCGGCATTCGAAGTGATTGAAAGAATTGAGCAGGCAGGAGGAGAAGCTTTTGTGGTTGGTGGTTCTGTGCGTGATTTTATAAGTGGCCGACCAATCGGAGATATTGATATTGCCACATCAGAACCTCCTCAACGGATTCAAGAGATTTTTGATAAAGTGATCCCGGTAGGAATTGAACATGGTACCGTCATCGTTCGTCATCAATCAGTGTCTTACGAAGTAACCACTTACCGCACTGAAGAAGGTTATGAAGACTACCGGCACCCTGATGAAGTGACATTCGTTCGTGATATTGCTATTGATTTAGCCCGAAGAGACTTTACAATGAATGCGATAGCTATGGACCGCTGCGGGAATTTCATAGATCCTTATGAAGGGCGGATAGCGATTCAGAATAAGACGATTGAAGCGGTGGGCGATCCATTTCACAGATTCCGTGAAGACCCTCTTAGAATGATGCGTGCGATTCGCTTTTCCAGTCAGCTTTCATTTACTTTAGACGCTTCTACTAAAGAAGCTTTAGATGCAGAGTCAGCTTTACTTGCTTATATATCAATTGAAAGAATTGCAGTAGAGGTTCAAAAAATGTACGCTGGAAAAGGTTTTAGAAATGGATTGGAACTACTCAAGGAGACCCGGCTTCACCATCAACTGCCGATTATTAATCAATTTGACTTGAGTGAGCTGGCACCAGGCGTACCTTTACAACATTGGCATGAGTTATTAGCTTACTTTATAAAGTTGGATGAGAAGTTAAGTCTGGATCATTTTGTGAAGAGATGGAAATTGTCCAATTCAACAAAACGACAAGCGGGCTCCTTATTAAAGGCAGTAGAAGTGTATGAAGAGCATCGAGATGTGACAGCATGGCTTGTATATCGTCTTCCTGAGGAGTTATTTGATTCATTTGCCCGCTTGCTACAGGCTCTTGGTCAAATAGAGGAGGATCTCAAAAGCATTATTGAACAGAAAAGGAAGCAACTGCCTGTGCAATGCATGAAGGAAATCACCTTTCAAGCGGAAGATCTTATTGCATTGTATCCAGATATCCGTAAAGGACCGTGGATTTCTAAAGCCATGGAACAGATAGAATGCGAAATCATAAAAGAAAATATCGAAAATGACTATGAAAAGATAAAGGAGTGGGTCTTAGCGTGGAATCCACCCGTAAACAATTAATTGAAATATTGAATAAAAAAGATGGGCATATTTCCGGACAGGAACTTTCCAATCAATTAAACATCTCAAGAACAGCCATTTGGAAACATATGAATGAGTTGAAAAAGGACGGCTATGACATTGAAGCTGTTCAAAGAAAAGGCTATAAAATATTGTCTTCCCCTGATAAAATGAGTGAAAATACTTTACAGTGGGGATTGGACACAGAATGGATCGGCCATCAGCTTTTCCATTACGACCAGGTGGAGTCGACACAGGAGATCGTGCACCAAATGGCTAAGCAGGGAAAGCCGCACGGAACCGTTGTTATCGCTGATGAGCAGGTTAAAGGAAAAGGTCGTATGGCAAGGAACTGGGACTCACCCAAAGGAAAAGGCATTTGGATGAGTATTTTGTTAAGACCGAATTTACCACCATTCAAAGCGCCGCAGCTGACCTTGCTTGCAGCCACTGTGCTGGCTGAAATGATTTCGGAAAGGTCTGCACTTGTGCCACAAATCAAGTGGCCGAATGATTTGCTCATCCATCATAAAAAAGTGTCTGGTATTCTGACAGAGATGCAGGCAGAGCAGGATGCAATCCAGTACATTGTAGTGGGAATAGGGATGAACGTTAACCAGGATGGAGAAGAGATTCCTGAGGATATCCGCCACAAAGCATCTTCTCTTAAAAATGAAGCAGGTGGAGAGTGGAACATTCAAAAAACGGTTCAGCACATTTTGCGTTTGTTCGAACGTACATATGATCAATACGAAGCCGATGGTTTTGAGGCGATAAAGGCAAACTGGGAAAAACATGGCTATCGGATTGGTGAAGAGGTAACGATTTCAACTATGAAACGAACGTGGAAGGCTACTTTAGTAGGAATAGAACCAGACGGGGCACTTTGTGTGAGAGATCGTGATGGGAACCATGAAAAGCTGTATTCAGCAGAAATTCATTGGGGAGAGGGAGGATATCATGCGTAACAAAAACCAATTTATACGTATGAAGCACGACCAGGAAAAAATCGCTATGATCACCGGTTACGATTTTCCATCAGCCAAAATGGCAGAAGAGGCAAAGGCAGATATGATTCTCGTAGGAGACAGTTTAGGGATGACTGTGCTTGGCTACGATTCAACCATCCCAGTTACCATCGAGGACATGATCCATCATGGGAAAGCTGTAGCGCGTGGAGCAGGTGATACGTTCAAAGTGATTGATATGCCGTTTATGTCTTACCATATTTCTATAGAAGAAGCATTGAAAAACGGGAGAAGACTATATCAAGAAACAGGTGCGCAAGCTTTAAAACTTGAGGGAAGCGGAGAAGTTGCGGAAATCATGTCTAAGCTTGTCCACGCGGGGATTCCAGTGGTCGGACATATCGGTTTGACACCTCAATCAGTCAACGTATTGGGAGGTTATAAAGTTCAAGGGAAAGATCGCGAAGCCGCCCAGCGTCTGTTGGATGAGGCGCTTGAAATCGAAGCGGCCGGAGCTATGGCCATCGTATTAGAATGTATTCCACACCAGTTGGCAGAGGTCATTACCAAACGAATATCCATCCCTACGATCGGAATAGGAGCCGGTGCAGCATGCGATGGCCAGGTCCTTGTCTATCACGACATATTAAGATACGGGGTTGAACGTCTGCCTAAATTTGTGAAACCCTATGTCGATAGTAATCATTTATTAGGAGAAGCTGTTCAAACCTATGTGAACGAAGTTAAATCCAAAGCTTTTCCAGAAGAACAACATACATTCACCATGGATGTTTCAGTACTGCCAGAAGAATAAGGGGAGCCGACATGGAAGTTATGAAAGAAGTGGAAAAAGTACAGAACAAAGTAACAGAGCTTATTAAAGAAGGAAAATCAATCGGTTTTGTTCCAACTATGGGATATCTCCATGAAGGACATGTCCGTTTGATCAAAGAAGCACGAGAAGAAAATGATTTTGTAATTCTTAGTATTTTCATAAATCCCTTGCAGTTCGGTGAAGGTGAGGATTTAGAAACTTACCCTCGGGATGAACGACACGATAAGAAGGTGGCTGAAGAAAACGGTGTAGATCTGATTTTCTTACCTTCGACAGATTCGATGTATCCAAACCCACTTTCCATCCATATGTCAGTTGAAGGACGTACGGATGCCTTGTGTGGAAGAAGCCGTCCCGGTCATTTTGAAGGGGTGGTCACGGTACTGACGAAACTGTTTCACATCACCCGCCCGACACGGACGTATTTCGGGATGAAAGATGCACAGCAGGTAGCTGTCGTGGATGCGCTTATCAAGGATTATAACTTCCCGATTGAACTCGTTCCTGTTCCCACGGTTAGAGAAGCGGATGGTCTTGCGAAAAGCAGCCGCAATGTCCACCTTTCTGATAAGGAAAGAGAGGAAGCTCCCGCCATTCAGAAGGCATTACAAAATGGCAGGGAACTTGTGTGTAATGGAGAAACAAGACCAGAAGAAGTTGTGCGGTTTACCCGGAAGTTTCTTGAAAGCCAAACTCATGGTAAAATAGATTATATTGAATTATTATCCTATCCTGAGTTAGAATCCGTAAAAACCATCGAACGACCTGTCATACTGGCCACTGCGGTCTTTTATGAAAAGGCGAGGCTGATAGATAATGTGGTTTTTAATGAAAAAGGAGAAGTGACAGCAGGATGAGCGGTAAGGAGGAACATGATGTTTCGCACCATGATGAAAGCCAAAATCCATCGCGCCCGGGTAACGGAAGCGAACTTGAATTATGTGGGGAGTATTACAATTGACCAGAATTTGATGGACCAAGTAGGGATTCTTCCTCATGAAAAGGTTCAAATCGTCAATAATAATAATGGTTCCCGTTTAGAGACTTATGTGATTTCAGGAGAGCGTGGAAGTGGTGTTATATGCTTGAACGGAGCTGCAGCAAGGCTTGTCCAACCGGATGATGTCGTCATAATCGTCTCTTATGCCTTACTTAGTGAAGAAGAATTAGCAGATTTCAAACCGAAAATTGCCTTGATGGGCGAAGGTAATCAAGTGGAAGAAATCATAGAAGAGGAACCACCATTAACGGCTTTACCTTTTTGATGAGCAGGAACAAGCGAGTATTAAAGGGATTTTGCCATCATCGATCGGCAGGATCCTTCCTTTTTGTGGATGAAAGTAGGGGGATCGCATGACTACATTTGCAATTGTAGACTTAGAAACAACAGGAAATGCAGCTTCTAAAGGAGATCGGATCATTGAGATCGGTATCGTTGTGATGAATGAAGAGGGATCCGTAGTAGAGGAATTCTCTTCTTTGGTTTACCCTGAAAGAGAGATTCCTCCGTTCATCACTTCCTTAACAGGGATAGAGGATGAAGATGTATTGGAAGCACCATTATTCTCGGAAATAGCAGAGGACATTTATCCTCTTTTTCAAAATGGCTATATCGTTGCACATAATATAGAGTTCGACCTCAGCTTTTTGAATGATGAGTTAGCACGCTGCGGTTACCAGCCATTACATAATCCCATCATTGATACAGTAGAATTTTCCAGGATCATGCTCCCGACATCCCCGACTTATAAGCTGGGCCAATTGGCTGACCACTTGAATATGGGACACGATCGACCGCATCGGGCTCTTTCTGATGCTCAAGTGACAGCGGATCTATTAGCATATCTTTTGAAAGAATTGAAAAGTCTCCCTGAGCGGACTTTGGTTCACCTTTTAAAGGTGGAATCTAAACTGAAAAGTGATCTTCGCCCTTTCATTCAATTGAATATAGACCAGAAACGTTATGGCCAAATAACAGATCCAGACATCGACATCCGTCATGGAATTTCCGTGAGAAAACAAACGAACTTACGTACCACTGCCCCTGTAAATCTTCCTTCTTTTGAAAGTTGGAAAAAAGACGTTTATGAAGGTGAAAATGGTCTGAAAAGTCTGCTTGATAACTTTGAAAATAGACAAGGTCAGCAAGAAATGACTACAAATGTCCACGAGGCTTTTGAACAAGACAAACATGCAGTGATTGAAGCCGGGGCTGGGACGGGGAAATCTGTCGCTTATTTGTTGACTGCTTCTTATCATGCATTACAGCATGATTCAAGAGTTGTTATTACCACACATACAACCAGTCTTCAGAAACAATTGTTAGAAGATGAGATCCCTAAAGTCGAAAGAATGTTCCCACGCCCGATCAAAGCAGTTTTATATAAAGGGAAAAGTCACTATATCAGTCTGGTACATTTTCATTATGAACTCGAGAATTCTTATCAGGACAATTATGATGTAGCTCTTACTAAAGCCATGATTCTTGTATGGTTAACGACTACTAGGACTGGTGATGTCGATGAAATCCAATTGCCCTCCAATGGCCGGCAGTTCTGGCATAAAGTTTCGGCGGAGCAGTCAAGTAAATCCGTGCAGTTAGGGTACGTGGATGATTCATTTTATCAATGGGCTCAACAAAAAGCATTACACGCAGATTTGGTCATTACCAACCATGCACTGTTTTGTATGGATATTATGAAAGAGGAATCGATTTTACCGGAATATGACAGTGTCGTCATCGATGAAGCTCATCAGTTGGAATCTGTTTCTAGCCGTTATTTCGGTGTAAGAATGAATTATAAAGAGATACAAAGGCACTTAACTCAATTTGGAGAAATCTTTCACAAGAGTGTGTACAGGCAATGGCCGTTACAACGAGAATTTCATCAATACCTTGAAAGAGGACAGTATGCCATTGATGAAGCAAAAGAAGAGTTGAGTCATCTTTCCCGTTTCATTTACCAAAATGTAAAAAAACAAAAAAATCTCAAAGGGAAAAGTGATGTGGGGAGAATCCAACTGGTGCTTAAACCAGAGGAAATGCCTTCTTTCATGACTACAGCTAAAGAAATGTCCTACCGCTTCTTAGCCTCTTTACAAAAGCTCAGCCATGAAATGAGTAAAATTGAAGAGCAATTGAGAGGGCTATTATCCCTTAAAGAAGACGAAGGTGTTCCCATTTTATTGACCCGTCTGCATACACATAGAGAACTTTGTCAGACAATCCGCTCCCAACTGATCCATTATTTTGACTTCGTAAGAGAGGGAGAAGTGAAATGGGTAGAGATTGAAGGAGAAGGGGCAGCCAATTCCATCTATTTGTTCAGTGAACCCTTTGACATCGCACGGTTGCTTAACCAACGCCTGTTTCAGGTGAAGAAGAGTGTCATTTTGACAAGTGCCACTCTTGCTACCGATCAATCGTTCACATATATCCGCGACACTTTGGGGTTAATTGAAGATGAACGCACTTTAGAAGTCAACATACCTTCACCCTACAATTATAAAAACCAGGTACAATTGATGGTCCCCAATGACTTTCCGAATGTGAAGGAAGATCCTGATGCTTTCATAGAAGCAATCAGTGAAGCGATATATTCTGTGGCTGAAGTGACTAGAGGAAGGATGCTCGTCCTATTCACCTCATATGACATGCTGAGAAAAACCTATCATTTGTTGAGGGATTTCATCGATCCCGAAGAGTTCATGATTTTCGCTCAAGGGATTTCCAGCGGAAGCAGAGACCGTCTGAAAAAGAATTTCCAGGCTTTCGATCAGGCGATTTTATTAGGGACAAGTTCGTTTTGGGAAGGTGTCGATATTCCAGGAGATGATTTATCCTGTCTTATGATGGTACGCTTGCCTTTTCAACCCCCAGACCAGCCTGTCCAATCCATCAGGGACGAACGTATGAAAAAAGAAGGGAAAAATTCCTTTATGGAAAAATCCCTCCCTCATGCAATCATCCGTTTTAAACAAGGTTTTGGCAGGTTGATTAGAAGCAACAAGGATAGAGGTATCGTATTCATTTGTGATACAAGGTTGATGGAAGCTCGTTACGGCAAGTATTTCTTATCTTCACTTCCTGATGTACCAGTTTCTTATAAGTCGACAAGACAATTGATTAATCAAATAGAAGATTGGTTGTAATAAAGGAAAGAAGTATAGGTGTGAACCTGTTATAATATTAAGCGGGAAACAAAAGAATTTGCGTATTCTTAACGAAGTACGTTGGAGGGTTAATCGATGGAGAATAAAATTGAAACACTTTCGACCGTAAGAATTCAAAAATCCGACGATTTATATAAGGTTGTCGATACATTGAATCGTACACTGAAAGAAAATAATCTAATGTTTGGATTGTCTTTGGATGATGACGATGCTGAAACCGCAGTCTTCACCATATACCGCACCTAGATGGCTGAAATGGGCTTTGCTCATCACAGGAATACTTTTGATCTTAGGCCTTTCATTAGCCGTGTGGATGTATATAGATATCAATGGTGATCGAAAAAAAGGACATGAGCAAGCGGCGTCATTTGCAAAAAGTGAAACTGAAATATCACAAATAGAGAAAGTTTCTACATACCACGGCGAAAGGGAGATCCATGTCGTTCAAGGCCTGAAAGAAAATGAGGATAGTTTGATCGTTTTTATGGACTTGAAAGATGAGAAAATCCTCGATACTGTCTCTGATAAAGAAACCCTTTCAATAGAAGAAATGAAAGGACAATGGGCGGACAGTTGTTCAGCATGCACTTTCAAAGATGTGCAATATGGTTATGAAGAAAACGAGCCAGTCTATCAACTGACCTATACTGATGGTCAAAATCGGTATGTGCTCGATTATTTCACATTGACAGGTGATTCATTCGACCAGCGTTTCGCCTTTAGAAAAAAAGAATAGAAGGAGTGAGTTTGATGCAATTAGCAGACCGCGTGCAATCTTTGACACCATCAAGTACATTAGCCATTACAGCTAAAGCGAAAGCATTGAAAGCAGAAGGCCATGATGTAATCGGATTAGGAGCTGGGGAACCAGATTTTAATACACCATCTTATATTATCGAAGCAGCCAAAAGAGCAATGGATGAAGGGCTGACGAAATATACACCAGCAGGTGGCATACCTGAGCTGAAAAACAGTATTACCACCAAGTTGAAACGTGATCAAAGCTTAACGTACACAAATGAACAGATCATCGTGACAACTGGTGCCAAACATGCATTATTCACACTCTTTCAAGTGCTGTTGAATGAAGGGGACGAAGTTATCGTACCAGCACCGTATTGGGTCAGTTACCCAGAGCAAATCAAATTAGCAGGTGGAAAGCCCGTCATTCTTCCGGCTCAAGAATCGAACGATTTCAAAATTACTCCAGGGCAATTGAAAGAAGTCATTACACCTAAAACGAAAGCGGTCATCATCAATTCACCGAGTAATCCGACAGGGATGATGTATTCAGATGATGAATTGAGAGCACTTGGGCAAGTTTGCCTAGAAAATGACATATTAGTCGTATCAGATGAAATTTATGAAAAACTTATTTACACAGAAGAAAGCCATGTATCAATCGCTCAGTTGTCCGAGGATCTTTATAACCAAACGGTCATTATCAATGGAGTTTCGAAATCCCATTCCATGACTGGATGGAGGATCGGCTTCGCTGCAGGTAATAAACAGATTATCAAAGCGATGTCGAATATGGCTTCTCATTCTACATCCAATCCCACTTCTATCGCCCAATATGCCGCTTTAGCTGCCTATATGGGTTCAGAAGAAAAGGTGATTGAGATGAGAGATGCTTTCAAAGATCGTCTGGAAGCACTCTATCAATGGCTCATCGAAATCCCAGGAGTAGAATGTGTCAAACCATCTGGGGCATTTTATTTATTTCCAAATGTCAAAAAAGCAGCAGAAGAAGGTGGGTTCGAAGATGTCGACAGTTGGGTGAAAGCTCTGCTGGATGAAGAAAAAGTAGCTCTCGTTCCCGGTTCAGGCTTTGGAAGTCCAGAAAATGTCCGGTTATCTTATGCAACCTCATTGGATCAACTCGAAAAAGCAGCCGAAAGAATCAAACGTTTTGTAAACAATCATCAATCATAATGCAATGTTGGAGGTATTATAGTGAAAACGACGATTACAGAAGTAGCAAAGCATGTCGGGGAAGAAGTTACGATTGGAGCATGGCTCAGTAACAAACGTTCAAGCGGGAAAATTGCATTTCTTCAACTCCGTGATGGAACAGGATTTATGCAAGGGATAGTTGTCAAAGCAGATATTGGTGAAGAAAAGTTTCAAGAAGCCAAAGCACTTACCCAAGAATCTTCTCTTTATGTCACCGGAGTGATTGTAGAAGATACCCGCTCACCATTAGGTTTTGAGATGCAAGTCAATGATTTTGAAATTATCCACGAAGCAGTGGATTATCCAATCACCCCTAAAGAGCATGGTACAGAATTTTTGATGGACCATCGGCACTTATGGTTGCGCTCTAAGCGTCAGCACGCTGTGATGAAAGTGCGTAACGAAATCATTCGCGCTACGTATGAATTCTTCAATGAAAACGGTTATGTTAAGATCGATCCGCCAATTTTAACCGGGTCTTCTGCAGAAGGAACGACTGAGCTCTTCCATACGAAATATTTCGAAGAAGATGCTTATTTATCTCAAAGTGGACAGCTTTATATGGAAGCAGCCGCTATGGCATTTGGTCGAGTATTCAGTTTCGGTCCGACCTTCCGTGCTGAAAAATCCAAAACGCGCCGTCACTTGATTGAATTCTGGATGATCGAACCGGAAATGGCATTCATGGATCATGAAGACAGCCTTGAAGTCCAGGAACAATATGTTTCCCATGTCGTCCAGTCTGTTTTGAATAATTGTAAGATTGAACTAGAGGCATTAGGACGCGACACAGAAAAACTAGAAAAAGTAAAAGCCCCATTCCCTCGTATCAGTTACGATGATGCTATTCAAATGGTGAAAGAAAAAGGCTTTGACGACATTGAATGGGGGGATGACTTCGGTGCACCTCATGAAACTGCCATTGCAGAAAGCTATGATAAACCGGTATTCATAACGAATTATCCAGCTGAAATCAAAGCTTTCTATATGAAACCAGATCCAAAGCGTTCGGAAGTCGTCTTATGTGCTGACTTGATCGCTCCTGAAGGATATGGTGAGATTATCGGAGGTTCGCAGCGAATCGATGACTTGGAATTAATGAAGCAGCGATATGAAGAGCATGACTTATCGGGGGATGCTTATAAATGGTATCTTCAGTTGAGAGAGTACGGAAGCGTTCCACACTCTGGGTTCGGACTAGGTTTAGAACGGACAGTAGCATGGATCGCCGGGGTTGAACATGTACGTGAAACAATCCCATTCCCGCGCCTATTGAACCGTCTTTACCCTTGATTCAATCCTCAGGCGGATGATCAAACACCGATAACTCGCCCTATGGCGTATCGGTGTTTTTCATTCGAAAGGAATCTAATGAAAGAGGAGGGATTAATTTGGCTAAATATCAAAGTTTCCAAGACATCCTGGATAACCAAATGGTCGTTCCCAAACAATTGTTGATGAATTATCAAAAACTGAACATCAATGAAACGGATTTGGTGGTTATTTTACAAATTCATCGATTTCGGTCGGACGGAAATAATTTTCCCACTCCAGAGGAATTGGCAGATCATCTGTCTATATCTTCCCAAGAATGCTCTCAAGTGCTGAGAAGTCTCATTCAAAAGCGAATTATGACTATTGAGCAAAACCATAATGAAGACAAGGTGTTAAATGAGTGTTATTCATTGGAACCATTATGGGAAAAACTCTTCGCGGCTACACCTGCACGGAAAGAGCCATCTTATGATGAAAATATTTTTCCCTTATTTGAGCAGGAATTCGGAAGACCACTGTCCCCATTTGAAATTGAAACGATCAATATATGGTTAGACGAAGAAGAGCAGGCTCCAGCATTAATCAAAGCAGCATTGCGAGAAGCAGTTTTGATGAGTAAACTCAACTTCAAGTACATCGACCGTATTTTGAGGGAATGGAAAAGAAAAGGAGTACGGACCGTAGAACAAGCCCGCGAGCAGGGAAAACAATTCAGACAGGCTCAGCAACCAGCTAAAGCACAACAGCAGCTGGAAAGTAAGAAGCGGGATATCTCGTTGTACTATAACTGGTTGGAGGAGGATTCTTAAACAAGAATTATGCTGAATAAAAAACAAATCCGTCATTGTTTAGATGCCTTTGAAGAAATGTTTCCAGAGGCAGAATGTGAATTGACACACAGCAACCCATTTGAACTCTTAGTGGCAGTCGTATTATCTGCCCAAGCTACGGATGCGCTTGTAAACAAGGTAACTCCCGGTCTATTTGAAAAATATAAAACACCTGAAGATTTCATGGCTGTCCCGCTTGAAGAACTGCAAGATGATATTAGAAGAATCGGGCTGTATCGAAACAAGGCAAAAAATATTAAGAAGCTTTCCCAAACGCTTGTAGAAGAGCATGGAGGGGAAGTTCCTTCTACCAAAAAACAACTCGAAAACTTGGCTGGGGTAGGAAGGAAGACCGCAAATGTCGTGGCATCAGTTGCCTTCGATGAACCGGCGATTGCGGTAGATACTCACGTAGAGCGTGTTTCGAAAAGATTGGGCATCTGCCGGTGGAAAGACTCTGTTTTAGAAGTTGAAAAAACGTTAATGAGAAAAATTCCCATCGAAGAGTGGAGTGCGACACATCACCGGATGATTTTCTTCGGTAGATATCATTGCAAGGCTCAGCGGCCCAACTGTGAAGAATGTCCACTTTTATTCTTATGCAGGGAAGGGCAGAAACGAATCCGAAAAAAAGAAAAGCAATAGAAAAAGCACTCCCGATTTTTCGGGAGTGCTTTTTTGATGCTATGCTGCATCATCTTGTTGAGTATTGGAACCATCTTCTGATGGATTTCCTTCATCTGATCCTGAATCCTGACCAGAATCACCGTTGCCATCATTGTTCCCGCCGCTATTATCATCTCCGTTTCCGTCTTGGTTGTTGTCACTCTCATCGCCATTGTCATTGCCGTTACCGTTGCCGTTTCCGTTTCCATTGCCATTGTTATTGTCATTATTGTCTTCGTTACCGCTGCCATTTTCATTGTTACCTTCATCTTGGTTTTCCTGCTCATTTTCCTGATCAGCATTTCCTTCATCTTCATTCTGGTTTTCATCTTTATTTTCTTCAGTTGGTTCTTCTTGTAATGAACCAGGCGTTTGAACTTGTACTGTGGCAGGATCACTATTTTCAGCGTCTTCATTATCACTGACAGCCACTACAGAAAATTCATAAGTAGCTCCAGGGTCGATGCTGGTGATCTCTAACTTAGTTTCTTTTGTGGTAGTCAACTCCCTGCTTTCACCTCCATCAATAGAGGCCGCGACACGGAATGTGACACCATCTTTTTCTTCATAATTCCAACTTAAGTCAATACTGCCGCTTTCCTCATTGAACGCTCCGGAAAGGGATTGGACGGGGTCCAGTTTCTGAAAGACTTCAGATACTTTTGATGGCTGGTTATCGACATGGAAAAGTTCAGTCACTATTCGACTATCCGGTGTGTAGTCACTCGGAAGTCTCGCAGGACGTGAACCTTCTTCGACATCCACCCATGCTACAGAGTCAGGTTTTTTGAAGTCTGCGGTATCTTTACCTTCTGATAAGCTTGCCATTAAAGGTCTGTAAATTTGTTTTGGAATATCTTTAGCTGCTTGAGATAAGGCCTTTTCTTCATCATATCCAGTCCAGATCGAGATAGAGTAGTCCGTTGTGTATCCATTGAACCATGAATCCGGGGCAAAGTCTCCTCGGTTAGTTGTCCCGGTTTTTCCTGCATCCGGGACACTAGGCACATTGGCAGCTGTTCCTGTTCCTTCACTCATCGTCGTTTGAAGCATATCGGAAATCATGAAAGCTGTATAGCTGTTCATAGCGGAAGAAGATTCAGGAGTAAGATCAACTGTACCTTCTCCGGGTACTTCGACCTTTGTGACAGTGTAAGGTTCTGTATAGACACCTTCATTACCAAATGCGGCATAAGAAGCCGCCAGTTGGACGGGATTGACACCTGTGCCACCACCGATGGCGTCCATTTGATGAATTTTATCGTCATTGAATTTAATGCCTAAACCTTCAGCAAACTCTTTCGCACGATCAAGCCCCACTTCTTCGATGGTCTTCAATGCCGGTATATTCAAAGATCGACTTAGAGCATATCTAGCGGAAACCCATCCGCGGAATTGATTATCAAAATTATTTACTTCTTTTCCATTCACTTCTAATGGTTCATCTTTGATTTGGTGATAAGTAGATATTTTGTCGTACTGAATAGCAGGTCCATAAGCCGTTATCGGTTTGAAAGTGGAGCCTGGCTGCCGTTTGATGTCAGTAGCAAAGTTGAGATTACCCTTTTCATAGTCACGGCCGCCACCGATTGCTTTGATAGCACCTGTCTTCGTATTTGTTACAGCAACACCTGTACGCAATTCTTCATCCGGCCAAGAAATAGGGCCGTCACTGCTCAACAGTTGTTCGACCTGATCTTGTGCTTTCGGATCTAGAGTAGTGTGAATTTTCAAGCCATCCTTATAGATATCTGCACCATCCATCTTTTTCTCTACTTCTTTTGCTACTCTATCGATGAAGGCTTGGTAAGGATTCGTTTTCTGTTGTTGTTCTTCTACGAGTATATCCTTCAGATTGACTTGACGAGCTTCTTCAGCTTCAGCTTCTGTGATCTTACCGTGTTGTACCATCAAACTTAAAACGGTACTCATGCGGTCTTTAGCTAAATCCGGGTTATCAAAAGGCATATAACCACTTGGACGTTGAGGCAGGCCTGCTAATAAAGCTGCTTCTGGCAACGTCAACTTACTGATGTCATTTTTTCCGAAGTACGTTTCAGCGGCTTCTGCTACGCCATAGGCACCAGCACCGTAATAGTTCTTATTCAAGTACATCTCTAAGATTTTTTCTTTGGAATAATCCTGATCTAATTTTATGGCTAAGTACTGTTCTTGAACTTTTCGTTTCAACGTTTTGTCCGAGGTCAAAAAAGATTGTTTAACAACTTGTTGGGTGATTGTACTTGCACCCTCAGCCCCGAAACCTTCAGTGATGTTTGCCAGCACGGCACCGCCAATCCGGCGGAAGTCTATACCGAAGTGGCTATAAAACCGAGCATCCTCGGTAGCGATGACAGCATCCTTCAGGACAGTCGGAATCTCATCATAGGTTACTTTTGTTCTCCGTTCATCACCAGCCAGGTCAGCCACGAGTTCTCCATTTTCGTCATAGACTTTAGATGAGAAAGGAACAGATAATTTCGATTCGTCTAACTCTGGTGCAGCTGCTACATAATATGCGAATAATCCACCGACACCGAGCATTAAAACAATTCCTATAGTAAGAATTGTCATAAAGATTTTTTTGAACTTAGGAGACTTTTTACTTTTTTTAGATGTTTTCATTTGTTTTCTTCTTGCTGTTCGAGACTGGCTATCGTTTGCCATTTATCTTTCCTCCATTTCAGAAATAAAGCTTATCGAGAGCAGCAGCATAATCCACCCTTGCTTGGAAATGGAATGGTATTTGAATTCCTTCCTTTTCGACAAAAGCATATGGAATCGATTTTCTGCCACCATTCCATTGATCATCCCAATACAGGAAAAGTCCTGAGGAAGGGAGCAGGTAAACCTCATCAAGCGGAGAGAAGCAGAGAATCAGGAAGCTGATGCCTCCATGCTTTTCAATCGCCTTCATATGATCAATCTGGTGTTGGTGCACATTACTGAGGGGAAAAGAAGTTTTATTTTTTGTTTCTTTCGCCTCGAAATCAATGTACTTACCGCGATAAACTCCATTGAAGTCAGTCGTAGATGCTTGTTTGAAATAAGCTTCTTTAATGACGGCAGCACTCCGTTTAGGGTAATCGACATTCACAATTTGTACAGGCGTCGGTTTTTTATGAACGACAGCAATTCCTGCTTCCAAATAATATTGATTGGTTACATTGATATCCTCTTCTAATGACATCCCACGATTACTAAAATCAGGTTTTATCTTTCCTTTTGGGGCGTGACTTTGTTTAGTACTCCGCTTCCCATTGGGATAATTCAAACTTCATCCCTCCCTATAGCCATGAGAGTATCATATCAAAAATTCATGTCCAAGGATATATACAAAAGGTTCAATTACTTTAGACGTCTGTACAAGTAAAAGGTTTCATATTTCTATAAATTCGACAAAAAATAAATAGTACGCGTGAATAGTTCCCTGATTGGTTCGTCGTTAAACCCCAATTAATTCATTCGAATACCCAATACATTTTAAGGGGGAGATTACGAACTAAAGTGCAAGCGCCTTGTTCACCCCCGCCAAGCATAAGCAAACCTTTGAAGTGGCGATTTTTGCCTCATGAGATATTTAAATAATATAAGATGAAAAAAGCTGTTGCTAAAACGTTAGCAACAGCTGGAATGATACTTAAGTGGAAGGACGGTTTTCACCAGCTAATTTCGGGTTATCTGTCTTTGCTGGTGTGGGTTTTTTCTTTTTCTTTTCTGGCTTTTTAGCCATATGAAATCCTCCTTTTCTGTCGAAGGGTCAGGTCATATTTGACTTGTTTTGTTGCTTTAGTTCTAGTCTTGTCATTCACAAAGGAGTTATGCACCCTTTAGAGAATTTATTAAAGACCATAATAGAGGAGGAGATATGGATGATGAAAAGCAGGGTTGTCACACCGGAAGAATTTGAAGAACAATTGTCTCAACTGCGCGAAAAATTCTCCTTGCTTGAACGACGTTTATCCTTAAAAGCAGATGAAATTGTATTCACGATGACGGTATCCCACCGGAAAGAAGTGGACGATTTGAAAGATGAAGTGTTTTCTCTGAGGGATGAATTGAAGAAAATGAAAAAAGAACGGCAACATGCCTATTTAGGAAAGGTTGCGCAACAAGCTAAACGTAGATCTGTAGGTTAAAATATTGCTGACTGTCTCACCCTCATGATACAGTGAAGAAAAAAGGTGAGGGAAACATGTCTCTTAAAACAAATACAGAAAAAATCAAACAACTCATTGACCGACTCCATGAACGATTTCTCAATACAGAAGGTCCAGTGGACAAAAAAAGTCATGAATTTTTCAATAAAGTAAAAGAAGATACAGCTCCTATGTTCGAATTGACACAGACTTGGATGGAGGAAGCAGAGGAATTCGTCAAAAGCAGGAAAGCGAATGTCCATCCCAATCAAGTGAAATCGACACATGAAAATCTTGAAATGATTATCCTTCATAGTTATTATCTGGACATTCCCATGAAAAGGTACAAAGAATTATACCAATCCTCTCATTATGTCCTGGATATGATTTTAGACGATTTGAAGAACGCATGAATAAACACCTGTTTACCGAATAAGAGGAAGGGTGTAGACAGCACAAAATATCCCCTTACTGATATTTTATAAAACCCAGACGAACAAACTCCTTATAGTTGGAGTCCATTGCAACTTTTTGGATTATGCATCAAATAAAGAAGCCGAGTTTGACGATTTTATCGTTCAACTCGGCTTCTTTTATAATTTTGATGAAACTCTTTTCAGATGGGCCTCGTTGATTCCACGCGGAGCGTTCAGTGGTGACGCCTGCGGGAACAGCGCGAGCCGAAGATCCACTTGGTCAAAAGATCTTCTTGACCAAGTTAGCTGAGGCCGTGCCCGCGCAAGTATCCACCGGCAAGCAATTCGTGCGAAGAAACTATAAACTTTAACAGCTCCTCTAGACCGAAAAGATTTTTTCAGTTGGCTTCTATAGATGGGGAGCTTTTTTTCTTCAGGTTAAGACTTGGTTGCTGGCTTATTTGTGATTTTAGCAATGATCAGGTAGAAAGCAGGCACCAGTATTAAGGTGAGTACAGTAGAGAAGAGAAGGCCTGAGACGATGGATACGGCCAACGGCTTAAACAAGACATCACCAGAATAAATGATCGGTGTCAATGCAGCGATCGAGGTGAGTGAAGTCAAAACGATCGGTCTGATTCTTGCTCTTCCTGCTTCAATGACAGCTTCAACAATGCTGCTATAATCCTGTCTATTTTGTTCGATGAATTCAACCAATATGACAGAATTTCTGACTACGATTCCTGATAAGGACACAATCCCGAGGGTTGCCAAGAAACTTAATGGCTGGCCTGATACGAATAAACCGATTATAGCTCCTGTAATAGCGAGGAAGACAGTACCTGTAATCAGCATAGGCATCAACAAAGAATTGAATTGAATCGCGATCGTCAAATATATAAGGAATAGGACGATTACGAATAACTTCGAGACTTCGATAAAGAATTCAGTGGTTGCATCAGATTCCCCACTTTCAACAAGTGAGTACCCTTCCGGTAGATTTTCTTTTATTTGCTCGACTTTCTCCGAAGCCTTCGCTGAGAAACTTTCTTCCATTCCTTCTTCTGGATATGCTTCAATAGTTATCGTTCGTTTACCATTCAAGTGAGGAAGCACACCAATGCGTTGAGTTTGATCCACAGTAATGATCTCATCCAAAGACAATGTCTGTGGTGGTTGAGAACTTGGGGAATCACTTCCACCCCCTGCAATCTTCAAATCACTTGGCGCTACCCCCTCACTGTTGCCGTCAACTAGTATCACTTCCATCTGGAGACGGTTTCCGCCGTTGTCATACGTACCGAGAGGAATTCCGGTATTTGCTAATTGAAGTTGTGAAGTGACTTGATCGATGGATATATTGTTCTCAGCCAGTAACTCTCGATCCGGGTTATATTCTATAAAAGGCTGTTTTTCTCCCGCATTGATCGTAGCAATTTCAGCCCCTTCTACATCTGCAAGTCGATCGCGAGCTTTTTTCGCTTCTTCAATCAAGGGTCCAGTTTCGTTCCCTTGTATTTGCACCTGGATCGGCGGTGATGGAGGAGGGCCGGAAACGATGGTTTCTAAAAATATTTCAGCGTCAGGAAAGGCCTCTCTTAATGGTTTTTCCCATTCCTTAATGAAATTGGAAGCACTAGTTTGCTCCCGGTCAACCCTTATAAGCAATTGCCCTGTGTTTTCACCGCTCCTTTGTAAACCAGAGCTGAACAAATTAGGAAGACCGGATCCAGCATAAATGGCAGTTTCTGTAATATTTTCTTCGCGGTCTTCTAAAAATTGAACCATATCCTGCAATTGTGTCTGTGTTTCCTCTATAGGTGTCCCTTGTGGATTTTCAATGGAAACAGTAACTTCAGGTCTATCTGCCGCTGGAAAGAATTCGAATGGTATCCTAATGACTAAAAGAGCAAGGGCTGCACATAATGCTAAGCCAGTCACCGCTGTCACCCATGGCTTTTTGGTAGTCTTAGGCAAAATTTTATCTGCGTAGATATTTTCCATCCCATCGAATGCTCTTCCTAACACCCCTTTCTTTGTTTCTGAATTTCGTTTTTGGCTGCGTTTCCTTACGTATTGTACGGTGGGGATAAAGGTTAAAGCAATGACCGTAGAAGCGACGACTGTGAAAATCAGTACAGAAGGTAAAGCACGGATGAAGTCCCCGTTCGTACCTGATAAGAACATAAGTGGAAGGAAGCTGAAAATTATCATTAGTGTAGAAGTAATGATTGATTTTCCTACTTCCTTCACTCCACGAATGGTACCTTCCAGAGGGCCATCTCCAAGTTGAAACCTTCGTTGGATATTGTCGTTAACCACAATTGCGTCATCCACAAGGATCCCGATGGCGATGATCATGCCTATGATAGAGATTTGGTTCAAGTCCACACCGACATAAGGAAGAGGAATCAGTCCGATTAAAATAGATATAGGAATAGCTAAACCAACAAGGATTGCAGATGATATCGGAAGACCAAGAACCATAATGATGAAGACGGCAATTAATGAAATAGAAAATGATGTGACAAGGTTTGTAAAAACTTCATTAATGATAGTACTTTGTGTATAAAAACGGTCGACTTGTATAGAAGCAGGGAGTTCGTTAGATAACGAATCGACTCTATTTGTAATTTGTTCTTGCAGGGCAGATATGTTGACCCCATCTTCAGCCAGAATAGTTACAGATAGAGCGGATTTGCCTTCATGATTTATCAAATCTTCAGCGTCTTTATTTGTAATTTCGATGGAGCCGATGTCAGAAAGTGAGAGTACTTCTCCATCATTATTCTTACCTATAGAAAGGTTTGAAAGCTCCTCAATATCTGAATACTTATTGACTATCAATTGTTTGACCTCATTACCATCTTCTTCAGTCCCAATTGCGGCCGGCCCGATTTCTTCCCTTAGCAAATTGATGATAGAGAACGGCGAAAGTCGGTTTTCATTAAGCAGATCATTATCGAGTGAAATAGAAACCTGCTGCTCCGGGAGACCTTTAATCGAAATGGATTCGACACCTGAAATCTCAGTTAATTGATCTTCCCATTCATCCAGCTTGCTCCGGAGTTCATAAAGGGCGTTGGTGTCCTCCGCTAATAAGTGATAAGAGGCAACGGCTGAAGTGGATAAGTCAGTGTTAATATCAGGGTCCTGTACTTCGTCTGGAAAACTCCTGGCTGCATCGGAAACAGTCTGTCTGATTTTTGAGTTGACTGTATTACGGTCAGCTTCTCCACTAAGAGTAGCAGTGATGGATCCAAATCCTGTTGTAGAGGCAGAGGTTACTTCTTCAATCCCCTGGATATTTAATAGTTCATCCTCTATCGGATTCGTAATGGTTCTTTCGACTTCTATAGGAGTCGCACCTGGATACACGGTTGAGATAGACGCTGCATTAACGTCAATTTCCGGTATTTCTCTTTTGGGCAATTGTAAATAGGTGAATACCCCGGTGAAGATTAGTAATGCGATAAAAACCCAGACAATCTTATTGTATTTAAGTATCGACTTCATGAAGTCATTCCCTCCCCTTAAATTATGGTGACGCTGCTTCTTAGTATAAACGTTTATTTGACACTTGTGTCAAATAAACACTTTTTCAATGTGTTCTGTTCATAGTTGTGAAACCGCTTTACATTTTCGGGTTATTCATATATAATTGCTTTCCCATCATGAGGGAGGGATAACAATGGAATTAGGACAATTGATCGAAAAAGCTAAATATGTACGTGAGAAAGCTTACACACCCTACTCAAAGTTTCAAGTAGGCGCTGCCTTGCTAACTGAGGACGGTTCATTATACACCGGGTGCAACATTGAAAATGCTGCGTATCCTGTTACATGTTGTGCAGAAAGAGTAGCTATTTTTAAAGCTATTTCTGAAGGCCGATTTCACTTCAAAGAAATAGCAGTAGTAGCGGACACGAAAAGGCCAGTGCCGCCTTGTGGTTCTTGTCGCCAGGTGATGAGCGAATTCTTTTCATCCGATGTAAAGATCCACACAACTAATCTTCAGGGAGAAACGAAAACTTTTACAATGGAAGAGATTCTTCCCTTTTCGTTTGCATCATCTGATCTTCCCGAAGATCAGTCTTAATATTCATTTATACTTAAGATATAGGAAGGGATGAGAACTCATCCCTTTTTTTATTTGGAGTTCAAAGATACCATTCAAACACTTGAACATATTAATTATTCCGTAGATATGAGAATATCGCCCAGTACATTCGATGGTTTTGTGACATACGCTGATAAGGAATAACAGAACAAGGAGTGAAAGCATAATGCATAATCATTCAATGCAAGGTTCTTGTGGCTGTGGACCGTCTGGACCTGCAAGCAATCGTCGCCCGATCGTTTGTCCAATGCAACATTGCGTGCTGGATAATTACTTTTTAGAAAATCAAGACTATATCCACCCGACACACATCCTCGTGCAGAACCACCACATGCTGAATAACAACCATTACTTCCCTTATATGGTGTCTGAACAGAATAGCTTCCAAACACAGGATTTCGCTTTTCCTCAAGGGTCTTCCCCAGATTACAATTGGATGGATTATATGAACCCTCAGGAGATGGGTCAAATGCCAATGGGTCAAGGCCAAGGGCAAGGGCAAATGCCTATTATGGGTCAGGAAGACATGGGAGAAATGGGTCAAATGCCTATGATGAATCAAGAGGGTATGGACGGTATGGGCCAAATGCCTATGATGCCCGGACAAATGATGGGACAGGGACAAATGCCGATGGGGCAAGGTCAAGGGCAAATGCCTATGATGGCTCAAGGTCAAATGCCAATGGGCCAAGGTCAAGGTCAAGGGCAAATGCCAATGATGGGGCAGGGCCAAATGCCTATGATGGGCGGATCCGGATCGAACAGTTAACTCTAAATAAGCCACGTTTTAGTGGCTTATTTTCTTTTTTTTGATAGAAGTATTAGAATAGTAAGTGAGCGGATCACTTAACGTTGTTGTGGTTTAAGGAGGAATACACCATGAAAACCATAGTTGTAACTGGGTATAAACCGATGGAAATGGGAATTTTCAAGCCGAACGATCCGAAAATTGCTTTTATTAAAGAATCCATCAGGAAAAGATTGAGCGCCTTCATTGAAGAAGGTCTTGAATGGGTGCTTGTATCCGGGCAAATGGGTGTTGAATTATGGACATCAGAGGTGGTGTTAGATTTGAAAGAAGAATACGAGATCAAACTTGGTATCCTTCCTCCATTTGAGAATCAACAAGAGCGGTGGCCGGAAGATCTACAAATGATTTATGAAGAAGTAACGATGAGTGCTGATTTTTTTAAGCCAATCTACAAAAAAGGATACGACGGGCCTTATCAATTTAAAGCGAAAGATCAATTTTTAGTGGCGCATTCAGATGGGTGCCTCATATTGCTTGATGAGGATACGAAAGGGAGCCCCGAATTCTTCTTAAGAGCAGCTGAAAAAGCAGCTGAAAAAGAGGATTATCCAATTTTATACATAACACCTTTAGACCTGGAAGAAACCGTCGAGGAGCTGCGAATGGCGAATCCTGACTATTGGAGTCAATAAAATTTTTACACTTAAAATTGACATTTGCTCCACCTTTTGAAAAAATGAGTGTAATGTGTTAAACAGAGGTGAGGTTAAAATGAATTTAGAAGAGTATCAATTGAGCGGTAAGGATATACTTGAGAAAGATTTCAAAACATCCATGCGTGGGTATAATCAGGAAGAAGTCGATGAGTATCTAGATTTGATTATTCAGGATTACGATCGTTTTCAACAGGAAATTGAACGTTTGCAGCAGGAAAATGATAGACTGAAAAAGATGTCTTCACGTGAAACGACCCAAAGGCAGAGACAGCCGCAACCGTCTACGAATAATCATCAAGTCAATTATGATATTCTCAAACGTGTATCCAATTTAGAAAAAGCTGTTTTCGGTAACAAGTACGCAGATTAATCCCTGGTATTTCCATATGACAAAGCAATACGAATTTGTTATAATGGTTGAGCGTGTCTGTGATGACACCTTGAATGCACAATCAAAACAGATTTTGAATACTCGGGTAATCGCTGTATGGTTCACCATGCAGAGGAAAGTCCATGCTCGCACAAGCTGAGATGCTTGTAGTGTTCGTGCTTGACGAAACCATAAGTCAAGGGAGTTCTTAGAACTAACGGCAAGGAAAATTCCTACGTCTTTAGATATGGAATGATTACTTTGAAAGTGCCACAGTGACGGAGCCGTAGTAGAAATACTGCGGGTGGAACGAGGTAAACCCCACGAGCGAGCAACCCAAATATAGGTAGGGGCACTCTCTGAAAGGAAATGAACAGAAGGAGAGGTCGTTTTACGGCAGATAGATGATTGCCACCGGAGTACGAGGTTGACCACCGTTTGTAGTACAATGGAACAGAACATGGCTTACAGAGTATTCAAAAGGTCTTCATTTAAGTACAATACACCCTTCTGGAAAGCCACACGCTTTTTGGAGGGGTTTTTTATTGCCATACATATTTAAGGAGGTAAGAGTGAATGTCACAAAATGTAACATTAATCGCTACTGCAGCCATGGGGTTAGAAGCGATTGTCGGAAAAGAAGTAAAAGCACTAGGGTACGAGGATGTTCAAGTGGAAAACGGACGTGTTTTTTTTGAAGCAGATGTCTCCGCCATCCCACGTGCTAACTTGTGGCTGCGTACAGCGGACCGTGTCAAATTACAAGTCGGAAGGTTCAAGGCGACGTCTTTTGATCAGCTCTTTGAACAAACGAAGGCTCTCCCATGGGAAGATTTCATTGCAGAAGAAGGCGAGTTTCCTGTGGTCGGAAAATCGGTGAAGTCAAAACTTTACAGTGTTCCTGATTGTCAGTCAATCGTGAAAAAAGCCATTGTTGAACGCTTGAAAGTCAAACATGGAGCCACATCCTGGTTGAAAGAAACAGGTGCCTTGCACCGGGTCGAGGTTGCGATCCATAAAGACGAAGCCTTGCTGACATTAGATACTTCCGGGAGCGGCCTGCATAAGCGCGGATACCGTGTCGGCCAAGGGGAAGCACCATTAAAAGAAACACTTGCCGCAGCACTGGTCCAAATTACGAATTGGCACCCGGATCATCCTTTCGTCGACCCCTTTTGTGGGTCTGGCACAATTGCTATCGAAGCGGCTCTGATCGGCCAAAATATCGCTCCAGGTTTCAATAGAGAGTTTGCTTCAGAAGACTGGCACTTCATTCCACAACAAGCTTGGGAGGATGCCTTTCAGGAGGCTGAAGAAGCAGCAAACTATGATCAGCCCTTGAACATTGTTGGATCTGATATCGACCCGGAATTAATTGATATCTCTAAGAAGAATGCGATGGAAGCAGGTCTTGGGGATTTGATTTCGTGGAAGCAAATGCAGATCAGTGATTTCAATCCGAAGCAGGATAATGGCTATGTTGTGTCTAATCCTCCTTATGGAGAGCGGATGGGCGAACGTGAAGAAGTGGAGCAGATGTATCGTGATCTTGGGACAATCATGCGCGATCATCCTTCCTGGAGTATTTACGTGTTGACTTCCCATGAAGGCTTCGAAAAACTATACGGGAAACCTGCTACGAAACGCAGAAAGCTCTTCAACGGATTCATCAAAACCGATTATTATCAGTATTTCGGAAAACATGTGAAGGCAAAACCCACTAGTGGCAAGGGTTTCAGCGTCTGAAAATAATCGGTGCTTTCTTTAACTAAAGTGATTTGAGTTGACCAAATTCTTTTTCAAATTAGAAGAAGGATGTGGTCTTATGTTATTGAAGTTTGCAATTCAAGAGTTTTTGCAAGACAGAGAATTTCAAAACCTTTCTAAGTACACCATTAAAATGTATCGACAGAACTTAAGGTTGTTGCAGGACTATTGCACAGAGAAAAGTATTGCAAATGTGGAGGATATTAATTCGTCAGTAGTTAAAGGTTTCTTAGTTGATGCCAAGCAACAAGGAAACCAACCATCAACTCTGAACAACAAACTGCGTTCTATAAAGATTTTCTTCAATTATTTAGTTAATGAGGATATCCTCGAGCAAGGATATCACCCAACCTTAAAATTGAAGCCTATAAAAGAAGAAATCAGAATAGAGGTTCTGAGCGATGCTCAGATACAAAAGATACTGAAGTATTACGAACGCTTTAGCTTCAGAAATAACTCCTTCTATGCGTATCGTAGCCGCATGATCATTGTATTCCTCTTATCAACTGGGGTGAGAAGGGGAGAGCTTGTGAATTTAAAGTGGTCAGATGTTGATTTCAACAACTATGTCATTCATGTGTATGGTAAGAAGCGGCAAGTAGCCAGCATACCTTTCACAAGAAAACTTTCTAAGGAACTAGCTGAGTATAAAGTGTATTTAGAGACTTTTTATGGTGATACAGGAAGGCTTGACTATGTCTTTCCGAGCACAAGACAAGGTAAGATTAGTGATGAGACTATCTCTAGTATGTTTAAACGCTTAAAGAAGGTAATGGACTTTAAAAGTGTGCGTTTGTCCTGTCACACCTTTAGACACACTTTTGCACACCGATCTTTAATGAATGGTATGGATGTATTGACTTTACAGAAAATTCTTAGACATGAAAATTTAGAAATGACTCAGAGGTATGTGAACTTATGGGGAACAGCCTTGAAAGAACAAAATGACAGATATAACCCACTAAATAACTTAGATATATAAATCCAAAAAAAGAAAATGTCTTGAATTAAAAGGAGTAGTTGTTTCTACTCCTTTTTTTACTGGTTCTGTTAAAGATTATTGAACACACCCTTTAGGTGAACACTCGAATCAGAGATAACTTTTTCATTTTAGATAATTTACCGAAATTTTCGAGTATTTACTCCTATTTCTTATCTACATTAACTCCTATAAGAAAACGCACCAGCAATACTAAATACCCCTCCCAAATATTTAGTATAACTGCTCCGTTGAATAACCTTGCAAAAACTAAGGTTTATTTTGGATTTAGAATATTATGGTTTATTTTCCAATACTCGTATAGTAATATTATATTACCTAGATTAAGAGAAAAATGGAGGATTTTATGTCAAATTCAGGTAATGTATCGCAAAAAGGAACTATGGAGGGTTATGTTAAAACACTAACGGAAAAAAGGTTTTCAAATGACGGGAAAGATGTACTTTTAGATCAGTTAAATGAGGTCTGTAAAGTCCTTGTTTTAAGAGCTGAAGAACATTGTCTGTCTTCTGGTAGAAGCACAATATTTAAAGAGGATCTACATAAAGCATATGAAGAACTAATGAAGCCACATGTATTTGTGGAAGAAATAACATTAAAATTAGAGAACCAAAAAACAGAACTACAAGAGCTTGCTGAAAAATCAATTACAAGATTTTTAGAGGATGTTTAATGTATGGATATAAGTTTAATTGATAAAGACAAAAGCACATTCTTTTTTAGGAAAGGTGAATACTCAGCTAAAGAAATGACAAAAAGAATATTTTCTGAAGATATCATTGAAGAGTTCAAAGGCTACTCTAGTGAAGGAGCTTCTCCAACTAAAAAAGGATGCTTAGTTGGATTGTACGAAGCAAATCAAGAGAATGAAGAAACCTATAGAGAAAAAATAAAGCATGCTTTCATAAAAAAAGGGAGAAGAGGAGATAACATGAGTCTTCATCTATACAGACTTTTGATCGACTCCCTAAATATTTCATATGAAGTGGAAAGCTCTATTGCAAGTATTTGCTCTTCTGGACAAAATTTAAAGTTATCAGGTTCTTTATCTAATGGAATTAATTACGATTTATATATTGATGATTTATTTATTAATGAAACCCGAACAATACTAGATATAAGATTCAAATCAGTGACCAATGACGTGATAGCCGATCCCTATCCGATATTTAAGGAAAGAGAAACTTTTATCGAAACAAGGCTGTATGTTAATTCTGGAATCGTAGCCTTATATAATTCATCAGATAACGAGTCCATAGAAAAAGACATACTTAGTATTCTATTTTATTTTTTTCAACGTCACTCAAAAAGATATGAAAAAGTTAAGTTGGATGAGTCACAGTTAATGATGACAAAGTTGAGTATGAATGGTGAAGTATTGTCACCTAAATATAGGTCGGAAGACCCCGATAACGCATTTCGTTTAGATATGTACGGAGTTACCCCTGAACACGAAGGTCACGAAGTCGTAAAATTTATTGGCGACTCACACTTGAGCATGTATGAATTTTCAATTAATTGCGTAATAGAAGGATACAATTGCAGACTTAGAATTACTGAAGATGGTGGTTTATTTATTTCTACACCAGTCTCTCCGAAAGTCCTTGATGCAATAGTTTCCATTTTATCTTGGGTTATATTGAAAGAAGACTATTATGAAGGCACTGATCGAACAATATCAAAGCTCATGAGAACAAAAAAACCCTCTGTTTTAGAATATAAGATAACTCAAAAAATAGAAAACGTTTCAAATAATATAAGAGAGCTAATAGCTCAAAATGGTGGAAGTGATCAGGAAAGAAGGTTGTTCATTACAGTATTAGTAAACATTAGTTTTATGATGATTTCGGAAGGATATATATACGCAATAAAAGAAAACTATTCTGAACTAGAAGATAATGAGAACGTTGGCAAAAAGAACTTTAGAGCTTTAATTGTAGATTATTGTGTTTTTTACGAGAACATTCAATCTGATGAAGCTTTAGAGTACGCAGAGTTATTACTTAAGTTTTTGGTGCATATCTTATTACCATCAGCTGTAAATGTAGTAAAACTTATTGTGAATTTTGAAGACATGCAAAAGGAATGGTCTCAATGTTTAGCAGAGAGAACATCATAAATATTAATGAAATAAGTTTTTTAGATAGTATCTTCCATTTAAGTGGCTATAGAGACTTAAGTAATTTAACAGTGAGAAAAGATGTATTAGTTAAAGATTCTGAAGATCACCAAAATTTGGACTCTCTCCGTGCAAAGGGTGTATTAAACATTGAAAAAAAGTCCTTCCTAGATGAGAAATCTCTTGAGCTACAAGAAAAGACTATTGAACTTGTGAAACTTTCTGTCAAAGGACTTTGTGTAGCATGGCTGAACACCATCATGGTAAGAAGTGGCAAAGATATGGGGGAGGCTAATATTACTGATAATGGAGATGGTGTCCACGTATCTGACTTATCAGTGGATAATATAAGTATCAAATTAGTTTTTATTACCAAAAAAATAAATGACGTTTCCTTGTTAACTAATAAAGACTCCTTGTTTATTTCGTTTGTACCTGTAGTTCAAAATATTGATGAAAATAATTGTGTTGATTGGAATTTACCCCTAGAAGATTCTAAAACATTTCTTAGTCTTTTAAGAGAACATAGTAAAAAAGTGGGTTCTGATAATTTTGAATTTATTGACCTTCCTTTGGGTCTAAAAGATAAAGAAAAAGGTGAAATCATCAAATTAGTAAGAAGTTTTTTTAGTAAGGTAAACTATAGTCAATTGAATAATGTGGAAGAGTTTAAACCAGAATTAAATGATTATATGCTATCAATTAACCAAATTGATTTGGGGTTCAAGAGTCTTGGAGGGGATATCAAAATTTTTGTTTCCCTAACAGAAAACAGAATGCAATTTTACGTGTTTCAAAATGGAATTAAAAAGATTAGTGATAATGTTTATAAAGCTATCTCTCTATTAAGAAAACAGATAAACCAAAGATCTTCAAGTTTCATGAATATTCGAAAACAAGTGGAAGCATCTTTTCTTTCTGAAACGAAGAAATTCGTCTCAATACTTATACCCATGATTATTTCAACAGGTGCTTCTATCGGCATTTTACTACAAGATGTTTCTATACTCCAATCTGTTCAAAGCAGTAGAGTTTTTCTTGGAATTCATATCACCTTCGGATTCATTTCGATTGTTTTATTTATTATATTCGGAATAGTACCTACAATTCGATCTATGTTATTTTCGTGGGAGTGGAAACTTAATAGTAAAATTAAAGAAAGTAATCTTTAAGTGTTTACAGCCATCGATTTGACCCCAGTGTGCCATCTTTTTGATCCACGTCTGCCATAATATTGATCCATGTAAGACAGAGCTAATCCACCTATTGTATTTCGGCTAATACCTGCGCAATTTACTTGGAGAAACGTACATGCTAGCCTCAATAAGAACGGCATGATTACTTCTGGCAGGCGTTTAGAATATAGGCAGGTACGTAGAGGCTCCATGTCAATTGACTTAATTAGAGTTTGAATTCCAGTATCAAATCTACTCATTAAACACTAATGGTTCATTCATGGCACAGATGGATCATTTTCTTGTCCGAGGTGGGTCAAAAAGATGGCAGAGGTGGATCTAACCTATGTCTTTCTACATTTAAGTTCTATACAACTTTTAGTTTGGCATATATATAGAAAAAAAGATAAAAAGAGAGCAGTTGGGTGTCCCCTCCTGTTCTCTTTTTTAGCTCAATAACTAAAATATCACATCAAATCTCAAAAATTATTTAACACTAACACTAATGACATCATCTGTCCTCTTTTCTTCAAGGCTATTGATAATTATATGAGCGATGTCACAATATTTTTTTGAAAAATATGCGTAAATATAGGTTGAAATGTTTAATTGAGTATTTGTTATTAATCATTAGATTAAAATAATAGTATTTAATTAAGTATTTGATAATAAAAATTAAAATAAATTAGATAAAAGTATGGACAAAGTTTATTTTTTGTAATATTATCCTTTATGTGAACATTATTACATTCGGTTTGAAGGAGTTCATTCATTGCAGAAAACAAACTCAATAAAAGAAATAGAAGGCTACATTGAAAGTGATATAGCAAAAAATCTAGAAGAGGATGCTTTTATACAGACATTGAATTTTGCAGAAGAATTTTTAGAGGATGGAGAAAAGCTTTTTGAAAAAAGTCTCCAACTAAAAAGGAAAGATAACTCGATTGATCATAGTGAGGAAAGCAATATAGCAAGAGTGATTAACGCTGTTATGGGAGTGGGTAAATCAACTTCTTTAAAAACTCTCACAATAAAAACTATTGAACAAGAAGAGTTACCTCTACTGTGTGTATTCAATAATAATGACAACATGAATTCATTTTCCAATTATTTACAAAAAATTAAACACAATAAGCCTAGAAGCTTTATAAGAATATCAAGCGAAAATAATGATGAGCATCTGTTGCAAAATCTACATGATTATCAAGTTGTAGCTATAACCAAACAAAGACTTAGAGATTTAAAATTAGGCTACGGAAATCCAGATCAATATTTAAGTTATAAAACTAGATTCGATTTAGTACCTTATAAAAAAAGGTCAATTATAATTGATGAAATGCCAATATTCACTAATAGCGAAGAGTTTGACTTAGGTAAAAATCATAATTGTTTAGATTGGTACGATGAAATGGCAAAACAATCCACTGATATTAGTGAATATGATTTGTTAAGTGTTAGAGCAATCATTCCAAGTCTGGTTCTTAGAGAGGTAGTTGAACTTCATAGGGAAGAGAATGGGGATAAAGTGTCCATACCAACTCAAAACTTATTAAGAAATGTAAGAGAGGAAGATAAAGAATTAATAAAAAAAGTAATAAGTTCTCTTGAAGATATTTTCGTAAGCTATGAATTTAGAAGAAGATTTAATTGGTTCAAGCGGTTATTAGTTGAAGATGGCGTAGGCGTAGTATATAAGACTAAGGGGAAAGGGTCTATCATTTGTTCTGAGTGGATTGATTACACCAGCTTAGGAAATGTATTGGTCTTCGATGGAACTGCAGATATTAATACTGTCTTGTATAAGCGTGGCGGTTACGAAATTAAATACGTTAAAAACCCTCATGACTATAGCAACCGTCTCTACCTTAACCATAGAATAGTGAATTCTTCAAAGAAAAAAAGAAGTGATGATACTTATTTGAATAAAGTAAAGGAAGATATAGAGAATATCAGGAAGGACTCCAATGATACAGCTGAAAGTCTACTAGCGTTACCCATGAAAGGGGATGTTGAAAAGTTTGTCAAGAACGGGGTCATCACTCCTGAACAAGAAAAAGACTTTTTTAGTGCAAGGGCTTTTGACAGTGATTCCATGGCACTAAACTTGTTAAATACTACAGGAAAAAATGAACTTTCTAAATACAAGAAAATAGCTCTATTAAATTTACCGATCAAGCCACCAGTTTATTACATTAAACTTGCTTTAGCTGTACATGGAGTTAATATAGATTTATCAATAGGTAATCAAACTGCTTCAAAGCGGAACACTTATGGATCAACCGATTGGTTTAGTGGAGTGGAAGTTCAAACACTGTACAAACAGGATTTATTGGCAGAAATAAGTCAAGTTATTCACCGCACAAATATTAGAGAGGTTAAATCTACTAAACGTATTGATGTATATATTTATACTAAAAGGTCTGGCTGGATCAACGAGGTTAGAAAGGTCTTTAAATTACCTCAAACCAATAATAGTTCAAAAGCTATCCAGTTATCATCCAAGTTTACTGACACGTGTGAAGAAAGACTAGAAATGGTGAAGGAAACTTTTGATGTTAAAGAAACAGTAACGTATATTATGGCGAGGGATTTTGGGGCAAAAGTTAAGAATTGGCTAAATGAAAACTGGAAATCACATGCACATAGAGAGCATATAGAGCTCGAAGCTGAAGATAAAGGAATAGAAATTATACAAACAAAAAATGGGAAAATGTTTAGACTGGTAAACTAGTGATGGAGTTGAATTATATATTAGAGAAAAATCCCATCAGTTAATCTACACCTCGTAATCCAAACTTGTTTGGGTTACGGACAAGCACCTTTTTTCTAGGTGCGCGTCAGCAGCACCCGCGAAGCGGAGTGCAAAGTATAATGTGTATTCGGTGACATAAAAAGTGTTACTTTGCGATTTTCTTGTTTCCGCTAGCGCTTCAACAGAAAATTGAAACCAACACTTTTTATGCCACCATGTAAACTCTGATTATTGCTAATACATTTTATATTCTAGACAATTAATATTTTGAAAAAAATGAGGAGTTTGCATATGAAATACTTATCAAAAGTAAAAAAGCAACATGTACTAGATGCATTAAAGGATGACTATGGTATTAATTCTGATTTGTTTTTATATGATGCTGTATTATTAGGGAGTGCTGGGAATATGCACTCAGCAAACAAGATACTTAATTCTGCATGTATAAAAGCAAATTCATTTAAAAAGTCAAAAAGTATAAAATTTGATTTAAATGAAGGTATAGAACTATTAAGAGAATACGAATTTACTGTGCTCAGTGTAGATAATGATTTTATAAAAGAATTTGATGGTCCTGATTTCAAAATGTTAAAAAGATTATTCCATAAAGACGTTCGTGAGTGTTTTTCCCAACATTTGTTTTCCCCCCTAATAGACGATGATATTAAGGGAAATGGATTGAAAAAAGTGGTGGGTAAAAACCAATTTATATACGAGAAGGTCAATTTAGGATTACTTTATGATTTCTCACTTGAAGTAATAGAAGAATTTGGTGGAGTAGAAGTTGCTAAGAAAATCCTCCATAGTAATAGGTTAACTGAAGAATTCGTAGATTGTTGGAAGGATGATTTACTGCACAAGACAGTTGAAGCTAAAGTCTCAAAACCTGTTTATTCTCATTTATTTACTAAGGAGGAGATTTCGGTTGCTAAGCGGAGAGTAGAAGAGGCAGGAAAATTAACTCATAATACATCTCCAGATATAACTGCAGCACACACTTTGAAAGAAAGTGAAGAAGCATATGCAGAAGGTGACACTTTACTAAAGACTCACAAAATAAAAGAAAGAGATTCTAGGGTCATAAAACATTCTAAGGAAAGCTTTAAAAAAAACAATGGAACCTTAATATGTGAAGCTTGTGGCTTTGACTTTGAAAAAGTGTATGGAAAAAGGGGAAAAGACTTTATCGAAGCACACCATAATAACCTAGTATCAAAAATGAAAGAAGGAGATAAGACTAGAATTGAGGACATTACAATGTTATGTAGTAATTGTCATAGAATGATCCATAAGAAACCTATGATGACTTTAAAGCAATTGCGGGATTTGCTGAATACCAATTGAAATAAACTTGTATGAATTGGAAAAGGAGCGGTGTAGATTTAATAACCGCTCCTTTTCTGTGAGTGAAGCTATGATATACCCATCCTAGACCCTGAGAAGTTTACGAGTGGGCATATTAGTAATTATACGATTAAAATAAAATGAGTCAAACAATTAATTATAGTGTTTAATTGAGTATTTGTCAATGGGTGATTTTAAGTGTATAGTAGATATTAGCTTTATGAAGGCTACAAGAAAAGATTTTTCCTTTTACCAACGAGCGATAAAATTAGATGTATGGAGACCTTAAATTTTGTTTGAAAACATGTTTTTGTTAAGGGATTCTTCGATAACAAATTTTATAATTGATTAAGGATCGAGTCCATTATTGTGGTTGCTTTTTGATAACCCTAGCAAATAGCAAATAATTTTAACTCGTTGAGGTGATTGAATGAGAAGTTGTAATTACTGTGAAAACTCCTTTGTACCTAAAAGTCCGACTGAGAAATACTGTGGCGACGAGTGTAGGCGCAGAAACACGAATGAAGTTCACAGAGAGAACTATAAGAGGGATAACAGTATTAAAAATCTTGAGGAAAATTTCAATTGGGTAGTAAAAGCCCCTCACCACCTAACAACAAAGGGTTTTGAATCAGTATCTGAAATAGGTGTGAGATCATATGCAAGGTTGTTTAAAGTGAAGAATTGGATAGAGGTAGTAGAGCAGGTGGGGTGTTATTCAACTTTATATAATTACATTGTAAAAGAATACACTGACTATATTGAGGTACATATGAAACAGAACCTTCACGTGTTTTGTAAAAACCATCCTTATATTACGTACAGGTTTTTGCAGACTATCGGGTTAGATAAAATAAGACGGGATGCTGGTGTGAAGAAATTAAGGTACTCCAATGATGACTTAGAGAAAAACTTTTATAAAGTTATGAACCAATTATGTTCAGTACCTACTTTTACTGAATTCAACGAAAGAAGTGAGATAGCTCTATCAACATATGCAGATCGTTTTAATTTATTCAAGACTGAGGGGAAGGTATATGCAAGAGTTGTAGAACAATACTGTTCAGAAGAACAGAGTGTAATATATGAGCAAAGGAGGTCTGCCCATAAAACAAGAATTGGAAAGGAAACTGGTAAAATGGCTGCGATATATGATGATTCTGATTTTGAGGAAGAGTTTCATAGAGTATTTGATTATTGTAATGATGAGTTTGGAGAAGCCCCTACACGAAGGGGCTTCAACTTGCTTTCAAAATTTGATGATAGTATGTATAGATACAAATTCAAGATTTCATGGACGGAGGTCTGTGAAAAATATGGTTATTATATAGAGCAATCTAATAAAACAGAAAAGCAACTACTAAGGCTAATTAGTGATATTCTAGGAGCACCATACGAAGCACAAAAACAGTTTCCATGGTTGTTAGGTGCAAAACATATGCCACTAAGGTGTGATGGGTATTTTGAAGCGTTTAAATTGGTAGTAGAATATGACGGAATTCAGCATTTTGAACCAGTGGAGTATTATGGAGGTGTTCCTGCATTTATTAGGACACAAAAAAATGATGCTATTAAAAATGAAAAAATTTCTGAAAATGGTTTAAAATTACTCCGAATACCTTATTCTTCTCCTTGGCTTGATAGAGATTTCCTCAGTAAAGAAATAAATAATATATTATCTTCATGATAAACTTTCACTTTAATAAAACATGAATTTTATTGAATTGTGAAATAAGGTACCTTTACGAGTTATGTTACGTTATCTTATTTCTTTAACATATTTTCATTGAGATATCCTTGTACAGATACAAAAGGTGATTGCATGGCTGGAGCCTATCCTGAAAACTTAACTCATGTACTGGTTATAAAATGCTCCGACTAGAATATATATATATTGGATAAAAAGAGGAGGAATTTTATGACAATAAAGTTTGATCCTGAAAACTTCCATATTGATCTTGAAAAGTATGACCATGGTTCCAGTAAAATCAAAAGAATTGAGATTGAGATGACCGAAGACGGACAACTTGAAAATGTTCGTGTAGAAAGATATTTAGCACCTCAGAAAAAACAAAAATTATTTATGGAATGACTGTACTCACCTACTAAATCATAACTTGCATCATCTTGTGATGCGATGCAATGCAAATGGATATAATCAGGAGTGTCGGACTTTAGTGATGGAAAAGAAGACAGTTATATAGATTTAGGTGGGATCAGTGACTCTTTTGATAATTCACAATCAGACTAACACTACGTGTGTTAGTTTTTTTATTTGGAGAAGGAATTACAATTAATTGTAGAGAATATATTGATTTATCAAACAGAGGAGGGGTAAATGAGTGTGGAAAAAATTATTCTACAATGCTTCTAAGAACTTCGCCAATGATGTGTCAAGAAGTTATGGTAATAAAATGAAGGAAAAAATGGTTAAAGACAGAATAAAACAATCTGAGACAGACTATAGGAACAGTATTGTTGCTGAATATCAAGACGATATAGAAAAGCAGCATGAAGTAGAGTTAATTGATGAAGTTTTAGAAGTGTTACTATCAACTCATAGGTTGTGTTTGTATGCTTTTCAATTTGTGGATAGTCCATTTGGGTGCGACCAAGATTTAATATTCGATAGGATTCATGAACAACATGCGCAACTCATAATCAAATCAAATAACTTGCTGAAAATAATTGATGATGAACTTGACGACCGGCAACAAATAATAATTAAGGCAACTTCAATCTACCCTGAAATTATTGGTCTAATTTTTGGTGAAGAAGAGGAACAATCAAGTGGAATTATAGGTGTTATAGCAGAAGTGATGGATTATATAGATGACGATTCAGTTCACGCTTTATGGCATGCTACGCAAGATCGAACACTCGACCTCCTTAATGACACAATTGATCAGCTTAAGGAAATGTTCTTAGAATACAAAAAATATCAAATAGTATCTTATGCATTTTACGATGTTACAGGTGAAGTTGATTTTGGAGCTTATACTTTTAAAGATTTTGTTGATAATCAACAAATAATTCAATATGGCTAATTAAACTTATCAGTCTAACCCATTCCTAAATTTAAGATTTTTTGTAGAAGAGACTTTGAGTATTGTTTGAACAGTAATCGGTGGGGGCTTAATATTAAAAAGGAGTGGTATAGATTTACCACCCGCTCCTTTTTTGTTTTTTGATTTTGAAAGTGAAGTGTATGGTTTACTAGTCATTACAAAGACCTTATTTCCGCATTATATACCCTTCCAAATCATCGACTATAATACAGGTGTAGGGCAAGATATATTAGCTGTAGAAAATGGTAAAGAATTCAGCGAGGAGAATTGTTACTTAGTTGAGCTTAAACTTGAATTGTCATCTGTTATAAATCATGCGCTTACAAATGTTAGATATGTGGTATGTTGGCAGATAGACAAAAATTACAGGAAAAGAATGCATTGCTAAAAGCATTAGATGGTGAATATAGGCTAGTAGGTAATAGGGGGAAATGGGAGTTAGTCAATGATGATAATCACGAAGTAGAAGTTTTAGAGTTAAAACGATTAATACAGAGTATATTGAACTTGAATTTTAAGCCTTGTTAAATCAACCTTCAACGTTACCTTTTAAATATATATGTAATACTGGTTACAGCCGATTCACATATCTAGAGAGCGCTGCACGTTATACAATATGAGTAAGTATAAAAAGATTAGAGTTTACAATAAAACCTGAATTTTATTTGAAAATAATTGGGTTATCCCATAACTTTATATAATTAAATTACACAAGAAAACGCAGAGGTTTTAACACCCCTCTGCGTATTTGTTATTCAACTAACGTCCCCGTTAGTTATAAATAGTCTAACGAAGTAATTGTTCTTTCATTCATTCATTTATTTTGTCTCAATTTCCTAGAGACCTACTCTCCAACCATTCCGTCTCCATCATTATCTCGCATGTATGGGTATAACCAATGGTCATCCGTAATAGGCATACTGAAACCAGCATCTTTCGCTTCCTTGATTGTCACTTGCCCATTACCATTAGTATCAACGCTAGAAACATCACCTTTTTCATCAGAAATAGAGTCATCTGAACTAGAAGATTCATCACTATCTGTTAAACCTAACGACTCATTTATTTCATCGGGATTTACATTGTCGAAAGTATCTACAATCTCGTTACCGTTTATCGTGTATGAATACTGATACATTGAAGGGATTTGTGTGTCTGTATCTGAGTAAGAGATGACTGCTTCAAAATTAGTTGCACCACCTGCTTTACGTATCGCATCCTCCATGTACGCTTGGTCACCATGTCGGTTGAGTGTAATTTCTTGAGGTGTAATATTATAAGCATTTGATACCCCTCCTAAAGAGTCAGCTATAACATGCCCCTCATCTAACACATCACTTTCGACACCTGAAACTTTAGCCTCGTCAGAGTAGTATCTACCACTCGATAGGACTGGTTCAGCATTATCATCTTGCAGAATAATTTCGTCAGCAACTACTCTCACTAATTGACCATGTTCATTAGTGAATGCCCAATACTCCCTATCTCCATAACCTATATCTACTACCACACTTGATTCTCGTACTCCGCTTAGGTCTCCGCCATCTATCCCTATCAGCTCGTATCCTGAGAACAGTTCGTCATTTGTTTCGGTTGTTGTTTCCTCTGCTGCTGGCTCATTATCAGCAGTAGTGGTAGCTTTTTTATCTTCGTCCTCATTTGTATCAGCTGTGGTTACTTCTTGTGAATCTGTTTCTCCATCTGATTCACTATTCTTATTAGCATTAACTGTGGCTTCTTCTTGTGGAGCTGTTTTTTCATCTGTAATGGATGCATCTTCTGTGTTGTTGCTGCACCCAACAATAAAGATGATCATTAAGAATAATATAAAAAAGTTCCTTTTCTTTTTCATTTTGATCCTCCTAATTGTATTTTTCTCTATGTCCTTTCTTTTATAAACCTTTCAATGTATGGACAATAGCTATTGTTCAGTTGTTAAAAACTATGCTAAAACCGTTACTATTTTCAATGTCAAACCATAGAAAATCCTTCTCATATCATTAAAAAGAAACAAGCAATTTTTTGTGCGAAATCGCTTGTTTAAATGCCTGTTTTTTAAATTTTCTATCTCTGAACCGAACTTTTTAAAATTAACTTATCGCTCCTTTTCTTTTTAAATTAAGGAGTGTTGCTTCTTATTGTATTTATGAATTTTTGAAGTTGCTCATTCTCGAAAATTTCATCAAACTCTAGCTTCTTAGTACCATATTGAACTAAGATCCCTTTCTCAATAAGGCTATCTTTAAAGGAACTAACACTTTTTATTGTTTGATATCTGAACTTTTGGTTGAATCTTAAGTCTTTTGATACAAACCATACTCTTTTTGTAGTAGCCAACAAGTAACCCTTTATTTCTTGTTTCTTAGTCTTATCAAATTCGCATTGAACGAAAGTTAGACCTTGTTCATCATCCTCAAAAACTTCTTTCAACACTCTCGTGAAAAAAGTCTTGTTCTTCTTTACTTCATTAAACTCATATATTGTATACTCTTTACTATCTAAATCTACAAATTTAGTAAGTATCTGCATGACTTCTTTCCGTTCTTGCTCTTCTTTTAACTCCTGTTGTTTCTTCTTTTCTTCAATGCGTGCCTGTGCTTCTTCTTTTTTCTTTCTCTTGATTGTTTCTTTATTTTCTCTATAAGAATGTACTTTGTACTCTACTTCTTTTTTATTTTTATCTTTCGTAATGATTTTAACGAAAGCATCTTCCGCTTTGTAACACAATGTTTGATAAATTCCCACAATGACCGCCTCCTAAGCTACCATTTTTTTAGCTACATAGAACCTACGACTAAGCCAACCTAAACATAGGACTCCAAAAAAGAGGGAAGTGTTAACTGCATCTTCTCGTTGTTGTTCTTTATACTCTTCTAAACCAACCTTGTAGTGGTGTTCATAGATTTCTTTTGAAGCAATATGATCTTCTGGCACGACCATCTCTTCCCCTTTTAACCCCATTTCGTATGCTAAGTCTTGGATTTTCAATACTTCTTTGTTGGATTGGAACCCTTGCTTGTACCAATCTATATACTTAGGCTTTTCTAAAGAGGGTTCTTTGTATTTGAGCAGTATAAAAGCATCTTCGTAGCCTTTAGTGATATATGATTCCATTAATTCGGTTTGTCCTTTATTGAAACCTTCTTTATAAGACTCTACGTAGCTTTCTTCAACATCATTAGGGGAGTTATCTTCATCGTTTTTACCATCCTCATATCCCGCTGCATTGTATTCTTGTTCTTTTTTCTTTACCTTTTCTTCAATTGCTTTGTTAAAGCCTTCTTCGAAAGCAACTGACAAAAGCTTGTTATTACTATAGTTAGAAGGTACTTTCAATTCATCATTTTGTTTACCAAATGCATATCCGCTTTCTTCAGCAGTCTTCTTCTCGGACTCAAATTTGGCTTGACCTTCGTTGTAGCCTTTTAAGTATCCATTTTCATATCCGTCTTTATATGACACTGATCCTTTATCTGTTGAAGCATTCTTACTTTTATCCGAAAAACCGTCTTTATATCCAATTGAATAGCCATCGTCTTTGCCATTACCCTCTTCTTTTTTTGCTATTTGAGCAGAGCTATTGTTAATCTTTGAAATGTCATACGTAGAAGGTGGCTCACACGGTATTCCATCATCGACTGTATTCCCTCTGCCATCCAGTCGTTCTGGATCGTAGTCTTTTGAGTAACCTTTATTGTTCCAATACTCAACCACCTCATCGTAGGAAGAAAAGTCATCACAGTCCTTATCAGAAGGTTTCGGTGTAGTTGATTTAGGAGTGGACGAACTAGAGCCTGAGTTAGAAGAAGATGATGAGCTTCCACCATTGTGATAGTGGTATCCAGTACATAAACCTTTTTCAATCGACTTTGCTGAGCAGTTGTGACCACCGCTGCTATCCGTTCTACCAGAGTGGGCAGAGGCATAATCTTGAAAGCCTAAAACAAGCAACAATAGAACAAAAATCAAAGTAAAACCTTTAAATCTTTCCATATTACATCTCCTTAAAGTAAGTTCATACTCTATTTTACAATGAAAAATAATCATTTAGTAGAAAAAATTAACAAATTATAAAGAAAAAAGTCTTAACACATATATTGTATATCTTACAATAGGTTCAGAGTGTTATTTTAATAATCTAACTGATACCTAAACTCTTCAAGGTAGATAATTAGAAGCGGAACAAGGATGATATGTATCAAGTTTAGAAAAAACATGTTACAAATAAAATTCTTTTAAAAAAACTCCTATATAAACGGTGTGGTATAATCTACCTATATACTAAATAAGAAGGTGTTTATGTTGCTAAATAGAACAACTTCAATCAATTTCCTCAACCATTTTCGGCTTAAAGCAGAATTCGGTTACAATTATTACCTCCATTTTAAACTCCCAGACAGAGGAGGTACACATATAATCAAATTTAACGAATGTAGGAAAGTGCATGATGCCTTATTTCTCATTCAGTATTATGAGTGGGACAACAAATTAAATAACATATCCAACTTCACAGGACATCAAATGCATGTAACTGAAGACCAAATAGTTAGAATCACAGTGAAGGATAAAAATGAATATTATCCTAGTTATGTAATCAAATAGTATTTCACTTTACGAAGAAGTTTAGGAGGAGGGGAACGTTTTTTAGCTTATTTCCAAGTCAATTAATTATTGACCAGAATAAATACACATAACTGTAATTATATGAATTTTTTCAAGGGGGGGATGGTTTACAGTTGTGCTGAGATATTATTAACGAGCATTGCAGACAGTAGATCATCCGCGACAGGTTGAAGAGGTACTGATATTATGCAAAAGCCAATGTAAGTGATTTTTGCACAAAGGAAATTTTAAAACTTTTTTAGTTGTCTTGAAGCAGGTAATAATTCCCTTTTTATTGAAATAGTGTAGAAAAGAAGGGAGGTTGTATAAAAGTGGAAAATCATAAGATTGAATACCAACAAGGCGAATATATTAAAAGTAATACACCAGTTGAAACCAAATCACTTTCCGTTTACGCTGATATTCCTTTAAGAATAGTGCAGAAGGATAAAGGAGGCAATCATCTTTATTCCTCTGATATCATATTTGCAGAGAACAAAAATCAGGAATTAACTTTGGACGAAGATACAAAACATATAGATGTAATAGCTCTAGAAAGCGGAAAGTCTATTTATCCTATTACTGTATCTAATTATTAATATCTATATTTAAAGCATCCCAACAGGGGTGCTTTTTTATTTGTGTGGATAATTGCCATACTAAACCTAATGCGGAGGTAGTTTTTTCGGGCAGCCCTACGAAATAAAAAAGTAAAACTTATGAAAAACAGCTCGCCGATATGGATATACGATTAAAATGAAGGATTAAGACTAACTCTCTATCTCACAGAAGATGTGATAGCTATAGACAGTAGAGATGACTAAACACCGATAGCATCAGCTTAGCCTATAAATATTGGCGTGGAGAGTATGAAGAATAGTAAGTATCTTATAAGATTAAATTGAAGGCTCATTTTTGGTTTTTTAGTCATATAGAAGGAGGTATATGGAATTATTATGTAGAAATAGATATAAAAGGGGAGAAGTCTAATGAAAAAGGTATTATTATTGTTCGGTTTATTTTTACTATTTGGTTGTGGAGTGGTAGAAACTCAAGGTGCAAAAGAAGAAGAAGGTTTGACTGAAGCGGAGTATGGTGCAAAGTTAGAACAAATTTCAACTGACATCATAAATAGTGGAGCAACGGCTGAGGAGATGCTAAATACTTATTCACAACTATGGAGTATTGCAATTGAACGTGACATTACAAAAGATGATCTTAAAACCGTATTAAATATATCCGTTAATGACATGGAAGAGTATTTCAACTATGATTTTTATGATCCACTACCAGTATCTACAAAAGGTGATTTTGATACGGTGATTATTGGAACTGAAAACTTCTATAATGGGACTGGTAAAGTGGAGGAATTGCAAAGTGGTTCTTCTAATATTGAAAGTGATTTAAAGGAATTAAATGATCCACCTGAACAATTTCAGAAGGTTTATGATGAAACGCTGGAATTGTACGGTAATTATAAAGAGTTTGTTTCTTTAGCAGAAAGTCCTACTGGCTCATTACTGGAATTTAATAAAAAGTTTAGTGAATTATCTACTGATATTTTAAGCAGTGTAGACAAGATTGAAGTTATGATGCCGAATATTGATTAATATAAGGGGGGCTTATCATTAATTGGAGAAGTGATTTTAAGTAACAGGCAAAAAATGAAGCACCTATCGGAAATGATGAAAGTAAAATAGTAGATGTGTCTATAATGAGCGATACTATAAGGTGAAAACAGTATTGTCACTGTAACGCTTGTAGAATGATTTTTGCAGCTTTTTCCAATACCGGCGCTCTAGGCTCTTTAAATCTATTTGGTACTAAATTTATCACCATGTTATCTTGATTCTTGATACAATATTCTGGAAAGGATGTGTTGAGATCATGGATTCGTGGGTTCAAATCATTACAGGTCTATTTACATTATTAGGGGGAATAAGTGGGGGTTGGATAACTTCCTATGTAAATGGAAAAGCACAAAAAGATAAATTATCGATTGAATTCTCTAGAGAACGTGAAAAAGAGAAACAGCTAAAAGAAGAAGAAAAAATGGAAATTTATAATAGTGTATTAAAAGTTGATGGAGAGCATATTATGGTAACTCATATTGGTGGTCATTTTACAGAACTGGATACAAAAATATACAAAAGGGAAATCAGACCAATTCTATATCAGAAATTACACTTAATTAATAAAGATGTAGCCAACACCCTGTGGGCTATTGATAATAAACTTGCTGAATGCGAATTTAATGAAGATATTGAGCCTGAAGATGATTCTTATCTTTCCAATGAGTATTGGACTTTAATTGAGAATATTAGAGAGCATATTGATGATTACCGAGATAAAAAGGCTAGGGAGATATAGTAAGACTTGAATTAACAGATGTCATTATTGGAGTATTCAATTCAAGCTTTGTTAGTTCTCCGGCACATATTCAAATTTAAGATACTTTTCTTCCTTGTCTTTACGGAAAGAATTAATAAAAAACTTCATAAAAGTATCACTTGCAATTTTCAATTCTAGGGAAGTGTTTAAGGGGTATGTTGCAATTAAATATTTGTGCATTGCAATCAGTAGATTATCCGGGAGAGGTTAAAGGTAATATGATGCAATGGTCGATGTACTGTTTTTGGAATGGGTTTGTAGATGGGGGCTGTATCACCGCAAGCTCCTTTTCATATATAAATTAATCGGTATCTCCATTATCATTTCCAAATACTTCATCAAAAGTGTAGTAGTTACCTTTTGCTATCTCTCTTTTTGCCCTTTTAATATTTTCAATTTCGATTGGTGTTAATATATCCTTATCCCACGCAAAATCTTTTAACAATTCCAATAGGTCATCTAAGTCTTTACCATTTGTACTATCTACAATTACATGAGCAATTTTGCGCTTTTCCATTTTTATTCATCTCCTAATGAATTAGGATATAACAGCGGCTGTTTAAGCCGCTGTTATGCCCTTTGCAAAAAAGTAAGCTCACTCATGTACCCTAACAAAGTTCCTGAGTTGGCTACATAGCAATAATATCATAAATCTATATTGTTTATATAGGTATTTGTGACTAAATTTATTAAATAGTGTTTAATTAAGTATTCGTTTATGGTAAAATTACTAGCTATTTTTAATGTATGTATATGTTCGTTATAGAAAATTCCCCTTTTAGAGTGAGGGAGCATTCTGTAGATTAGTCTTATTTGAGATAGAGGACATGTACATTACCTTAAGTGGAGCGGCATTAACTGCCTTTAATGAAGACGGACTTAAATAAAGTTACTACGCCAACTAATAAGCTTGTGGAAGAGGTTTATTTACAATGCCCCTATAAGATTTCTAACGATGCATTAAGAAGTTTTAGGAATTTAGTGACTGAACACGAATTAAGTCAAGAAATGAAACTGGAATTTTTTTCATTCTAAAAAATTTATAAAAATACAACGGTTCTTAATTAGCTCCTCAAGACCTCTTTTATCGTTGAATTGGTAGTAGTATGAAAGAGTTTTATTGAACTCTTCTAATAACTCTTTGGGAAATGTAACAATTCCTAAACCATTCATTATTAAAAACTTATTTGCATTGATTACACTTGTGCGTTTATTACCGTCCCAAAATAACTGTGATTTCATTGCCCACAACATAAATGATATCGCTCCATCTATGTTTCTTTCTTTGAAGAAAAATTTTCTTATGATCACTTCCACTTCATTTTCATTAGGTATCGGCGGCTTATAATTTGTACCAGTTATCCCGACCTGCCCCCATCTTAATACTCCCCATTCAATGCTTTCATTATATGCAACGAAGCGGTTCACATTTTTAATGAAGGTTAAATCCAAAGGTATAGATATATTGTCTAACATGTACTTCCAAGCATATATAAGGTTCAAGACTTTTTGTAAATCGTCTACACGCACACCTGAAACAGACTGTCCCTGTAATAATGTAATGACTTGTGAATGTGTAACAGGTACTCTTTCTAAAAGAGCACAATTGTAAACTAGAGTAGGTAATGATTTTTCAGCTAAGGATAAATTAGCTTCAAAGGAGAGGGCATTTTTCTTCATAGTGTTAAACCCCTTTATATATCGTTAATTTAATCATAATAAGGAAGATAAGTTTGAACAACCTTTTTATATAGTTTTTTATTTAAAAAAGCGGATTGGTAAATAAAGGGTATATGAGTACCGATTATTAGTAAATTAACCAGATTATTGGTACTATAAATTTAGAAAAAGATATTTTGGTCAACTTGATGATTACACTTTATTTTGTGGCTAATTGATATCGCTAAGAAGAATGCGATGGAAGCAGGTCTTGGGGATTTGATTTCGTGGAAGCAAATGCAGATCAGTGATTTCAATCCGAAGCAGGATAATGGCTATGTTGTGTCTAATCCTCCTTATGGAGAGCGGATGGGCGAACGTGAAGAAGTGGAGCAGATGTATCGTGATCTTGGGACAATCATGCGCGATCATCCTTCCTGGAGTATTTACGTGTTGACTTCCCATGAAGGCTTCGAAAAACTATACGGGAAACCTGCTACGAAACGCAGAAAGCTCTTCAACGGATTCATCAAAACCGATTATTATCAGTATTTCGGAAAACACGTTCGATAAAGGGGAGATGAGATTTTGAGTCAGTCGACAGAAGGAAAATTCATGGACCTATTGAAAGAACAATCCTCCTATGGGGAAGCAATCGGTTTAATGGCATGGGATATGCGGACAAAAGCTCCGAAAAAGGGGATAGAAAGCCGTTCAGAAGTACTAGGCGTCTTATCGCAAAAAGTTCATGAAATTCAAACTTCTGCGGAAATGCGTAGTTATATTGACGAGTTAAAAGGAAAAGTGGCTGATCCTATTGTGCAGAAGTCATTAGAAGAAGCGGAAGAAACCTATGATAAAACGGCAAAAATTCCTACAAAGGAGTACCGTGAATACGTCACTTTACAATCCAAAGCGGAATCAATGTGGGCAGAGGCAAAAGAAAACGATGATTTCGAAAGTTTCCGCCCTTACTTAGAAAAGCTTGTTGAATACAATAGGAAGTTCGCTGATTACTGGGGCTATGAAACCCATCGCTATGATGCCCTTTTACACAATTATGAACCAGGGGTTACAGTGGAAGTTCTGGATGAAGTGTTTCCTAAAGTGAGAGAAGCATTGACGGAATTATTGCAACAGATCCAGTCAGCTCCTGAGCAACCTGATCCCTCGGTATTAGAAGGACATTTTCCGAAGATGGAGCAAGCTCAGTTCAGTGAAGAAATATTGAAAAAAATGGGGTATGATTTTGACGCAGGCCGATTGGATGAGACTTTACATCCCTTTGCAATCGGTTTGAATTCTAATGATGTCCGGGTCACGACGAAATATGATGAAAGTGACTTCCGCACTGCGATATTCGGCACGATCCATGAAGGCGGTCATGCCCTTTATGAACAGAACATTGATGACAAATTAGCATTTACGCCGCTGGCAACAGGTACATCCATGGGGATACATGAATCCCAATCACTTTTCTGGGAGAATTTCATTGCCCGTAGTGAAGGGTTTTGGAAGAATCATTATGAGCTATTTCAAGAATATGCTCCCGTACAATTCAAAACACTTTCATTAGGTGAATTCTATCCAGCCGTCAATGAAGTAAAACCTTCTTTAATTAGAATAGAGGCCGACGAATTGACGTATTGTCTGCATATTATGGTGCGGTATGAGCTTGAAAAAGCTTTGATTGCAGGTGAAATTGAAGTGAAGGACCTACCAGAAATGTGGAATCAGAAAATGGAGGACTATGTGGGCATCAGACCTGAAAGCAACGCAGAAGGCGTCCTTCAGGATATCCACTGGTCTGGCGGAGATTTCGGTTATTTTCCTTCTTATGCATTAGGATATATGTACGCTGCTCAATTGGAAGCACAAATGAGAAAAGAACTGGACGTTGATCAATGTATAGAAAAAGGTGATTTCCAACGAATCAAAGCTTGGTTGACAAAGAATGTCCACCAATACGGTAAAATGAAAAAACCGTTGGAAATCCTTCATGATGTAACTGGCGAAGGCCTTAATCCAGAATATCTAATTGAATACTTGACGAATAAATACAAAAATATTTACAAGTTTTAATGCATAAAAGATGGGAGCAGTTCACGAGGCCACTGAAAAACCCTTCTTAATCTAGAGGAGTTGTTAAAGCTTGTTGTTGCTTCTCACGAATCGCTTGTCGGTGGATGTTTGCCGCGGGCACGGCCTCAGCTAACTTGGTCAAGAAGACCACTTGACCAAGTGGACCTTCGGCTCGCGCTGTTCCCGCAGGCATCACCACCGAACGCTCATCGTGGAATCAACGAGGTCCACCTAATAAGAGTGATTTTCTTTGATTTAAAATCAAAGAAATCACTCTTTTTTCCTTGTACATTGAAAGAAGCCGATGTGAACGATAAAATCGTCCACATCGGCTCCTTTATGAATAACTCAAAAAGTTCTAGTTCATCAGTGGCCTCGCAGCTCACTCCTATCTTTTTTACTTTACTCAATTTAATCAGATGGACTATGAAAGTTGTGATTTTCGATATTGAATGATTATATCGGATAACTTGGAGTTCTCCAGAAATAATAGTAAATACATAATCCTGAATAGAAATAATTAATGCTTTATAATGGATGAAAGTTGTTGGGGAGTCTCAAATTCATGGAGTGTAAAACGATTGACAACTCAGCGGTTCTGCTTTAACATCATAAAAGCGATAATACGCATAAACTTACTTGGTTTTAGGAGGAGTAGTAATGAAGAAATCTGTATTAATCTTAACTTTTATAGCTATGGCATTGGTATTGATCGCCTGTGGTGGAAATCAAGAAGAACAATCGTCATCAGGTGATTCGAATGATAAAGAGTCCGGGGACCAAACTCTCCTTGAGCAAGTTAAGGATAGTGGAGAACTTGTCATAGGAACAGAAGGCACCTATCGTCCGTATACTTACCATAATGAAGAAGATAAATTGACTGGCTTTGATGTTGAAATTGCAAGAGAAGTTGCTGATCGACTAGGAGTCAAAGCTGTTTTTAATGAAACGAAGTGGGATTCGATGTTTGCGGGGTTGAATGCTGAGCGTTTTGATATGGTAGCTAACCAGGTTGGGATTACTGAAGAGCGCCAGGAAAAATATGCTTTCTCCGATCCTTATATTCAATCATCTGCTGTCATCGTCACTCACGAAGAAAACGACTCCATTACTAGCTTTGAAGATTTGGAAGGGGTAAATACAGCTCAATCGATGACAAGTAATTTTGCTGATATTGCCAGAGAGAATGGAGCTGAGATCACAAGTGTGGAAGGGTTCAATGAATCCATGCAAATGCTTGCCACAAAACGGATTGAAGCTACTGTGAATGACCGGTTGTCTGTATTGGATTATAAGAAGCAGCGACCAGACACCCCTGTTAAAATTGCAGCTCGACAAGATGAAGCTTCTAAAAGCGGGCTTTTATTCAGGCAGGGCAATGATGAGCTTGTACAAGCTGTAAACAAAGCTTTACAGGAAATGAAAGATGACGGGACGTATTTGGAAATATCTAAGAAATGGTTTGGCGAAGATGTATCTAAGTAATATATTCACGAACCCAGCAATGCAAGAAAGGTATATGGATATTTTAGTCAGCTCTTTTCTCCCTTTGGTGAAAGGGGCTTTCTATTATACGATTCCATTGACCTTGATAACGTTTGCTATCGGGCTGATTTTGGCAATAATTACAGCTTTAATGAGGCTTTCCAGTGTAAAAGTTCTCCAAGTTATTGCACGGATTTATGTTTCCATCATCCGTGGAACTCCGTTATTGGTACAATTGTTCATCATATTTTTCGGTTTGCCATCCGTGGGAGTAACCATCAATCCGCTTTTTTCTGCAATTATCGGATTTTCTCTAAATATGGGCGCTTATAATTCTGAAATCATCCGAGCTGCCATTCTGTCTATACCGAAAGGGCAATGGGAAGCAGCTCACTCCATAGGTATGACGAATTTACAAGCTTTAAGAAAGGTGATTTTACCGCAAGCGACAAGAGTTTCTATACCACCTTTATCCAATTCATTTATCGGCTTGATCAAGGATACCTCTTTAGCTTCTACGATTACCTATACAGAAATGTTCAGGAAAGCACAGGAAATCGCTGCGCAAAATTATGAATTTTTACTCGTTTATACCGAAGCTGCTATGATCTACTGGGTCATTTGCGTAGGACTATCCTTTGTCCAGGACAGCGTGGAAACTAGATTAGAAAGATATGTTGCAAAATAGGAGGATTCGATGATTACAGTCAAAAGCTTAAACAAATATTTCGGGGACTTGCATGTGTTAAAAGACATCAATATGGAAGTAGACCGGGGAGAAGTGGTTGTCGTCATCGGGCCATCGGGGTCCGGCAAAACGACGTTGCTCAGGACATTGAATATTTTAGAAACACCTGAAGAAGGGGAAATTACGATAGGTTCTCGATTCATGAATTTCGCCCGACCTGTACAGAAAAAACAAGTAGTTGAATTCAGAAAGCAAACCGGGATGGTCTTTCAAAACCATAATCTTTTTCCACACCTGACTGCACTGGAAAACGTGATGGAAGGGCCGGTAACTGTGCAGAAAGTAGCCAAAAGTAAAGCGAAAAAAAGAGCTTCTGATATTCTGACGAAAGTCGGTTTGGGCGAAAAACTGAATGTTTATCCGCATCAATTATCTGGCGGGCAGCAACAGCGTGTAGGAATTGCTCGCGCCCTTGCTACAGGTGTTGAAGTGATTCTATTTGATGAGCCGACTTCTGCTCTGGATCCTGAACTTGTCGGTGATGTTCTTGATGTAATGAAGGAATTAGCAGAAGAAGGGATGACTATGGTAGTCGTCACCCACGAAATGTCATTTGCTGAGGAAGTCGCTGATCGTGTGCTGTTTATGGATCAAGGAGAAATTGTTGAAGAGGGTTCTCCTGAACAAATCTTCCATAATACTCAGCGCCAAAGAACCCAGCAGTTCCTGAAGAGAATTCGTAAGTGATTCGGAAATGTTTCTCTGTAAAAAATCATGGAAATTTGGTACTTTAAACAGCAAAGCAAAAACCCCGACGGTAGCCGTTGGGGTTTTAACTTGAGCGATCATATTTTTTTAAGATAACTCTTTCATCATGTCAGGTGCCAGCAGCCCTGCATCTTCATAGAGTTGTCCGAGTTGATCATTGAATTCTTTGAACTTTTCTTCTGCTTTTGAAAGGTCAGCTTCTTCAGCATTTTCCTCCAAGGCACTTGCAACTTCTTCGTAATACGATTGAAGGGAAGTCAAGGAATCTTCGAACTGTGTTTTCATTTCTTCAGGCAGTTCCGTTTCAACTGTATAATCCTTGGCAGTTTCTGCAGCTTCTTTTGCTGCTGATTGAGCCTCTTCACCTGCAGATTTGATTGCTTCAGCATCTGGTTCCTCAGCAGAAACTTCTGCTTGATAGCCAGCTATTTTCGATTGATATTCTTTGAAAGTGTCTTTCAGTTCCATTTGAGCATTAAGTAGTTCTTTTTTAACGTTTTGCCCATTGTTGTCTTTACTTTCATCAGTCTCTTCTGTGTTATTGTCTGTGTCCCCGTTTGTATTCTCTTCAGAAGAGTCGCCATTACATCCTGCTACTACAAGCACACTAGTAAGACCTAGCGCTAGCAACCATTTTTTCATATAAATGCCCCCTTTTAATACTTGACGTCCTAATTTTATTGTAATCTTGTTGTAATGTAAATAATTAGCAAAAATGTTATAATATACAGAAAATTCCTTCGTTTGTGAAAATGGAAGGATCGTTCATCATTACTACTTAAAGAAAACTCCATCAAATAAAATAGGGGGCTATTATGTACTTACCAAGTTTCAGGTTAGACGAGAAATTATCAGTGATTACCGGAGGGACGAAAGGGATCGGAAAGGCAATTACTTTAGCTTTTGCAGAGGCAGGTTCCGACGTCATCATAATTGCCAGGAATGAGGAGGACCTTTCCAAGGCTAAGGAAGAAGTGGAAGGGTTGGGACAGGAAGCCTACACGATTTGTAAAAATATTAATCAGTATGAAGAGATCAAGCAGGAAGTCGAGTCGATCAGAGGAGGTAGACCCCTCGACATTTGGGTGAATAATGCCGGCATGAATATCCGTAGTGAAGCTGAAAATGTTACAGAAGAAGAGTGGGATACTATTGTGTCCACTAATATGAAAAGTTCTTTCTTTTTATCCCAGTATGCAGGCTTGGTTATGAAAGGTGAAAAACAAGGGAAAATCATCAACATTTCATCTGTTGGGGGCCACACAGCGCTTAGAACGGGAGTGGTTTACGCCATGACCAAAAGCGCTCTCATTCAAATGACAAAAAATTTGGCGATTGAATGGGGCAAGTATAATATAAATGTCAATGCCCTCGGACCGTGGTATTTTCCAACCTCATTAACAGAACAGTTGTTGCAAGATCAAGACTATGTCCAGTCGATCCTCGATCGGACACCGCTCAATCGGATTGGAAAATTGGAGGAATTGAGTGGAGCTGCTGTTTTCCTGGCATCAGATGCGGGGAATTATATGACGGGACAGACATTGTTCGTAGACGGTGGGATGACAATTTATGGATTTTGATTGAAGTCAGCGAGTTATTCATGCTCTTTTGTATCACAGATCCAGACCATAAGAAAGAAGGCCCATTCAATACTGGATGGCCTTTTTTTCTTTTAAGCTTTCGTTTGTTTTTCTTCAATCATGAGTACGAGATGAAGAGTATGATTTTCTTGGAGATTCACAGGAACTTGAAAACCTCGTTTGAACCCGTGAACTTCAGCATTCCCTTCAATGACCGTCGGGGGAGTAATATCAAGTGAAAGATTTCGTTCAGACACATTCGTGGCTAAGTGGCCGGCGATCATGTTAGCGAGCTCTCCCGTAAATGAAAAAAGCATTTCGCCTTCAAGCGGCATGCCATACATTTTCTCCCCAACATAACCGAAGCTTGAGTTTGATCCTTCAATCATCAATTTGCCCGTCACATCACCTGTCACCCCTATTAAAACAGCGAGTTCGCTATTATTTTGAGGTTCGTGAAGAATAGAAGGTTTCTCTATTGTTAATTCAAAGGGCATGATGCTATGTACAGAATCTACACTTCCATTCAATACAGCTGTTATTGATTCACTTAAAGACACACGGATCCCCTCCATAAAAAGACATCAATAGACTTAGGTCAATCATATCACATTATCCCGCGATAATAGTCATATTTCCTCCGATTTCTGCGCATATTAACAAAAAGGAGGAAAACAATGCCATACATACTATCGACAGGAATTAAAGTTGCAGATTTCAGCTACCCCCAAGCAACAATCCAGCAATTCGTTTATGACCTTTTTCCATTGAAACGACATGAAAAAAAACGGCTGCTACCGATTTTTGAACATGCTGAAATCGATAAGAGACAGTTTGCTGCTCCTCTAAAGTGGTTTCATAAACCACACGGATTAAAGGAGAGAAATGATCTGTACCATGAAAAAGCATTACAATATAGTATTGGTGCGATCCGTTCCTGTCTATCTAATGAGGAGTTGTTGGAGCAGCACATTTCTCCTGCATCGATTGATCATATTCTCTTCGTTTCATCCACCGGCATCTCCACACCTACCTTAGATGCATACATCATGAATGAACTGGGTTTTCGTGAATCTACCACCCGTACACCACTTTTCGGACTCGGGTGTGCTGGTGGGACGAGTGGTGTGGCACGCGCTTATGAGTGGCTGTTGGGAAACCCAGAAAAAAACGTCTTGGTAGTTTGTGTCGAATTATGCAGCCTCACCTTTCAACCGGATGACTCCAGCGTAAGTAATTTTGTGGGAACTGCTTTGTTCGGTGATGGCGCTTCAGCTGTTCTTATTACAGGAGATAATTCGCAATTATTAAAACAGCGTACGGGTGCCGTGCCTGCTATTCTGAACTCGAATTCACGAACAAAGCGTCATAGCGTTGATGTAATGGGATGGAAGGTAGTGGATTCGGGATTTGAAGTAATCTTTAATAAAAGCATTCCAAGACTTGTCAAAGAGTTCTGGAGTCTCCATGCAGAAGAAGTGGTTCATCAAAACGGATGGACGATAGACGAATTTCCCCTCCTCATCGCGCACCCTGGAGGCAGGAAAGTATTAGAGGGATATGAAGAAGTTTTCAAACTAAAGGAAGGTGTGTTAGAGATTCCTAAGCAGATATTGGCGAATCATGGAAATATGTCTTCACCTACCGTCCATTTTGTATTACATGAGGCTATGAATAAACATTTGGAAAAAGGAACAAGAACAATTATGACTTCTCTTGGGCCTGGGTTCAGTTCAGAAATTGTAAGCTTGGAGTGGATGTGAATTGGATATCTTGTTATGGATGATTTTCGCCTTTCTCATTTTCCAAAGGTTAGGCGAGTTGGCATTAGCCGATCGGAACAGGAAATGGATGCTTGAACGAGGGGCTATCGAATCAGGGCAGGGCCACTATTTTCTCTTCGTTCTTCTCCATACACTTTTTTTCCTATGTCTCATGGGTGAATTTTTATGGACCACATATGTCTTTACGGCTTTTTTTTACTTAGCATTTAGTGCATTTCTTATCCTGCAAGCACTTAGGGTCTGGTGTATTCGGTCTTTAGGAAAAAGGTGGAATACAAGAATTTTAGTATTGCCAGATGAAGCCCCTATAAGGAAAGGCATATACCGCTATATAAAACACCCCAATTATGTCATTGTGTTTTTTGAGCTGCTTATCATCCCTCTATTGTTCCATGCTTATATGACTGCGGTGGTTTTTCCATTTTTTCATTTACTCATCCTGGCTGTAAGAATCCCAGCCGAAGAGCAGGCGCTCGAAAAAAGAGTATGAATATTCTGATAATTGTTGCGTGGACTGCATGGGTTTGCTATAATCTAATCAGTAATGAAAATCATTTTCAATTAGAAAGGTGAGAACGACATGCTATTGATCATTTTAATGGTAGTCGCTGTGTATAGTGGTTTGATGGTTTACCTTTTAGCTAAAATAGGGTGTACACCTGCGAAGTCTGTTATTGATGTCATCAGAGAAAGTGCTGGACGTTCTCAAGTGGAAAAGAAAAAAGCATATGAACGGACTTTTTCAGCCAGGTGAATCCACTTGGCTTTTATTTTTTGATATGATGAGATAAATGATGAGAAATGTCGAAAAAATAGAGGGACAGCTTATATGCCATTGTTGTAAAAGAAACGAACGTGATAGGATATAAGGAGTTGAAAGGGGAAAACGCAGTTACTCATGAATTCGGTAAGGAGCGACTTATGGATAAGAAGCATGCATTAGCCTATTTTCTTGAAGATTTGTGGACGAAAGGGTTTAAGTTAAGTGATGAAGATGTCCGGTTCATCTATTTTGGTAAAAATTCAACGAATGCTACAGAATGGAAAACGATCATCGCTGTCCGTACCACGTTGAAAGTCCAACAAAAATTCGACCCCAGCTTTTTCATCAGTGTCTTGGAACATATCGCAAAGCCACATATCAACAGTAAACGCCAAGCTTATCAATCCATAGAAAAGCGTTTATACTCCGCATCAAGTGGATAACAAAACCCAGCTCATCTTTGATCTGGGTTTTGTGTTTTTTGCAGACACTTCCTTGCAAGGCGGTCAGCATTTTTATTTTGCTTATCAGGAATCCACTTATAGAATACATATGGAAAAGCTTGTTGTAATAATTGAATACGTTGAAATAAAGGAGAGAATTTCACATTCTTCGTAAAGTTATTTTCCATTGTATCCACCGCTACTTTAGAATCGGAACGGATGGAGAGGATTTCACCGGGGAACTGTTCTTGACAGATTTCCAACGCACGGATAATCGCCAAAAATTCTGCCTCGTGATTTGTCCAGGTTCCTAAGAAATATTGATATTCATGGATGGTTTGCTGGTGCTTTATGACGATTCCGGCTGCACTTAATCCCGGTTCTCCGCTGCACGCTGCATCTGTATAGACTTCGATCACGACAATGCCCCCCTTATTCTGAATGCTGTATTTTTTTGGCTGCATAAAAGAACGGTGTGTCCAATGCAGCAACGATAAACTTAATGATATAAGTGGTAACAAAAATTTCAATCCACACGTTCATTGGGTAAAGACCGTAAAAAGCAATTAAACAGAAAATACTTGTATCCAGCAGTTGACTTATCATTGTACTGCCATTATTTCTGATCCATAAGGAACCATCACCCGGGAAGAGTTGCTTCAATCGGGAATAAAGCCATACATCAAAATATTGACTGATGATGTAAGCAATCATACTTCCAAGCGCAATCCGGGGTACAATTCCGAATAAAGTTTCTAAGGCAGGCTGGGCGATATCGCTCTCTCCAGGCGTAAACTGCAATGCCATTTGCATAATGACAGTCAGGATAATCAATGTGGTAAAACCCATCCAAACAGCTTTTCGGGCATCCTTCTTGCCATATTTCTCATTCAATATATCTGTAGCTAAAAATGCAGTACCATAAACAATATTGCCAAGTGTAGCATTCAGACCGAATATTTCCACAGTTTTTACGACTTGAATGTTCGCGATAACCGTAGACATCCCAATCCAGACGAACAGACCTTGTTTACCGAATATTTTGTAAACACCTAATAATAATCCGAAATTGATAATAGCGAATAATATCCATAACCATTCATTGGCCATTTTTAAATTTCCTCCTTAGTTTTGATGTCGCGGGAGGTTTCGAACCGCGGGTAATTCAAACCAACAGCCCTAAATTATACGATGGAATGAACCAGTTTGCAAGAAAGCCCTGATTTTCAAAGAAAAAAGCAACCTCCTTCGAGGTTGCTTCAGGATTTTATTTATTCTTTCACAACGTTGGCAGCTTGAGGGCCGCGGTCGCCTTCTACAATTTCGAAAGTTACGGTTTGACCTTCTTCTAGTGATTTAAAACCTTCTTCTTCGATGGCAGAGAAGTGCACAAATACGTCGTTTCCACCTTCGACCTGGATGAAACCGTATCCTTTTTCTGCGTTAAACCATTTTACTGTACCATTTTGCATAATAAGATCCTCCTAGAGCTTTCACGTAAAACGTGGAAAATTACAAATAACTGATGGAATTAAAATTTCCCATAGCCATGCGGCGGAAAAATAAATTCCGGAGCACTTCTATGGGAAAACACCTGTCATTTATGATTCCGATCACGTTATTTGCTTAGTAATAATATACCGTAATCAAAAAAGAGCGTCAACATTCTGACTATATTTTTTAGTGAAGATTATGGACAGAAATTTTGTGACAGGCATGGCTATTTCTCTTCTCTCGAGTGGGGTACAATATAAGTAGTTGATTAGGAAAGGGTGCATTGAAATGAAATCCGATATTGAAATTGCAAGCCAGGCTCAAATGAAACCTATCCGATACATAGCAGAAAAACTATCATTGACCGAAGAAGACTGGGAACCATACGGCCATTATAAAGCAAAGCTTTCTGATGACTTATTGGAAAAACTCTCCGATAGACCTTCGGGGAAAGTGATTTTGACGACCTCCATCAACCCCACACCTGCAGGGGAAGGGAAATCAACAGTGACAGTCGGTTTAGGGCAAGCATTGAACCACTTGAATAAAAAAGCGATTATAGCATTAAGGGAACCCTCCCTCGGGCCAACGATGGGGATCAAAGGTGGAGCTGCTGGAGGTGGGTATGCGCAAGTCGTACCTATGGATGAAATCAATCTTCATTTCACTGGAGACATCCATGCAATCACGTCTGCAAACAATGCTCTTGCGGCTTTTATTGATAATCATATCCAACATGGCAATGAACTGCACATTGACCCTCGTCGAATAGGGTGGAAACGCGTCATGGACATTAACGATCGTGCATTGAGAGAAGTCGTCGTCGGTCTAGGCGGTCCAGGCAAAGGAATTCCGAGGCAGGATGGCTTCAATATTACGGTAGCCTCGGAACTGATGGCTATCCTTTGCCTTGCTGCAAATTTACAAGACATGAAAAGGCGTATCGGTAAAATCGTCATTGGTTATACATATGAAAAACAACCAGTTAATGTTGAGCAGTTAGGTTTTGAAGGAGCCTTGACCCTTTTGTTAAAAGACGCCATCAAGCCGAATTTAGTCCAAACCTTAGAGAACACCCCGGCGCTCATCCATGGAGGTCCGTTTGCTAATATCGCTCATGGATGTAATAGTGTTATGGCTACTAAACTTGCTTCGAAATTAGGAGATTACGTGGTTACTGAAGCAGGGTTCGGTGCAGATTTAGGTGCAGAAAAATTTTTAAACATCAAAACAAGAGCAGCTGGCCTGGAACCGGATGCCGTGGTGATCGTTGCTACCATCCGCGCATTGAAAATGCATGGAGGATTGAAGAAAGACCAACTTAACTCACAAGACCTTGAGGCACTGAATAAAGGAATGGAAAACTTAAAAAAACATATCGAAACAATAGAGCAATTCCAGCTGCCATTTATTGTAGCAGTAAATAAGTTCCCTGCAGATACCCAGGAAGAAATAGACTTGCTGACAAAATGGTGTAAAAAACAAGGCGTGGAGGTATCTCTAGTCGATGTTTTTGCTGAAGGTGGCGAGGGGGGACTTGATTTAGCGGGGAAAGTCGTTCGTCTCTGTGAAGCAAAAACTACATCCCTTCAATATTCTTATGGATTGGATGATCCAATTGAATTGAAAATCGATAAAATCGCTAAGAAAATATACGGTGCTGGGAGTGTCGAATTCTCCAGTAAAGCAAGTGAGCAAATGGTTCAAATGGAACAATTGGGTTATGGAAACTTGCCTGTTTGTATGGCGAAAACACAATACTCACTTTCTGATAGACCTGAAAAATTGGGACGGCCAAGAGACTTTACGATTACAGTCAAGGAGTTCCACCCATCTGTAGGAGCGGGATTTATCGTCGCTCTGACAGGTGATGTAATGACAATGCCCGGTTTACCGAAGAACCCAGCAGCTCTCAACATGGATATCACAGAAGAAGGGGTCATCAAAGGGCTCTTCTAATATTCTTGTTGGTCATGGGTGGATGGCTTTTGCTACAATGTTTATGGTATGGATACATATGAAGAAGGAGGAAATAGTGTGACCGTTCAGATTGGTTTGACTGGATGGGGGGATCATCCTTCCCTATATGTGGATAAAGTAAAGCAGGAGAATAAGCTTTCAGAATACGCTTCACACTTTCCTGTTGTAGAAGTGGATACTGCCTTTTATGCGATTCAGCCTGTGACTCACTATCAGAAATGGTTGAAGCAGACACCTGCGTCTTTCTCATTTGTCATCAAAGCATTTCAACAGCTGACTGGCCATGACCGCGAATCACGATCCGCCCAGGAAGCACGTGATTTAATGAAACGATATGAAGAATCGATTCAACCCGTCTGGGAAGCTGGGCAAGTGAATGCACTGCTTTTCCAGTTTCCTCCATGGTTTGATGTTAAAAAGGAAAACATTCGGAAACTCCGCTATATTCGTGATTGGATGGAAGATTACCCGATCGCTTTAGAGTTCCGGAATCGAACATGGTTTCAGCCTTCCTATAGGGAACAGACTATAACATTCATGAAAGATCAACAATGGATTCATAGTATTTGCGATGAGCCTCAGGCTGGTGAGGGATCCGTCCCTCGAGTACTTATCCCTACTCATCCTGAGAAAACCTTAGTGCGTTTTCATGGCAGGAATATTCACGGATGGAATAAGAATGGACGAAAAGACTGGCGTGAGGTGAGGTTTTTGTATCGTTATAATGAAGAAGAGCTTACAGAATGGGCTGGCAAAATCAAAGAATTGAAAAAAGTTACTCCGGAAATCACCATGCTGTTCAATAATAATTCCGGCGGTGACGCAGCGGATAATGCCAAACAAATGCAAGAAATACTGAATGTTCATTATGAAGATTTAAACCCCAGACAAATGAATTTGTTTAATTTTCAGGAGGGAACATGAACAAAATTATTGTACGAGATGAAATTCGCAAGTTCGTAAAAAATAAGTTCAGGAAAGATTCCACAGGGCATGACTTTGAACATATGGCACGTGTAGCTCGCTGGTCAGATAGAATAGCTGAAGATGAAGGGGCAGATCGTTTCTTATGTGAAGTCGCCGGCTGGCTTCATGACGTCGGAGATCCGAAGTTGTTTGTAAACCCTGAAACGGCCCTGGAAGAAAGAACCCAGTTATTAAAAGGGCTGCTTTTCAACGATGAAAACATCGACCACATTAACGGGGCTATTGAGACAGTGTCATTCAGTAAAGGGAAAAAGCCGATGACGCTGATGGGGAAAATCGTCCAGGATGCAGATCGTTTAGATGCAATCGGTGCTGTCGGAATCGCCAGAACGTTTGCCTACGGAGGTGCCCGTGATCAGCCTGTTTATAATCCGGATGATAAAAAAGGACATTCGATCGGCCACTTCGAAGAAAAACTACTAAAACTATGTGAGTTGATGAATACAGATAGTGGAAAACTGGAAGCAGAGCATCGACATGCTTTCATGGTTGAATTTTTAAAGGAGTTTAATCGCGAACAGAATACAAAATACAGCATAGAGGAGAATGGCTATGACTAAAAATGAACAAGCCTATTTGGACTTGTGTATGCATGTCATGCAAACAGGGGCTGAAAAACATGACCGGACCGGGACAGGGACCTATTCAGTATTCGGTCACCAAATGCGATTCAATTTAGAAGAAGGATTTCCTTTGATGACAACAAAGCGCGTGCCCTTCAAACTGATCGCAAGCGAGCTGCTTTGGTTTCTCAAAGGAGATACGAATATCCGCTATCTCCTCCAGCAAAACAACAACATTTGGAACGAATGGGCATTCCAGAGATGGGTGGAAAGTGAGGAATACGAAGGGCCGGATATGACAGATTTCGGCCGGCGAAGTCAGCAGGATCAGGAATTTAAAGCCGTTTATGATGAACAGATGAGTATTTTTAAACAGAAGATTTTGGATGATGACCGCTTTGCTGATGAATTTGGTGATTTGGGAGCGGTTTATGGAAAACAATGGCGCCATTGGCAGACAAGCCGGGGAGATACGATCGATCAATTGAAAAATGTGATTGAAAGTATTAAACATAACCCTGATTCAAGAAGACATATCGTGACGGCATGGAACCCTGAAGATGTGCCATCAAATATGGCTCTGCCTCCGTGCCACGCTCTTTTTCAATTTTATGTGGCTGATGGGAAGCTCTCCTGTCAACTGTATCAGAGAAGCGGAGACATCTTCCTTGGAGTACCCTTTAATATAGCGAGTTATGCCTTACTTACCCACTTGATTGCCCATGAGTGTGACCTTGGTGTGGGAGAATTCATTCATACACTTGGGGATGCTCACATTTACAGCAACCATACGAAGCAAATTAAAGAACAACTATCACGGGAGCCCGGTTCACTCCCGAAATTATTATTGAATAAAGAAAAAATAAGTGTTTTTGATTTCGATTTGGAGGATATTAAAGTGGAAGGCTATGATCCTCACCCGAGCATAAAAGCACCTGTAGCTGTTTAGTAAGGTGAAGAAAAGGAGAGGGAAAGATGATTTCTTTTATTTTTGCAATGGACCGAAACCGTTTGATCGGGAAGGATAACGATCTCCCATGGCATATCCCGAATGATTTTAAGTTCTTCAAGGATATGACTTGGGGCAAGACAATCATCATGGGAAGAAAAACATTTGAATCTTTCGGAAAGCCGCTGCCAGAGCGTGAACATATTGTCATTACTCATAATGAGGAATATAACCGTGAAGGCTGCACAGTGATTCATTCTATTGATGAAATTGTGCAGTTGGAAAGGGACGAGCCGGAAAGAGAATGGTTCGTCATCGGAGGCAGCGTACTTTTTGAGAAAATGCTTCCTTATGCCGACCGGATGTATTTAACTTTGATTGACGATGAGTTTGAAGGGGATACGTACTTCCCTGCGTATAATGAAGCAGAGTGGGAACTCATCTCAGAAACAAAAGGGAAAAAAGACGAAAAGAACCCATATGATTACTATTTCAGAACTTATGAGCGGAAGACTTCTTGATGTCTGCAGGCACAGTGTGTGGAGTTGTCCTTAACGGAGGCGGTTCGACGCGGATGGGAAGAGATAAAGCAGATTTGCTTTTAGGAGATGTACGTGTGCTCGATCGTATTACATCAACCCTTTCGAGTATTACTTCTCAGATTGTTATCAATCAGAATCAGGAGTCGCATCTGTTGTTTCCTATTATTGAAGATCGATTCGATGACGCTGGCCCACTCGGGGGGATTCATGCTGTGATGAAGGAGCGGGGGGAGGAGTGGTTCCTTATAACTGCTTCAGATACGCCTTTCATAAGTGCAGAAGTTTATCACTCCATACTGCGTTTTCGGGAGCAAGACAGAGATGCGATTATTCCGGTCTTTGAAGGGCGTATTCATCCATTATCAGGCCTTTATAATCGCCGTATTTTACCAGAATTGACTGGATATCTTGAAAGTGGGGATCGTAAAGTTGCAGGGTTACTTGAAAAGATCAACACCTATTACATGGAGGAGTTACTAGATATTCCTGAAAGTGATGTGTCTCGCCATTTTTTTAATATGAACACTCCCGAAGAATATGAGCGTGCGGAAGAATTATTGAAAAATGGGAGCAAATAGAGACATGGCTTGGGCGGACGTGGTATGATGGGGAAGAAACAGGTATTTCATGAACAATTTGTGTCCTTGTTTTAATTCGAATGCTACTCTTGTATAATAGTCGATAGAACCATTAAAAGGCGGTGAATTTACATGCTGTCAAGTATCGGAATACCAGGACTGATTTTGATATTGACCATTGCTCTAGTCATTTTCGGACCGAAAAAATTACCGGAAATCGGTAAAGCAGCGGGGGATACATTGAAAGAGTTTAAAAACTCAGCCCGTGATCTTACAGATGAAAGCAAGGAAGAAAAGACGGAGAAATAACATAGTGAAGTTTTTGAACACATAACAGATGGAGTGATCAACCATGTTATCAAGCATCGGTGTACCAGGTCTTATTTTAATTCTGATCATTGCACTAGTCGTCTTCGGCCCTTCAAAACTGCCTGAAATCGGAAAAGCATTCGGCAGCTCTTTGAAAGAATTCAAAAAAGCCACAGGAGACATTATGTCTGATGATGAGAGCAATAAGACTGAGAAGAAAAACAAAGAATAAATGAATAAAGAAGGTGTAAGGGACGCCCCTTACATCTTCTTTTTGTCAGGCTCATCAAGGCCTGGAGGTGAATGCATGTCTGAAGAAAGAATAACAGAAGATATTGAGATGAACGTAACGGATCATTTAAGTGAATTAAGGAAAAGGGTCATCTGGACACTTGCATTCTTCATTCTATTTTTCATTGCAGGTTTCCTTTATGTCGAACAAATCCAAACCTTCTTCATTAAAGATCTTCCTTTTGAATTGAATATGACAAGTCCTGGGGAAATCATTTGGATCATCTTTACGATTGCAAGTATTGTGGCCATCATAGGTACATTACCAATTCTAGCCCTGCAGTTATGGTTATTTATCAAACCAGCTTTGACACCTAAGGAGAGGCGGGTTTCCCTATCCTATATTCCTGCCATTTTCCTGTTGTTTTTAGGTGGATTAACATTCGGATATGTCATATTCGTCCAGTTGATCCTGCCGTTTCTTTTGTCCTTGAACGATGGAATGTTCAATGAGATTTACACGGTCGAACGTTATTTCCGTTTCCTGTTCAGGGTGACGATTCCTTTTGCAGTACTTTTTGAGATTCCTATTTTAACGATGTTTTTGACCAGTCTTGGTATCGTTAATCCTGTCTTTTTAGTGAAAGTCAGAAAATACGCCTATTTCGTTCTAATTATCATTGGTACAATCATCTCCCCACCAGATTTCATTCTTCAGCTGGTGGTTGCTGGACCACTGATCATTTTATATGAAATCAGTATCGTTTTATCGAGGATCGTTTACCGGAAAAAAATTAAAAATCACCGTGAATTCATGGAATCCGATTAATATAGAAGAATCCTCTTATATAGAGGGTTCTTTTTCTTTAGAATTGGATTCTTATCTTTTGATGATACGAGTTTATCGTGATAAAACTAAGATAGATATAACCGAGGAGGAAAATTACGATGAGATCTTTTTATCATTATATGATGCGTTACCGTGGAAATCGCACAGATGATGAAGAAAAGCAATTAGCCGAGTGGATGTTCGGAGATCACAGCTTCCCGAAACAAGCCAAAACTTACGATGAGATCAGTCGCTATTTAGAGTGGAATGCTCCCTTTCCAAGTGCGCTTTCTGCTTTCGACCGTCTCTATGAAATGTATAAAATGGAAGAGGACTGAATGAGGAGAGGTGTAAAAATGAAACTATTGCATACAGCAGATTGGCATTTGGGTAAAATTGTCAATTATGTACATATGACAGAAGATCAAAGGTCTATTCTGCATCAGTTTATCCAAATCGTAAAAGAAGAAAAGCCTGATGCCATTCTTATTGCAGGGGATTTATATGACCGATCCATTCCACCGAAACAAGCGGTAGAATTACTGAATGATACACTCACCACATTGATCAATGATTTTCAAATTCCGGTCCTGGCTATTTCCGGTAATCATGATAGCCCGGATCGACTCCAATTCGGCAGTGAGCTCTTTCGTAAGCAAGGTTTATTCTTAGATACAAAATTAAAGAAAGAACGGCAGCCCGTAACTCTTTACGATGAACACGGGCCGGTACATTTCCACCTGATTCCTTACATAGAACCTGCTGAAGTGGCCTATGTTTTTGAGGATAATGAAATTAAATCCCATCACCAGGCAGCGAATAAGTTGGTACAGGACATCCAAAACCGCTTTGATATGAAAGAGAGGCATGTATGGATCGGCCATGCTTTTCTGGCTGGTGGCATGGAATCAGAGTCAGAAGAGCGTCTTTCTATGGTCGGGGGGAGTCCATATGTAGATGCGAATTTATATAAAGACTTCCACTACGTCGCTCTTGGACACCTTCATCAACCCCAGCGTGTCACTCGCGAGTGGGTGCGGTACAGCGGTTCTATTTTAAAATATTCTTTTTCTGAAGTGAACCATCAAAAATCAGTGACAATTGTAGAAATGGATGAGGCAGGAAATAATGAGATTCAACAAATACCTCTTACGCCACAACGCGACTTCGAAGTGATTGAAGGTTATTTCGAGGAATTATTAGCAGGGGGCGCAGCTGAAAACCCTGAAAATTACCTACATATCCGCCTATTGGACGATGGACAATTGGTCGATCCAATGGGCAAACTCCGTCAAATATATCCGAACATCCTTCACTTGGAGAGACGTAAATCGAGGACGAATCCTCGTTTGGATGAATTGAATCAAATGAAAGAAAGACAAAAATTATCTCATCATCAATTATTTGCTTCGTTTTATGAAGATATCAAAGGGTCTCAACTGCCCGCTGCACGTAGAGAGCTGATAGAAAAAGCTGTACATCACATAAAAGAAAAAGAAAGGGGGCAATAAGGTGAAAGCTCTATCTATAACCATGGGCGCATTCGGCCCATACCGGGATAAACAGACCGTAGATTTCACCTTTTTAGGCGAGGAAACGATATTTCTGATTACAGGTCCGACTGGAGCAGGTAAAACTACGATCTTCGACGCGATGTGTTTCGCGTTATATGGTCGTGCAAGCGGAAGTGATCGTGATCAGGATACTATGCGAAGTCATTTTGCCCCTCCAGACGAACCTACATATGTAGATTTTCAATTCGAATTACGCGGCAAAATGTATCGTGTAGTCCGTATGCCTAAACAACAGAAGAAGAAAGAACGGGGAGAGGGCTGGAAAGAAGAACCGGCACGTGCAGAATTATATATGACACATGAGAATTCAGAAAAGCTGATTGCTTCTAAAATAAAAGAAGTGAATGAGCATATTGAAGAGATCATGGGACTTGATTACGAACAGTTCAGAAAAATGATTATGATCCCACAAGGGGAATTCCGGAAACTCATCTCTGAAAATAGTAAAGAGCGGGAAGAAATACTACAAAGAATATTTAAAACGGAGTTTTTCTCTCAACTCACGGACTATTTCAAAAAACATTCTAAAGAATTGGAAAAAGAAATTCAGCAATTCGAATGGAAAATAGAGCAGGAGATCAACAAAATCCAATGGGGAATGGACAGTGACCATGCAGTAGAAAATGAAGACCTCTCTAAAATAAGGGAACGCCTTAAACAACGGATCGACTCTCAAGAAAAGCTGGTTTCAGAAGAAAAGGAACACTTAGATCATTTAAGACGAAAATCAGACAAGTTACAAAAACAGCTTTATGAAATGAAGCAAACCGCTGAACTTTTTGAGGAAAGGGATGCATTACTTAAAGAGAAATCTGAGCTCGATGAAAACAGAAAGCATATCGATCGATTAAAGCATGATGTTTCCTTAGCGAACAACGCTGCAGAAGTTTTCCCATATGAAAAACAATACGAAGAGCGTAAACAGGAGTTCAATCAGTGGAAGAAGAAACAGAAAGAAAAAGAGGAAAGATTAGTTCAAGTAAAAGCTGATTTCGAAGAGCTTGAAAACAAATATAGAGCAGAAATGGAAAAAGAGGAAGAGCGGCAGCAGTTAAAAGTAGAATGGGATAAGAAAGTTGAAGAAAAAAACAAGCTGGATGAATTTCTTCAATTGGCAGATAAGCTTAACCATGCTGAAAAAGTTATGGAAGAGAAGAAAAAGCATTCAGAATCACTTCAGGCGGAGCAGGCACAGCTCGTGAAGAGGAAAAAAGAACTGAGATCAAAGACTGCAGAAGAGCGAACGGTAGCTCAAGCTCAATTTGAGAAAAAAGAAGAACGTCAAAGACTTCAAACCAGAATGCAGAGCCTTGGTCAATTAGATGAAGAGTGGGCAAAGTTGAAAAAAATGCGCGTGAATTATCAAACATTCATGAAGCAATTCCAACGGATTAAAAAGAAACAGGAAGATTCAAAAAAAACTTACGAAGTTGCCTTAGAAGAAATCAGAAAACATCACGCATACACATTATCCTTGCAGTTGGAGCCAGGTGATCACTGCCCTGTCTGTGGATCAAAAGAACATCCTTTTCATGCGGAAAGACCTTCTAATATCATTGATGAGGAGGCGCTGGAGAACTTAAAGCATACGTTCGAAAAGGCGGATCGTGAGTATCAAAAGGCTCAGGACAATGCGGTGAAAGTGAGGTCTGATGGAGAGAGCCAAAGGCGAATTACCGAGAAAGTGTATAGAGATTTGGCAGAGCATGTGGAAGACTTGAATGATGAAGCAATCTCAACAGCCATGAAGCAATGTCAAAAAGAGATGAATGAGTTGGAAAAAGTCAGTCAGGAGCTTGAGAAAAAAGCGAATGATATTTCCTCTGCAGTTAAGCAATTGGATGATCTGGAGGAGAAGGAACAACAACTCCAAGTTAACATTGAAAAGGTCCGCAACGAATTTTATGAGAAACAGCAGGAATTGACTTCACTGGAATCCGATCATAAAACGATGAAGGAAAAATATCCATTCTCCTCCACGGATGCACAGGTCCTCACTGACGAAGTGAAAAATAAAGAGAAGGCATATCGAAAGGCATTGAAAGATTGGGAAGAAATTCAAAAATCATATACAAACAAACGCGATGAATTTCATCAAATGCAGACAATGGTGAATGAGGGAGACAAGTATTTGCAAGAAGCTGAAACGACACTGGCTCAAAGAGAAGAGGAATTTGATCAAACGCTTGTTCAATTTTCCTTTACGTCCGTAGAATCATATCATAAAGCACTTAAATCCACAGAAGAATTAGAGGATTTAACTAGTAAAATAGAAGTCTACCAAAAGCGGATTGACCTTGTTGCTGCACGATTGAGAGAACTTGACAGGAAACTGGAGCATCAATCAAAACCTGATATTAAAGAGATTGAACAAGAATGGAATGACATTTATGAGACCTTGACCGCCCAACAGGAAAAATTGAATGAAATGAATATTTCCTTGCGACAAAACCACACCATCCAAGATAGCTTAGCTACTCTTGTGGAAGACCAGGGTGAATTGGCAGCACGGTATTATGATATTGCAGAATTGTCACAGCTCGCCAGTGGGGATAATCATCTTCGTCTATCATTGGAACGCTATGTCCTAGCTTCATTTCTGGATGAAATATTGGTACAGGCTAATCTGCGTTTAGATCAAATGACTGACCACCGCTACCAGCTTATACGGAGTGATGCTGTTGCAAAAAGAGGAGCACAAAGCGGACTCGATCTGGAAGTGATTGATCACCATACAGGTCAACAGCGCTCGGTAAGAACACTCTCAGGCGGGGAGGGATTCAAAGCTTCTCTCAGTCTTGCTTTAGGTATGGCTGATGTTGTCCAATCCCATGCTGGCGGGGTCCAGCTTGATACATTATTCATCGATGAGGGATTTGGAACGTTGGATGAACTATCGTTGGAGCAAGCCATCGGTTGTCTCCGCAGTTTGCAGGATGGGAACAGGATGCTGGGCATCATTTCCCATGTGCCTCAATTGAAAGAAGAAATACCGGCGAAATTGCAGATTGATTCCGGCCCGAAAGGTTCAACGGTCGCATTTGTATTTCAGTGAATTTCCGTTTAAAAGTCAGGGGGATTTGAAGCAATATTCCCCAGTTATACTCGGAGATCAATATTAAGCGCCTATCATTCGCAAAAAGCTAAGCGACTTTTCACAACTATCGAGGACTCTCGCTATTATCTGTCATTTACTGACGTCGCTTTGAATGGAGGCCTGTCATATCCTGCGCTTGCCCGGGAAATATCAACACGAATAAATAGGAAATATAATCAGTCTTTTTGAAGGAAGGTGTGCACGATTAAGATATTAAATAATGACTGGGATTTCCACGTGAAAGAAGAATTTGATAAGCCTTATTACCTTCGGTTACGAGAAAAACTTAAAGAAGAATATCAGAATGAAACCGTCTATCCGAATATGTATGAAATTTTCGCCGCGCTTCAGGCTACCTCTTTCAGTGAGACGAAGGTGGTCATTATCGGGCAGGACCCGTACCATGGAAAGGGACAGGCGCACGGCTTCAGTTTCTCGGTACAGCCCGGGGTGAAGATACCACCTTCTCTTAGGAATATTTATAAAGAACTGGAAGATGATCTGGACCTTCCGACTCCTGAGCATGGCCATTTGCTTCATTGGGCCAAACAGGGAGTATTGTTACTTAATAATGTGTTGACGGTAAGAGCACACCAGGCGCATTCTCATAAAGGAATCGGGTGGGAGAAATTCACGGATGCTGTCATAGAAACTTTGAACCGAAGGGAGCGACCGGTGGTTTTCCTCCTATGGGGAAAACAAGCGCAAAAAAAAGGGGCTTCGATAGACACAAGTAAACATTTGGTCCTTACTTCCTCACATCCGAGTCCTTTTGCTGCTCATAAAGGGTTCTTCGGGAGCCGTCCTTTTTCAAAAGCCAATCAATTTTTAATGGACAACGGTGAAAAGCCAGTGGATTGGCGGTTGCCCACAAAACCTGATGAGGGAAGCGCCCATACCAGTTGAAAAATCAGGCATATGCTACAGTATTCTAATGTTTCGGAGGGGTTTTTATGTTTCCGACAGGTCAACCACCATACCCTCCCATGGGTCAATTTCCTGGTTTTCAACAAGCAGCAGCTCCTCAAAATATGATGAGGTCCATCGCTCCATTCATGAATGCAGGAGGAGGGGGACTCAGCGGTTTTGGGGCTCCAGGGATGTGGGGGAACGCTGGTCTTGGAACTCCGGGTTTCTTCGGAGGGGGTTCAGGTTTAGGCACGAATGTTTTGGGCGCAGCAGGTAATGCAGCTAAAGCTGGAGGTGTCGGATGGCTTGGTCATATGCAAACTGCATTGAAAGCAATGCAGTCAGCTGCACCAATGATGCAGCAATATGGTCCAATGCTTAAGAATATTCCAGCAATGATCAATATGATGAAAATCATGAATGAACCGGATGAAGAGGAGACTTCAGCCGATGAAGAGCTAGAGTCTATTTCTGGGGATAGGGAATCAAGCAGTATAGCCAGTTCCCGACAATCGAAAAATAGAAGTCAAGGTGCATCACAGCCCAGGTTATACATTTAGGCTGTGCATGTAGCTTGATTTTTTTTTGTGAATTAGCAAGAATAGGAACATGTACTATAATAAAAGGAAGAACCTACGTTTGAGGAGGTTTTAATATGAATCAACAACAATTAGAAACGGCAACATTCGCAGGCGGGTGTTTTTGGTGTATGGTCGAGCCCTTCGATGAAAGGCCCGGCATTGAGTCGATCGTATCTGGTTATACAGGCGGACATACAGAGAACCCGACTTATAGACAAGTCATTACTGAAACCACTGGACACCGGGAAGCGGTTCAGATCACATACGACCCTTCAATCTTTCCATATGAACGGCTTGTGGACCTTTTTTGGAAGCAAATCGATCCTACGGATGCCAGTGGACAGTTTGCTGATCGAGGGAAGTCCTATACAACAGCAATCTATTACCATAGCGAACAACAGAGAGAGATAGCTGAAGAAAGCAAAAAACAAGTAGAGAATTCCGGAATCTTCAAAAAACCGATTGTCACTGAAGTCTTACCAGCAGAAACTTTTTACCCAGCAGAGGACAAACATCAAGACTATTATAAAAAGAACGCTTTTCATTATAAACGGTATAAGAAAGGATCCGGACGAGCAGATTTCATCAAAGATCGCTGGAGCTATCCAAAAAACCAGGAAGAGCTTAAAAAACGTCTGTCTGATGTACAATATAAAGTTACTCAGGAGAATGCGACAGAACGTCCTTTTCAAAACCACTATCATGATCATGAGGAAGAAGGTATTTACGTAGATATTGTTTCCAAAGAGCCGCTATTCAGTTCTAAAGACAAGTATGATGCTGGATGTGGCTGGCCGAGCTTCACAAAACCGATTGAAAAACAACAGGTGAAGGAAGAAGTTGATACCTCTCATGGTATGTTCCGGACAGAGGTAAGGAGTGACAGTGCGGATTCTCATTTAGGTCATTTATTCGAGGATGGGCCGAGGGAGCAAGGTGGTCTTCGATACTGTATCAACTCGGCCGCTCTCGAATTTATTCCAAAAGGTGAAATGGAGCAGAAAGGGTATGGTTATCTGACCTATATGTTTGAATGAAACACAGATTTAGAAAATAGATAGGCAGCTCCTCTCATGCTATAATAGAAGAGGGATGAGGAGGAACAGCTTTGGGTAGAAAACGGATATTGTCGAAAGAAGAAATCATGACGGTCACAGGTGAAGTTTTACGTGAGGAAGGGATCAAAGGCGTTCACTTCAAGAAGCTGGCCGTGATGTTAGATGTAAGTCGAAGTACTCTCTATGAATATTATGACAATAAAGATCAACTCATCCTTGCATATATGAAGGCTATGATGGACGAAATGGGTCGAAAAATAAAGGACATCCCAGCGGATGATCCACCGAATGATAAATTATATCAACTCCTCCTTGTTTTATTGGAACATGCACAAATTCATCATATCGATCAAATGATACGTGAACTGCAATCCAGTGATAAAAATTTAGCGATGTTTTACAAAACAGAACTGCATGAGGATCTGATGATTACTTATGAAGAGATGATGATATGGATCCGGGAAGCGAAAGAGCAGAAGATATGGGAAACAGAAGCGGATGAAGGACTGATTGGTGACTTGATTTTCCATTCGATTCTATTTCCAAATCGTCAAAAAATGGGTGTCCAGGTTATGGCCACTCAATTGTTTAATATGATTGAACATGGAATTTTGAATAGGAAAGATTAAGCCGCTATCCTTATAAAAGGAAGCGGCTTTTCTCCAATTGGAAGGGGTTGCGCAATTCGGTCAGTAATCCATAAGGCCAGGACTCTTCATCTTCCAGATAACTCTCTGGATTGGTCTGAGTGGAGATCTTCTCGATTTTAGTCGTTCCGCTTGCGGTCATCACCGCACCTGTATATGATTATATTTCTTCTATATCGCGTCGTCTCCCTAAAACCACTAGTCCATAATGACATTTCATTATAGTATTAGGCACTGATTTTTTGAAAGGAGGGAAGTTGTTGAAGAGTCGCTCCATGTATCTCACCTATTCGATTGCTTGGTTGGGCGGTTGGCTTTTTTCCTTATTACACGTGCCTATTCCCTGGATTTTAGGGCCTGTCACTACCATTATTTTTATGAAATTTTTTGGGAAAGCTGAATCGAAGGTGCTGCCAGGGGCCAGGGACCTTGCATTTACACTGCTTGGTATCCAAATCGGGCTTACTTTTTCTTCTCACACCTTTACATACATTGTTCCCTATCTGGTACCTTATACGATACTCTCGCTTTTTATGATTGTTGTAAGTTTGATGATCGGGTTGTACATATCAAAAATGACGTCAATAGACAAAACAACGAGTCTTGTGGGTAGTTCCCCAGGGGGTCTATCTGCAATGATCGCCGTAAGTGAATCATTAAATGGAAATAGTGCGCTCATCACGATTTTTCATACATTGAGACTTTTGAGCGTGCTATTCATTTTACCTTTCTTTGTCACGCATATGTTAAGTGAATCTTCTAGTGCAGCTGTTGAACCGCATACTCTGGCGGTAAATGACGGTTCCATATGGACTATTCTCATCTATTTATTCGCTTTTGCCCTGGGCTGGAAATGGCAGCATCGTATTCCTGCTTCTTTAGTCATCGTCCCGATGCTGCTGATCGGTTTCTTACAGACGGTGGGCCTTACTTTTTTTCAGTTACCAGATTTCCTATTCGTTTTGGCTCAGTTACTGATTGGAACTTTTCTAGGGCACACGATTTCTTTAGGTGACATCATAAAAGCAGGGAAAACGTGTCTTTATTTTTTAACTTTGGCTATCTTTATGATTGTCCTCGGCATCGGTTTATCTTTTTTACTGGCAGCCTGGACCGGGATGGACATCATTACAGCGGTGTTGTCGTTAGCCCCGGGGGGTTTAGTAGAGATGGCAATCACAGCAGAACAAACAGGAGGTCAGCCAGCGATTGTCAGTTCATTACAAACGATACGGTTACTGACCATCATTCTTGTTCTCCCAATTATATTTCAAAAATACAAGACTTATCTAAGTGGCTGATCTTTGACACTATCTCGAATTAAAGATAAAATAAAGCTGAACAATCTAGTGAAGTTACTTGAATATTATTATGTAAACAAGTATGTAGGAGGTTCATTTATTATGCTTATGAAACACATTTTTCAAAAGGGCAGTGGAAATAGTGAGAAGGTGCTTCTTCTTCTCCATGGAACAGGAGGGACAGAACAAGATCTGTTACCCATTGCGGAAATGATCGACCCTGATGCTTCTGTTTTATCCGTCCGTGGGAACGTATCTGAAAATGGTATGCCTCGATTCTTCAAACGTCTACGTGAAGGGGTCTTTGATGAAGAAGATTTGATTGAACGCACTAAAGAATTAAACACATTCATATCGGAAGCTGCAAAAAAATACAAGTTTGATCGCTCAAACGTGATTGCTGTCGGATATTCAAATGGAGCGAATATCGCAGGCAGTTTACTGTTCCATTATGAAAACAGTTTGCGGGGAGCTGTCCTATTCCATCCGATGGTGCCACGGAGAGGCATAGACATCCCTGGATTAAATGGGCTTCCTGTATTCATCGGAGCTGGAGAAAACGACCCGATCTGTTCAGCTCAAGAAACAGTCGATTTGAAAAAACTGCTTTCTGAAGCAGGAGCAGAAGTCACCGAACAGTGGGAACAAATGGGACACCGCCTTACAGAAAATGAGGTGAAGGCAGCTGCAGGATGGTACAAGGATAATTTTTAACGCTCCTCTCATATTGAGTCCAGCTTTCTTTCGTTGTATGATAAGAACACACTCAGGAAACTAGGAGGGTTTTTGGATGATCCATAAAACTTGGGAAGAGAATGAAACAATAAAACAGATTGAATGTGTCCACAATGATGCAGAGAAGTTCGTGGTCAACAATGTTTTGACACCTGGTAAAGTATACGATGTTAAAAATGAAAGTGAAGAGTTTTACTTTATCATTGACAACACCGGACGTATGGGTGGTTTTTATAAAAATTACTTTAAAGAAATACACGCAGAGAGCTGATAGGGAATTTCCCCCCGTCAGCTCTTTTTGATTCTCTAGTGCTGGAATAGGACAAGTTCAATGGGGCATGTTTACCATTGGTAAAAGGCGGTTAATGAAATATGAATGTATTACCGAAAGGACGGAACTGTCATGATATTGGAAAATGTAAGGATATTTCAACCTTATCGGTCATTTAATCAAAATCAGAAGTATGCCGTAGAGATCGAAGGTGAGCAAATAAAGACGATCCATTCCTCTCCTTATGAAGGGAAAGAGGAAACTATCAACGGGGATGGTAAAGTGCTATGTTCATCATTTAATGATAGTCATATGCATTTTTTGCGGTATGGCCTGTTGAAAAAAGAACTTGATTTGACAGAAGTTACCAGCTGGAAAGAAATGAAATTACTGATAGAAAATCATTATAGTGAATTAGAGCAATATGATTGGGTTTATGGAAAAGGGTTCAATGACGACCTGTTTGAAGATATCGACCACCTTCTGACCGCTGATGACCTAAATGAAATCCAAGTAAATGCCTATATGTATTTCATGCATCAAGATGGCCATGAATGTGTGATAAGTGAAAAAGCGATAGAGTTATTGAAAAAGGAAGAAGATTTCAAGAAAGAGCCGGAGGAATTCAAAGAAAAAAACGCGGACGGCCAGTGGAACGGACGTTTCAAAGATACAGCTGTCCATTACATCAAACGCCATTTCTGGGGGCGCTCCACAGAAGATGCGAAAGAAGCATTAAGAAAAGCAGCCCCTAAACTAAGTGAACATGGAGTCACTTCGTTCCATACGGATGACATCAATTTCATCGGTTCCTATGACAGGCTGTGGAATGCCTATACAGAATTGGAAAAGGAAGGGGAACTGCCTTTTGATGTTCATCTTCACCATTATATCTTTAACATAAACGATTTAAGAGAATACTTGAACAATAACCAGAAGAGGTCAGGTGAAGGAACAAAACAAGTGAAGGTTGGAGCAGTGAAAATATTCTTAGACGGTACCCAGCGCTTATATACTGCTGCGATGAGGAACCCTTATCCAGTGGAGCCATCAAAAGCAGGATTGTTGATCTATACGCAAGACCAGTTAAATGACATAGTTCGTACAGCAGGTGAGAACGGAATGCAAGTAGCCATGCATGCGATCGGGGATAAGGCTGTAGAGCAAGCAGTGACAGCGTTGGAGCAGCCGTCGGCAACTACCGGGAAACTGCGTCACAGAATCATCCATGCCCAAACCCTTGCACCAGATTTAATTGACCGCTTAAGAAGATTGAAACCTTATATTGAAACACAGCCTTCATTTTTATTAGAAGAATGGGATAAGAAACAAAACTGGTCACCAGATGAACTTCTCCCTTACTGTGATCCTTTTCGCAGTTTACAAAAAGACCATATTCCCCTGACCCTGAGTTCAGACTTGCCGATAGGTGCATTAAACCCGTGGGTAACGATATTTGCTGCCGTTAACCGGACAGATCTTAAAGGGAAACCTGAAGGAGGATGGATGCCTCAGGAAAAACTAACGGTAGATGAGGCCTTTATAGGATTTACAAAAACCCCTGCAGCACTGGAATACAGGGAAGGGAACAAGGGAATGATAGAATCTGGTTATCAGGCAGATTTCATATTATTGGACAGGCACCCTCAGGAAGTCGATCCGGCCGACTTGGCTCAAATCGAGGTGCTTGAAACATGGCATAGAGGAAAACGAGTGTATAAAAATGACGATATTTCTTAGCTTTCCTTGTCAACACTCCTTCCATCAGCCATAATGGATATAAGGTGATGGAAAGGGGAGGATGGGTCCGTATGGACAAACTAATTTTAGTACGCCACAGTGAAACTGAAGGACAGCATGAAGATTCACCCTTGACGAAACTAGGAATCAGGCAAGCTCAAACGCTGGCTAATTTCTTGGATCAAGCTAGCTATGAAGTCAACCGGATTATCTCAAGTCCTTATTTAAGGGCCGTAGAAACGATCAAACCTTTCGCCAGAAATAAAGGGATCGACATTGAGAAAGACGAACGGCTGGAAGAACGGGTGCTGAGTCATGAACCCATTGATGATTGGGAAGAAGTCCTCCACGACACCTTTCAAGATCCTGATCTGAAATTGACTGGTGGAGAATCTTCACAGGAAGCTAAGAAAAGAGTTGTGACTCTCATAGATGAACTAGAGAGTCAGGACTGTGGGAATGTCCTCCTCGTCACGCATGGAAATTTACTTGCCTTACTTTTGCAAAAGTATAATCGGGAAATCGGTTTTTACGATTGGAAACGCCTCTCTCGCCCGGATGTTTATTTAATCCAAAAACAGGGTGGAGAATATATAGTTGAAAGAATTTGGGAAGACTGAAGTGGGAAATCTTCAGTCTCCCCTTTTCTTTCAACTCCCGTGCAAAAATAGTCGAACCATTGAAGGAATTGCGATTTTTCTATAAAATCGTTATTATATATTGTGGTGTTTATCTTTGCCGATAAAGGTGAATGGTAGTTGTATAAGCACTCGAATCCAACATGAAGGAGGAGAAGATCGATGGCATTTGTTATTACATCCCCATGTAAAGAGGAGAAATCCGGGGAATGTGTCGATGTGTGTCCAGTAGATTGTATCGAAGAAGGGAAAGATATGTTTTATATCGATCCTGCGATTTGCATAGATTGTGGTGCATGTGAAGCTGTTTGTCCGGTTGAAGCGATTTATATCGAAGATGAGGTACCAGAAAAAGAAACGCCATACATCGAAATGAACCGGAAGTTCTTTGAAGAACAGTAATGAACATATTAGAAAACCGTCCTACACATGGGGCGGTTTTTTCGTATATGTACTTATGGAACTTTCCGCATAGACAACGACTGAATGTATAGGAACCCCTCTATTCAGGGTAGATACAAAGAGGACTATAATAAGGGAGGAGTATCTATGACAAGCTTAAATAATCAATCAGCCATTATTACAGGGGCTAGCAGCGGAATTGGAAAAGCCATTGCTCATCAGCTGGCGAATGAAGGCATGAATGTTGTTTTGGCAGCAAGAAGAGCGGAGAAGTTGAAAGATCTTGCTGAGGAGATCGCAGAACAACATGGTGTAGAAGCTAAAGTCGTGGAAACAGATGTCACCAAAAGGGAAGATGTAGAAAATCTTATAGAAGAAACGAAGTCCGCTTATGGGCGAGTAGACATTTTAGTGAACAATGCGGGCGTTATGCTCTTATCCTTTTTGAAAAATGATCATGTTGATGAATGGGAACAAATGGTTGATGTTAATATCAAAGGGGTCTTGTTCGGTATACATGCATGTCTGCCTGCGATGCTCGAACAGGAAGCGGGCCACATCGTCAACGTTTCATCTGTTGCCGGCCATGAAGTTTTCCCTTCCAGCACCGTATATAGTGCGACCAAATATGCAGTGAAAGCACTATCGATGGGAATGGAAAAAGAATTATCCAGGTCTGGAGTCCGTGTGACTAACATTTCTCCAGGAGCGGTCGATACAGAACTTACTGAACATATTACAGATGGCGATGTCATTGACATGTTCAAAGACAGAAGTATGGATCCGCTTGAAGCTGATGATATCGCTAGAGCCGTCGCTTATGCTGTCACCCAGCCATCTTATGTTAATGTGAATGAAGTGATTGTGCGGCCGATGCATCAAAAATAAAAAATGGATGACCGCAGTAAACTGCGGTCATCTTTATTGGACAACTTTGAATTTTTTATGGTTATCCAGTTGATCTTTTTCTTGAACATCCATGTTTTCTACTTTACTGAAGGGTGTCGGTCCATCTTCAATTTCCTTTATGAACCTACTGAGCTGATCAGTCGGCCCTTCTGCTTCTATCAATACGGTACCATCGGGCTGGTTTTTCACAAGCCCATAAATCCCGATTTGATCTGCTACTTGCTTTGTCGCTGCCCGGAAGCCGACGCCTTGAACGCGGCCATGGACTGTTATTTGTTTTCTTTCCATCGTCAAGTACCTCCTCTCTCATACAATTTCATGATTCCCCTGTAAGCAGATCTTACAAACATAAAAAAAGGAGTTTCTGTTCATGAAATCGATACATATAAACGATATAAATGGGTTTTCCATTGGTCAAAAAGAAGATCCGGAGGGCCATACAGGATGTACGGTCATTCTTTGTGAAAATGGTGCCGTTGCAGGGGTGGATGTCCGTGGTGGAGCACCGGGAACGAGAGAAACGGACCTGCTGCAGTCTGAAAACCTTGTCCAGGAAGTTCATGGGATCTTTTTAGCAGGTGGCAGTGCTTTCGGTTTGGATGTTGGCTCTGGTGTGATGAAGTTCCTGGAAGAAAACGACGTCGGTTTTGATGTCCGAGTCACAAGAGTACCGATTGTTCCCGGGGCCATCCTTTTTGATTTAATTGAAGGACGCGCGAACATACGCCCCGACAAGGAAATGGGGTATCGCGCTTCTGAAATTGCCTGGAAGATTCCTGGTTTCAAACCTGGGAATTACGGTGCAGGTGCGGGGGCGGCGGTAGGAAAAGCTCTTGGCCGGAAACACAGTATGAAGGGCGGAATAGGAAGTTACGCATATTCAGTAGGGGAGCTCAAAGTGGGAGCAGTAGTGGCTGTCAATTGTTTCGGTGATGTCGTAGATCCGAATACCGGTGAAGTCATAGCCGGTCTGCAAAATGCTGGACGCTTCTTAAATACAGAAAAGCAAATCATAGATCGAATCGATCAATCACAGACTAACCGATTCCGTGAAAACACCACTATTGGAGCAGTATTGACGAACGCAAAGCTACATAAATCTGAAGCGAATAAACTTTCCTCCATTGCTCATGATGGGCTGGCGAGGACGATCCGGCCTTCTCATACATTTATTGATGGGGACACACTTTTCACTTTAGCAACAGGTGAGGTGGAGTGTGATTTGAATGCCTTGAGTGCTCTGGCAAATAAAGTCGTTGAAAAAGCGGTCATAAATGCTGTGAAGTCCGCTGCATCACAGAATGATTTAGTTTCTGCTTCAGATATTCTTAAAAAGAGGTGAAAAAATTGTACGTTTTTGTTTATGGGTCCTTATGCAAACATCAGAAAAACCATGATTTATTAAATGAGGCAGTTTTATATGCCGAACAAGCCTGGACAGCGGGAAGTCTTTATACCGGATCCAGCTACTACCCGCTACTCATAAAAGATGATACGGCTGTCACTTATGGTGAATTGTATGAAATAAACGAGAACAGCTTGGAACACTTGGATTTTTTAGAAGGGCATACTTCAAAAGAAGCTCTATTTAAAAGAGAGTCGGCCCTGGTGGGAACAGAAAAGGGAGATGTTGAAGCATTTGTCTATTATTGGCCGCATGCCACCGGAGGAACGCATGTGCCCTTTAATGATTGGAAAGTTCATCAAATGACAGCCGATCCTTTTATTTATTACTTCGCTTACGGATCATGTATGGATCACGTCCGTTTCACTGAACATAAAGTAGACCATCTTTTTACTGAGTTGAAGGGTAAGGGAGAATTGGAGCATTACCGTTTAGGATTTTCCCACCACCTCTCAGACGGGGGTCGTGCAGATATCATTGAAGATACAGGTCATTCAGTCGAGGGGGTAGTGTATGAAATATCTGAAAATGCCTTAGAATACTTGTATCAGCGTGAAGGAGTCAACACGGGAGGATACCGTCCTACAGTCGTCGATTTGATATTAAATGATGATACATTGGTTCAAGCCTTGTCATTTACTGTATTAGACAAAAAAGATGATCTTACCCCACCTTTACACTATGCTTCAGAGATCCATCGGGGAGGTTCCAAATACTTATCTCCTCACTATATGACAGGAATTGAACAGCGTTTTTTAAACGATCTCCCTGTCAGGGACTTTTATGACTATCTACAAAAAAGGAGTAGAAAAAAATGATACAGACGATGTGGTCGAAATTCACAGCCAGAGACTTCTCCACACAACAGTATGTAAATTTTACCCACCGAAGCTCTGCCAATGAAGCGATCATTATCGTTCACGGAATTACTGCAGAATTAGACCATCAAAAGGAGTTCGCATCTTCATGCAAGCGGAATGCTGATGTATTCTTGCCGATTTTGCGAGGTTATGTTCAAAACCGAGGAGATATCGGCTACATCGGACAATTTGATGATGACTTGTTCGATTTCATACATTTTATCGAAGCAAAAGGATATGAAAAGATCACTTTAATCGGTCATTCCATGGGTTGTGCCAACATCTTACGCCTCATCAAGAAGAATCCACTCCTTGCAGATGAGTACATATTTGTTGCGCCTTTCTTCCATCCCCGTTTGCCTGTGTACCACGATGATGCGACAGAACAGCCTGAACCTAGAACCGATGTGGACTATACAGTCTATGATAAAAAAGTATTTTTTCTGATGGTTCTGCACAAGATGAACATTCATCGATTCAACCAGCATACGGTCGCAGAAATACCGGACGAATTCCACCATAGCCGCCGGTTACATTTGAGCTTCCGTCTTCTAGTATCAAGGTTTCTGGAACACATCCCTTCTACTATATTCGAGGCGATAGAAAACCGCATCTCTATCTATGTGGGGGAGAAAGATGAAGTCATCCAGCATGAACAATTGAGGGACTGGGTGAAGGAAAAATGGGGCCATGAAGTGCAGTTTATTAAGGGGACGGATCATAACCATATTCTGCATCATCCAGACCTGCATGAAGCGATTTATTAAAATAATTCGGGAGTGGTTGAACGGTCCTCCCCAAAGACATAGCAACCAGTAAATGATGTTCGATCAATCAGCTCTGGCTATTAATGAATGTCATACTTGAGTCAAAAGGCAGCTTCAGAGTAAAATGATAGGGACTAAGGATGAAAAAGGAGATTACTGATGCCTTCGATGACACAAACCAATTTAGATAAATTTCAGAACTTATATGGTGCTTTAAAAGAAAAAAATGATGAGGTCAATCAAAATAAAATATTGGATTTAATAGATAAAGTGGCGAATCAAGATATGAGGATAGGTTTTGCCGGCCATTTTTCTGCAGGTAAATCAACGGTGATCAATACCTTGCTAGCGGATGATCTGCTTCCATCCAGCCCTATTCCTACCAGTGCGAATATCGTCCGTTTAAAAACAGGCTCACCCTATACGGTAGCGAACTTCCAAAATGGACTGCCTGTCAAGTACGAAGGCGAGACAGACATCGAAACCATTAAATCTTTATGCAAAGACGGTGAAGTCGTTACAGGATTAGAAATCAGCCGCCCCCAGGGAAAACTTCCCCCCCACGTATCAGTCATAGATACCCCGGGCGTTGACTCGACAAATGACGCGGACCGATTAATTACGGAATCTTCGCTGCATCTCATGGATTATATCTTTTATGTCATGGACTATAACCATGTTCAATCTGAAGTGAATTTGATGTTTCTATCAGAAATGCAAAAGCGGAGAATACCTTTTTCAATCATCATTAATCAGGTTGATAAACATGTTGAAGATGAGCTCTCATTCGATCAATATAAAGAAAGTGTCGAAATGGCTTTGGAGCAGTGGAGAATTGTTCCAAGCGCGATTTATTTCACGTCAATGAGAGATTTCTCCCATGAACAGAATGAATACTTCCGTCTGAAAGATGACTTCGAGGACTTGTTTAAACGCGCTCCTGAAACGATAGCAGCACAGGCGGAAATGGAAGCGGAAGTGATCATTGACGAAAGTGTCCGTCAGTTCGAAGAAGAGTTTCAAAGTCAACAGGAAGCTTTGATAGACAGAAAAGAATCCATTTCACAACAATTAGCTGAAAGTCCTATAGATGAGTATAAACTTCTCAGGAACCAGCAACTTGATCAGGAAGCAGAGGAGGCTTTTGAAGCGCAAGTATACTCTTTCATTTCAAATGCCTATCTTATGCCAAGTGGGTTGAGAGAATCTGCAGAAAGGTATTTGGAGTCTCTCAGACCTAATTTTAAAATCGGGATCATTTTTTCCCGGAAAAAAACAGAAGAGGAACGACAAGCTAGGGAAGATGCATTCTATGAGGCGCTGCAAGGTTCTATCGAGCAGAATTTGAAGTGGCCATTAAGAGATCGGATGCTCAAAACGATGGATCAATATTCCGTTGCCGATACAGAGTTATTGGCAAAGGTACATGCCGTTGATTTCAACTATCCGAAAGAACGCCTGCATAAACTTGTCGAATCGGGAGCGGAAGTGACAGGACCTTACATCCTCCGGTACACAGATCAAGTAGCTAAAGATATCCAACAGGCCATGCGGCAATTTATCCGTTCATGGCAAGCGGATTTCTTAACCGAAATTAAACAGCAGCAACAGAAGTTGCAAGCTGATCATCATCTCCATCTTCAAATGCTGGAAGAAAAAGAAGGCATTGAAGAAGAACTGGTGAAAATAGAAAAAGAACTTCGAACCTACAAGAAAGAATTAAAGGATCGATTTTATTCCGAGGGTGCTTCTTCACCCTCTGAGCAAGCGATGGAAGATTTAAGACAGAGAAATGAGCAAGTCGTAACCAAGTCCATTGAAGATGTCCCAACCTTACAAAGCGAAGAGAAAAAGAGAGAGGAATCCGTTGTAAAAGAACGAATGAATGCTGCCCACTCTGTGCAAACAACACTAGACAGAGTCCGAACAACTTTAAAATCAATCCGTTCCATTGAAGGTCTGGAGGGTCTGTACCATCAATTGGTGCAGAAACAACAACGGTTAGAGAACAGGCATTATACGATTGCTTTGTTCGGTGCATTCAGTGCAGGGAAATCCTCGTTTGCAAATGCACTTCTGGGAGATCAGGTATTGCCTGTATCACCGAATCCGACCACTGCGACGATTAATAAAATTTCACCACCAACTGAGAAACAACCGGACAAAACCATTGAAGCTCAAATTAAAAGCGAGCATCAACTGCTTGATGACCTGGAACCGATTTTAAGTAATCTCCAGATTGAATCCGACAGCTTACATGAGGTTTTCGAAGAGGCCGGGCAGCTTCCCGAGAAAGACTGGAATCACCTGGACCAGAAGCAACATACCTTTCTGCGGGCCTTTATAAAGGGATATGAAACAATGCGCTCTTCCTTGGGAGAAAGTCTTACAGTACCCTGGGAGGACTTTGCCTCTTATGTAGCTGAAGAACACAAATCCTGCTTCATCGAAGAGATGGAATTGTATTATGATTGCACGTGGACACAAGCCGGAATCACCCTTGTCGATACACCGGGAGCGGATTCTGTTAATGCCAGACACACCGATGTCAGTTTTGAATATATCAAAGATTCCGATGCAGTTTTATTTGTGACTTATTACAATCATCCTTTTTCCCATGCTGATCAAAAGTTCTTAAAGCAATTAGGAAGAGTAAAAGACAGTTTCGCAATGGATAAGATGTTTTTCATCGTAAATGCAGCAGACTTAGCTTCATCAGAAGATGAGCTTCACCAGGTCGAAAATTATATCAAGGATGAGCTTAGTGAATTTCAAATTCGCCAGCCACGTTTGTTCTCGGTTTCAAGCTTACATGCATTACAAGAAAAGCGATCTAACATCGAGCTTAATTCAGGAATCACCTCCTTTGAAGATACATTCCATGAATTTTTGGAAGAGGAACTGGCTCAGATGCTTATTCAGTCGATCGAAACCGATTTATCACAAGTAAAAGAAATGATTGCCCATTTCATTCATACAAGCAGGCTTGATGAAAAAGAACGGCAGCATCAGAAAGAAGAGTTGATGGAAGAAAAAGAATCAGCTCTAAACCTTTTTGAGAATCGGTATGACGCCGGTGCGATCGATACGATTCAGGATAAAGCGGAAAAACAGATGTATTATGTGCATGAACGAATGATGTTGAACTTTACCGACTTTTTCAAACGACATTTCAATCCGGCTACAATCAATGGGAAAGAGCAGGATGTCAAAGATCAATTCAAAGGAGCTCTTGAGCAATTACTTGTTGAAATAAACTTTGAAATGGTCCAGGAAACAAAAGCTGTTTGTGTAAGATTGGAACGTACCATCGAGGAGGTCCTTGATCAATCACGGAGGAGATTGGAAGAAGATCTTCGAACAATCCGACCAGCATTGAAGCTGAATCAAGAAGAAAAACCTTCTCTGCCACTGCCAACTATTGAAGGGGAAGTCACCATCGACAAGAAACAAAAGGACCTTGCGTTAAAGGGATTTAGAAATACAAAGTCATTCTTTGAGAAGAATGAAAAGGAAATAGTAAAGGACCACTTGAGTGCGTCTGCTTCACCAGTACTTTCCCAGGAGCTGCAACAGTTATCCGTAATATTGAGCTCTCATTATATTAATCAGTGGGAACAAACTTATCAATTTTCTGCTGCAGAATGGGAGAAACAAGTCGGAGTTGTTTTCAATAATTTGCTGCACAATATGGAACACCCGATAGACCCTTCGTCATTGGAAAAAATTTATCAGCAACTGTTCTAAACGATTCTTTTCTTCATAAAATGAGTTAAGCGAAAAAAACCCCAGTCTAAGGATTTCTTCCTCCTCCTTAGACTGGGGACTTTTTTTGCTGAAGAATTAGAGTGAACATAGTGGTGGATTTTCTTTTGAGAGCAAAAGATCTCACAGGCAGTCATATGAAAAATAAAAAGAACCCTTTATCAGGGCTCTTATTTGGTGAATCTTATATTTTGACTTCGACTTCGGCTTCTTCGCGTAGTTTTTCAACAAGCTTTGTGACTTGTTCATGTTCTTTTTGCGTTTTCAATTGCTGCTCAAGTGTAGGTTTCACTTCTTCAAATGATCCTACATCCTCTTGCTGTTCTTTTAAGGTATCGTATTGGGTCTGCAGTTCTTCTTCTGCCACTTCAGTTTCTTCTGTTTCCCCAGCGATATATTCATCAACTTTCATCTGAAGTTTGACCTGCTCTTTCAGTTCTTCTTCTGTAGTGTTATTTTCATCCAGGGCGGCTTGCAACTGTTCTTCATTCTCGAATTGACCGGTCATTTCTTCATATCTTTGATCGACTTCTTCACTGGAAATCTCAATATCTGCTTCTTCAGCTTTTTGACTGAGAAGTTCTGCGCCAATCATTTGATCGACGACCGATTGTTTGATTTGGTCCTCTTGACCCTCAATATCCATGCCATACTGTTCGTACTGTTGCTTCATGATGTCCAACTGCTGGTTGAACTCCTCTCGGGATAGCTCTTCACCGTTTACAACAGCTACTGGCCCAGTTGCTTCCTCTTCATTTGCTGTTTCATCCGATTGTCCGCTATTTTCTTGTTCGGTTTCTTCATTATTACCTTCAGCGGATTCATCATCAGAATTCGAGCATGCAGCTAAACCGATGGTCACGAGAAAACCGATCAGCACAATCAAAAACGTTTTTTTCATAGCTGTTTTCTCCTTTTGTATTAAGTTTTAAACGGAGTGTAGCACATCGGTCATAAGTTGTAAACAAATTCTGGAATGAAGGTCAAGCCTTACACATAGACATAAACGGAAAGGGGGAGGGTTAATGTGAATCCATATGCTCAGCAAGGGCCTTATCGGCAAACCTATGCATCTGAAACAGCTCAAGTCAGCTTTTTGAGCAGTCCTCTTGCACCTGAATTGAAGGGTGCGATGCAATTTTATCAGATGCCTTATGGAGTGGAAGTGTTTGTTCAGGTGGAGGGGTTACCAGCATTTCAAAAAGCGAAAAACGGGAAACAAGTAGGGCCTCACGGTTTTCACATCCATGAAAAAGGAGTTTGCGATATCGGTGATGGGAAAGATCCTTTCAGTTCAGCAGGAGGGCACTGGAATCCGGATGGACAGCCACACGGAAATCATGCAGGGGACTTTCCTGTACTTTTCTCAAACCATGGAAGAGCGAGGATGATATTTTTCACGGATCGCTTTCAAGTGAAAGACATAATCGGTAAAACAGTGATTATCCATGACGGACCAGATGATTACCAGTCACAGCCGAGTGGAGATTCAGGAAAAAGGATTGCTTGCGGTCTCATTGAAAAATCGTGAAAAAATGGAATAAATGACTACTTCTTCGTATATACTTATAGTGTAGAATCATTCGTATGCTGTACTTGACTTCGCCGGTGAGTCATAGTATAGTTATAAATAGATAGCAATTACCAATATAAAGAAGTTACAGCTTCCAATCACCTATTATAAAGAGTGATCAATCATTATTGGTACTTTTTATAATATGTGATTTTTTCATTAAAGCAAAACGCATATTAATTTTAGAAATATTGGAGGATCCATTCCTATGAAAACAGGTACAGTGAAGTGGTTTAACGCGGAAAAAGGTTTCGGTTTTATCGAGGTTGAAGGGGAAGACGATGTATTCGTACACTTCAGCGCAATCAACGAAGAAGGCTTCAAATCTCTTGAAGAAGGTCAAGCAGTAGAGTTTGAAGTTACTGAAGGAAATCGCGGACCACAAGCTGCAAACGTAACTAAAATATAATTAAAAATAAAAAGAGGCTGGCTTTAGAAGGTCAGTCTCTTTTATATCATTTCAAGTCTAAGGGAGGCTACACCAATGGCTTTCGGTAAAAAGAATCAGGCTGAAATCAAAGAAGAAGATACAAAGATCTGGGTGTGTTCATCCGAAGATTGTAATTGTTGGATGAGAGATAACTTCAGAACGAATAACGAGAAAAAATGTCCGATGTGCGGCAATCCGATGGAGGAAGAGAACAAAGTCCTTCAGGTAGTAGAAAACAACAGTCTATACTATAAATCTCAATCATGAGAAAAAGCGATTGCTCCCACTGCAATCGCTTTTTCTTTTGGTAAGAGGAATGCACCTTGATAAATCGAAAACCTGCAAAGAATCCGGACAGATGATGAGGTCGTATATTCTCATCCAAACACCTGTTAATCAAACCGTGAAGATGATATCATTTCATATGCAGAAGGCCGTCCTTGTTAAAGGATGGATGGCAGAGTATATACTGTTACTTGCAAGAAGGTTCCTTCAAAACGTAAGGTGCGACTGTCATCTAGAGCGAAGGAATGATATAATCTTACTGTTATACAAACGTACGAACTGGAGGACTAGCTAATGTTAACTGTAAATAATGTAAGTCTTCGTTTTGGAGATCAAAAGCTTTTCGAAGATGTCAATATAAAATTCACACCAGGGAATTGCTATGGATTGATTGGAGCGAATGGTGCCGGTAAATCTACATTTCTTAAGGTGTTAAGCGGAGAAATCGAAGCTCAGACCGGCGACGTTTCCCTGAAGAATGACCAGCGCCTTGCCGTGCTTAAGCAGAACCACTTTGAATATGATGAATACCAAGTGTTGGAAACCGTAATCATGGGGCACACCCGTCTCTATGATGTCATGAAAGAGAAAGACGCTATTTATATGAAAGGTGAATTCTCTGAAGAAGACGGTATGCGTGCTGCTGAATTAGAAGGGGAATTTGCGGAGATGAATGGCTGGGAAGCTGAATCTGATGCAGCCCGTCTCTTGAAAGGATTGGGAATCGGCGAAAACCTGCATGATAAACAGATGAGCGAGCTGGCGGGTTCAGATAAAGTTAAAGTGTTACTAGCTCAAGCTTTATTCGGTAACCCTGATGTTCTGCTTCTCGATGAGCCGACCAACCACCTGGATATTAAAGCGATCCAATGGCTGGAAGATTTCCTCATCGATTTTGAAAACACAGTCATAGTCGTCTCCCATGACCGTCACTTCCTGAATAATGTCTGTACTCATATTGCAGACTTGGATTTCGGTAAAATCCAGATTTATGTCGGTAACTATGACTTCTGGTATGAATCCAGTCAGTTAGCTATGAAGATGGCGCAAGAGCAAAATAAGAAAAAAGAAGAGAAAATCAATGACTTGAAAGAATTCATTGCGCGTTTCAGTGCGAATGCCTCTAAATCCAAACAAGCGACATCACGTAAAAAATTGCTTGATAAGATTACGCTCGATGATATTCAACCTTCATCAAGGAAATATCCGTATATTTCATTCAATGCAGATCGTGAAATCGGAAATGACCTGTTGACGGTTGAAAACTTGTCTAAAACGATTGGTGGAGTAAAAGTGCTTGATAACATCAGTTTCACTCTGAACAAGGATGATAAAGTAGCTCTTGTCGGAGCAAATGAGACGGCTAAGACTGCACTGTTCCAAATCTTGATGGGTGAAATCGAACCTGATGAAGGCACGTATAAGTGGGGAGTGACTACTTCTCAAAGTTATTTCCCTAAAGATAACTCAGCATTCTTTGAAGGATCCAACCTCAGCCTTGTAGAATGGCTTCGTCAATATTCACCGGAAGACCAGACAGAGACGTTCCTTCGCAGCTTCTTAGGCCGTATGCTGTTCTCTGGTGAGGAAGCATTGAAGAAAGCGAATGTTCTCTCCGGGGGAGAGAAAGTCCGTTGTATGCTTTCTAAAATGATGCTTTCAGGAGCGAATGTGCTTCTTTTAGATGAGCCGACCAACCACCTGGATTTAGAGTCCATCACTTCCTTGAACAAAGGATTGATCAATTTCAAAGGATCTGTCATTTTTGCTTCCCATGACCATGAATTCATCCAAACCATCGCTAACAGGATTATTGAAATCACTCCGAATGGTATTGTTGATAAAGAAATGAGTTATGATGAATTTTTGAACGATCCAGAAGTCCAAAAGCAGTTAACTGCAAAATATGCATAAATGATTAAAGCGTCTGTCACCGTCGACAGGCGCTTTTTTTCGATTATTTATGTTTTTATTCTTACGCAGGTGGTAAGAATATATAAGAAAAGACATTATTTTGTATGTAAGATTTTGGCGAATGAAGATAGATTCAGAGCATTTTTGACTGATTATCAGCCCAGATGCTCTTTTTGTAATGTCTGTGACATATGGATGTTAATTTTGAAATCAAACTGTTGCTTGTTTGTTCTTAATTTCTACTGAAATTCTGGTAATCTTGTAATTGTGACATGATCACCTTATTGAAAATAGTGATCAACCAATCAAGAGGAGGCAGAATTTTATGAAAAAAACTGTATTTTCTGTTGCAGCGACCGTGGCATTAACAGGAGTATTAGCAACAACTGTGAGTGCTGAAGAATATAAGATCAATAAAGGTGATACACTTTGGAGCATTTCCCAAAAGTATGATGTATCTGTAAGTGATTTGAAGTCCTGGAACGATTTAAATTCCAACTTGATTTACCCGAGTCAATCATTAACTGTAAACAATGAAACAGCAACTACTACTACTAAATCTTCGAACAATTCCACTTATACAGTGAAATCCGGAGATACGTTGTACGCCATTTCACAAAAATTCAATATTACAGTGGATCAATTGATGGCGTGGAATAACCTATCTTCTACCCTCATCCACCCTGGCGATCAGTTCAAAGTAGATGGACAAGCAGCAAAAACTTCTGCACCATCAAGTAACAGCAGCAGTTCAAACAGCAGTTCCAATACGTCCACAGCTACACAAACAAGCACTACACAAGATACAGGCAATGATGTTGTGAAAGAGTTCACCGCAGAAGCTACAGCTTACACAGCTAACTGCACAGGGTGCAGTGGAGTAACAGCAACAGGAATTGATTTGAATGCAAACCCTGATCAAAAAGTGATAGCGGTAGATCCGAACGTCATTCCATTAGGATCTAAAGTTCACGTAGAAGGATATGGTGTTGCGATTGCAGGAGATACAGGCGGAGCTATTAACGGAAACCGTATTGATGTATTCATGCCTAATCGTGAGGACGCATTGAACTTTGGTAGAAAATCTGTAAAAGTACAAGTGTTAGCTGACTGATAGCATATCTTTATAAGAGAATGCTTTTATACTTTACTTATCAAACCCCTTACTGAATGAATTTTCAGAAGGGGTTTTTAATTTGGATGTTTATTGCTTTGACATGGAGATACTTATTGATAGACTATACTCACATTGACTAACGAAAGGGGAGCTATACATGAAAGCGATTGTACATGAAGGGAAAACTGGATTAGAGGGTTTACATCTTAAGGATATGGATTCACCAACGTTGAAATCCAGAGAAGTGAATATCAAAGTACATACAGCGGGGATGAACAGAAGAGATTTAGCGGTTGTGACTAAAAGACACAAAGCTGAAGATCCAGCTTTGATACCTGGATCTGATGCCGCAGGTGTTGTGGAAGCTGTCGGAAATGAAGTCACTAAGTTCCGTGTGGGGGATAAGGTAGTCGCAAATCCAGGATTAGGGTGGCAGCAAAAGTCGGATGCTCCTCCAGAAGGATTTGAAATCGTCGGTCTTCCCGATCATGGTACGTTTGCAGAATACTATACCTGTACAGAAGATCATGTAGAAACAATGCCAGAGCATTTAACTTTCGAGGAAGCGGGAGTTCTGCCATTGGCTGCTCTCACTGCTTATCGAGCATTGATGACAAGAGGGAACTTGCAAGCCGATCAAACAGTCCTGTTACCTGGAATTGGAAGCGGTGTTTTAACATATGCTTTGAAATTCGCTAAAGCGATTGGGGCACGTGTAATCGTTACTTCCAGATCAAAAGAAAAACAGGAGGAAGCTTTGCAGTTAGGAGCGGATCTGGCTATTTCCACAGAGAGTGATTGGACAGACGAATTGGCTGAAGAAAAGGTGGATATCGTAGTCGAAAGCATCGGGCAGGCTACATTCAATAAATCATTAGGTATTGTCAGAAAAGGCGGAACCGTTGTCACATTTGGTGCGACGACTGAAGATGAGGTGAGCATCAATATCCGTAAGTTCTTCTACGGTCAATACAATCTACTAGGATCGACGATGGGGAGTGCCGAGGAATTCCGTGAGATGCTGACATTTGTGACCGAAAAGCAGATTCACCCTCAGTTGGACAAGGTTTTCCCGATGGAAGATTATCAGCGGGCATTCGAATATTTAAGAGACACAAAAAATTTCGGGAAAATAGGTCTTCAACTGTAAGCGTCTCTCTCTTAAAACTTAGTAGCAACTCCGAACTAAAAATAAAACAAATCCATAAACCGAACGAATGTGCGTATGATTAGACAAATCAACCACCTTTTATTGTAAAATAGGAGTAGCAACTATTTTCATAGGAGGTGGATTTTTTGTCTCACAAAAATAACCCGAAGCGTTTTGCCTTGAATATGAGTGCCGCCCAATTTACAAAGTTTTATATAATGCATTTGTTACAAGTACATCAGCCGATGATCAGTGAACACTTCAAATCAGAGTTCAAAAAGTTGACAAACAACTGGGTTCCAGCACCTTCCACACTATTAGACACTTTGCATGAAATGTCAGAACAAGGGTTATTATATCGAAAAGAAGATTACAAGTCACATGATAAAAAGAGACAAAAAGTATACTGGTACTCCCTTACAGACGAGGGTAAAGAAGAATTTGATGTTTTGAAAAAGCGTTATAAATTACTTTTCGAAGAACAGATGCAAATATTGAAACAAATCATGAATGATGTGTACCGGTAATAGAAAGGATGTACTTAGTTGAAACTCAGCGTATTAGACCAGAGCCCAATTTCCAAAGGACAAACAGCAACAGAAGCGCTTCATCAAACGATCAGCCTGGCTCAATCCACTGAAAAATCTGGCTATCATCGTTATTGGGTAGCAGAACATCATAGCACGAACGGACTTGCGAGTACATCACCTGAAATATTAATCGGTCAGATCGCTGCTGCAACAAATCGAATACGTGTGGGATCAGGCGGAGTTTTATTACCTCAATACAGCCCGTTAAAAGTTGCCGAAAACTTTCGTATGCTGGAAGCCTTCTATCCTGGACGCATCGACCTGGGCCTTGGCCGGTCTCCTGGAGGGGGGAAGAAAACACAGCTTGCTCTTACAGATGGACTTGAAAAGTCACTAAGTTCTTTTTCAAGACAAGTGAAAGAACTCCAACAATTTCTCAACGGGGCCGTTCCAAAAGGTGACAGGTATTTTGGAGTGAGTGCAAGACCATATACCAGTAATCAGCCGGAGTTGTGGGTTTTGGGGTTAACAGCACGTGGTGCAAAACATGCAGCAGTGAATGGCACCGGCTTCACTCTTGGACATTTTATTAATCCGGATCAAGGAAGAGAAGCGATCCATGTTTATCGGGAAAAATTCAAGCCCTTAAAGGAAGCAGACAATCCGAGAGTAAATGTGTGCATTTTTGTAATTTGCGCAGACACAGAAGAAGAGGCAGAAGAACTGGCTTTGAGTCAAGATTTATGGTTGCTTCAAGTTGAAAAAGGCATAGAGACTCGAGTCCCATCGATAGAAGAAGCGAAAGAATATCCATATACGAAAGAAGAAATTAATAAAATTCACCAGAATCGGAGGCGCTGCATCATAGGGGGCCCAACCAAGGTGAAGAATGAATTGATTCGCCTGGCCGATTTATACGGTACAGATGAATTCCTTATCATAACTAATATTTTCAACTTCACCGAGAAATTGAAAAGCTACGAAAGGGTTGCAAAGTTATTCACCTAGTTACAAGTGCCTAATCATTGATGAATCTCCTCCTTTCACCCATACAGTTCACCCTGGTTCAACATATATAAAAGTAAAGGGGGGGATTGGAATGAGTAAAGGATATGGTGGAGGCTTTGCGCTAATCGTTGTTTTGTTTATTCTCCTGATTATTGTAGGAGCTTCTTGGTGGTATTAATAGTTAAAAGTGTGGCAACTGCCACGCTTTTTCTATTTACATAAACCAGACCATTTTAAAATGACGATGGGTAAGCTATAATAAGTAACATTACGTTTCAAAAAAGGATGGAATATGTATGTCAGATGTAAATATGCTAGGTACAGTCCAAAAGTGTACCGTTTTGAAAAAAATCACTGAAGGCTTTGTAGTTTCAGCGAACAATCAAGAAATCCATTTGCCGGATGAAGAAATTGCAGAAATAGACAGTGAGCTAGAATTAAATGACACCTTAGACCTTTTCATTTATTCCGATAAAAAAGGACGAGTCTCTGCTACCTTGAACATCCCTGAAATCACCAGGGATTCATATGGTTGGGCAAATGTAGTTGAAGTGGTTCCGAATATGGGAGCATTCGTCGACATCGGTTTACGCGATAAAGACATTCTCGTATCAAACGACCACCTGCCTTTGTGGAAATCCGTCTGGCCAAAAGAGGGCGACCATTTATTTGTAAGTCTAGAAATTGATAAAAAAGGACGTTTACTGGCAGAGCCTATCTCAGAACAAGAAGTCATGGATGATTTAGAACAAGCTCCGGAAAATCTGCTTCACCAGGAAGTGACTGCCAGAGTATATCGTGCCATCAAAGCAGGGACAACTGTCCTGACAGGAGAAGGATATAGAGGATTTATCCATCCAAGCGAAAGAAAAGAGGAACCGCGTTTGGGAGAAACCGTGACTGCCAGGGTCATAAATGTCAAAGAGGATGGAACCATCAACCTTTCTCTCCGTCCATTGAAGAAAGAAGGAATGAAAGAAGATGCTGAAGTCATTTATGATTATTTAGTAGAAAATGACGGCGTGATGCCTTTTCACGATAAAAGTGATCCAGAAGCTATCAGAAATACGTTCAATATCAGTAAATCCGCCTTTAAAAGAGCCTTAGGTCAACTGATGAAAGAAGATAAAGTCGAACAAACTGAAGGAAAAACTTCCATCAAACACTAATTACTTCCAACTAAGTAGCAACTCCGAACAAAAAATAAAAAACAAGCTTCTAAGTGGCAGCCGTTTTTCAGCCAGGAAGCTTGTTTTTTTATGCTAACTTTCATATTCTTTATTAACACCATTGCTGAAAACCACTTCTAATTTAAATTCTTTGAATGTTTGATCTAACCCTAATATATTTAAAACTTCTTCAATGACCTCATCTTCTGGAGTGTTTTCATCAAAACTCATTTCCTGAAAGTGGGGGGTAAGCTGGTCCAAAGCTTCTTCACCACTTATTCTTTCTTCTCCGATTTCATGAATAACTGCCTTCGTCTGCTGATTTTCATGCTCATAGTCAATTCCATAGGAAAGGGTATCTACATAATCCACTTCCATATCAAACTTTGTAAACCTAAAAGCGCTTGGTGCAGTCTGTTGAGTATCAAAAGCAATGTTTTCAATATTCGTCAGCTTTTGGGTATCCATAGCTTCATCTTTATTATTCGTGCCTCCACAACCAGCTGCGATCAATATACAAAAGAAAACAAAAGTAAGTATGCCAGATCTGATCATATTCATCCCTCCATTCGATGTCTCTAGGATAGCCAAAAAAAAACCATTTCATAACATTGGCTAATTAGAAACATTAGAATATTTTATCGTTTATCAAGATGATAAAATTAAGATATGAGGGAATCCGTTCAAGGAGGTTGTTAAGTGAAAAAAATTATTATATGGACCCTAAGTATCATCATTATTTTAGGATTAAGTGCCGGTTTTGCTTATTATAACGGCTGGGGAGCAGCTTCCAAGGAAAATAAAATGAAGGTTGTTCAAATGTATAATGGAGAAGAGGAAACATATTCTGATCAAGATTTAAAGAATTTATTGACGGAAACTCAATATGATGTGACACAGAATGACGGCACAGAGTCAGCGTTTAATAATGAGTATTGGAATAATAAAGACAAAGGAATTTATGTAGATATTGTATCTGGTGAGCCTTTGTTCAGCACAGCTGATCAATATAAATCAGGAACGGGGTGGCCGAGCTTCTCACAGCCGCTTGTAGAAGAAAATATCGTTACTAAAGATGATCCAGGTATTTTTGGTGTAAGGACTGAAGTGCGAAGCGAAGGAGCTGACAGCCACCTTGGGCATGTTTTTAATGATGGCCCCGATCCCACTGGTCTCCGTTATTGTATGAACAGTGCAGCTATGGAATTCATACCAAAGGATGAGATGGAAGCGCGTGGATACGGTCCTTTTTTAGAAGATATTAAATAATTAGTCAAAGGATAGAGTATAAAATCTCTATCCTATTTAATTGATATTGATTATCATTGACAATTACCGAATGCATCTATATACTCATTAATGATAATGATAATCCTTCTCATTCATACATATTTTCCAAAGTGGAAGAGAGGAAATAGAAAGGAAGCGTGTTTATGAAGGGCTGGAAAAGCATCTGTTTACTATTTGTTTTAGTTTTATTAGTAGCATGCAGCGATGAACCAACAGAAGGCGAAGGTTCTTCTGAAGATGAAGAATCTTCGCAGCAAGCCATGAAATTCGAAGATAGTATGGGGGAGGTTTCTATCGAGGGGATTCCTGAGCGTGTTGTCGTTCTCGAATGGTCCTACGTTGAGCATATACTGCCTCTGGGCATTCAACCAGTTGGAGTTGCAGACAAAGAAGGATATAACAAATGGGTCAACGTAGGCGAACCGCTCAGTGATGAAGTTGAAGATGTGGGAACTCGCTCTGAGCCGAATTTTGAAGCGATTTCCCGATTGGACCCAGATTTAATCATTGGCGCAAAATACCGTCATGAAGGATTTGCGGATCAGCTGAATGATATCGCACCTACATTTATGTTTTCTCCATATTCTGAAGAGGGATCAACCGATCAATACCAACACCTTATCAACGAATTCACAACGATGAGTGAAATCTTCGAAAAAGAAGAGCAGGCTGAAGATGTGATTGAACTAATGGAGACGAAGATGAAGAGTCTAGGAGAAGAGGTTGCTGGTGATAATGAGATAAATGCTGTCGTTACTCAAGCATTCACTTCACAGAATACTCCCACGATGAGATTATTCACAGATAACTCTGTAGTTGCGGGTGTCCTTAATCAAATGGGCATTCAAAACGCAGTGGTTACGGAGGAGCCTGAGATCTATGGATTTATATCAACAGATGTAGAAGCCTTACAGAACTACCAGGACTCAAATTTCTTTTACCTGGTTCAAGAAGGTGACCCGATTTTTGATAACCTTGCTAATAATCCTGCATGGACAAACTTAGATTTTGTAGAGGAGGGGAAAACCTATAAACTCCCTGGGGATATGGGTACATTTGCAGGGCCACTTTCTGCAGAGAAATTAGCAGAGGAAATCGCTGAAAATCTTAAATAGAAGAAAAAAAGGGCTATTCGTTACGCTGGTTAATGTGACGGATAGCTCTTTGTTATATAATGAATAGAGAGTAAGAATAAATATGAATCTTATGATTTTTCAATAAAGATACGTGGAAAGGAGCTTACATAATGGTGATGCTGGAAAAAATGAAAATTGACGAATTTAACAAAGAGGTGGTGAACCTAAAGAAAGAATATGCTGATGAAAAAGTCAAAGCAGGAACTTGGGCAGAAGGGGATGCTTTGCGAAAATCAGAGGAAACATTCCGCTATTTGTTACCTGATGGACTCTCTACAAATAACCACTATTTTTTATCTATTTTCGATCAAGCCGCCAAAATAAATATAGGTTATTTTTGGTACCATTTTGACCCAGAGCAATCCCAAAAGGAAGCGTTCATTTATAATTTTGTCATTTATGAACCCGAGAGGGGGAAGGGTTTTGGAAAAAAAGCGATAACTGCTCTTGAAAGACATCTTAAAGGAACAGGGGTTAAGAAGATTTCTCTACATGTATTCGGGCATAATGAACGTGCTATTCATTTATACAGACGAATGAAATTCTCGACAACGGATCTCCATATGTCCAAACACCTTTAAATCCACTTGACACAACAATTGATAACGATTATCATTACCATTGTAATCACAATAACGTAATGTAGGTGAGAGGTATGGAAAAGACAAAAACAAATCTAGCTAATATCATTCGTGAACGCCGCTCAGTAAAGAGTGGTTACTTAGATAAGGAAGTACCTACAGAATTAATAACAGAACTGTTAGAGGATGCCCGTTGGGCTCCTACACATGGTTTGAGGGAACCTTGGCGTTTCATTTTCATTCCTACAGAAGAGAAGGAACAGTTTGTAGAGTCTCTCGTTAAAACTTTTCCGAGAGACATGCAGGAAAACCGCCGAAATTATTTCAGTCAGCCAGCTGCATTCTTGATTGCTGTCATGAAGGAGGATCCAAGACAAAAACAATGGGAAGAAAACTTCGGAGCTATCAGCTGCCTGCTTCAGAATTTTCAACTTCTCGCATGGGAGCAGGAGTTAGGAGTTGTGTGGAAAACTAATCCACAAATTCATGAACCACAAGTACGTGAACTATTAGGTGTCCAACCAGGAGAGAAGATTGTTGGCTTCATTCACATGGGTTTCTTTGACCAACAACCTAAACCGAAGCAACGGTCACCAATTGAAGATAAACTGACGATTTTTAAAAATTGAACAAAAAGAGCACATCTCAAAAGGGTGTGCTCTTTTTGTTCAATTGGGACTTCCTAACTCATCAAAATGTACATCAATCAGTTGATCGCTTTTTTGATTGACCAAAACATAAACAAGGACTTCCTTCTTTTGTCCATTTGCCGTGTTCAGGGTGAATTTGAAATTATATTGAGAGCGATCTTCGGAAATAATTACTTTTCCATTGTAATCGTAATTCACCAGTTCTGAATCCGGGTACTTCTTCACAGTTTCTTCAACCGCTGTTTTACCCCATTTTGCATATTCAGGCGGCTGGGCAAACACGTGGTTGAAAGATAATGAAAGAAAAACGAGCACTAGTATGAATACTAGCCCTTTAATAGGCTTTGACTTCATCACCTTACCTCCTTCCTTTACTACTATCCTTTGAATGATTATAGAAAATATTCTCTTAGAGGATAAAAGGTTGGACAGCAAGGGAATTGGCCCATAAAATAAAAGGATATACTTACGTGAAGAAATTTGGTGGTTTTGTGAAGCGAATTTATATATTATTGATGCTTGTTATGTTGGTTTGGGGCTTTAATGTCTCTGCTATTAAGGTCCTGGTAGCGCATATTGATCCGATTCTGCTCACATCTGTACGAGTATTTACTGCAGGCATCGGGGTTCTGGTGATAATGTCGATAATGGGACTATTCAGATTACCTTCTAAAAAAGAACTTCTTACCATACTATCCATTTCGTTATTTAATGTGGTCGCCCACCACGCGTTGATGGGAGTCGGGTTACTTTATACATCGGGGGTTAATGCAGGAATAATCATCGGATTAGGACCATTGCTGACAATGGTGTTGTCTACAATCTTGTTAAGTAAAAAGGTGACAGTTTTCAAGACGTTTGGCTTTTTATTGGGTTTTACCGGGGTGCTTATTACGACATTGACAGGTGAGGATGGTTTTGCAGGTATCTCAAGCGGGGATTTTATGATTTTCCTGTCTATTACAGCACAGGCATTCAGTTTCATCATGATCAGTAAATTGAATCCGAACTTAGATCCGCGATTATTGACAGGCTATATGCTTCTTGGAGGATCTTTTTTCATTTTCTTTACAAGTTTATTTTTAGAAGGGGAACCAGGTCAAATCTTAGCGTTGTTGGATACTCATTTATTCCTGGTGTTTTTGTTCAGTGCATTAATTTGTACAGCTTTCGGGCATATGGTGTATAATTTTGCAATTAAACAGGTGGGAGCATCAGAATCAGCTGTTTTCATTAACTTTAATTCTTTTTTTGCAGTGGTCGGTTCGGTTCTTTTTTTAGAGGAGACTCTTTTCTTCGCACATATTATAGGACTTGTATTGATTATAGCAGGAGTCCTTATAGGTACAGGAGCACTGCAGCATTTATGGGAAAATCAAAAACGATATCGAAAAAAAAGCGCCTGATCAGCCTCCCGCGGTCTTAAGAACATCCATTATAGGGAAGGAAGAACGCTTCCCTATAATGGATGTTCTTAAGCTTGTCGAGGCTGTTCAAGGCGCTTGCGCTTTTGTACCTTACTGTTGATATTTGGAATCGAATGCAATCAATACTATATTCAATTGCCTTTCCAATTCTTCGATTTTTTCCAGCTTTTCATCAGATAGTTGAGCATAATCGAAAGACATCATGTTCGCCCCCTTTTCCGTTATAATTTCCAAGAAAGTTGGACTTATCCTGTCAAAATTTTTTTCAGCACGAGAGTGAGACTTTCTTATGGACGAAACGCTTGAAGGGATTTATGATTATAATATAAATGTACGAAAAGGAGTTTCTCATGAATTTTGTAGCCCTCGATTTTGAAACCGCAAACTCAGCTAGATCTTCAGTCTGTTCGATAGGTTTAGTTGAATATGAAAACGGTGCTTTAAAGAGAGAGTACTATCGATTAGTCAAACCACATAATAATTATTTCGCTCCCATGAATGTTCGTGTCCATGGTATTACTAAAGAGGATGTTTCTGATGCTGAGGAGTTTGATGTTCTTTGGAATCAAGAAATCAAACAGTTGGTTGAAGGTAAATTAGTTGTGGCTCACAATGCTCAGTTCGATATGGGGGTATTGCGTGCCGTCCTTGATCAATACAACCTTGCCTATCCGATGCTTGCTTATAATTGTACCGTGAATATCTCTAAGAAAACGTGGAGTCTCCCCAAATACAATTTAAATATCGTTTCTAAACACCTGGGATTTAAATTTGATCACCACCATGCACTTGAAGATGCGAAAGCAGCAGCACACATATTATTAAGCTCAAAAAAAGAATTAGCAGCTACGGATACCAAAGATTTAGTCAAAAAAACGGGAACGACAAATGGCATGATGTATGAAGGTGGATATGAACCTGCACGCTTAAATAAAAGAAAAAAGGCGAAAAAAGACATTTCAAAAGCTTTTGTTGCTGCTACCACAGAGTTTGATCGTTCCCATCCTTACTATGCTGCTTCAATTGTTTTTGCAGGGCAGTTAAGTCAGTTGAAAAGGGAAGAAGCTATCCAGGAGATTGTAAACGTAGGGGCAGAGTGGCATCCGACGGTAGAACACAACACGAACTTTATCGTCGTAAGTGAATCGACTTATGAAAACTATAAACAAGGTAAGAAAACAAGTGAACTTGAACGAGCAGAAATTTTATTAAGCCAAGGATATCCTATAGAAATAATCTTGGAAGACGTTTTTCTAGAGCAATTAAAAAGCTCATCTATGTAATGTAGATGAGCTTTTTAATTATTTCTTTTTTCTGAGGTGACGACGATCTTTTAGGCGCTCTGGGTGTACAGCTTTAGATCTTTGAGAAAGTTTCCCTAAGTTGATACCTGCTCCATGATAATAGGCCTGCCATATGATTTTCGTACAATATTGTTCGTTATTCCTGCTGCCAATGGGTGTCATAATACGGTATTTTGCATGCTTGTTAGTGCGATATAAGTATTCCAAATGCTCACAGGCTTTCTCACCTGCAGAGGGGTTAAAAGGAGAGTATATTGAAACTCTTTTAAATTTATGGAAATACAATTCCACAGAATCCCTAGCTAAACCAGCTGGAATAGAATGAACCACCTCATTATTTTCCGTAACAATACCCACATGACCGACGTAACGTGATTCCTTTCTTCCTATCGGCGAAAATAATACGTCTCCAGGAAGGATGGATATATCCGAGCAAGGGTAACAAGTCGTGTCATGTTGCATAATCATAGGCGCTTGCACTTTTTTTGGTCGTAAAAAGAAGGGAAGTAATCCTAGAACAAATACAAATAAAAACCTTTTCATCTACATCGATCCTTTTTAATATGATAAACCTCTTCAATCGTAAGGCAATTGTTTTTAAAACTCAGTTGTAAAGGGAGGGAAGATTAGAAATTCGAGCAGTGGTTATGAAAAACAAAAGATGATAAAGGGAAAGCATATTTGAGGAAAGTCGTAATAATTCTTAGGAAAAGTGCTTAAATCCCGACCCCCAGAACGTTTGTTCGTTTAAAATCATAAAAAGAAGTTACTATAGACAAGATACAAATGAGATGCCAGAGATGAAAAGCGTTCGTTAGCTGAAGAAACTCAATTAAGAGCAGCTTATATGTTCTAATTATGACATGAGATAGATAGCAAAGGATTTATTAGCAGCCATTAGTAAACCACGATCTAATTACCATTAGAATTAGATGACAGTATTAACGATCCTGATTATGTAATAATTGAGATATGAATCATAAAGACTTGATGTTGGATTAAGTGCTGAAAAATAAAGTGAGCTAGATACGAGGGGAGATCAGTTACCATAAAGCCTCATAAGGATATATATTTAAATTTAAATCTTAGTTTACATAATATATATTATACTGAGTCACAAAATGAAGTCAAATTATGTCTCAATATACAAGTATACTCTAGATAGTGAGACAGAATAAAAATAATCGTATTTAGAATGTTCATTGTTGTTTCTTATTATTTCAGTGTTTGTAATTTAACGATAATTATTTCTTCGTTCTCCTGGAGTTAAACCTCCTTTATACCTCCCTAAGCTGATTCATGTAAATAAGTTTCATTTACATCTCGTTTACGCTCTATGCTTTTTATGATTATTACAATCCAGATGCTAACTAAACCCCATGGTATATTTATTTCCAAAACATATTTAAATGGCATTCTTGTTTACATAACTATCAAGTTGTCTTTCGCTAATTCAACCGTTTTGCTTCAATTTATTCAACTTATCCATGCCATAAGTGCTTTATTTGATCAGGATGTAAAAAATACCTGCCTGTGACATTCATATTATGCTCTACTTTAAGCACGCCTGGGATTCTGTCTTTACTTCTCGTGTTTATTGGGTGTCCAACAAAATGGATGAAAAAAATGGATTAATAAGCTGTAAATTGCTGACAGCTCCCCTTCTATGCTTTGGATAGTTCTTAAGACATTTTAAAGATGTTTTTTTATTTTGTATTTCGGAGTTGCTACTAAGTTTCATGTGAGAATCTACAAAGGGACTGGTTTTCTTAGATGAAATGCCAAAATTACAGTGTGCGAACATTTGTTCTTGTAATAATATGTTTTTTTGGATATTTCGAGTTGCTACTAAGTATTAGCTAAGACGTTTCAAGCTGGTTTTTGCTTATGGTTTCAAAAATGGAATTCAAAATGAAAAGTCACAGAGGATTACTCTGTGACTTTAACCTTTGATTTTTTTGTACTCTTTGTTTGTGACTCTTCAAAAACCTTTAATGTTTCATAGTAGTAATCAAGAATCTGCTCAGAAGGTTTTTGCCAGCTGTGCTTTTCTGCTTCTTCCCTGGCATTTTTGCATAATTTACTGTATAACTCTTCATCTTCTAAGCGACTGATCGCCTCAATCATACTATTCACGTTTTCATTCTCGAATAACAGACCATTTGTTCCGTCTTCTACCTGTTCCATCGTAGGTCCGCTTTTAGCTGCGATAACCGGTAAACCTGAAGCCATCGCTTCAAGGATAACAAGGCCTAGCGTTTCTGTGACAGAAGGGAAAATCAGTGCATCAGATGAAGAAAAGGCTTGGGCGAGCTCCTCTCCATGGAGGAGTCCTGTAAATACGGTGTTCGTACCTGCAAATGTCTTCTCTAAGTCATCTTTGACTGGTCCGTCGCCGACCATGGCCAACGATAAATCATCTCTAGCCTCTAATAAAGGTTTGATTTTTTCTATCTCTTTTTCTGGAGCCATCCGCCCGACAAATACTAACAGTTTATTTTCCGGTTTACCTCCAGAGAGACGCATTCTCATCTCCGCATTCTTATGGCGGGGATGGTAATGATCGACGGCTACACCCCTATCCCAGACACTTACGTTGTAAAAATTCTTTTCATCCAGTTCCTTTTTGATGGCTTTGGATGTACAGAGATTCATGTCTGCATAATTGTGCAATTTGCGGAAATACCACCAAACAAGAGGTTTGAAGGGATAAAGCCGATAATAATCCAGATACTTTGGCACATGGGTATGATAAGAAGCGATTAAAGGATAATTCAACTTATCTGCATAATAGACACCTGAGACACCTACAAGTGCAGGATTGACTACATGAACGAGATCCGGATCGTGCTTTTCCAACAAATCCTTCACTTTTTTTTGCGGCATGGAAAATTCTTTGGATCTGTAAAATGGCATTATCGTTGTTTTGACCCCTTCTACAACCGCCCCTTCGTACTCCTTCACACCAAGATCTGGAGCAATGACAACAACTTCATGCTCTTGTTTACGCAGATATGTGATGGCTTCTTTTAATCGTGTGACTACTCCATCTGTGGATGGGAGGAATGTTTCTGTAATGATGGCGATTTTCAAAGCGGAAAACTCCTTACTTCCAAGTGATTGACGGCAATACGTTTTCTTGAATAATTCGGTCTTTATTTTCAACTGCTGTACGAAGGATATCACGGATAACATCATCCGTAAGTAAATGAGGTTCTAATCCCAAATCGCGCAGCTTCGTGTTAACAGCATTGTAATAGTGGTCCTCATTTTCGATTCGAGGATTTTCAATTTTCTTGACTTCTGTTTCAAAACCTTCTTCTTTTGCGATCTTTTGTACGCGTTCAGCAAGATCTTGAACAGAGAACCATTCAGTGAATTGATTGAAGACACGGAACTCACCTTTATCAGCTGGGTTTTCTGCTGCTATTTCTACACAGCGGACAGTATCTTCGATATTCAGGAATGCTCGAGTCTGACATCCTGAACCATAAACAGTAATATCATGCCCAATAGCTGCCTGGTTGATAAAACGGTTAAGAGCTGTCCCGAAAACTCCATCATAATCGACACGGTTCACTAGTAGTGGATCAAGCTTTGTCTCTTCTGTATGTAAACCATACACAATGCCTTGATTCAAATCTGTCGCACGGATTCCCCAGATCTTACAAGCGAACATGATATTGTGGCTGTCATGTACTTTAGAAAGGTGATAGAAAGAACCTGGCTGCTTCGGATACGGGAGCGTATCTTTGCGTCCTTTATGTTCAACTTCAATATATCCTTCTTCAATATCAATATTCGGTGTACCATATTCACCCATTGTTCCTAGTTTTATCAAGTGGCATTCTGGTGCGAATTCTTTAATGGCATAAAGAACGTTCAAGTTCCCCATTACATTGTTTGTTTGTGTATAAACCGCATGCTCTCGATCGATCATGGAATATGGTGCTGAGCGCTGTTCAGCAAAGTGTACAAATGCTTCAGGCTCTACTTGGCGAAATACTTCGCGTAAGAAATCGTAATGATTCAAATCACCGATATAGGTTTTAATTTCATTGCCTGAAACTTCTTTCCATTTCGCTACACGATCTTCCAATGAAGCGATTGGTGTAACGGAATTGGAATGGAGTTCTTCGTCATATTCTCTCCGTACTAAATTATCTACGATCGTTACATCATGTCCTTGTTTGGATAGGTACAATGCAGTCGGCCAACCGCAAAAACCATCTCCCCCTGCTACAATAATCCTCATAATCTACCTCCTAGTTACGTCTAGCTTTCGTATTCCCTTTATAGAATAACACTTTTGACTAAAGGTATGGTACTCATATTATGTTCATCTCTATTTGAGCCCTAGCCTGGAGTCATTGTCTCTACGTTTTTGACTTTACCATTAATTCAATTTTGAAACAATAAATTCATTGTTAAACTGCTTTTATGTATAAGAATCAAACATTCACCGTCCTATACCTGAGACTTATATTACCCCTGGCAACTATGTTTCTAAACATTTTCACAAAAAAACATGCAAAGCCCTTAGGCTTTGCATGTTTCATTGGACCTGAGTCATGGATAAGTTCACGAATCTTCCTTCGTTTGTGTATCTACATGATTTTCCTCTGTCTGTGTTTCTGCTCGATCTTCTTTCTGTCCAACTGTTTGATCCTCTTTTGACTGTTCCTCGGATGCGGCAGTTTCTCGATAGTTTTCCATTTCATTAGAACTGAAATTATTGACAGTTCCGCGGGATACATAGCTCTCGAGCATTGCTTTCAGATCCATTCCCGTGGTTTCTTTTAAGGATTCTTGAATGCCGAGCATTGTAGATGTGACGCTGTTCGCTACTTTAGAGGATCCACCGCGTGAATCGGCCCCACCCATATCAATCACTTTCATATCTTTGATTTGACTGATGGGTGCGGAGACTTTCTCTGCGTATTCAGGCAATACTTTAATTAACATTTCCATTATGGCTGCTTCGCCATAATGTTCCATAGCCTTGGCCATCCGTTCTTTGGATTCTGCTTCTGCTATTCCTCGTTGTCGGATGACTTCCGCTTCTGATTCACCTTTGATTCTTTCGTTATCCGCTTCCGCCTGGGCACGTTTCGTTACCTCGTAAGCTTCAGCATCTGCAATTGAACGACGGCGTTTATTCTCTTCTTCTTCAAGTTCTACGCCTCGTTGTTTCTCGATATACTCGACTTTCAACTCTTCTTCTTTGATTTGCTGGGCTAGTTTTTGGCGCTCAAGTTCTCCGGCTTGCTCTGCGTTTGCTCTAGCACGGTTCGTATCTTTCTGGAACTCCGCTTCTTTGATATCTTTTTCTTTCGTCGATTCTGCTACAGCAGTCAAACGCCTATTTTCTTCATCTTGTGCTTCCTGGTCGTTTTTCGCCTGATAGATTTTAGTTTCTTTCGTTGCATCTGATTCTGCCATATTCGCTTTCTTTTGTACTTCAGCAATATGAGGGCGTCCTAATGCATCGATATACCCGTTCTCCACGTCAACATCTTCCACATCGTTCAAAGCGAATGATGTGATTTCAAATCCCATCCCTTTGAGATCTGATTCAGCGATTTTCTTCACCTGTGTATTGACTTCTTTGAAATCGTTATAAATCTTTTCAATGGGAAGAGAAGCGATAATGGAACGTAAATGTCCATTTAAGACATCTTTCAATTCTGATTCTCTTTCCTTCTGCTTTTTACCTAAGAACTTCTCTGCGAAATTCGCCATGATTTCAAGTTCACTGCCGATACTGATGACGGCCGTACTAACCACGCTTACAGGAATTCCTTCTTTCGTATAAGCTTTTTCCGAATTGACTTGCAGTTGAAATGAAGTCAGATCAATCGGTGTAACGGTTTGGAACATACGAAGCCGATATCCGCCACCTCTAATGATTTTCACAGACCTGCCATTGTCATCTTCAAATACGTTCTTCTCACGTTCCGGGTCGCCTAATTTCGGCCCGGTTACGATGAGAGCTTCATTTGAGCTTGCCGTTTTGTAGCGCAAGCGGAAAATAATGAAGGTGATGATACCACCGACCAGAGCAACAACTCCGATCACTCCCAGGATCAATAAAAACAAGGCGCCTTCAAACATATCCTTCACTCCTTTTCTCTTCTCCTGTTTTTGTAATAAAAGGTGTTATATACCATAACGATTTCCACCTTATAGAAGTTTCACTTGATTTGCAATATTCGACAGATAATTTCTTTGTGAAAAATGTACAACCGTTCATCCCGATGTTTCTTTAAGGTATAATAAAAGTAGGATTTTTCTGAAAAAAGGAGGAGATATAATGAGTACATATGAAAACGCCTGGATACCTACAGCAGAACAAAAAGAAAGAACACGGCTTTATCAATGGATGAAGAAACATGGTTATACTGATTACGAGGACTTTCAGAAAAAATCCGTGAACGATATTGAGTGGCTCTGGGATGAAGCAGTCCAGGAGTTGGGAATTGAATGGTACACTCCATACAAAAAAACGTTAGATACATCAAATGGGATTGCTTATCCCAACTGGTTCGTCGAAGGTGAAATGAACGTAGCCCACAACGCATTGGATAAATGGGCAGAAGATCCTTCTAAAAAAGATGATGTCGCTCTTTACTGGGAAGGAGACAATGGAGATAAGTGTGAATATACCTATGAAGAACTTCAACAGGAAGTAAATGCGATTGCAAATGGTCTTGAAAATAACGGTATTACACACGGAGACGTCGTCACTCTTTATATGCCGATGCTTCCTGAAACGCTGATCGCCATGCTTGCTGTCTCCAAAGTCGGGGCTGTCTTTTCCCCTGCTTTCTCAGGATACAAAGCAGATGCGATTGCCACCAGAATCCAAGCATCGAAAGCGAAAGCACTGATAACTGCTGATGGCTTTCATAGACGAGGCAAAACGATTCCAATGAAAGAGGAAGCCGACTTCGCTGCTGATCAATGTCCATCATTAGAGCATGTCTTTGTAGTAGAACGGGCAGGCATTGAAATAGATTGGAACGAATATCGCGATTTGCCATGGTCTCATCTGCGAAAAAATGAAACCGTTTACAGGGCTGCAGTGAAAAAGGCTGATGATCCTTACATGTTGATCTATACTTCCGGTACGACAGGAAAACCGAAGGGTGCGGTGCATACACACGCCGGTTTTCCGATCAAATCGGCTTTTGATGCCGGTATTTGCATGGATGTCACAAAAGATGACACATTGTTCTGGTATACAGATATGGGGTGGATGATGGGACCTTTCCTCGTTTACGGAGGCCTGATGAACGGTGCATCCATCGTCATGTTTGAAGGGACTCCGGATTACCCAGAACCTGATCGTTTATGGGAATTAGTCGAAAATTATCAAGTGACCCATCTGGGAATTTCTCCAACACTGATAAGATCGATGATGAAACACGGGGAAGAATGGATTGAAAAACATGATTTGAGCTCATTGAAACTGATCGGCTCTACTGGCGAGCCATGGAATACAGAACCATGGAACTGGTTATTCAAGCATGCTGGAAATCAAAAAGTACCGATTTTCAATTATTCAGGCGGCACAGAAATATCCGGCGGGATTCTAGGGAATGTTCTGGTCAAGCCCATACAGCCTGTCACTTTCAATGCTGCCCTCCCTGGGATGGATGTAAATGTATTTGATGAAAGCGGCCAACCGCTTCTTAATGAAGTCGGTGAACTTGTCCTGCTTAAACCATGGGTCGGGATGACAAACAGCTTTTTCGAAGATGACGAACGCTATGAGCAAACATATTGGAGCCGCTTCAAGGATACGTGGGTACATGGGGATTGGGTCATCAAAGACGAAGAAGGTTACTACACAATTACAGGAAGATCAGATGACGTTTTGAATGTAGCTGGTAAACGGTTAGGCCCTGCCGAGGTCGAATCGGTCCTTGTAGAGCATGACGCAGTCATTGAAGCAGGTGTTGTCGGTGTTCCACATGATATAAAAGGCGAAGAACCGATTGCTTTCGTCGTTACTAAACCGGATACAGAACCATCAGAAGACTTATTAACACAATTGAAAAATCATCTCGAACAAAAGCTCGGAAAAGCGTTAGCTCCGAAAAAACTGTTCATAGTCGATGATCTCCCGAAAACCCGGAATGCCAAAGTTATGAGACGTGCTATTAAAACGGCTTATCTGAATGAACCAGCTGGTGACTTGAGTGCTTTAGAAAATCCGGACAGCGTTGAACAAATCCGTCGTATCGGACAAGGCACATCAACTAGCACTTAACCACATAAAAAAGCCCTGGACCAGATTTTGATCCAGGGCTTTTTGGTGGTCCAGGCGCTTTAAACTGGATATACACCATGTTTCCTTTCGGTGAATAATACATCCTTCGTCTCGTAAGAATCATAACGGATCGACAATTCTTCTCGGAGTCGGTCCGGCTGGACGATATCATCGATGACCATCTCAGAAGCGAGTCGGTATATATCAATATTTTCTTTATATTCCTCGTGCTTTTCTTTAATGAACGCAGGGCGATCTTCTTCTGGTAACTGAGCGATCTTATTTGCATAAACAGCATTCACGGCAGCTTCAGGACCCATCACGGCTATCTGTGCAGTAGGTAAGGCCAGGCAAGCATCCGGTTCAAATGCTGGACCTGCCATTGCATACAATCCTGCACCATATGCTTTTCTTACAACGACTGAAATTTTAGGAACGGTCGCTTCACTCATGGCAGAAAGCATTTTCGCACCATGCCGGATGATCCCAGCACGTTCCACTTTCGTGCCGATCATGAAGCCCGGTATATCTGCAAGGAATAATAACGGAATGTTGAAGGCGTCACATAACTGGATGAATTTCGCTGCTTTGTCCGCTGAGTCTGGAAATAATACGCCACCTTTAGCTCTAGGCTGATTCGCGATGATACCGACAGGACGTCCTTCTATTCTTGATAATCCTGTAATAAGTTCTGGAGCAAATTTTTTCTTGATTTCACAAAAACTATCTTCATCGATCAGGCGCTCGATCAGTTGATACATATCAAATGGAGCATTTTGATTTTCCGGGATCAACTCTTTAATGGATTTGTCGAAAGCTGCCGGCTGCAGTGATTCTTGTTTCGCAGGCAATTCACGATAACTTTGCGGGAAGTAACCCATATATTTTCTAGCAAAAGCTATCGCATCACTTTCATCTTTAGCTAGAACGTCTCCACAACCGGAGACAGAACAATGCATGTTCGCACCGCCCATTTCTTCAAGGGATACTTTTTCTCCGATCACTTTTTCAGCCATTCGCGGCGAGCCTAAATACATAGAGGCATTGCCATCGACCATGACTACGATGTCACAGAAGGCTGGTATGTAGGCACCACCAGCTGCAGAGGGGCCGAATAGCAGACACACTTGAGGCACACGGCCAGAGAGCTTGATCTGGTTATGAAAGATCCGTCCAGCTCCCCGGCGATTCGGAAACATTTCCACTTGGTCTGTAATTCTGGCTCCAGCAGAGTCTACCAGGTAAAGCATCGGAAGATTCAATTTCAAAGCAGTTTCCTGAATACGGATTATTTTTTCAACCGTCCGTGCTCCCCATGATCCCGCTTTGACTGTTGAATCATTCGCCATCACACATACTTTCTCTCCATTGATTCTTCCAATCCCGGTAACGACTCCATCTGCTGGCAGGGACTCATCTTGACAATTCGCAAAGAAAGCATCTTCAACATCCATATCCTCATCGAATAATAGATTCAGTCTTTCCCGCACGAACATTTTTCCTTTTTCCGTATTCTTTTCGTGGTATTTATCAGCACCGCCAGAAGCGATTTTTTTGGTTTTCTCTTCTAATGTTTGGTTTATAGACATCGTTTTCTCCACCTTTACTCTCCTTTATATTCAGGCTTCCGTTTCTCTTTAAAAGCTTGAAGGCCTTCGATCCGGTCGGAAGTAGGGATCGTCTTTTCATAGCAGGCACGCTCAATCTTCAATCCATCTTCCAATTTTGTGTCAAAACCTTCATTAATCGCTTTCTTCGCCTGTCTGATCGCTACTGGCCCATTGCGAGCGATGGTAGAAGCGAAATCTTTCGCTTCCTGCATGAGGAATTGCGGCTCATGGATGTATTCAACAAGACCGAGCTTATGAGCGCGATCCGCTTCCACAGCTTTAGCCGAATAGATCATCGCTTTTGCTTTCCCGAGACCAATCAATCTTGTCAGTCTTTGGGTCCCGCCCGCACCTGGGATGATAGCAAGAGAAGTTTCTGTCAATCCGACTTTTGCTGATGTACTCATGATGCGGAGATCACAGGCGAGAGCAAGCTCCAGCCCGCCGCCAAATGCTACACCATTGAGAAGTCCGATGGTCGGAACTGGAATTTCTTCTACCAGCCGGATGGTGTCACCGATTTTCCGAACCGTTTGAATGACTTCATCATCAGACATTGTTGAGCGCTCTTTCAAATCTGCTCCAGCACAAAAGGCTTTGTTCCCTTCACCTGTGATTAAGACGACACGAATTTCAGGGCGCCGTTTAATTTCTTCTGCTTTTTCAGCTAAATCATCCAACAGACGAATTGACAGAGCATTCGCAGCTTCTGGACGCTTCAACATTAATAAATAGACATGTGGTTCAACCTCTTCTAAAGATACAAGTGATGGCATCTGTCACACCCTTTCTTTATTCAAGACTTGCATTTGATGACTGGGAAGAGATTGTTTCAACACCTTTTGAATATAATCTCCTGCTTCTTTCAACTTTTGCTCATCGATCCCTGTTTCAATCCCCATCTGATGAAGCATATGCACAAGGTCATCTGTCGCTAAATTACCTGAAGCTCCTTTGGCATACGGACAACCTCCGAGACCGCCTAAGGAAGCATCGAATGTAGTGATGCCATGTTGAAGAGAGACCAGTACGTTCGCTAAAGCCATCCCTCTCGTATTATGAAAATGCATCGCAATCCGATCGAAAGAAAGTCTTTCCTGCAGCCTTGGTAAGACGTTGTCTACTTGCTTCGGATTCGCAACACCGATTGTATCTCCAAGAGAAAGCTCGTCAATTCCCATACTCAGTAATTTCTCACTCACCTCAGCTACTTGTTCAACAGAAACATCACCTTCATAAGGACAGCCGAAAACAGTAGACACATACCCGCGCACTGTTTTGCTTTCCTGTTTCGCCATTTTGACGACTTCTTCTAAAACTGGATAGGTTTCCTCTATCGATTTATTGATATTTTTTCTGTTATGAGTGTCGCTTGCTGACATGAAAACAGAAACTTCGTCCACTCCTGTTTCTAATGCAGCCTCAAGCCCTTTCATATTAGGCACAAGGGCAGCATAGGTGATTTCAGGGTTACGTCTGATCGATGTCGCCACACTTCTTGCATCCTTCAATTGAGGGATCCACTTGGGGTGGACGAAGGAACTGAACTCGATATAGGGATAACCCGCTTCTGATAATAAGTCAATCCAGGCAACCTTATCTTTGAAAGGGACTTCCTCTGGTTCATTTTGCAGCCCATCCCTTGGGCCGACCTCTTTGATGGTTACTTTATCTGGCAATACCAGCATGTGATCCGCTCCTATTTATTCAATGATCGCAATGACGTCGCCTTCATTGACGAAATCACCTTCTCCAACTTTCAATTCTTTCACGACCCCTGATGTTTCTGCCGCAATAGGGATTTCCATTTTCATAGACTCTAAAATGACGATATCCTGACCGTCACTCACTTCGTCTCCTTCTTTTACAACTAATTTCCATACGCTTCCTGCCATTGATGCTTTAATTTCGCTCATTTTTCTTCCTCCTCATTGGTTTGTCAAAGTCGGTAAATAGTAATCTTGGATAAAAGTCGTTTTTGTTTCACCCTGTTTGAATTTTTCATGAGTGATGACTCGCTTCAGCATAGTGAGATTCGATTTGATTCCTTCAATTTCATATGTGTGGACCGCTTTAATGAGTCGATCGATCGCATCCTGACGATCTTCGCCGTGAACAACCAATTTTGCTATCATCGGGTCATAAAAAGGTGTGACTTGGGAGTTCCCTTCTACAGCGAGCTCATGACGGATCCCCGGCCCCTCGGGCAATGTCAATTTAGTCAACTGACCAGGTGATGGGTAAAAAGTATTTGAGTCTTCGGCGTAAATCCGTACTTCGATCGCATGACCATCGATGACCAAATCATTTTGTTCAATAGATAATTTCTCTCCTGCGGCTACTTTGAGCTGCTGCTCTACTAGATCGATGCCTGTAATTTGCTCTGTAACAGGGTGTTCGACTTGCAGCCTTGTGTTCATTTCCAGGAAGTAAAAGTTTTCATCATCGTCCACAAGGAACTCGATTGTCCCTGCATTGGTATAGCCTAATGTTTTCACAGCCTGTAACGCACTCTTCCCCATCTTCTGACGTGTCTCATCTGTCAGCACCGGGGAAGGAGCTTCTTCTACGACTTTTTGATGACGTCGCTGGATGGAGCACTCCCTTTCGAATAAATGGACAGCATGGCCATGAGAATCTGCTAAAACCTGGATCTCGATATGTCTTGGATCCTCAATCAATTTTTCGATGAACATCTTTCCATCACCGAAAAACGCCTGGGCTCGTTTCGAGTTCCCTTCAAAAGCTTTTTCAAGTTCCTCATCGTTGTAAACAGCCTGCATACCAATACCACCGCCACCAGCTGCTGCTTTCAGCATGACCGGGTACCCGAAATCTGCAGCCAGTTGTTTAGCATCATCTGCAGTAGCTACGGCATCTTCCGTTCCGGGTATGATAGGCACCCCGGCCTTTTTCATTTCTGCACGGGCAGCGATTTTATCACCCATTTTAGAAATCACATCCGCATCCGGCCCAATGAAAGTAAGTCCGGCCGCTTCTGTTTGACGCGCGAACTCTGCATTCTCACTAAGCAGTCCATACCCGGGATGAATGGCTTCCGCTCCGGATTCTTTTGCTGCTTTCAATATTTTTTCTATGTTCAGATATGATTCGTTGACGCGGGGTTTCCCTATTAAATAACTTTCGTCAGCAAGCTGTACATAAGGTGCTGTTTGATCTGCCTCTGAATAGACAGCAACAGCCTTGATGTTCAATCTCTTACAGGTTCTAATAATGCGGGAAGCGATTTCCCCACGATTCGCGATCAATATTTTTGTAAACATAACGATCACCCCTCTTTTAAGATTTCAGATTCATCATTTCTAATGCATCTTCTCTAAGTCTGAATTTCTGGATTTTCCCACTCGCTGTCATCGGATATTCTTCCGTGAATGTAATGTACCGTGGAATTTTATGTTTAGAGATTTTACCAGAACAAAATTCTCTGATACCGCTTTCATTAATGGATACATTTTGTTTAGGAATAATCCACGCCATGATCTCTTCCCCATATTTTTCATCTGGAATACCGACGACTTGAACGTCCAGTACATCAGGATGCTGATATAAGAATTCTTCGATCTCTCTCGGGTATACGTTCTCACCGCCGCGAATGATCATATCTTTGATCCGTCCGGTGATTTCAACATAACCGCTTTCATCCATAACAGCAATATCTCCGGTATGGAGCCAGCCATCAAGGTCAATCGCAGCACTCGTCGCTTCTTCATTTTTGTAATACCCTTCCATCACCAAATATCCTCGAGTACATAGTTCGCCGGGAATACCCGGTTCAACTTCTTCTCCTGTAGCAGGTTCGATGACTTTCACTTCTACATTTGGATGTACACGGCCAACGCTGCTTACGCGAAGATCGATCGGGTCATCGGCTTTTGTTTGCGTGATGACTGGTGAAGACTCTGTTTGCCCGTAAGCAATCGTAATTTCTTCTGCTCCCATATCATCAATCACACTTTTCATCACTTCCATAGGACAAGTGGAACCAGCCATGATGCCTGTTCTCAGCGTCGTCGGTTTCAACTCTTCATAGTCCGGATGATTTAACTCAGCGATGAACATCGTCGGGACACCATGCAAAGCGGTACATTTTTCTTCCTTGACCGCACGCAACACTTTCTCTGGATCGAACTGTTCTAAAATGACCATCGTGGTTCCTTTAGATACAGCAGCCATTGTGCCTAACACACAACCGAAACAGTGGAAAAATGGGACAGGGATGCACAAACGGTCTTCTTCTGTCAGACGCATGCAATCGGCCACCTGGTTTCCATTATTGACAATGTTGTAATGACTGAGCATGACCCCTTTAGGAAAGCCTGTAGTCCCAGAAGTGTACTGCATATTAATGACATCTCTGTAGGAAAGCGATCGTTTCCGTTCATTCAATTCTTCGTCACTGATGGTCAGGCCCATGTCGAGCAGATCCTGCCATGTATAGCACCCACGATGGGATTTTTCGCTTAAAACAACGACATTCTTCAAAAAGGGGAGGCGGGCGCTTTGTAAATCTCCTTTTTCTGAAGTTTCAAGTTCCGGACAGATTTCTTTAAGGATATTGATGTACGACGTCCCCTTAAAATCTTCGGCTAAAATCAATGTCGATGCATCCGACTGTTTCAGAAGATATTCCAGTTCCTGGGCCCGATAGTTAGTGTTTACGGTTACTAAGACACCACCCATTTTCCCTGAAGCGAATTGAGAAAGAAGCCATTCAGGTTTGTTATCTGACCAAACAGCCATATGCTCCCCTTTGTCAATTCCCAGGGCCATCAGTCCTTTAGCAACTTCATTCGTCATCTCATTGAATTCTGAATACGTTTTTCTCAAATTTTTTTCGGGATATACAAATGCTTCGTGATCGGGATATGACTCCGCTTGCCTTTCTAACAATTCACCAACTGTCTCTTCTAAAAGTGGCATGTGGCTTCCTCCTTCGTTTTTTTAACAACCAAGTTGACGGGCAATGACCATGCGTTGGATTTCAGATGTCCCTTCACCGATTTCAAGCAGCTTTGCATCGCGTAAAAATCTCTCAACTTCATATTCCCTCATATATCCATATCCACCGTGAATCTGAATCGCCTGATTTGCCGATCGAAAAGCAGTCTCAGAGGCGAACAGTTTGGCATAAGCGGATTCCTTCGTGAAGTTTTTCCCCTGATCTTTCAACCAGGCCGCCTTTAACACCATATTCCGCGCTAGTTCGACTTCCATCGCCATGTCGGCTAGCTTAAACTGGATCGCCTGAAATTTTGAAATCGGCTGCCCGAACTGTTTTCTCTCTTTCGCATACGCCAGTGCACGATCCAGGGAGGCTTGAGCGATTCCCACAGCTAATGCTGCTATTGAGATACGTCCGCCATCAAGGGTGTGCAAGAACTGTTTAAAGCCTTTTTGTGGATCGCCAAGGATATTTTCTTTCGGTACTTTGACATCTTCTAAGACAATTTCAGATGTGTTGGAGCCCCGGACACCCATTTTTTCGTAGGGACTTGTGATCGTCATGCCCGGTGAATCTTTTGGAACAATGAAAGCGGAAATGATGTTCTTTCCGTCATCCCTTTTACCAGAAACGGCTGTAACAGTGATGGACCTCGCATATTCAGCATTCGTAATCCAACACTTTTCCCCATTAATGACATAATGGTCCCCTTTTAATTCGGCACGTGTTTTCGTTCCTCCTGCGTCAGAACCCGCATTCGGTTCAGTCAATCCAAAGGAAGCCAGGGCCTCCCCTTTTGCAAGCGGGGTCAGGAATTCATGTTTTTGATCTTCTGTACCGAAATAGTAAATTGGACTGGCACCGAGCGAGACAGCAGCAGCATAGCTGAGACCTGTCGAACCACACACTCTGCCTATTTCTTCTACAGCCAGAGCATAGCTGGTCGTATCGCCTCCCGATCCTCCGTATTCTTCAGGAAAAGGAATGCCCAGCAAACCAAGTTTCCCCATCTCTTCAAAAATGTCCTGCGGAAATTCTGCATTTCTATCAATATCTACCGCCCTCGGACCAATGACGTTCTCAGCAAAATCGCGAACCATTTTTCTAGTCATCTCTTGTTCTTTCGTCAATTCAAAATTCATGTGATTCCTCCTCAAGGAATAAAGACCGACTGGTTGGTCTGTTTTACTTCTAAAAATAATGAAAGCGTTTACTCGCTTTCGTAAAAAAAAGGAACTTTAATCATGTGATTCAAATAATCTTCATCTACTCTACCCGGCAGCAAAAAATGAAGGACCAAATCAGTAAAAACTTCTGCGATTTGATTGATCGTATAACTGCCTTCACGCTTATACCATTTGTAAATCCAGTTGACCATACCCAAAATCGCCATGCCTGTAATTTCAACAGGTAATTCTTTACGAAAGTATCCTTTCTCCTGTCCCTCCTTGATGACGTGAAAGATCATACGTTTGAATTCATCTCTTTTACCTTTGATTTTTTCCTCATAGGCGGGCTTTAAGTAAAGGCTTTCCTGATAAAAAACCGAGATATGCGGCTTATATAAATCAAATACCTGTACAAACGCCTGGATAATCGCCTGGACTTTAGGTATTGGGGAGGTGTGGATGACGTTGGCGGCATGAGCTTCTTTCAAGACATATGTAATGAACGTATCATGGATGACAAATAGTAGTTCGTCTTTTGATTGAAAGTGGTGATAAAAACCGCCTTTAGATGTATTGGACGCCTGCACGATTTGATTGACCGTTACCCCGTGGAAACCTTGCTGGTCGAATAATTCTAAGGATGTCTGTATGATCTTCTCCTTCAAATCACTCATACATCAACTCCCCTCTGCTGAATATACATTCATTTTATCATATTTTTCTGAAAATACAACGTAAAAAAAGCAGCCCTTGTGAAGGGCCGCTTCTTAATTTCAGTCTGATTCATTCGATTCTGTATCAAAAGGAATTTCATAACCAGGTTTAATCCAGGCTTCAACCAGTTTGCCTTTTTGTTCTGTATCCAACACGTAAGATCCGTTGCTGTAACGATCGTTCGCTTTGAAATCCATCGTATTGACTTCAACGGTTTCTTCCTTATCTGTCATGAGAAGTACTTGATCATTACGTTGAACGAGATGCACATCAATTATTCTGTGAGGATCTTTTTTCAATTCCCTCAGCATGATTACTCCCCGTTTTCCGCGTGTCGTCCGTTCGAATTCTTTCAAGCGCATCCGTTTAACCGCTGCTCTGTGGGTGGAAATCAGAATTGAAGGATCGTCAGAAGCGTTGAAGACCTGACCTGATACGACTTCTTCGCCTTCTTTCAAAGTAATCGCTTTTACACCTGCGGCTCGTTGGCCGACAGTGTTGACTTCTTCTTCATGATACCAAAGACCATAAGCCTTATTCGAAGCAATGAACAGTTCTGAATTGCCTCCTGTGAGATGGACATCGACGACTTCATCATCTTTTTTCAAATTAACCGCCACGAGGGCTTTCGAATGACGCTGCGCTTGATACAGATTCAAGTCACTCTTCTTGACCATTCCATTTTTCGTGAAGAATATAAGGTATTGATGATCCTTGAATTCCCTTACCGGTATGGCTTCCACGATATACTCATCTTTTTCAACCTGGACTATATTTGAAATATACTGCCCTAAATCCTTCCATCGTATATCAGGAAGTTTATGAACGGGTAAAAACAGATACTTGCCGAGGTTCGTGAATAAAAGAATGGTATCAGTTGTGTTGATTTCATATAAACGAAGGAGATGATCACCATCTTTCAAGGCAAAGTCTTCTCCATTCGAAGCTGCATACGAACGCAGGCTTGTCCGTTTAATGTACCCATGCTTCGTAACTGAAACTAAGACCTCTTCACTTGCGACGGTCACTTCAAGATCGACCTTCAGCTCTTGGACTTCATCTTCGATGTTTGTCATCCGTTCATCATTGTATTGTTTTTTCATCGAACGGAGATCCGCTTTTATGACTTTCATCATTTCACGTTCACTAGCTAATAACTTCTCTAGGTAATCGATTTGTTTCTGCAATTCGTCCGCTTCAGACTGCAGTGCTGTAATATCTGTATTCGTCAAACGATAAAGCTGCAATGTCACAATCGCTTCTGATTGTTCCTCGGTGAAGTCATACTTGGCGATTAACTGCTGTTTAGCATCCGCTTTGTCTTTGGAACCACGGATCGTTGTAATGACATCATCCAAAATGGAGATGGCTTTCATCAAACCTTCGACGATATGGGCACGTTTTTTCGCTTTATTCAAATCAAAAATCGACTGTCTTGTTACAACCTCTTTCTGGTGTTGAATATAAGAGTCCAGCATCATCGGTAAACTTAAAAGTTTCGGAGTGCGTTCATGGATCGCTACCATGTTGAAATTGTAAGAAATCTGAAGATCCGTGTGCTTGTAAAGGTAATTGAGCACCCCTTCACTGTTCGCATCTTTCTTCAACTCAATGACCACACGCATGCCTGTACGGTCTGTCTCATCTCTGACTTCAGTGATCCCTTCCACTTTTTTGTCGATACGAAGTTCGTCCATGCGTTTGACCATACTTGCTTTGTTGACTTCAAATGGAATCTCCTCAATCACAATGTGTTCACGTCCACCGCGCTGTTGCTGGATTTCCGCACGCCCACGCACGACAATTTTCCCTTTACCGGTTTCATAAGCCTTCTTGATCCCATCGACACCTTGGATAATGCCACCCGTCGGAAAGTCCGGTCCTTTGAGTTTCGTCATTAGTTCAGAAACTTCTGCTGCAGGTTTATCGATTTTCATGATTACGGCGTCGATGACCTCCCCGATATTATGAGGAGGAATCTCTGTTGCGTAACCAGCGGAGATCCCTGTTGAACCATTTACGAGTAAATTAGGAAATTTCGCTGGTAACACGGTAGGTTCTTCTTGAGTGTCATCAAAGTTTGGGATGAATTCGACGGTCTGTTTCTCGATATCTCTAAGCAGTTCAGATGATATGGCTGAAAGCCTTGCTTCCGTATAACGCATAGCAGCAGGCGGATCACCATCCACACTCCCGTTGTTCCCGTGCATTTCAACTAACGATTTACGGACTTTCCACGTCTGACTCAAACGCACCATCGCATCATAGACAGATGTATCACCATGCGGGTGATAATTACCTATAACTGTACCGACGGTCTTCGCAGACTTACGATAAGCCTTATCGTGGGTATTCTTTTCATGGTGCATCGCATACAAAATACGGCGCTGCACGGGTTTCAGCCCGTCCCGGACATCCGGAAGAGCACGTTCTTGAATAATATATTTACTGTATCTCCCGAAGCGGTCTCCGAGAACTTCCTCTAGTGGTAAATCTAAAAACTTTTCTGCCTCAGCCAACAGGAGGTCCCCCTTCTATGATTGAATTTTATCGTTTTCTAAAATGTTCGCTTCGTCTTCAAGACCGAAAGCGACGTGGGATTCAATCCATTTACGGCGAGGTTCAACTTTATCCCCCATCAATGTCGTAACACGACGTTCTACACGGGCAAGATCATCGATAGTAACACGAATCAATGTACGCGACTCTGGATTCATCGTAGTCTCCCAGAGTTGATCTGCATTCATTTCACCTAAACCTTTATAACGTTGGATCGAATAACCATTTTTAAACTCTTTAAGAATTTTCTGCATGCCTTCTTCGTCCCAGGCATATTCTGCTTTTTCTTTCTTCCCTTTACCTTTGGATACTTTGTATAGTGGTGGAAGAGCGATGAATACTTTACCTGCCTCCACTAACGGCCGCATATACCGGAAAAAGAAAGTCAAGAGCAGGACTTGAATATGAGCGCCGTCTGTATCGGCATCTGTCATAATCACGATTTTATCGTAATTGCAGTCTTCAAGGGTGAAGTCTCCTCCCACACCTGCACCGATCGTATGGATAATGGTAGAGATTTCCTCGTTCTTGAATATATCCGCAATTTTCGCTTTTTCTGTGTTGATGACTTTTCCTCTCAGGGGGAGAACAGCCTGAAACTTGCGATCCCGCCCTTGTTTCGCTGATCCGCCAGCTGAGTCACCCTCGACTAAATACAGCTCATTTTTTTGCGCATTCTTGGATTGAGCAGGTGTCAGCTTACCGCTCAACAATGAATCTTTACGTTTCTTTTTCTTTCCTGAGCGGGCATCCTCACGGGCTTTACGAGCCGCTTCCCGGGCTTCTTTCGCTTTGATGGCCTTCTTAATCAACATAGAGGCTGTGTCAGGGTTTTCTTCCAGGAAATAAGAGAGTTGTTCAGCTACGACACCATCGACACCTGAACGCGCTTCGGATGTCCCCAGTTTACTTTTCGTTTGCCCTTCGAACTGCAAGAGATTTTCAGGTATTCTTGCAGATATTATGGCTGTGAAGCCTTCTCTGATATCGTTTCCTTCGAGATTTTTATCCTTTTCTTTTAGCAACTGTGCCCGTTTGGCATAATCATTAAAAATCCGAGTGATAGCCGTTTTGGCTCCGGATTCATGGGTTCCGCCATCTTTTGTACGGACATTATTCACAAAGGAAAGAATATTTTCGGCAAAACCATCGTTGAATTGAAATGCGAAGTCGACCTCAATATCCCCGTGATTTCCTTCAAAAGAAACAACAGGGTGCAGCGTATCTTTTTCTTCGTTCAAGTAACTGACGAAGGACTCGAGGCCATCGTTGTATTGATATTCTTCTCTCACGGTTTCTTTCCGTTCATCTATCAGAATGATCCGAAAGCCTTTTAAAAGAAATGCGGCTTCTCTTAATCGCTCAGAAAGGGTTTCGAAATCGAACTTGGTCACTGAAAATATGGAAGGATCAGGCTTGAACCGGATCGTTGTCCCCGTTTTCCTAGTAACCCCTTTATTTTCAAGAGATGTTACAGCCACACCCCCGTTCTCGAATCTCTGGTAAAACTTTTCTCCATCTCTACATATATGGACTTCCAACCATTCGGATAAAGCATTGACGACCGATGCTCCAACACCATGAAGTCCACCTGAGGATTTGTATCCTCCTTGACCGAATTTCCCTCCAGCGTGAAGAACGGTCAAGATGACTTCAGGTGTCGGTTTACCGGTTTTATGCATCCCCGTCGGCATACCACGGGCTTCGTCCTGAACCGATACACTTCCATCTTTGTGGAGCTTGACAGTCATTTGCTGGCCGAATCCAGACAATGCTTCATCAATCGCATTGTCAACAATTTCATGGACCAAATGATGGAGTCCGCGATGGTCAGTCGACCCGATGTACATTCCGGGCCGCTTCCGCACTGCCTCCAATCCCTCTAGTACTTGTATGGAATCATCTGAATAGGTTTGATTTTGATTCGACAATTTACCATCGGCTCCTTTCTCTTTCTACACCAACTACTTCAATGATAGAACAAACGTTCGATTGTGTAAACGTTCAAAAAAAACATCGCTTGTTATATTGTAGCGATTTTATAGGGTTTCGCAAACATAAATCTTCCAAAAAACATGAAAAAACCCCTGAATGAACAGGGATTTTTTTAGAAAAATGCAGTTTTTCAACGATAAATCGAGTGTGCGACTTTGATGCAAACGTCCATGATGACAAGTTTTGAACTATCCTTCAACGTTTCATGAGCTTGGTTATGAAAGACGCCCAGCTGTGCCCAAAATGCTTTCGCATCAATCTCTTTCGCTTCCTCGGCTACTTCCGGTAAATGTTCAGACCTCCGGAAGACATTGATGATATCAACCGGCTCGTCGATGTCACTTAATCGGCTGACTGCCTTTTCGCCTAAAGCTTCAGAAATTGTCGGATTGACAGGAATAATTTTATAACCTGAAGCCTGCATTGCTTCGCTTACTTGATATGAAGTGCGGTGAGGTTTGTCTGATAAACCGACTACCGCTATCGTTTTCGATTCCTCTAAAACTTTTTTTATTTCCTCGTTGGATGGGTTTTGAAAAGCCATCATATCCCTCCTATTCTTCAATCAAACCTTCCTCGATGAGAAACTCACGAGCTACTTCTTCAGGAGACCTGTCTTCAAAATCAACGGCATAGTTCATTTCCCTCATTTGGTCTCCAGTAATCTTACCGCCCAGCTGATTCAGAACATCTTCAATCTCTGGATAACGATCTAAAGTTTCCTGTCTCATGAGCGGTGCCCCTTGATAAGGTGGAAAGAGGTTTTCTGGATCTTCTAAGACTTTCAAATTCAAATCGACCATATATCCGGCCGTAGCATAGGCATCAATGACATCTACATCTCCACTTGAAATGGCACCTTGGCGCAAGCCGGGATCCATTGTACGGACTTCTCCCAAATTAAGGTCATACACTTCTTTCATGCCTTGATATCCATCTTGACGATCATTGAATTCTAAAGTGAAACCAGCTGTTATTTGGTCTTCCACCCGCTTCAGATCACCGATCGTTTCTAGCTCGTATTGTTCAGCAAGCTCTTGAGTGGTCGCTACAGCATAAGTGTTATTGAACTGCATCGGTTCAAGGAAAGCCATATCATAAGTTTCGGACATGCCACTTTTCGCTTGCTGATACACTTCATCAGGTTTATTGCTTTCTGCCTGCTCGCCCAATAATGAAACGATAGCTGTACCAGTAAATTCCGGATAGATATCAATACTTCCTTCTTCCAATGCACTGAAGACCAAATCCGTTTTGCCTAAGTTCGGTTTTAAACCGACACTTAAATCTGTATCTTCTTCAATCAGTAATTTATACATATTGATGAGAATCGCTGGTTCTGATCCTAACTTAGCCCCTAGCGTCAAATCGTTTTTTGCTTTCCCGCCAAACGCTAACGGCCCGACTGCGATCAAAGCTGCAATTACCAGTAGACTGACTAAAGACCTGAATCCTGATTTGGCCGAAGTACGTTCAAAAAGACGCAGAATGAGATCAAGTATAATGGCTAATAATGCCGCTGGAATAGCCCCTAGTAAAATGAGGTTCACATCACCTCCACGATCCAGCCCTAACAAAATCAGATCACCCAGTCCCCCTGCCCCTATAAGAGCGGCAATGGTTGTCGTTCCAACAATCAGTACCATAGAAGTACGGATACCTGCCATGATAACAGGCATAGCTAAGGGGAGTTCAACTCTTGAAAGACGCCTGAATGAATTCATCCCCATCCCAGTAGCTGCCTCCTGCAAAGCTGGATTGACTTCCTTGATTCCAGTGTATGTGTTTCGTAAAATAGGTAAAAGACCATAAGCAGCCAGTGCGATAATTGCAGGTGTTTGACCGATTCCGAAAAACGGAATCAGGAAAGCTAAAACTGCTAAGCTGGGTATGGTCTGCAATATAGCTGTTACACCGATGATCGGTTCTGCAACCTTTTGTTTTCTCGTCAACAAAAGACCGAGCGGAACTGAAATAAGAGTGGCAATCACTAAAGCAATGATCGAAATCTGTAAGTGTTCCCATATCTTTTCCCAAAGGACGTTTTGTCTTTGCATGAAAACATTGATGAAACCAATCATTTTTGCACCACCTCATCTTCCTGCCTGGAATGTTCCTTGAGGTATAGCACAATATCCCTGTAAGAGAGCGTCCCGATCAGACGTTCACCTTTCATGACAGGCAGCACCCGATGCCCTGTCTCTTCAAATATATTGACCGCCTCTTTAAGGATCATTCCATTTTGAAGAGGAGGTAACTCCACTCTCTTGCCATCTTCCACTGCTCCGGCATATCTCTCATCGTTACCATTCAGAACATAGGTCCCTTTTTCTGGAATTAGCCCACTCTCGTAATCTTCTATAGTGGAAATTTTATTTCTCGTTTGATCAACCATCACATCGACAGCAGTTTGCCAAGGTGTTTTCCTGCTTCCTATGAAGTCTTTTACGAACGAATTAGCAGGTTTCAGAATTAGATTTTGCGGGGTGTCTATCTGAATGACCTCCCCTTCTTTCATTAGGCACACCCGGTCCCCGAGAGCCATCGCTTCATCCATGTCATGTGTCACAAAAACGATGGTCTTTTGTATTTCCTGTTGAAGTTGCCGGATGTCTTTTTGCAATTGTTCACGGCTGATAGGATCCAGAGCACTGAATGGTTCATCCATGAGGATGATATCAGGATCTGCGGCCAAAGCTCTGATGACCCCCACCCGCTGTTGTTGACCACCAGAAAGCTCACTAGGCATTCTTTTTCGATGCTTCTCCGGTTCAAGACCTACCATTTCCATCAACTCACCGATCCGCTTCGTCAAGTCTTTTTTCTTCCATTTTTTCATTTCAGGGACAATCGAAATGTTTTCTTCAATCGTCATATGCGGAAAAAGTGCGATTTCCTGCAATACATAACCAATATTCCAGCGTAATTCGTGAATGTTATATTCTCTAATATCTTTATTATGTATAGTAATGGTCCCTGCGCTTGGATGGATGAGGCGGTTTACCATCTTCATCATTGTCGTTTTTCCGCATCCACTTGGTCCTATTAAAGTAAGCAGCTCTCCTTTTTGTACCTCCAAATCGATGTTTTTCAAAGCTGTCGTCCCGTCTGGATATGTTTTTGTTACATCAGTGAACGTAATCATCTTCTTCCCCCTAAGCGATAAAATAACAGATCATTTTTATATAACCCCATTCCGACTTTTCGAAACCTCCCTTTATAAACATGCCACTTCTCGTGAAATAATGCAGGAGGCGACTCCCAAACGAATTCTTCTATCAAAACCTTTATACAGATGACAAGAAATCCCTTGTCACTAGCCTTTATATTGATATAATTAAGAGATGTTGCGGAGGAGCGATATGAGATGCTTCATTATACTGATATCACTTCCAAATGGACATGGATGAAGGAGCGTTTCTCTTTCCTGCATTCTTATATTGTTCAAAAATAGAACATTTACCAATTCAGATTACTTAATTTCTGATAGATGATCATCATTTATGTAAGTCACCCCCTATTTTAATCTAGTAAAGAGAAATAAATTATCAGTTCTTTATCAAATAAGCTCATGATAAACTAGAATAAAGACATGAAGGAGATGAACCCATTGGAATACGTACTTTATATCATTATTGCCTACCTCCTCGGCTCCATCCCGTCTGGGTTGATCGTAGGAAAAGCAGGCTATGGCAAAGACATCCGCGAACACGGGAGCGGTAATTTGGGAGGCACGAATACCTTCCGTGTTTTGGGCATCAAGGCCGGCTTGATTGTAACAACTGCAGATATATTGAAAGGCACAGCCGCTGCTGCTCTACCCTATTTTGCAGGAGCAGATGTCATCCCACTTATAGTCGGAATCTTTGCTGTCGTCGGTCATATGTACCCGATCTTCGCAAATTTCAAAGGCGGGAAAGCTGTAGCAACATCGGGTGGCGTCATACTCGGTGTCAATCCAGTTATTTTCATAATATTAATTCTATCATTTTTCATTATCTTATATTTTAGCAAATACGTATCCCTCTCATCCATGGTCAGTGGGATTATTGGTATTATTGCGACACTGATTGTTGAGGATTACGGGTTGACTCTTATCATTACACTTTTCACTATTTTTGTCATTTATAGACATCGTTCCAACATCAAACGGATCATCAACAAAACAGAACCGAAAATCACATGGATGTAGGCAGTAGAGCTTACCATCATAATGTGAAACAAGTCTATCCTTAACCGGGATAGGCTTGCTTTAATGGAGCATTCTATAAAAGTACACCACACAAGCATTCCATTGTATAAAAAGAAATACATATTGTATAATTTGACTTAGAGAAGGCCTGAAAGGAGTTCTTGCTATGAATAAAACAGAACTGAATCAAATCAAACAACTACCTTCTAAAGAAGAACGCCATAAATTATTCGGCTCTGTGGATCCAGGTCCACGTACAAAGCCGGTAGAAAAAGATAGAATGGCCGACCTTCAGAATTCAAAAAAAGATTTCCTTTTTGATATCGATATGGTCGGTATTTCAAACGTCAAACACCCGATCCGTATACCAAGCGGTTTGACACCTCAGATTCAAACGACAATCGGGACATTTTCCTTTGGCTCTTCGATTGCGAAAGGAAGTAAAGGCACGAATATGAGCCGTTTCACTGAACAGCTGGATAAATATCACAACGAAGGTTTTGCCATCGATATAGAAACATTGAAAGGCTTTACGGAAGAATTAGCTGCACGTCTAAAACAGTCAGATGCAGAAGTTGAAGTGACATTCCCATGGTTCTTTGAAAGGAAAGGTCCCTATTCTGATCTTACCGGGATGAACCATGCGGATGCAACTATCAGAGTGGAATACGATCAAGAGACCGGCCATGATGTAACCGTGACATTGACTGGAAAGATCACGACTCTTTGTCCTTGTTCCAAAGAAATCAGTGAGTACAGTGCTCACAACCAACGGGGAAATGTTACGATGAGTGTTAAACTTACAGACGATTTCGACGAACAGGAGCAAGACTGGAAATCAGCTTTATTAGAAGCAGCAGAAAGCAATGCCAGCGCTCGCATCCACCCTGTGTTAAAACGGCCGGATGAAAAAATGGTGACAGAGCAAGCCTTTGAAAACCCTCGTTTTGTGGAAGATATCGTTCGGCTCGTCGCAGCTGATTTGTATGAATATGAATTTGTCGAGTCATTCACTGTCACTTGTCGCAACGAGGAATCCATCCACTTGCATGATGCAGTGGCAACGCTTAGTTATGATAAAAAACAGGAAATTCTCTAAGGGAAGAGCATGAAACATGTAATGATCGCCTTAATCACTTTTTACAGAAAAGGCATCAGCCCTTTTTTTCCGCCATCTTGCCGCTTCCAGCCTACTTGTTCTGCGTATGGCTTGGAAGCATTCCAACGATACGGTTTTTTCAAAGGTTTTTACCTTACATTAATACGAATAATGAAATGTCACCCTCTCCACAAGGGAGGGTTCGACCCTGTCCCTCCTAAAAAAGGTCATAAAGAAACATCCTGATTAATGATTCAGGATGTTTCTTTATTCATCTCATGAATTAACCGTCCACCGACTATATTTAGCTGGTATGATAAAAGTGCTGAGTACTGTCTGATGTGTGAAGGTTAAGAGCCGGGATTTCAGGCTTTATTCCTGAGAGAGTTTGTTTGATGTATTCATAGTTATAGTCATTTTACGTGAGAAATCCTGCAGTAATGTATAGGACACATTATTAAAAACAGGTTTACTAGAGGCAGATTCAGGATACAACATAAAGTGCGACCATTTGTACAGACAGGAGTTGAGGTTATGAATTTATCTGTAACAGAAGAAGCAGCACAATGGTATGAAGAAGAATTGGATATCGATGAAAATAAAGACCTTAGATTCTACGTTCGTTACGGTGGCGTCGGTGGTTTGCAGCCTGGATTTTCGCTGGCGATCAAACTGGAAGATCCTGCCGAGCCGATTGCTGAAACTGAAGTAGGGAACATCCGTTACTTTATTGAAGCAGATGATGAATGGTATTTTGATGGCCATTCACTAAAAGTCCATTTTGACCAGAAGTGGAAAGAACCTGCCTTTGACTATAAAAAATAAGGCGCCGCTCAGGCGTCTTATTTTTTATCCAGACGAAACCGCTCAATATGATTCCAACAGTTTTCTTTCACTAATATTTCGTATTGTCTATCACCGAATAAATCGAAGTGAGGATGGTAAGGGTCACGATGTATCCATGCTGCCTCCAAACTGTGCTTATCCCCCCACTTTTCCAACTTATCCAAATCTGCACAACCGACCTTCGTCACCGTATCACACCCCGGGAATCGTTCATCTAACCAGAAATGTGTCAAAATAGCGATTTCCCCTGCTTTGACTCTCTCTTTCCAAGCATCCAGCTCTGCTCTCTTCACTCCAAAAGCCATTATGAACCGGACTCCATCGCTGATAAATAGGCTTCATGCCAATCTGGGAAATTTCTTCTGATCGATACTGGCCTGAAGTTTTCTTTCTTTACGATGACATGCTTCGTTTCACCACTTACAGCAATATCCCCATTAGCTAAGACGACCTCGTAACCATACGATACACGCAAGCCATCATAGGTCTCCACCCAGGTTCTGACGGTAGCCTCATCCCCGTAACGCACTGGTTTCTTATAACTCACTGCCACATCCACGACCGGAGAAAACACCCCTTTTTTTTCAATTTCCGAATAATTGAATCCCAAGCCCTCAATGAACGCAGTACGCCCTATTTCAAACCAAACGAGATAGTTCGCATGATAAACTACACCCATCATATCTGTTTCCTGGTACCTTACTTGAATTGGTGTTTCTACGACTTTCATGTATTAAGACTCCTTTCGGACCATATTCCATGCTTTTTCTAAATCTACGAGCTCCAGTTCATTCATATCAGCTTCTTCATTTTCCAAAATTCTGATCGCCTGGAACTGTATCGCCTCATTGACTAAATTATTGATGAATCGGCCATTACCACGAACACGGTGTGCGGTATATTTTTCTAACAGGAAGGATTCAGCCCATTCATTAAAATGATACCCATATTGTTTCGCTTGATAATGAGTCATTTCAAGTAACTCTTCTTCATTGTAATCAGGAAAATGGAAATACTTTTTGAATCTGGAAGATAACCCTGGGTTGCTTTCGACTAACTGTTCCATTTCATGCTGATACCCGGCTAGGATAACAACAAGATTCTCATTATGTTTTGTCATCTCATCCACAATCGTTTCAATGGCTTCTTTTCCAAAATCATCACGGCCGCCATTGTATAACGCATAAGCTTCGTCAATGAAAAGCACGCCGCCTAAAGCCTCTCTGATTTTTCTCTTGGTCTTAATCGCCGTTTGACCGACATATCCTGCAACCAGATCACTCCTGGAAACGACTACGGTATGGCCCCGCTTCAATAAACCACACTCTTTTAAAACGTCTGCATAAATTTCGGCCACTGTCGTTTTTCCTGTACCAGGATTTCCAGAGAATACTGAATGAAGCTGAATCGGAACCACCGGGTATCCATTTTCTTTCCTTTTTTGCTGGGCCTGTACGAAAGAAGATAGCTTACGGACTTCTGCTTTCACATTGTGAAGGCCGATCAATTCATCTAACCGCTCCATTGGTGAATACCCTTCCCGGTCAACTTTCTTCTCCCATTCCAGGTCACCTATATCAATACGCATATGATCAAGCCAATGATGCTTGTCCCTTTCCGCTTCCTGTGCCCCTTTTTGAAATACAGTCTTCATCACTAAGTTCTTCACAGTCCTTGCATTACCGAATGAATCATCTACCCGCTCCCGGTCGATTAGAGAGGCGAATTCTATTAATGCCTGGTCAGTAAAAAAGAAATCATTGTCGATGGCTGTCTGCTCAGCAATCGTCATCAATTCACTCATTTGATAATCAGGGAGCTCGATATGATTCTGTTCAGGGAAACGACTACGAAGGCCTGGGTTGGACCAGAGAAATTGCCTCATTTCCTCTGGATAGCCTGCCAAAATCACAGCGAATTTCCCACCATATTCCTTGCTTGTCATCGCAGAAACAAGGGTGTCAATAACAGCTTGACCATAGTCGTTGCCTGTTTGTCCTTCCCTTTTCAAGCTATAGGCTTCATCAATGAAGAGAACTCCTCCGATCGCTTGTTTGACATAATTCATCGTATTTTCCTCACTTTGCCCTACATAAGAACCTACGAGATGTGATCGATTTACTTCGATGACTTCTTTAGTTTCCAAAATTCCCAGCTCATGATATATGTTGGCAAGTAACCGAGCGATTGTAGTTTTACCTGTGCCAGGATTACCCGTAATGATCATATGTAAACCAGGCTCATCCACCATCGAAAATCCGAAATTCTTCCGTTGCTGCTGATATCTTAAAAAGTGATAATAGCGTCTGATATAGGTTTTGACGTCGTGAAGTCCGACCATTTGATCGAAAGCTTCTAATGGGTTGCTGTAAGATTGATCGGTTAAAAATCCAGGCAGCCGTTTATATATTTCATCCTGGTTATCGGATAATCTCCTTGTACGATCATTTATTTCTTTGACAGGGATGCGGATTCGACGGTTTTCAATCGAAGCGATCGCTTCTTCCAATATTGAATCCAGTTCAGATAATTCATCATAAACATCTTGATATAGTTTCAATCGACTGGATGCATCGATAATGGTTTTGTTAGCAAGTTCTTCATCCCATTGATTCTTAAGGTAACTTACATCCTCATGAATGGATTTTGCTTTCTTTCCTTTTGCCGAATCATGATCTGTTTCGTGAAGAATCCACTGCTCAAGCGGGGTGTTTTTCAGCATAGTATAAGCCTGCATCAGCTGTTTGGATTCGTATAATTCTGTCACAAGCGAATGCGTCGTGTCCAATACTCTTGCTTCGTCAATGAACTGATCTGCAAGAAGGTCCTGTCCAGGATGTCTGCGTATTCGGTGATACGCCAGCGTTACATAGAGGAGTGCTTGCAGTTCTTTCTCCTCCACTGTATGTTTATTTATATATCGAAGAGCCTCGACTTCTGAAATCGGAGGCTGCTGTTCTAAACTATTCCATTGTCTAAGTTTGTCTAACATCCTCATCACATCCTTTTCTATCAACGTTATTCATTTTATCATAGACAAGGTCTTATGTAGATGAACATGCTGTCGGCAGGGAAAACTTCCTTTTGAAAAAACCGCTCCCCCTTATTTAAGAGAAGCGGTTCAAAAATTGATTAATATTGTTGGTGACGAGCTTCGTCTTTAATTTCCTGCCTCATCGACTCAAGCGACTGATTTCTCCGTTTGTTTTTGCGTTCAATATCCTGCTTTTCTTCCTCTGTGGCAAACTGCATTGCATTGTGGGAAGCTTCAATATTTTCAATCGTATTTGTTACATTCTCCTGAAGTCGATCGACATTATCTGCCCGCTTATCAGGGTTCGGCTTTTCGTTCGCCATGTGCTGTTGTTTGTGGGACATATCGTCACCCTCCTGTACTTTCGTATTGTGAGTCATGGTTTACTTTTCCCAGGAAGCCAATGATTTATGATGGACATTTGCTGTCATTAATCCCCAATATAAGGACAAAAGCGCAAATGCCTTGGTCGACCTCGAAAAGTTTAAGAACATCAGTCCCGTGAAGTGATCTTTCACGACGGTACTGATGGAGTTAAGGTCTCGAGAGGCTAAGCGTTACAGCTGGGCGGGCCTTATACAGCACAAGACCCATAGGGTGGTATTTTATTATTTCCTACGCAAAAAAACAAACCCCGGTTCACGACGGGATTTGTTTCATTCGTTCATTGTGGCGTTTTTCAATTCGCTCATCGATTTGTTCCATCAGCTTGTGATCGGCTTGGATCGAGCGGATATTCTCTTTCACTCGTTCCTCAAAAGAAATCGGTTTATGTCTTCTCATGGAAATCTCTCCTTTAATAGGTATGATTTCCATGATTTGAAAGAAATATTCTTAATTTAATGCATTTTTCATCTCTTTCATGTACTCATATGTCATCGGGCCTACGATCCTTGGTTGTTGTATGACTCCATCTGTTCCGATGAAATATGTTGTAGGTATCGAGATAATCTCATATGTCTGATTTATAGCTAAATCTTTATCCAATAGAATTGGAAAGGTGTATTCACCTTCTTGCACGTATTCCTTCACTTGCTTGACACTTTTTTCCGAACCTGTGCCGTTAACTGCAAGAATGACGACTTCGTCTCCGAATTCTTCATGGAAGCGCTGCATTTCCGGCATCTCTTCTCTACAAGGCGGACACCAGGTAGCCCAATAATTCAAAAACACTTTTTTTCCTTTGAAATCGGAAAGTTTGACCGTTTCACCTTCAAGTGTCTGTAGAGTGAAGTCTGGGGCCTGTTCCCCCTCCTCTAAGCCATCAGGAGCATTAGGAGCCGTCATCCCGGCTCCTTCTTGGTCACGATCACTATATTCTTGAAGGCCACTATCCGCCTCTTTCTCATCATTTTCATTTAACGCAGAAATGATGACAAATGCGAAAAGTAGTACCAGGAATGCTGTGGCTCCCCATTGCTTCATTTCATTTCCTCCGTCCCTCTAAGAAAAATTCTTCGTCACTCTTCTATATATAAGAATATAGAAAAACATTTATACCTGTAAAGAAGGATACGCCTTTTCATACAAATTTCACAATTATCTCTTCTAAAGTGGTCAAGGATAGAAAGCATGTGAATTGGTCTGTGTTAACAAATTTAAACATCCGTATCTTGAAAGGAACATACACGGAACGGAGAGCTTATGTAGGATAAGGAGAAATTTCATCATCACAGACCTAGAAAAAAGGATCGCCCGACTGGGCGATCCTTTTTGATATTAACTAAGTTTATTACGCAGTACCATTTGCAAGATACCACCGTGACGATAATAATCAACCTCAACTTCACTGTCAAAACGAGCAATGACGTCGAATTCTTTTTTATTACCTTCTTCATCTGTGGATGTAACTTTGACAAGATCATGTGGTTTCACATCTTCTCCGACTTCCACATCAAAAGTTTCACGGCCAGTCAAACCAAGGGATTCAACGGAATCTTCCGGTTTGAACTGAAGGGGCAGCACACCCATCATAACCAGGTTGGAGCGGTGAATACGCTCAAAGCTTTCGGCAATGACTGTCTTGATTCCAAGAAGGTCAGTACCTTTAGCCGCCCAGTCACGAGAGCTTCCCATACCATAGTCATTTCCTGCGATGACCATCAACGGAGTATCGTCCTGCTGATACTTCATGGCAGCTGTATAAATCGGCATGACTTCTTCTGTCGGCCAATAAGTTGTGAAGCCACCTTCTGTACCAGGTGCAAGCTCATTACGGATACGAATATTTGCAAACGTACCACGCATCATAACTTCGTGGTTACCACGACGGGATCCATAAGAGTTGAAGTTACGCGGACTCACACCATTCTCCTGCAAGTACTCTCCTGCCGGCATATCCTTAGGAATTGCACCAGCTGGTGAGATATGGTCTGTAGTTACAGAGTCACCGAATTTACCTACCACACGCATTCCTTTTAGTGGTTTGACTGCTTCAGGATCGCTGGACAGTCCTTCAAAGAATGGCGGGTTTTGTATATACGTGGAATTATCGTTCCAGTCATACAACGGCTCATCAGTCGTATTGATTTCATTCCATTTTTCATTGGAGTTGAATACACTTTCATATTCTTTACGGAAGATTTCCGGTGTAACAACACGGGAAATTTCGGATTTAATCTCCTCTTGAGATGGCCAGATGTCATCAAAGAAGACCTCATTCCCCTGTTGGTCTTTACCGATCGCTTCATTTTTAAGATCGATATCAACCGTCCCTGCAAGTGCATAGGCGACAACAAGTGGCGGTGAAGCCAAGTAGTTCGCTTTTACAAGTGGGTGGATACGTCCTTCGAAGTTCCGGTTACCTGAAAGCACAGAAGAAACCGTCAAATCACTGTCTGCGATAGCTTTTTCGATTTCAGGCAGCAATGGACCGGAGTTCCCGATACAAGTCGTACAGCCGTAACCCACAAGATTGAAACCGAGTTTATTCAAGGGCTGCATTAATCCAGAGTCTTCAAGGTAGCGGGTTACTACTTTGGAGCCGGGTGCGAGTGAAGTTTTCACATAATCCGGCACTTCAAGACCTTTTTCAACGGCTTTCTTAGCTACTAAGCCTGCCCCAAGCATAACGTGTGGGTTAGAAGTGTTCGTACATGAAGTAATCGCAGCGATAGCAAGAGCACCAGTATTCATAACTGTTTTATTTCCGTTATCGAACTTCACTTCAACTTCTTTATCGAATTCGGCTTTACCCAAACCGAAACCATGGTTCCCAGCAGGGCCAGTGATCGCTTTTTCGAATGAATCCTTCATTTGGGAAAGTGGAATCAAGTCTTGAGGACGTTTAGGTCCTGATAGATTCGGCTCCAATTCTCCGAGATCGATTTCAACCAGGGAAGTGAACTCTGGATCTTCGAAGGATGGATCGTACCAAAGACTGTTTTTCTTGCAGTACTCTTCGACCATATTGATTTGCTCTTCACTACGTCCAGTCAGACGCATATATTCAAGTGACTCTCCATCAACTGGGAAGAAACCACATGTAGCTCCATATTCAGGCGCCATGTTGGAAATGGTAGCGCGATCTGCAAGCGGCATTTCTTGCAGACCAGGTCCGAAGAATTCAACGAATTTACCAACAACATTCTGTTCACGAAGTTTTTGTGTAACTTTCAAAGCCAAGTCTGTTGCGGTGGTTCCTTGCGGAAAGCTTCCGTTCAACTTAACACCGATAACTTCAGGAGCAGGGAAATAAGAAGGTTGTCCGAGCATTCCAGCTTCCGCTTCTATTCCTCCCACACCCCATCCAAGAACACCAAGGCCATTGATCATCGTCGTATGTGAGTCGGTACCGACAAGTGTATCTGGATAAGTATCATAAGAGCCGCTCTCATTCTCTTTCGCATGAACGACATTCGCGATGTATTCAAGGTTCACCTGGTGGACGATTCCTGTTGCTGGCGGGACAGCGCGATAGTTATCGAACGCCTTTTGTGCCCAGTGAAGGAACTCATAACGTTCCTCGTTTCTTTCGAATTCAAGTTCCATATTGATATTAAGTGCGTCAGCTGTCCCGTACTTATCTACTTGTACGGAGTGGTCAATGACAAGATCCACAGGTACTTCCGGGTTGATCTTATCAGGACTTCCACCCATGTCCACCATCGCTTTTCTTAACGATGCAAGATCGACGACAGCTGGTACTCCGGTAAAGTCTTGCAAAATGACACGGGAAGGTTTGAATGGAACATCTTCCCCTTTAGATTTCTCAGTTCCCCAGTTTGCTAGACTCTCTACGTGATCATCTTTAATGACACGTCCGTCATGTTGACGTAACAGAGATTCTAGTAGGATACGGATGGAGAAAGGCAGACGGGAGATCTTACCATGTCCCGCATCTTCTAAGGCTTTCAGGTCGTAATAGTTGTACGTTTGGCCGTTCAGGTCAAATTGTTTGCGAGCATTAAAAGCATTGCTAGCCATATTCCTTTTACCCCCTCATCAATATTCAATGGTGATGCCGTTTATCCGGCTTCTCCATTCCCCAATTTTTGTACATTTGATCCCTTCATACATAACAAGTTCACAAATCTGCAACCCTTATTGTAAATGAAAACGATTTATAAGTAAAATATATGAACGTAAATTTTTCATAATTCGACAATTTATATATTTGAGCCCGACATAACAGGAACACTTGTATTTAAATGGAGGAACTTTTATAATTAAATAAAGAACTGATTACAAGAAAAATGAAACAGGTGATAGGTATGTCAGGTGGATTTGCCCTATTCATAGTCGGGTGGATTGTCATCATGGTCGGTTTGATGAGCATCGGTGGTTTTTTCATGTTCCGGAAATTTTTGAAACGATTGCCGAAAGAAGATGGGAAATCAATCATTGATTGGGAAGAATATTATGTGGATAAGACCCGTCATATGTGGGCCTCTGAGCAGAAGGAGCTTTTGGAAGAACTCGTCTCTCCTGTTCCTGAAATCTTCAGAGATGTAGCCAGACAAAAAATTGCTGGCCGCATCGGGGAAATCGCACTGCAAAAAAAGAAGAAAAGAATTACGCAGGATATCTTGATCGAAGGTTACATTCGTGCCACTCCGAAACGGGACCATAAATTCTTAATCAAAAAGCTTGAAGAAAAAGAAATTGATATGACACCATATCATCCATTACTTGAACGATAAAAGGACCAGGCTTACGCCAGGTCCTTTTTTGCGTCTAAATTCTTTTCTAATTGTAAATATTGCCTCAGCATAGCCAGACGCCATGTCAAAATCATTCCCAGAGCCAGCAGAAAGAACATCCCGCTCGTTTCTCCAAAGGAAACATGCTGCCCGATAATCAGCTTGAAGATGACCCGCAGGATCAATAAGCCGAACAAAATGAAGACGAAAGCTTTGGAAGGCTTTAAATAGATGTCTCCACCCCTCACCTCGAATTTTGAGGTCCGGATAAGAAAAAACGAGAAGATCACGCCAACTAAAAGCGCTTCAATCACCTGACTCCACTGGACCCTGAATTCAGGAAAAATGAACATCAAGGCTCCAGTACTCATGAAGAATGGAGGCAAAATGATTTTTTTTACACTTGCAGGCTGCCTGGATGCGCGAAGTCGGATGAAAATCATCCCCGTCGCCATACATGCAGCTACAATAGTACTTGCAATCAACCAAAACATACCATTTCACTCTTTCTTCTCTGCCTGAATAAAGTTTAGTTTAACACACGGTCAATCGCATCAAGGACGCGGGATTCATCAAAGGGTTTGACAATGAAATCTTTCGCACCCTTCTCAATTGCTTCAACTACCATCTTCTGTTGTCCCATAGCTGAACACATGACGACTTTTGCTTGTTCAGACTGAGCTTTGATTTCCTTAAGAGCTTCAATACCATTCTTTTCAGGCATTGTGATGTCCATCGTAACTAAATCCGGTGAAAGTGCTTCATATTTTTCTACAGCTTCCTGCCCGTTTTCAGCTTCTCCGACTATTTCATGGTTCCCATTCTTCAAAATGTTCGTCAGCGTCATACGCATGAATTTAGCATCATCGACAATCAGAATTTTTGCCATTCATCCTTCCCCCTTCATTCACGGTCGTTTGCAATCGTCAAGATAATCGTCATTGTGACTCCGACGACCGCTAAATAGACCCCAAGGTCGAACAATAGAGCCGTAGCCAGTTCGGTTTTACCTAAAATGGGCAATTGAAAGTAAGCGAAGGTCTGCGTCAGGAACGGCTGGCCGAATATAAAGGACCCGACTCCTGTACCAGTTGCGATGACCAAACCTACAGGTATCACATAACGAAAGTTGATTGGCAGAATTTTTTCCATTGCTTTGATGCCATAAGCCATATACATGAGGATGATTGCAGCAGCAGTCATGAGACCTCCGATGAAACCACCACCGGGCGCATTGTGCCCAGCAAAAAACAAGTAAATGGAAAACCCTAATAGTATGAAAGCGATTAAAGTAGTTGTTGTTCTTAATATGATGTCGTTGGTTCGGGTCATACAAATACTCCTTTATTTTTAATCAATACTTTTATCTTAATATAAAAACCGCATAAAATCTATATTTTAGAAACCTTGGAATCCAAATAAACCAGCAAGATATGATGTAAGCTTAGCCATCCAGTCGAAATATAAAGCTATTCCCACAAGAATCATGATGTATCCACCTACTTTTAAAATCTTTGCGCTGTGACGTTTGATCCAATTCAATTTGCCGATAAAGAAAGAAAGCAGCAAGAAAGGAATTGAGAAGCCCATGGAATATGAGAGCATCATAACTACAAACAATTCAGGTGAATCGGCTGCCAGAGAAAGTACACCTGCGAGTATCGGTCCCGTACAAGGCGTCCATCCAAGTGAAAATGTCAGGCCGATTAAAAAGGACCCCAAATATCCAGAAGGTCGGTTTTTAAAACTGATTTTCCTATCTTTCATCAAAAATTGAAAATTGAATACTCCAATGATGGTGAATCCAAAAAAGATAATTAAAATCGCACCCAAACGACGGATGATCGACTCATTTTGGATTAGAAACTGAGAGAAAAATGATCCCGAAAACCCTATAATCATAAAAATCGTCGTAAAACCTGCTAAAAATAGAACGGTATGAATTAAGCTTGTACGTTTCAACATTCCATTGTCTTCTTTTAATTCATTGACACTCATCCCTGTTATGTAAGAGAGGAATGCAGGATATAAAGGAAAAACACATGGAGAAATGAACGATAAAAACCCTGCTCCGAAAGCTAGGAATAGATTCACATCCATCATAATATTATCCTCCAAACTCTTAGTCGCCCTCTATTGTATCAGAGGTTTTTTCAAAAAACGATGAAACTACTGTGAACATCTTATGTTTTCCATAGAGAAAGCCTTCTCCCCGTACAGGAAGAAGGCTTTATGAATTATTTCATTTGGTTGTTCATTGAACGCATCATTTGATTGATCTTCTTCTGTGATGGCTTTTGACCCATCTGCATCATCAATGTGCGTAGCATTTGTTCGTTGATTGGTGGGTTTTTTTTCAAATAATTCATCATATATTTTCTTGCGATAAAGAAGCCAAGGGCTGCCCCACCGACAAGCGCTAGTAAAGCTATGATGATGACCCAAACGATCCCCAATGTCATGTCTTCGTCTTCCTCCTTCGTATTGTCTCCCATAACAGTATAGTAAAACGGCCTTTAGAATACAATAGTCGTTTTACGATAATAGACGTTGCCGTGCTTCAGATGTGATCCAGCCATAATGTTCCCCTGAAGTTTCAATGATATAAAACGTATGGGTCGACATTCTCAACGGGCTGAATGCAACACTTTCAGCTTGCCACAGACTATCACACTGAAAAAGACAACAATAATTCTTATCGACTATTATATCATACGGAAGGGCGAAATCGAAAAAGCGACGACAAAAAGAACCATTTTTTTCACTCGATTCCTCTATTAACTCTTTGTCTAAGTAACTTTCGAAAGGGAAAGGCTCTGTTATGTAGGAGAGTTGCCTGTGATGATGACGACTTCCAGGATTCCTCAGCCATTCTAAGAAAAACCGCTTCATAAGATCTGCTTTATAGTAATATTGTTCTGTAATTTCACGTTTGATTGAAAATATGATGAAATACATTCCACTCACTCCTCCCTATCATTATAAAAACAAATAGATAGATTTCGTGTCGTATTGTGGCAGGAAGCAGTTTCTTTTTTTGTCTATTTCGCTCTGTTTATCAGCCCTTCTACCTTTTCAGATGGATCCCTTCAAGTGGAAATGGTTTTACTCAATATGTACAAAAAAAGCTGCCCCCGTTATATACCAGGGGCAGCTTTATTGTTTATTTCATTAGGTTTTCCGCATGTTTCACTACATTTTCAACTGTAAAACCATAGTTTTCAATGACTGTATTTCCAGGTGCGGAGGCACCGAATGTATCGATTCCAATGACAGAACCATCAAGACCAACATAACGTTCCCATCCGAAGGAAGCAGCCATTTCAACTGCAAGACGTTTACGAACGTTCGGAGGCAATACTTTCTCTTTGTATTCCTGAGGTTGTGCATTGAAACGATCGAAAGAAGGAATACTCACGACGCGGACATCGTACCCTTTCTTCTTCAATTCGTCTTGGGCTTTGACAATTAATTGAACTTCAGAACCAGAGGCGAGAAGGATAGCATCAGGCTCTTCTTTATCTGAATCACTAAGGATGTATGCTCCTCGCTTCAGACCTTCGTAAGCATTCTCTTCTGTACCTTTAAGTGTAGGAAGCCCTTGACGAGTCAACACAAGCGCAGTAGGAGTGGTATTAGATTCCAGAGCGATTCTCCACGCAGCATTGGTTTCGTTTCCATCTGCAGGACGGACGACTGAAAGGTTCGGCATTGCTCTAAGTGAAGGCAGCTGCTCCACTGGTTCGTGTGTCGGACCATCTTCACCGACTGCTACTGAATCGTGAGTAAACACATAGTTCACAGGAAGGTTCATAAGTGCAGACAGACGGATTGCCGGACGCATGTAATCACTGAAGACGAAGAATGTGCCGGCATAAACTTTCAGGCCTCCGTGTAGACACATACCATTCATGGCAGAAGCCATCGCAAATTCACGTACCCCAAACCAAATGTTACGCCCAGCATAGTTTTCACGGGAGAAGTCTTCCTGATCTTTCACGGCTGTTTTGTTTGAACCGGCAAGATCGGCACTACCACCGAAGAAATAAGGGATTGCATCAGATAAAGCATTAATCGCACCCCCGGAAGCTGCACGGGTTGCAGGACTGTCCTCACCAACTGTATAAGAAGGCAGTTCTTTGTCCCATCCTTCTGGCAGCTCACCACGGATGGCTGCTTCCAGCTCTTTCCCAAGCTCAGGATATGCTTCTTTATATTGAGTCATCAAATCATTCCAGGACTGCTCTTTATCTTGACCATTTTCCTGTACTTTCTCTTTGAAATCTTGATAAACTTCATCAGGTACATGGAAAGGTTCATGACCCCATTCATAAAATTCTTTAGCTGCAGTCACTTCATCTTCACCTAAAGGTGCACCATGAGAATCAGATTTACCGGATTTGTTTGGAGAACCGTAGCCGATAACTGTTTTAACTTCGATCATAGTCGGCTGATTCGTATTCGCTCTCGCCTTTTCCAGCGCTTTCGTAATTTCTTCTGTATCTGTGCCGTTTTCAACACGGATAACCTGCCATCCATAAGCTTCATAGCGTTTTTCAACACTCTCACTGAAAGAGCGATCCAGATCACCATCAAGCGAAATATCATTTGAATCATAAAGAACGATTAATTTACCAAGACCAAGGTGGCCAGCTAAAGAGGCGGATTCTTGGGACACACCTTCCATCAAATCTCCATCGCCGCAAATCGTATAAGTGTAATGATCTACTACATTGTAGCTCTCGCGGTTGTATTTAGCTGCCAGATGGGCTTCAGCCATCGCCATACCAGTTGCCATAGCGATCCCTTGTCCAAGAGGGCCTGTCGTAGCCTCGACTCCATCCGTGTGACCAAACTCAGGGTGACCGGGAGTTTTGGAATCCCACTGACGGAAAGACTTCAAATCGTCCATCTTCACATTATATCCTGAGAGGTGTAATAGACTGTAAAGCAGCATAGATCCATGCCCTGCTGATAATACAAAACGGTCACGGTTGAACCATTCAGAATTATTCGGGTTGTGATCCATGAATTTCGTCCATAGTGTGTAAGCCATCGGTGCAGCCCCCATAGGCATCCCCGGGTGACCAGAGTTTGCTTTTTCTACTGCATCGATCGTAAGTGTTCTGATCGTATTGATTGATGTTTGTTCAAGGCTGTTAGCCATGTCCAACATTCCCCTTTCTGTTCAGGTATATGTACCATGTATTATCCTATAATGAAAATCCATTTGAAACAAGCATAGGATGAACTTTCTTAAAGATCTTCCCTATACTTTCCCCTTAAATGATGGAATTAAACAGACGTTCATTCGCTACTGAAACGTTCCTTAAGAGTGATTCAAAAACAGGAAGATGAGGTTTTCAGCTCTGACTAAGAGCGTCTCATTAAAGGTTGTCATTGATCTTTCATAATAATCTTTACCAGTATCTTTTCTTCTATTTTGTTATAGCCGTTTTCAATTTCCGGGAGAAACAAAAAAGAAAGCACTCTACTGCAATAGAGTGCTCATGGAAACAGTTAGTTCTTTTTCTCATTTTCCTGCATTTGTTTAAGTTTTTTCGGTGTAACATCTGTACCTTCAGGATCGATGACAGTGACACCTTTCAATTGGTTCTTAAAGGATTGACGAGCATTTTTCAGATATTCTTGTCTTAATTTCTGTTGTTCATTCTTTTCCTCTTTCGACAATTCTTGTTGTTTTGATTTATTGGCTAACTCGTTGATTCGATTGATTTTCTCTTTGGATAACATAAGATCCTACTCCTTTATATATAGTCTGGACCGTAAAAACATGAAAAAGACAAGCAGCCTTTAAGACTCTTGTCATTTAAGTATATATTAACTTGCTTATTCTTCTTTTTCAAGCGATAGATATTCCTTATATCTACGGTGGACCGTCGCTTTAGAAACATCGTAACCCAAGCCTCTCAGAGTGGCAGCGATATCTTTGAACGTCAGGTTATTCCTTCGCAAACGAACTACTTCTTCAATGGGAAATTCTATACGTTCACGTCCCGGGGCTAAATGTTGATTCGAAAGGTTGGAAGCCGGGTCATAGCCATGATCTACTGCTTTTCTCATCCCTCTGCGTATTTTCATATTATGGATTTTTCTTTGATATTCTTCAACAATGCCTACGATTTGCAGGACCATCGAGTCAGATTCTGAAAGCTCCAGCTCCCCTTCATGGGAAAGGGAAAATATTTTCACTTCCAAACGATTCAATTGATGGAAAAGTGCTATTTTCGTATTCCCGCGCCCGAGTCTGGTTTCATCTTGGATCAGCAGACCATCTGCTTCCCCTTCTGAAAAATAGGACAGCAGGCGGAAAATCCCCTCGCGCTCGATGTCATACCCACTCGCTTGTTCTTGGATGCATTCGACCACTTCCATCCCATGGACTTGTGCCATGTTTGCAAGCTCTGTCTTTTGTCTGTTCAATGAGGTTACCTGTGCCTCTTTTTCCGTGCTGACACGACAATATAATAGTACTTTCATGATGCCTGATCCTTCCTCCTATAAGTTCTACGACTGATTTCTTACCCGCTCGTAACCATAGAATAATAGAGAAAGGCAAAACTCACAACGAACAATAATAAATAAGTGTAATCAAGTTTGGATAATTTGTTGAACATGATTAATCCCTCCGTTTTAAGAACGAACGTTCCCTTAGAACCTGTGTTCGCATTTGTTGATTACCATTATAGACGAATGTGTGTTCTTGTCAACTTGTATTTTTCGAACGCTTGTTTGTGTTTTTGAAATGACCGTGGTACAATGTGGTTACTATAATCCTATGTACGAGGTGCTAATCTATGAGTAAACTTTCAAAGCGGCAGCAAGAGATATTAGATTTTATTAAAGAACAAGTATTAATGAAAGGTTATCCACCATCAGTAAGGGAAATCGGAGAATCTGTCGGGCTGGCTTCCAGCTCTACCGTACATGGACATCTATCCAGACTGGAGAAGAAAGGGTATATCCGCCGGGATCCTACTAAGCCAAGAGCAATAGAAGTCATCGAATTAGAAGAAGATCATAGCATACCGAGAAGTGAAGCCTCTTATGCCCCAGTGATAGGTAAAGTTACGGCAGGGTCTCCTATCACTGCAGTTGAAAATATCGAAGAATACGTGCCGCTCCCAGACACATTAGCAGGATCAGACGACAATACATTCGTCCTTATCGTGCAAGGGGAAAGTATGATCGAAGCAGGAATATTGAATGGAGACATGGTGATAGTCAGACAACAGCAGACAGCTCAAAATGGAGATATAGTCGTTGCAATGACAGAAGATGAAGAAGCCACTGTCAAACGCTTCTTTAAAGAGAAGAACCATATCCGCCTTCAGCCTGAAAATGCCACGATGGAACCGATCATCTTGAACGATGTATCGATTCTAGGAAAAGTCGTCGGTTTATATCGCACAGTTCATTAAAAAGACGAGGGGATTCCCCTCGTCTTTTTGCTATCTCATACTATTTATAAATAGAATCGTACATTCACTTCTCTGGCCATCAATCTTTCTATATATTATGACGCTACAGTTTCCAAAAAGACTATAATAAGTTTCTGACCTTCCACTAGACTCTTTCATTATGTACAAGCGCACATTTCTTCTCCATCGTGACAATCTCCCATCCTCTTGTCTATTTCTCTCATACTCTATTAGTAAATAGTGTAAAGGAGTGAAATAAATGAGTTGTAAATGTAAAAAAAGCAACTGTGTCTGTGAAAAGGTAAGAAAAATTGCCGCAGCACAGGACGAAGTTGCCAATAATGATTGCTGTCGTGCTGGTTCATGTGAGAAATCACTAAGAGATTTGCTTTCTCCTGCAGCGAATGGGAACGGAAATGACACGATTCCGTTCATGCTTCTATGTGGATGTGAAAGTGCACTTTCCGGTTTGCTTCCGTACTTTGCCTGGGGAGTAAGAAATGTCAACACATCCTGCTTCGGTCCCATTCCGTCTCCATTTTTCCGTGTTAAGAAAATCAAAGAGGATGACAAATGCTGCGCGGTTTTAGAACTGCTGTATCCGAGCTTGTGTGACGAAACACCAGATTCATTGCTAGACTTCATCGAATATGATGGATGGTTTGCAACAGGGGCTTGTGTAGAAGTGGATCTTAGTAACTTCACTGGTATCACGTGTTTCCCACCAACAACAACGATGACACCTACTGCTAGTAATATGCAAGCAGGTATCAATGCTGTTAATGCTCTACGCAATCAGCAAGCTAAATAATCAGGGGACACCTTGTATGATTTAAATGATAAAGCGACCTTACACTATGATAAGGTCGTTTTATTTATGTGTGACGGGTACTTAAATTCATGCTACTTTCTCTCTACTATACAGAGTAATCCAACTAAGGAGCTTTTCTATTCATCTTTTCAGGGCGGTGTATCCATTCATCCCGCAGCGTACAAAAAAGCCTCAACACGAAGAGTGTTGAGGCTTTTGTAAATATTAATAAGTTTGTAAGTATTGTTCACGTTCCCATGGATGAACCTGAGTACGGAACATATCCCATTCGATTTCCTTCGCTTCAATGAAGTGTTCGAAAAGGTGTTCCCCAAGTGCTTCAACCATGATCGGGTCTTGTTGCAACTCTTCAAGCGCATCATAAAGGGTAGCAGGAAGGTCTTTCACGCCATGAGCTTCACGTTCTTTTTTATCCATAACGTAGATATTACGATCGACAGGTGCTGGGGCTTCTAATTTATTTTCCACACCGTCGAGTCCGGCCGCAAGCAATACCGCCATGGCCATATAAGGGTTGGCCGCTGGATCGACACTACGTACTTCGATACGTGTGCTTAACCCACGTGAAGTCGGTACACGTACAAGCGGGCTTCGGTTTTGTCCAGACCAGGCGACATAACATGGCGCTTCATATCCTGGAACTAGACGCTTATACGAGTTGACTGTAGGATTCGTCACGGCTGTGAAGTTTGTTGCGTGTTTAATGATTCCTGCTGTGAACTGGTAAGCTACTTCAGAGAGCTGCTCTTTTCCATTTTCTTCAAAGAAGGCGTTACCATCTTTATTGAATAGGGACATGTTTGCGTGCATCCCGGATCCATTTACACCGAATAATGGTTTAGGCATGAATGTAGCATGTAAACCATGTTGACGTGCAATCGTTTTGACAACCAGTTTAAATGTCTGAATGTCATCACAATGTTTCACAGCATCGGAGTATTTAAAGTCAATCTCGTGCTGTCCCGGAGCTACTTCGTGGTGGGAAGCTTCAATTTCAAAACCTATTTCTTCAAGTTCAAGAACGATATCCCGACGACAGTTCTCGCCCAAATCGGTCGGTGCTAAATCAAAATATCCACCTTTATCATTGAGCTCCATCGTAGGATTTCCTTTTTCATCCAATTTAAACAGGAAGAATTCTGGTTCTGTTCCAATATTGAACGCAGAGAAACCAAGTTTCTCCATTTTCTTAATGTTTCGCTTCAGATTATAGCGCGGGCAACCTTCAAAAGGCGTTTTATCTGGGTTGTAAATGTCACAAATGAATCGTGCCACTTTCCCCTTTTCGGAAGTCCATGGGAAAACGACGAATGAGTCCAGGTCCGGTACTAAGTACATATCGGACTCTTCAATTCGAACGAAACCTTCAATAGAAGATCCATCGAACATCATCATTCCATCTAATGCTTTATCTAATTGGCTTAGTGGAATTTCCACGTTTTTGATTGTGCCCAGCATATCAGTGAACTGCAACCGAATGAACCGGACATTTTCCTCATCGATTTTTTTGTAAATTTCTTCTTTTGTCAAACCCATTACATCTTCCCCTCTCAACACTAATTAATGGAAGAATCTAGACATTTCTCCCTGCCTGATTCCCAATTTACCTTGCCTTCCCGCTGTGAATAGTTCTTGTTGGAGCATACGACGAAGTTCTTTTTCAGTCAGTTCATTATGGACTTCCTGAATTTGTTCTTCATCGTAAGCCTGGTTCTCTGGCTGTTTATCAAGCTTAAGAACTTTTTTAATCCCCGCCATGTTCACTCCTTGATCAATAAGGTCTTTGATTTCTAACAATCGATCGACGTCATTGAATGAGAACATACGGCGGTTCCCTTCTGATCGGGCCGGATGAATCAGCTGATGCTGTTCATAATACCGGATTTGCCGAGCAGTAAGGTCTGTTAAAGATTGAACAATCCCCATCGGGAACAAGGGCATTGAACGACGAATTTCATCACTCATCGATGTGCCTCCTCCCCATAAGAATGATACTTTAATTATACTTCAAGCAAGGTATATGTCAACATATGTGAGGAATGTTCACATAAGTAAATTTAACAAGTGAAACAGGTCGTTAACCTGCGCTTTTAATCAAGCTTAACCATTCCTTCTTCTATCAATTGTCCAGCAGCATTCAAGACAGCTATTTTGACATGAGCGTAAGTCAGCCCGCCTTGTACAAAGGCAGTATATGGCGGGCGGATCGGTCCATCTGCTGTCAACTCCAAACTTGCTCCTTGAATGAAAGTTCCTGCTGCCATGATAACTTCATCTTCATATCCCGGCATTGCGCTCGGTTGAGGTTTGACATGGGAATTTATCGGTGATGCCTGCTGGATGGTTTGACAGAATCGGATCATCTGTTCTGCAGTTTCAAAGTTGACAGATTGGATTAAATCGGTGCGCTCCGCATCAAAGGGAGGGCTTGTATGGAATCCCAGCAGATCAAGGAACCTGGCAGAAAATATCGCACCCTTCAATGCCTCTCCGACAATGTGGGGGGCGAGGAATATTCCCTGGTACATTTCTTGAAGACTATTGAGACTTGCACCGGTTTCTTTCCCTAACCCCGGGGCAGTCAAGCGGTAACTGCACTGTTCGATCAATCTTTTTCTCCCGGCTATGTATCCCCCAATGCGGGTAATTCCTCCTCCCGGGTTTTTAATTAAAGATCCCGCAATCAAATCGGCTCCTGCCTCCAAAGGTTCCTTTGTTTCTACAAATTCGCCATAACAGTTGTCGACAAATACGATGACATCCTTCTTCAGACTACGGATATACTTAATGATGGACGCTATTCGTTCTATATTGAATGATGGTCTGTCGTCATAGCCTTTTGAACGCTGGATCGCCACTACCTTTGTCTCACTCTTTACCGATTCACTTATCTTTGCTTCATCGAAGGACCCTTCCGCGGTTAATGGGACAGATTGATAAGTAACTCCAAAATCCTTCAACGAACCTTTGTCCTTATTCCCGGATGTCCCTATAACTTCTTCAAGTGTGTCATACGGTTCCCCGGAGATGTACAGGAGCTCATCCCCTGGCCGCAGCACTCCAAATAACGCCGTAGTTATTGCGTGTGTCCCTGAAATCAATTGAGGGCGTACGAGGGCATCCTCCGCATCGAAAATCTCCGCATAAAGAGCCTCTAATGTGTCTCGCCCGAAATCATCATAGCCGTACCCTGTGGTCGGATTGAAATGGGAGTCACTGACTCGTAATTTTTGAAAGGCGTGTAAGACTTTTTCTTGATTGGATTCGACGATTTTATTCACTTTGGCATGTTGCGCCGCTATTTGTTGTTCTGTATTCAACTTAATTTCTTTCAAGTCCATGTTGTTCTCTTCCTAACATTATAATATCTGATGTTTCAGAGGGTGGGCTGGATGGATGAATCCATGTAGCGCATATCCTTCTTTCTCTTCATAAAAATGCATGGAGGTAACCATACTGTATGATTTGAATTGCTGCAGCCTCTTCCCTTCTGAAGCATGTACAAACACATCGTATTCATGCCATTCTTCCTGGAGTACTCTTTCGATCTTATTCAATACCCGCTTTAAATCAATCGGGTCATGCACACTGACGGTCAAAGAAGGATAGGCATCAGGAATGAAGTCCTCCGTGAGTAAATCTTTTTTATTATACACAGTCAGAACGGGTAAATGATCGGCCCCCAAATCCTCCAGCAGCTTCAATACCGTTTTCTCCTGTTGAAGGTGGTCCGGGTGGGAAGCATCCACCATATGCAGAACGAAATCAGCTTCTGTCACCTCTTCCAAAGTCGAACGAAAGGCAGCGACCAATGTTGTCGGTAGATCTTGAATGAAGCCAACTGTATCTGAAACTAACGCTTGGAACCCTGATGGGAGACTCACTTGTCTAGTTAAAGGATCGAGAGTGGCGAACAGCAGATCTTCCTCAAAAGACTGGCTTTCAGTTACGCGATTGAAAAATGTTGATTTTCCGGCATTCGTATAACCGACAATCGCTATTTGAAAAGCGCGGTTGTCTTTGCGGCGCTTACGGTATTGCTCCCGTTGTTTAACTACAGCATCCAGCCGCTTCTTAATGTCATCAATTCGGCGACGGATGTGACGGCGGTCACTTTCCAGCTTTGTTTCACCAGGCCCCCGCGTCCCTATTCCCCCACCAAGGCGTGACATCTCTGTCCCTTGACCAGCCAGGCGTGGCAGCAAATATTGTAACTGAGCAAGTTCGACCTGCAATTTTCCTTCTTTTGTCCGGGCTCGAGAAGCAAAAATATCTAAAATCAACTGGCTGCGGTCAATGACTCGGCGTCCAACCTTTTCAGAAATATTCCGAAGTTGGCCTGGGGAAAGCTCGTCATTGAAAATAACGAGCTCCGCGCCCGAGTCATCCGCTTCCTGTTTGATTTCTTCTAATTTCCCTTCGCCCAGATATGTAGCCGGGTGAACCCGCTCTCGCTTTTGTGTGATGATCTTAGCGACTTCACCATCAGCTGTTTCAGTCAAAGATTGAAGTTCTTTCAAGGAGGACTGAAAGCGGTCCTCCAATTCGTCAGGATCTTTTCTTGCAACTAACACGACTAATTCTTTTTCACTCATCCTTACACCTACTTTTCTACATCTTCACCCCACCCATCATAACAAAAAAGCAACAGAAAAGAATCATATCGCTCACTAGTGGATGTAGGTATGTTTAGTCTGCACATTGAAATCTTCTGACTGCAGTGTCATCAAGGTTGTTTTCTTGGGATTAGGACTACCGATCACACGCCATGCATGCTTTCGTATAGCTTCTTCAATAAGGTTTCTTACATACCTCGCATTGGAAAAATTCTCACGTTTCTCCCAGCATACAGACTGTAAATGCTGATGCAATTTTCTTTTTGCTTCTTTTGTTAAACAATATTCCCTTTCCTCGATCATCCCAAAAGCGATAGCCGAAAGTTCTTCGGGATTATAATTGGAAAAAGAAAGCTGAATCGGGAACCTTGAAGCTAAGCCGGGATTGATCGTCAAAAAATCATCCATTTCATCAGGGTATCCTGCCAGGATGATGATCAATTCATCATGGTGGTCTTCCATACATTTCACCAGCGTATCAATAGCTTCTTTACCGAAGTCCTTCTCTCCTCCGCGGGCAAGCGAGTAAGCTTCATCTATGAAAAGTACCCCACCGAGAGCTTTACGAATCAATTCTTTCGTTTTTTGAGCGGTGTGACCGATATACTCACCGACTAAATCACTCCGGTCAGCTTCAATAAAATGCCCCTTTTCCAGAACATCGATTTCTTGAAACAATGCAGCCACCATCCGGGCTACTGTCGTTTTTCCTGTGCCGGGGTTCCCTTTGAAAACCATGTGTAACACCTGGGGGTTGGCTTTCAGACCGGCGTCTTTCCTTTTTTGAGTAATTAAAACCTGCGCATAGATTTCTTTCATGCGCTTTTTTAAATCCTGCATACCTATAATAGTAGAAAAAAATTCATCAATTCTACGAAAAGGGGTTGCCGGCTGTTCCCGCACGTCCTTCCTCGGATCAGGGACAGCTCTATCTTTTGTATCATTCAAGACGATATTGATCGCGCCAGGCTTCGCTGCTTTTGCTTGCGGATGCACATCGATCCCTCCTCATTCTCCTTCATCATACGTTGAAGGAAGAGATACTGTGACAAATGCCCACCTTTAAAACACATCAAAATGGGAGCCCCGAAAAGGACTCCCACATTGTTCTCGTTTGCAGCGATTAACCGCTATTCTTTATCCAACGACACATTTTTCATTGGTGCGAATGTCGAAATGGCGTGTTTAAATATCAATTGTTGCTTACCATCAGTTTCAAGGAGCACAGTAAAGTTGTCAAATGCTTTGATGACGCCTCTCAATTGGAAACCATTAAGCAGAAAGACAGTCACCTGCATACGTTCTTTTCTTAATTGATTCAAATAATTGTCTTGGATATTAACCGATTGGGCCATGGATCTTCCTCCTCTTTTCTATCTGTAATAATACGTTTCTACGTTTTAGCCTATCTTTCCTGCTAAATCGTCTAAAATAGTTTCAAATTTATCATTGTAATTGTTCTCATCGATTTCATACCATTGAATCTCCATTTTATTTTTAAAGTACGTGTATTGACGCTTTGCGTACCGTCTTGAATTTCGTTTCAACAGCTCGATGGAACGAGCAAGGCTATACTCTCCTCGAAAATAAGGGAGCAATTCTTTGTAACCGATCGCTTTCATGGATTGCGCTTCAGTCAAACCTTGCTTGTAGAGTCGTTGAACCTCTTCCACTAATCCTTCTTCGACCATTTGATCGACTCTCCGGTTGATACGACGATATAACAGCTCTCTATCCATCTCCAAACCGATCATAACCGGGCGGAAAGGAGATTCTCCAACCTGCTCCTTATGATACTCACTCATGACCTGTCCTGTAGTCTCATACAGCTCCAGGGCACGAATCAAACGCCGTTCATTGTTAGGATGAATCCGATTCGCCTGTTGGGGATCGACTGCATGAAGACGTTCGAACATATACTCTTTGCCCTTTTCTTCGAGTTCCTTTTCCAAGCGCTTGATAACCTCCGCATCTTTCTTCACATCTGAAAAATTGAAGTCTTCCAATGTAGCCTGTATGTATAAACCTGTCCCCCCGACGAGAACGGGAACCTTCCCACGTTCATAGACGTCGTTAATCAATTCCTGGACATCCGCCTGAAATTCAGCCACAGAAAAACTTTCATCCGGATCTTTGATATCGATCATATGGTGCGGTATACCACCCATCTCTTCTTCAGTGATTTTAGCAGTCCCGATATCCATCGTCCTGTAAACCTGCATGGAATCACCGCTAATCACCTCACCATCAAAGCGTTCAGCGATTTTGACTCCTAATTTCGATTTACCGACCGCTGTCGGTCCAACCACCGAAATGACTAAAGGTTTCATATTTCCACCTCCTACTCTTTGCTGCTACCTATTATACATGAATGGCTCTACAATCATACATCAAGACGTAAACTAACGTAAACCGTTACCACAACTAACGATTACCGTTAGTGAAAATCAAAATATCCGTTAGTCATGGTATCGCATTTCGTTAGTCTGTGTTATAGTATAGAAAAGGAGGCGTCTTAAGTGGTTCATGAAAGAATTCGTTCGCTTAGAAAAGAGAGACGTTTTACACAATCGATGTTAGCTGAAAAAGTCGGTGTCTCGGCACAAGTCGTATCGAACTGGGAGCGTAATTATACATCTCCAGATCTGGAGGATTTGACAAAAATCGCCCACTCTCTTCATACCACTGCAGATTATCTTCTCGGTTTAAGTGATGAATTTGAAGATGAAATGCGCGAAATCAAGCAGCTCCTGGAAACAAAGGGTTACAACAAACCAGTCTTTTTCGATAAAAAAGCATGGTTCGGCATTCAACCTGATGACATTAAGCAGATAGATAATTATTTCCGTTTCTTACTCCAACAAAAAGATATTTCCTGACTTCCCCTACTCTAATAAGTGGATAAAATAAAAAGCAATCATAAAAATATTATGTAAACATAAAAACAAAAAGAGGCTCCGCTGAGGGAGCCTACTGAAGAACTGCAACTTTCTGAGTTATGCATAGATGTAAAGAAGCCGCGTTGGACGATAAAATCGTCCAACGCGGCTTCTTTATTTCGGAGTCAATCGAGCTCTTACTTCTCCATGAGCTTTAGCGTTCTTTTTGACATTGACGGTGAATATCGCCACCATCCCTTTTACACTTAGAGGGCCTCATTGATTCCACGATGCTTGTTCGGTGGTCACGCCTGCGGGGACACCGGGCCGGAAGATCCATTTGGTCAAGGAATCTTCTGGACCCGGTTAACTGAGGCCGTGCCCGCGGCCAACATTCACCGACAAGCGATTCGTGTGAAGCAACAATAAAATTTAACAGGTCCTCTAGAGATGAAAAGGGTTTTACATTACTCGCTTGAACATTTTTTCCATTTCATACTCGGAAAAGAAAACGATGATCGGGCGGCCATGCGGGCAGGTGAATGGATCAGTCGATTTTCTTAAATCCTCCAACAACTGAAACATATCTGATTGATTAAGATAATGGTTCGCTTTTATGGAACGTTTGCATGACATGAGTATCGCCGCTTCTTCTCTCAGCTTGAGAATATCGATGCGATCCTCATTCATCAATTGCTGGATCATCTCATCGATCACTTCCTGCTCAAAACCTTTCGGAAACCATTGCGGATGGCTCCTGATGATGTAACTGGTTTCACCGAAAGTTTCAAAAAAGAGTCCCGCTTTTTCTAAATCTTCTCTGAATTCTTCAATCCGTAAACATTCTTGTTTAGAGAAATCAAACGTCATAGGTACAAGAAGCTCTTGCACTTCATGATCGACTTCTTTCAATTTATCACGGAAGAACTCATATTTGATCCTCTCTTGAGCGGCATGTTGATCAATGATGTACAATCCATCTTCGTTTTGAGCCATGATATAAGTCCCGTGAAGCTGGCCGATCGGATACATAGTCGGCACCCGGTTGCCCCCTTTTTCAGGAGGACTTACTTTTTCATGGGCTTCAGGGTCCTCTTCCGGCTTTTCGATTCCGGTTTCATAGGCAGCCATCTCTTTTACAAGTTCATCTTGTTCTGCATTATAAGAATCATGGTGAAGGGGCTCGTGCTGAGAGGTTTCGAACAGATGATCTGCTGCCGTCTCCCTCTGCCGGTGGGCCTCTTCTTTACGAGTTTCGTATAAATCAAAAGAACCCTGGTGAGATTTTTCTTTTTTCGGTTTGGCTTTTGTCTCCTGGACATCCGGGATGAGTGTTTGTTTACGAAAAGCCTGTCTGATCGTATCTTCGATCAACTCGAACAATTCCTTTTCCTTACTGAACCTTACTTCTAACTTAGATGGATGAACGTTCACATCAACAAGAATGGGGTCCATATCGATATTCAAAACGACAACCGGGCTTTTCCCAATAGGCAAGAGGGTATGATACCCACCGAGGATTGCTTTATTTAATGGGATACTGCGGATAAAACGTCCGTTTATGACTGTAGACATGTATTGACGGGAGGCTCTGTAGACTTCTGGTTTAGCAATATAACCCTTCACTTTGAAATCTGCCGTTTCCGCTTCCACGGGAACCATTTTTTTTGCGACATTCATGCCATATATATTCGCAACGACTTGAAGAAGCTCCCCGCGTCCATTTGTTTTGAATATTTGTTTTTCGTTATGAGTGCAGGTGAACTGGATTTCCGGATTAGCCAGCGCCATCCGGTTAAGAACATCAGTAATGTGGCCCAGTTCTGTATGGATGGTTTTCATATACTTCAATCGAGCCGGAGTATTGAAGAAAAGTTCTTCTACGGTAATATCCGTCCCTTGTCGCGCATCACTTTTTCCTTGCTGAAGGAGTGTCCCTCCTTCAAATTCCAGCTTTGTTCCTGCCTGGTCGCCGGTCGATGTTTGGACGCTCAGCCGGCTGACTGCTGCGATACTGGCAAGAGCTTCTCCCCGAAAACCTAGTGTACGCACATGGAACAGATCATTCTCATCCATGATCTTACTTGTGGCGTGTCGATGAAATGCACGTTCTACATCTTCTTTTTCCATCCCTGCACCATTGTCTATGATCCGGATACGCTGTAAACCAGCTTCCATCAAATCGACTTTCACCCATGTCGCCCCTGCATCAACACTGTTTTCTACCAGCTCTTTCACGACAGAGGCAGGGCGTTCGACGACTTCTCCAGCAGCTATTTTATTGGCTAAATGGTCAGGCATCAGTCGGATACGCGCCATCTCTGTTCCCCCCTTTAAGACTTGATACGTTTTTGCAAACGGTATAACTCGTTCATTGCATCCATCGGAGTCATTTCCATTAGATCCATTGCTTTCAATTGCTTTTCAATGGATGATGGATTCGCTTTTTTCTCAGCAGGCTTCTCTTTTTTCTCTTCTATGAAAAGACTCAGCTGTTCATCAGTTTCACTTGTTGCTGCTGCTTCATCGCCAGCAGAGGTATTTTCCAACTGATGCAGCAGCTGTGAGGCACGATCAATTAACACTTCTGGCAGCTCGGCAAGCTTAGCCACGTGAATACCATAACTTTCATCAGCGGGACCTTCTTTGATTTGGTGAAGGAATACGACATTCCCTTCATATTCTTCTGCACGGACATGGACATTCTTCAATCGCTCTAACTGTTCATCAAGCGTTGTAAGCTCATGATAGTGGGTGGAAAATAATGTTTTAGCTTTGATTTTCCCATGTATATATTCAACGATCGCTTGAGCCAAAGCCATACCATCGTATGTGCTTGTGCCCCGACCGATTTCATCGAGGAGAATCATACTATTCTCTGTCGCATTACTTAGCGCGTGATTGGCTTCAAGCATTTCCACCATAAACGTACTATGTCCTGAAACAAGATCATCTGCCGCTCCGATCCTGGTGAAAATCTGATCGAAAATCGGCAGGGAAGCTGATTCACATGGAACGAAACAACCCATCTGCCCTAAAATCGCCGTCAAAGCCAGTTGCCGCATATAAGTACTTTTCCCTGACATATTAGGGCCAGTAATAAGCAGAACATCCGTTTCCTCATCCATATAAATATCGTTAGGGACAAAGGTTCCGTCCTGCATAACTTTTTCTACTACTGGGTGGCGGCCTTGTTTGATATCAACAATCCGTTCTTCTCCATATGAAGGGCGGACATATTGATTGGCCTCTGCTACTTGAGCGAAACTTTGCAGGACGTCTACGCGACTGATTTGATCAGCAAGATTTTGAAGTTCCTGGACAAATGCCTTCACCTTTTCTCTAATTTCCAGGAAAAGTTCATATTCCAATTCTACACTTTTATCTTGAGCTTCTAAGATCATCGTTTCTTTTTCTTTCAGCTCAGGAGTAATAAAGCGCTCCGCATTTGTCAATGTCTGCTTGCGTTCATACATTCCTTCCGGCAAATGACGCAAGTTCGCTTTCGTCACTTCAATATAATAACCGAACACCCGATTGTAGCCGATTTTCAATGATTTGATACCGGTCGCTTCTCTCTCTTTTTGTTCTAACTGAGCGATCCACTGCTTTCCATTTTTCGATGCATCCCGATACTCATCTAATTGTGTATGATATCCATCACGGATTAAGTCCCCTTCTTTGATCGTAATCGGAGGATCTTCGCTGATGCTTTCTTCCAACAAGTCTTTCAAATCTTCAAGCGGATTGACGGTTTCATAAAGTTCACGAATCGAAGGGTGGTCAAATTGAGATAGAGTATACAGTATCCCCGGGATTCTGTTAAGGGAGTTCCGTAACTGAACAAGATCTCTTGCATTGACATTCCCATATGCCACACGCCCGGCCAACCGTTCCAAATCATAGACAGAAGTCAATTCTTCCCGAAGCGTTTCCCTTTCGAAAAATTGTGCAAGGAAACCTTCCACCTGATTATGCCGCTCGGAAATTGCATCCTGTGATAACAACGGACGCTCCATCCATTTTTTCAACATTCTGGCACCCATCGAGGTAATGGTCTTGTCTACTACAGAAAGCAGACTTCCCGCTTTGCCTTGTTTCCTTAAAGTTTCCAGCAACTCCAGGTTTCGCTTAGAGTACATATCCAATGTCATATATTCCTTCAGTTCGATGACGCTGACAGGTTGCAGGTGACCCAAGGTTCTTTTCTGGGTATGCTGGATATAGTTGAGCAGCCTTCCGAAGCCTACAAGGAGCTTATCCTGATGAAGCTCTTTGACAAGTGGGTGAAATTCGGTTTGAATTTCGGTTTCGTCCTGATAGGAGACGGTATAGCCTAACCGGTCTGCCAGCATTTCCTGTTGGCTGTCTTGAAAATCTGAAGCTACGACGACTTCCTTTACGGGACGGCTGTACAATTCACTCAATGCAGCGTCAAAACCGCCAGGAATGAGTGCAACACTATTTTCTCCTGTTGTCAGGTCATTGTAGCTTACCGTATATGAACCATCAGGAAAAGCACTTAAAGAGGCTAAGTAATTGTTCTCTTTTTCGTTCAGCATACTTCCTTCCATTACAGTACCAGGCGTAATCAACTGGACCACTTCACGCCTGACCACTCCTTTAGCAGTCTTAGGGTCCTCGACTTGCTCACAAATGGCTACTTTGAAACCTTTTTCAATCAACTGTCTTATGTAATTTTCGGCTGAATGGTAGGGTACACCACACATAGGGATTCGATCATTCGACCCTCCATCACGACTTGTCAATGTAATTTCCAGTTCTTGGGATGCTTTTAACGCATCATCAAAAAACAATTCATAAAAATCACCTAAACGAAAGAAAAGGAACGCATCCTTTTGTTCTGCTTTGATCTTTAAGTATTGCTGCATCATTGGTGTATATTGTGCCATAAGGTCAGTCCTCCAAAGCGTACGTATTGATTATGTCCTTATTATAGCACACACGGCAAGCCGGCTTGAAACGCAAAAGCTTACCAGATCCATCATCGACACTGCTCCGAAATCATTTGATAAGGTCCTTCCACATACTAAGAACTGAGTACTTTTGCATAAAAATCGATCCCGCATCCCCCGCTATAGTTGAAGTTGGATTTACTTTACATACGGATACTTTAAAACCTGCTTTTGAATCATTGAAAAATCAAAATGAGTAAAAGACAGCAAAAAAAAAAGAAATCCTCGCTGGGACAGCAAGGAATCAACAGGTCAATCTTTTTTATCATGACTACTTGAAGATGATGGAAGGAAGTCCGTTTCAATAGCAGAAAAATCATCGGAAGACAAGTCGTACTCATAATCACCTTTGTTGTCGCAACCATGTGGATCGACTTTTACGCACAATTTCGTTTCACCAATGACATCGACGATAAACTCTCTCTCTACTTCTACAACGATTTTCTGACCATTTCCAGTGATGTTTGCTTCCAGACAGTTCGGTTGTTGGACGACCTTGGCAATCACCTCAAATTCATCATGTACGCAATTATCATCTTTGACAGCCAATTTGACGTGATCGCAATAGCTGACACGCTCTGTGACTACCTCTGTTTTCGTATTGTCATTATACGAATACCAGACGTTGATGTCATAACTGCCTGAAACCTCGACGTGATCCCCTTTCTTCTTCGCATTGTAAATGTGGTTGATGACCCAACAACCTAGAATGCTTGTCGGCCGATGCGAAGGACTGATTGTGTGTGTTGATTCTGTAAACTTTTTACCTTTTCCGATTACAGCCTTGGTAATGATTTCTCTGTAATCCCGCTCAAAAAAAGACATAGGGTTTCATTCCTCCTTATTCTACCACCCATCCTATGCAAGGATTGGGCGAATGGTGACTAACAGGAACATGACTTAAGGACGTGTTTAATTCATTCTATGCACGAGCCCATAAAATTGTACGAAAAAAATCCGCCAGAGAGAAAAACCCTCTGACGGATGTATATGCATCAACGGCTGCAGCCATTACTTTGTTTGTGAGAACCTGTTTCCCCTTGCAGAACATCTCCCCCAGTCGAGCGAATTACTTCATTCGTAACTTCACGGGAAATGGTGTTTGAAATCATTTGAAGAATATCATTGATAACAGTTTGCGATTCTTTGAATTCCGCAACAACCGGAACCCCATCCAGTTCATCTTGCAGACGATCGATCTCTTTTTCAATTTTTTGCAAGGCTTCAGTCTTACCATAAGCTTGAAAATTGACGGCTTGTTTTTGCAAAGCTTTGATTTTCTTTATATGGGATTGAACTTTTTGATTGTCGTTCAGTTTTGCTTCGAGTTGTTTAAAGCGATCGATTTCTTCAATTTCCGCCATCATTTTCGCTAATTTATGTGCTTCATCTACGACTTCTTTTCTTGTATATTGTGCCATTTATTTCACCTCTGCGTTTAATTCAACCATTTCTCCATCAAGAGACCAGGTTTTTGCTTTTATTATTTTTACAGGGAGGATCTGTCCAATCGCAGCCCGGGGAGCTCTGAAGTTCACTAATTTATTTCGTTTGGTATAACCGGCTAATACATCAGGGTTGGTTTTACTTTCCCCTTCCACGAGTACATGAACGATTTCCCCTTCATATTCCTTCATGGCGTCAGCAGATTGTTGATTGACAATTTTGTTGAGTCTTTGAAGACGGTCTTTTTTCTCTTCCATCGAAACATTATCTTTCATTTTTGCTGCCGGTGTGTTTTCACGCGGCGAATAAATGAAGGTGTAAGCAGCTTCGAAGCCGACTTCTTCCACTAGTGATAATGTATCCTGGAATTGCTCTTCTGTTTCATTCGGAAACCCTACGATGATATCTGTTGTCAGTGTAGCTTCAGGCATCGCTGTCCGAATTCTTTCTACAAGCTCAAGATATTCTTCCCTGGAGTATTTTCGACCCATGATTTTCAGGACCTCTGAGTTACCTGACTGTACAGGGAGGTGTATATGATCAAGCATATTGCCACCCTTAGCCAGCACTTCAATCAGCCGGTCATCAAAATCGCGTGGATGTGATGTCGTAAACCGGACACGAGGAATGTCGATGCCGCGAAGTTCATCCATCAAGTCTCCTAAACCATATTCAATGTCGAGATCTTTGCCATATGCATTGACATTCTGGCCCAGTAAAGTGATTTCTTTATATCCTTGAGCAGCTAAATGACGAACTTCTTGAATAATATCTTTCGGCAGACGACTTCGTTCTTTCCCACGAGTATACGGAACAATGCAGTACGTACAGAACTTGTCACAACCGTACATGATGTTCACCCATGCTTTGATATTCCCTTTACGGGAACGCGGAAGGTTTTCAATAATGTCCCCTTCTTTTGACCACACATCAATAACCATTTCTTTTCCGAACATCGCTTCTTTGACAAGCTGGGGAAGTCTGTGGATATTGTGTGTGCCGAAAATCAAATCAATGAATGGGTGTTTTTTCAGAATACGATTGACCACGGATTCTTCTTGTGACATGCAGCCACAAATACCGATGATCAAATTAGGATTCTCCATTTTCAAAGGCTTCAAGTGTCCGATTTCCCCAAACACTTTGTTTTCCGCATTCTCCCTGATCGCACATGTATTCAGTAATATGATATCTGCTTCTTTTGTATCTTTCGTAGCTTCGTAACCCATTTCTTCGAAAATTCCAGCCATGACTTCAGTATCGTGCTCATTCATTTGGCACCCGTATGTACGGATCATATACTTTTTACCTTTACCGGAGTGATCCATATCTTCAGGGATTTCGAAGTCATAATGCACGTCGGTCTCTTTCCGTTTACGACGCTGGGCATCTCTCATATTAGGTGGTTGATAAGTTGTTTCGAAATATTTTACAAAATCTTCACTCGTCTTTTCTTTTAGACGATTCAGATTGTCTTGGTCAGACGTTTGTTCTTCTTGATTTACCTGACGAATTTGCGACGTTTCTTTACGCTGTTGTTCGTTCATTGTGATCTCCTTTCAAACCGGTCCTTCTAACTGTACCATTATATCAATTTTTACACTAAAAATTAAGTATAAACAATAATTCACTTATTTTTCACAGAATCATCGACGCTCTCATGAAAATTTTTCTCTGCTCATCTTTATAAAGGCAACTTAAAACGCATTTTTCCTGAAGCATCGATAGGAGTGAATACATCCGTACAGGGAAGCGATTCTGCTTCACGGAAAAGGGGAATATTTCAAACTTTTCCTGAACACGAAAAAAGCCGCTGTGAGTTAGTCACAGCGGCTTTTGACTTATACAATTCCTAATTTCTTTCCGACTTTTTCAAAAGCATCAAGAGCTTCTTGCAACTCTTCTTTAGAGTGTTCAGCCGTTACAATCGTCCGGATTCTCCCTTTGCCTCTTTGAACAGTCGGGAAAACAATTCCTTGAGCGAAGACGCCTTCTCCGAATAATTCATCAGAGAATTTATGGGTTAGGGCATCATCCCCAATCATTACTGGCGTAACAGGTGTTTCACTGATCCCCGTGTCGAACCCTAGAGTATTCAATCCATCTTTGAAAAATTTCGTATTATCCCACAGCTTGTCGATCAGTTCCGGCTCTTCAAGCAGAACATCTACAGCCGCATCGTTAGCCGCTGTGACTGCTGGCGGGTGAGAAGTACTGAATAGGAAAGGACGTCCTTTGTGAATCAAGTATTCTCTTAATGTTTGCGTACTTGCTACATATCCGCCAAGCACCCCGATCGCCTTACTCAAAGTACCGACTTGGATATGCACCCGGCCATCCAGGTTAAAGTGGTTGACGGTACCACGGCCATTATCACCGAGGACACCGCTTGCGTGGGCATCATCAACCATTATCAATGCATCGTATTTTTCTGCCAATTCCACGATTTCAGGAAGAGGTGCGATGTTTCCGTCCATTGAAAAAACACCATCTGTGACAACGAGACGTGTGCGGTAATCAGCACTCTGCTGTAATGCTTCTTCAAGAGACTCCATATCCACGTGCTTGTAAATTTTACGATCTGCTTTTGTCAACCGGATCCCATCAATGATAGAAGCATGGTTAAGCTCATCTGAAATGACCACATCTTCTTTTCCTAGTATGGAAGAGAGAACCCCCTGGTTTGTAGTAAAACCGGATTGGAACACAAGTGCGGCTTCCGTATGTTTGAACTTCGCCAGCTTTTCTTCAAAGTCTTCATGCATCTTCAGTGTCCCAGCGATCGTACGAACAGATCCTGTTCCAACACCATATTGTTCATTAGCACGATCTGCTGCCTCTTTCATTCTTGGATGGGAAGTCAATCCTAAGTAGTTGTTCGAGGAAAGTTGGATCACTTCTTTGCCTTTGATTTTCACTTTAGAGCCTTGAGCAGACTCCAGTGGGATCAACTTACGAAATGTCCCTTCCTCCTGCATCTCATCCAATTCTTTTTGTAAGTATTCAAAACCTTTCATAAAACATCCTCCTTTACAATTAAGGGTGTAAGACCACTTTTCCACATTGCCCCTGATTCATCAAGTCAAAACCTTTTTCAAATTCGTCTAAACTCAAGTGATGTGTAATCATCGGTGTAACATCTACTTGACCTGATTGAAGAAGTCTGGATACTTGCTGCCAAGTTTCATACATTTTGCGTCCTGTAATCCCCTGGACTTCAACACCTTTGAAAACGATATCATTGGTGACATCCAAACTAACTCGCTTGGTCGGTAAGCTTAATATCGATACACGCCCGCCATTTGTGATCATTTTGAATCCTTGATCCATCGCAACGGGATGACCGCTCATCTCACAAACAACATCGACACCATGACCATCTGTTAAGTTACGTGCTGTTTCAACAGGATCGATCTCTCCGGAATGAACGGTGGTTGTCGCACCCATTTTCTCTGCCAGATCAAGCCTATAGTCATTCAAGTCAAAAGCGAGCACTTGAGAAGCACCTGCCGCTTTCGCTACACCGACGGCCATCAGACCAATCGGACCGCAACCGATAACAGCCACTGATTTCCCGGCGACATCTCCGTTCAGAACAGTATGTACCGCATTTCCCATCGGCTCTTGTATGGAGGCGATATCAGTTGGCAGATCTTCAGGGTTCTTCCACAAATTATCCGCTGGAAGTGCAACATATTCCGCAAAACAGCCTTGAGTGTCGACACCAATGATTTTAGTATTTTCACATATATGGAATTTACCCGTCAGGCATTGCGGGCAATGACCACAAACGAGGTGAGTCTCTGCACTCACATAATCACCTTTGGTAAAGTTAGTTACTTTTGCTCCAACTTTTACAATTTCACCAGAAAATTCATGTCCGAATACATAAGGCGGCTGGACTCGACTTTCTGACCATTCGTCCCAATTATAAATATGGACATCCGTGCCACAAATAGAAGTGGCTTTAACCCGTATCAATACTTCGTCTTCGCGGATTTGAGGAATCGCTACTTCTTGAAGCTCTGCTCCTACACCGCGGTGATGTTTAACGATCGCTTTCATCGTTCCATTCACAGTGAACACTCCTAACCTACATAAAATCTATGTAATCCTTTTATATAGATTATAGTAACATGAATAGAGAATAACGCAAATATAGATGTCCACTGGAAAAACACATATGGCTATGTCTATTACGATTGGGAAACTATCGGACATCTTCCCCCCCAAAACTCGAAAGCTTTGATCATTTTGACAAGCTTAAACAAAATTTTTGAAGTATATTTTTTGTCTCCCAAAGGGAATATATTAGATCCTGCCAGGTTCTTGACCTCCTATTGCAAAGACAGTCACCCAACATCTTCTGTCACGAAACTTACAGCGATTTTCTCAGAAACGTGAAAAATCCGCACTCTGGATAGAGTGCGGATTTCCTGATTAAAACCATATCCCTACGATTATAAAATAGCGACAATTTTAGTAGATTTTACGTATAGACTCCAAGATGTCTTTATATTTTGCCTGGAAGGAAGGTGAATTGAATTGCTAACGAGGTTCGACAATCAACTTGATCGCCGTTCGTTCCTCCTCATTAATCATAATATCTGTAAAGGCCGGGATACATATCAAATCCATCCCGCTTGGCGCAACAAACCCCCGAGCGATAGCAACGGCTTTCACCGCTTGATTCAATGCACCGGCTCCAATAGCCTGAACTTCTGCAGTGCCGCGTTCTCGTACAACATTCGCCAAGGCCCCTGCTACTGAATTAGGTACGGATTTAGCTGATACTTTTAAGACTTCCATTACTAGCTCCTCCTTCAATCACTATAGTTGTTCCATAACTACTATATTCTTGGAGATGTAGAATATTACCTTTTCATTATGAATGAATTTGTCGCAAAATTCAAATAATCAGTTGAAGAATGGATGGTCTTCATTAATCAAAATACGCTTGACTTTCGTAGACTTTCCTGTTTTTTCGTCTACATCAACCAAGAAAGCGCTTAATTGTGCTCTTCCCTCTTTTGGAACTTCGAAACGTACAGGCAGGTTTGTTAAAAACCGTTTCAAAACGGCCTCTCTACCCATACCTAAAATACCGTCGTAGGGACCGGTCATTCCTACATCCGAAATATAAGCCGTGCCTTGTGGTAATATGCGTTCATCTGCAGTTTGGATATGAGTATGTGTACCTACATTTACACTTACTCTTCCATCCACATACCAACCCATCGCCTGCTTTTCACTTGTTGCTTCAGCATGAAAATCCAAAAATATGATAGAAGTTCTTTTTTTCGCAACTTCTATCAATTCATCCACTTTTCTGAAAGGATCATCATTAGGTGACAAAAATGTACGTCCTTGCAGATTGATGACAGCTACTTCTGCTTTCGGTGTTTTCACGAAAGTTAATCCTTTGCCTGGTGTCCCCTCAGGGAAATTCGCTGGACGAACCATATATTCTGCATCATCGATAAATTCAAATATCTCTTTCTTATCCCAAGCATGATTTCCAAGGGTCACAGCCTGGGCACCTTTCTCTAAAAAACGACGATAGATTTTTTCTGTAATCCCTTTACCTGATGCCGCATTTTCGCCATTGACGATCGATACAGCAGGTTGGTACTTCTGTTTTAGTTTAGGTAGATATTCATCCACCATATCCCGCCCAGGAGAGCCGACAACATCACCAATAAATAATATACGCATAAACATTTCCTTTCCTATAAACATCATCATATTTTGTATCCTAATATTCCCTTGAAAACAGAAATGAAGCGACCCAAAAGGCCGCTTCATTGTTTTATTTCGCATACTCCACAGAACGTGTTTCGCGAATGACGGTAACTTTAATATGACCTGGATAATCGAGTTCTCCCTCGATTCTGTTTCGAATATCACGTGCTAATCTTGTAGCTTCAAGATCATCAATTTCATCAGGACGAACCATAATTCGAACTTCACGGCCAGCTTGAATCGCGAAGGACTTCTCTACTCCTTCATAAGACTCTGATATTTCTTCAAGTTTCTCTAAACGCTTGATATAATTTTCCAGAGTTTCACTTCTCGCACCCGGACGAGCAGCAGATAGAGCATCTGCGGCAGCGACCAAGACAGAAATGATTGATGTAGGCTCTTCATCACCATGGTGAGAAGCAACAGCATTGATAACTGTGTCATTTTCTTTGTACTTCATAGCCAACTCTTTACCGATTTCTACGTGGCTGCCTTCCACTTCATGGTCGATCGCTTTACCGATGTCATGAAGCAAACCTGCGCGGCGGGCAAGTGTTTCGTCTTCGCCAAGCTCAGCAGCCAGCAACCCGGCTAGATAAGCAACTTCGGTCGAGTGTTTTAAGACGTTCTGTCCATAACTTGTACGATACTTCAGGCGACCAAGGATCTTGATGAGGTCCGGGTGTAACCCGTGAACTCCCACTTCAAATGTCGTTTGTTCACCTACTTCACGTATATAGTCATCGACTTCACGCCTGGACTTGTCCACCATCTCTTCAATTCGAGCTGGGTGAATACGTCCATCTTGAACAAGTTTTTCAAGGGCCATTCGCGCAGTTTCACGGCGAATTGGATCGAAGCCTGAAAGAATGACAGCTTCCGGGGTATCGTCAATAATTAAATCAATCCCAGTCAACGTTTCTAATGTACGGATATTACGACCTTCACGGCCGATGATTCGACCTTTCATCTCATCGTTCGGCAGGTTGACTACAGAAACCGTCGTTTCAGCAACGTGGTCTGCAGCACAACGCTGCAAGGCTAGTGAAAGAATGCTTTTCGCTTTCTTGTCCGCCTCTTCTTTAGCCCGATTTTCCGCTTCTTTGACCATAAGGGCTGACTCATGAGACACCTCTTGTTCAACTCGTTCTAAAATCATTTGTTTCGCCTGGTCTGATGTTAAGCCTGATACGCGTTCAAGCTCTGTTTGTTGTTCTTGAAGCATAGCTTTCACTTTGCTTTCCATTTCTTCAATTTGTTGTTGTCTCTCGGCAAGAGTACCTTCTTTCTTTTCGAGTGAAAGATCACGCTGGTCAAGCGTACCACTCTTACGATCGAGATTCTCTTCTTTCTGAGTCAAACGATTTTCAGTTTTCTGCAGTTCCATGCGGCGGTCACGAATCTCGTTCTCCGCTTCTTGACGAAATTTCTGATTCTCTTCCTTTGCTTCAAGAAGAGCCTCTTTCTTTGCTGATTCAGCATTGCGATGACCTTCATCAACAATCTGTTTCGCAAGTTCTTCAGCACTTGAAATTTTCGCCTCCGCAATCGATTTCCGAATAAGATAACCAACAACAGAACCGATGATAAGGGCAAGCAAAATGAAGATGAGCGAGGATATCATATCCATAATTTCACCTCCTCTTGCTATGAACTTGGTCCGTTTGTCGGTAATTACAAACGTTTCATTTTCAGTTTCATTTAGTTAAAATAAAGGGTATAAAGATGAAAATGATACACATTCATTTTATGCTTGCACATGCGGAATGTCAAGGAAACGCCCTATGTATCTACTAACATATTCAAATATTTAAAAATATCTGTCTATTGATGAACGTTACGGAGGCTTATGCTTCGCAAGTTATCCACAGGCGTTACCTTAAAGATTCCTATCCGATAGCAAAAAGCAGCACCATTCTTACCGGCGCTGCTTTCAGAATATTTTCAGAAAACGTTATACATCTAAAGTTTCTTGGCTGTCCTTACTTTTCTCTTCGGCTTCACCGTCGGCTGCTTCCATTCCATAATGGTCACGAACCAAACGTTTAACTTCTTCATAAATTTCTACATTTTCTTTAAGGAACTGCTTAGCATTCTCACGGCCTTGACCTAATCGTTCATTGTTATAGGAGTACCAGGAACCGCTCTTTTGAATAAGGTCAAGATCTGAACCGATATCCAGGAGCTCACCTTCTCTTGAAATACCTTCCCCGTACATAATGTCCACCTCCGCTTGTTTGAATGGAGGGGCAACTTTGTTTTTGACTACTTTCAAACGAGTTTTATTCCCTACCATTTCATTTCCTTGCTTCAATGTTTCAGCACGGCGAACTTCCAGACGCACAGAAGAATAGAACTTAAGCGCACGTCCACCAGGGGTGGTTTCAGGGTTCCCGAACATGACCCCTACCTTTTCACGAATTTGGTTGATGAAAATTGCAGTCGTCTTCGACTTGTTGATTGCACCAGATAGTTTACGGAGCGCCTGGGACATTAAACGAGCTTGAAGACCTACGTGGGCGTCTCCCATTTCGCCTTCGATTTCTGCCTTCGGAACAAGAGCAGCAACGGAGTCGACGACAACCATATCCACTGCTCCACTACGAACTAGCGCTTCAGCAATCTCCAGCGCCTGCTCTCCTGTATCGGGCTGGGAAAGGAGAAGCTCTTCGATATCTACTCCAAGCGCTCTTGCGTAGACTGGATCCAAGGCATGCTCAGCATCGATGAAAGCCGCTGTGCCGCCATTACGTTGTGCTTCAGCAATAGCGTGGAGAGCAACCGTCGTCTTACCGGAAGATTCCGGTCCATATATTTCTACAACCCTTCCGCGAGGATATCCGCCCACACCAAGTGCAACATCCAGCCCCAAAGAGCCACTCGAAACCGTATGCACCTTTTGTTCTGATCCATCACCCATTTTCATAATAGAACCCTTGCCGAATTGTTTCTCTATTTGGCGTAAAGCCATATCTAACGCTTGCTTACGATCACTCATATAAATCATACCGCCTTTCAAAATTTCTAACCCTATCATAACTTGTTTTTGATCGTTTGCCAACTAAAAAGCGAATAAATGTTCCCTTTTTTTATTAGAAAAAGATCTGATTTCGGAGTTTCCTCTAGAGGAAACTCCGAAATTCAGATCCATAATTTCATCAAAAATCATTTTTCAAATGATGGAAAAGAAGTTCATAGCCCTTCTTCACCGCACGATTTCTCACTTGATCACGACCTCCGTGGAAAGTGAACAGATGGACTTCAGGGTCTTGTTCACCGATTTGTATTCCGATGAATACAGTTCCCGGATGCCTCCCCTCACTCGGCTCAGGTCCAGCGACGCCTGTAAAACTTATACTTACATCAACATCAAGCAAACTTTGAGTATTCAATGCCATGATTTCTGCACATTCGTGGCTGATGGTACCGTATTGCTTGATAAGGAACTTCGGTACTTGGATGACCTTTTCCTTAGTCTCAGCTGTATAAGCGACCAGTCCGCCCTGGCACACAGCTGAAGCCCCTGGTAAAGCCACTAACCGTTCTATAAAGCTTCCTCCAGTAAAACTTTCAGCTGAACCAATCGTGTACTTATGTTCTTTTAAAAGGTCCCGGACTCGCTCTTCAATCGTTACCGTATCACTACCATAATAATAAGACCCCACTTCCTGTAATATCTTTTCTTTGAGAACAGCAATCTTATGGTAGGCATCCTCTGTCGTCTCGCCGGTAGCCGTCAACCTCAAACCGACTTCTCCTTCACTTGCCAAAGGAGCAATAGTGGGATTTGTCTGGTTCGTGATGGTGTCTTGCAATTCCGTTTCGAGTGTAGACTCTCCGATCCCGATGAATCGCATCATCTCAGATACGATCTGTGATTTCAAATTATAGATTTTGTGCAGACGAGGGATGACTTCGTCTTGCATCAATGTTTTCATTTCGGAGGGCACCCCAGGTAAAAATATCCAGAGGCAGCCATCTTTCTCGACCAATTGCCCCGGAGCCATTCCTTCCCTGTTGGTTAATACATCAGCTTTTGAAAAGACGAGCGACTGCTTTCGATTGTTCGGGGTCATTTTTCTATGATTACGGTCGTAGTAGGATTGAATTTTCGCCAGTGTTTCCTCATGGTTAACCAATTCCTGCTGCATCACCTTCTGCGCAGCCTCCCGTGTCAGATCATCTTCTGTAGGGCCTAATCCTCCGGTCACGATGATCACCTCTGAGCGGGATTGGGCATGCTCGAATGTCGTCTGTAAACGATTGAAATTGTCACCTACAACTGTATGACGTAAGACGGGTAGCCCGATACCTGCCATTTCTTTAGAAATCCATTGGGCATTCGTATTGGAAATCTGCCCCAAAAGCAACTCTGTGCCGACTGCAATAATTTCCGTCTTCATTTTGAATCTCTCATCACGTGCCAATTTTTCTTAAAGTAATCGTAACCTGAATATACAGTTATGATGAGTGCTAAATATAGGGCGATCGTTCCTAGTGGAAAGCCGATAAAAGCAAGTGGCCAATTGTGCAGCAAGAGAAGTGAAATCGCTACAATCTGAATCCAAGTCTTCAGTTTCCCCATTTGACTTGCAGCAAGTACACTACCTTCTCCAGCAGCAACCAACCTTAACCCAGTAACAGCAAACTCCCGACTGATAATCAGGATGACAATCCAAGCCGGAGCAAGGCCGATTTCAACGAGCAAAATCAAGGCCGCACTCACTAACAATTTATCAGCAAGCGGGTCCAAAAACTTCCCTAAATTCGTGACAAGGTTGTATTTCCTGGCGATGTACCCATCAATCCAATCCGTTGTAGAAGCAATGATAAAAAGGAGTGCCCCAGCTAGATGAGCGACAGGCAGGTCCCTGTCCCCCATTTCCAATGCACCCCAGTTAAAAGGGACGCTCATAAGTATGATAAAGACAGGGATTAGAAATATGCGTGATAAAGTTATTTTATTTGGTAAATTCATATGGTCACTCTCCTATTACTGAATACATGAAAGGCTGCCCCGCTACAAAGAGTTCATAAATCACTCCTATAGCTCAATTTATAGGGCAGCCTGACCACGATTTTATTTCTGGAATTGAAGCAATAATTTCTGGGTCGATAATTCCGGGTTTGGAAATGGCACTTCCTGATCATTGATTTTAACTACTGTACCTGGCGCGTTTCCGGTTTTGATATAAAGCTCGTCGTCACCTTCAAAATCCAAGGTTAGTGGTGAATCACTTGGACCGTACTCACCAGCTGTAATCAATCCCTCACCACCCTTAGGTGATTGAACATCCATATATGCGGTGCCTGTCCATTCAATAGTCACTGTAGGCTTTTCCACCCCTGTGACTTCATAGATGTGCTCTGGAAAGCCACCCGTGCCTTCTTGGCTAAGTTCAACATTCATTTCTTGTTCGGATTGTTTTTCTTTCTCTTCTTCTGTTTTTTCTGAGTTTTCTTCATCAGATGAAGATCCACTTCCGTCTTCATCATTATTTCCTTCAGACTCCGTATTCTCTTGCGTTTCTTCTTCTGAATCTCCCTGATCAGATGAGTCTGCAGGTACGTTGATTTCATCATTGGAATCATTTTGAGATGAAGATCCTTCATTCTCTGCATCGCCACCGTTTTGTAAGAACACCCATGCTACAAGCAGGATCCCTATAACCAGCGCGACTGTTAAAATAGTCGGAAAGATCTTGGAGGTCCCTGAACTTTTTTGGGAGGCTTCTTTCTTCGATTTCTGCACACGACTGTATTGCACTGCACTCTCATCTTCAAAGGTTGGCAGTTCACTTTTATGCTCTTCCATAACGATTTCAGGGTCCAATCCTACAGCAGAAGCATACTCACGAATAAATGCCCGAGTGTAGAACTTCCCAGGCAGCACTTGGAACTCATTCGTTTCTATAGCTTTTAAATAACGCTTTTGAATTTTAGTTGTTTCTTGTAATGACTCTAAAGAAATGCCCTTCGTTTCCCTGGCTTCCTTCAGTCTTTCTCCAATCTCCATGTGTAACACCATCCAATTTCTAAAAATCAAACATGGAAAAACCATCGTTCATCGGCATGCTCGGTTTCTCCACTGTTTCATAAGTAATTTCTTCATCATCATTGTTACGAAGCTCTATGATGTAATCGAAGTCATCCATCTTGTATTCGGTTTCCTGAACAAATATATCCGGATGTTCAATGACTTTGGTCGCTGGCAGCCTCATAATTTCCCGAACCAGCTGCCAATGCTGTTCGTTTGCTCTTTTTGCAGAAACGATTCCATCTATAATATAGAGGTTATCTTCACTATATTCTTCATCAATCAGCTGATTACGAACCGTTTGTTTAAGCAGCGTACTAGAAACGAATAACCAGCGCTTATTAGCACAGACACTTGCGGCAACCACAGATTCTGTCTTTCCTACTCGCGGCATCCCGCGTATCCCGATTAATTTGTGGCCATCTTTCATAAAAAGTTCCGCCATGAAATCAACTAGCAACCCCAGGTCTTCACGATTGAAACGAAAGGTTTTCCGGTCATCGATGTCACTATGTATATACCTTCCATGCCTGACAGCCAGCCGGTCTCTCAACTTCGGCCTGCGAAGCTTTGTGACTTTGATCGTGTCCATCGTATCTAAAATCGACTGGAGTCGAGTTATTTGCTCTTCGTCTTTACATAATAAGAGCATACCCCTGTGTGAATTTTCTACACCATTGATTGTAACAATATTGATAGACATCATACCCAGCAATGAGGAGATATCTCCAAGAAGTCCAGGGCGGTTGTATTGTATTTCATATTCTAAGTACCATTCTTTTTTCTCCATAACACAACTCCTCTGGAAAAAATGTCGTTTTTTGTCAAAGTCGAGTGATATATGGAATTTTCCACTCTTCATCTATCATAAAGGATTTTTATTAAATAGGAAAGGTGAGAACTGCATAAACATCCAAAAAGTTATAAAGATTAAATCGCTAAATACTTATGAAAAAATCCGCACAATGGTTTTGTGCGGATTTTGTCGATGTTTAAGATTGTGTTCCTTCGTTTTGAACCATTTTCACCATTATGTTAGCCATGGCATGTTGTTCTTTCTCATCAGCTACATTCCAAAGATCACGCAAAACAGCTTCCTGCTCGTTCTTAGCATCAACAGTATTAGCTAAATAACCACCGATTTCATAAGCAAGTTCTGATACGGCATGTTGTTCCATTCCTTGACCTTTCGCTTGATGTAAGCGATCGCCCAAAAAGTCTTTCCAAGAATCAAAATTATCGAGAACAGACATCAATGTAACCTCCTCTGAATTTTTTCATGCTTAGTATTAGGAGGAGTGAATGAAATTATTCACGATAATCAAGCCCAGCCACCATTGATTTGAATAATTTGTCCTGTAATATAGCTGGAACATCCGTTTATTAAAAAATCAATAGCATCAGATACCTCTTCGGCCTTCCCGGCACGACCCATCGGGATCTCCTCGGCCAGGGCTGTCAATTCATCCTTTGTTAAGTGCGCATTCATTTTCGTGTCAATCAAACCGGGCGCGACAGCATTCACCCGAATTCCACTAGGGGCGACCTCTTTGGCCAGGCCTTTCACGAAACTGTTTTGTGCCCCTTTAACAGAACTGTATGCTACTTCAAGGCTAGCCCCTTCGATTCCGAAAATAGACGAAACCAAGATGATGCTTCCTGCTTTTTGGTGAATCATGTAGGGAAGGACATGTTTGGTAGTCATCCATACAGCTTTCACATGGACGTTATATAATGCATCCATATCTTCTGGATTCATATCTTGGAAAATACCAGTCCACATTTGCCCTCCAGCGAAAATGACCGCATCCCATTCCATCTCCAGAGTATCCAAAAATGCCACAATGCCTTCATTCGTTGAAAGATCTGCTTGAAAATCACCAGAATATTGATGGCTGGGAATTTCTTTTCTCAGAGAAGAAACAGCTGGTTCATTGGCATTATATTGCAAACCGACTGCATAACCTCTTGCAACTAATTTAAGGGCTGTCGCTCTACCAATTTCACCGCTCGCCCCCAAAATCAGCACCCTTTTATTCATTTGTCTGTGGTTTTACCTGGAAAACGGAAATCGCTTCTTCTTTTATCCAATGTTGCAAATATTCATCTGCATCATCTGCGGTTAGAGATTCGATGACTGGTAAAACTTCGAATAAATCGACGCCTAACGTATGATAATGTGTGAATTGATTAGCGATGAATTCCAGTGAATTCAAAGCACGCATGAATTGGCCGATTTTCTTCCGTTTCATTCGCGTGAAATCTTTTTCGGAGATGCGCTGTTCTTTTAATTCATGCAGCATTTCTTTTACTCGTTTAGTCATTTGATCAGGCTTTCGTGAATCTCCACCGAGAATAGTGAAGCCGAATTGGCGATCAAGCTCTGTTTCAAACTGGAAGCTATCGTCAATCAAGTCCTCTTTGTAAAGCTCTTCATAGAAAACTCCACTCTTAGAGAAGTAATAGTCAAGAATCATTCCTGAGAGCAATTCGCCTCTCAGAATTTCTTCCCCTGTCAGTCCCTGGACGTTTTCTTTCACACCAACCATGGCTTTTGCTGTTGTCACAGGCATGGTTATGGAATGATCCTTTTTGGCTACCGTTTTAGGCTCTTCCGGGTAGGATCGATTAATCTCAGGAGCTTCGGGAAACTCTTTATTCTCCTGATTTTCACGAATAAGATTCATCATTGCTTCAGGTTCAATGTTTCCAGCAACGAACAACACCATGTTGGATGGGTGATAAAACGTTTCATAGCATGTATAAAGGTCATCTTTAGTAATATCCTGAATGCTGTCCACCGTTCCTGCAATATCCACCTTTACAGGGTGATTGTGGTACAGACTCTGAATGGTTCCGAAAAATGAACGCCAGTCAGGCTGATCATCGTACATACGAATTTCTTGTGCGATGATCCCTTTTTCCTTTTCTACGGATTCTTCTGAGAAGTACGGGTTCTGTACGAAGTCCAGTAATGTCTTCACATTTTTATCGATTTGACTCGTCGCTGAAAATAAGTAAGCCGTCTTGGTGAAAGAAGTAAACGCATTTGCCGAAGCCCCGAGTCTAGTGAAGTCTTGGAACACATCCCGGTCTTCTTTTTCAAAAAGCTTATGTTCAAGAAAGTGCGCGATGCCTTCCGGGACCGTGACACTCTCCTCCTGGCCGATAGGCGTGAACGTTTGATCGATCGATCCATAATTGGTAGTGAAAATACCGAACGTTTTCGCCATCTCAGGTTTCGATAATAGAAAAACCTTCAAACCATTATCCAGTGTTTCTTGATAAACGGATTCATTCAGTTGTTTATATACTAGCTCCTCCATATTATTCCCCTCCTTCATTGCTCGTTAAGAAGTAAATCGTATCCAGTTCGATCTTGTTAGCCATATCAACCACATCTCGTTTTGTAACTTTACGAATATTTTCAATCAACTCATTCGCAGGCATTTCTGCCCCAGAAAGCATTTGATGGTAGAGAACCTCAATCAGCCCGTTGGCATTATCCATCGTTTCTTGAAGTTGGTTGACAACTTGTTCAGTGGTCTCTTGTACTTGTTCTTCTGTGAAATCGCCTTTTTTCATGGCTTCCATCTGTTCTAAAATAATGGTTTTCGCCTGCTCGTAATCTTTCGGATCCACACCACTGAAAACAAGCAGTAAACCTTTGTGGCTTTCAAATCTGGAAGCAGCATAATAAGCGAGGCTGTGCTTCTCCCTTACGTTCATGAATAACTTTGAACTTGGGAACCCACCGAAAAGGCCATTGAAAATTTGTAAAGCATAGTAATCATCATCCCCGAACTTAGTGTTCGTGCGGTAGCCGAGGTGCAGTTTACCCTGGTTCACTTCTTCTCTTTCTATGATTTCGGCAGGTTCCTCCACCTGTTTAGATACAGATACTTGATCATTGTCATCATTATTGCTTCCGCTTCTGGAAAAATACTGATCGGTCATTTTCTCGACTGCTGCCTGATCCATATCGCCGATCACATAGACATCCAGCATGTCATTTTTGATCATCTGACGGTAGTAATCATAGAGCTTACCAGGTGTAATATCAGCCATATCCTCCTGGTAACCATGGACGTGCAGGGCATATGGTTCGTCTTTACACATGTGGTCCATGAGACGCAAATTCGCATAACTCATTTTGTCATCTTTTATTGAAGTGATTTTTTGTTCCAGTGTCTGTTTTTCACGGGATACAATGGCTTCATCGAATCCATCGCCCTCCACTTTCGGATCGAAGAGCACTTCGTGAAAAAGCTTGAATGCTTCTTCCAGAATAGGCTCCTGATCGTTCAAATAAGCTTCATTCACAACCTCCATACGAAAGCTGATCACGTGATTTTCTCCTTTTTTCGAACCGTCGCTGGACAGAGCTGTTCCATAAAGATTCTCAAAAGCAGACTGCAATGAGCGCACATTAGGGTGATTGTTCGTAGCTTTTTGTAATACGTGCGGGAGAAGTGCCCTCTCTGTAATGCCCTCTCTTTTTAATGGGGCTTTGAATTTTGCTACGATATTGATGGTTTTGTATTTTTTGCTGGGTAAAATATGTAGTCGGTATCCTTCTTTTTCAAGTAACGTTTCTTCTGTCAATTTCATATATACATCCTCCTCATCATTCTTTTTTTATTATAGACCTACATGTCCATATTCATCCATCAAAGCTATGTCCTATGCTAAGGTATATGTGTGAAAAAGTAAAAAATTAAGTCCGGTACAAATGCACCGGACTTAATTTTGATTAACGGTTCCCTTTTACGTAAGCTTCCCCAAGTGATCTTGGCGCTTCCGCTCTTCCTATGAATCCTGCTAATGCCAGAATCGTCAAGACATAAGGGGCAATCAATAAGAATATTTGCGGAACATTTTCTAATAGAGCGATATCGGAAGACACGATACTCAAACTTTGAGCAAATCCGAAAAATATTGCTGCTCCAAGGGCCCCGAGTGGGTGCCACTTCCCGAAAATGACTGCCGCCAAGGACATGAATCCCTGACCAACAATCGTCGCATGTGAAAAGTTCAGAGCGATCGTCAAGGCATATACAGATCCTCCCAGGCCCCCTAAGGCTCCGGAAATCATGACTCCAATGTAACGCATCTTATATACATTGATTCCATTTGTGTCAGACGCCATCGGGTGTTCTCCAACTGAACGCAGACGAAGACCGAATGGTGTCTTATAAATAAAGAACCAGGCCACGAACGCAAGGAAAATCGCTAAATAAGAAGTCAAATACCACCCAGTGAAAAACAAATCGCCGATAATCGGAATTTTACTTAATACTGGGATATCCATAGAATAAAAAGGGCGTGAAATAATATCCGTCTGCCCTTTGTCATACCATTGTTTTGTCAAAAATAATCCGATACCAAGCGCTAAAAAGTTGATCGCGACACCACTTACAACTTGATCTGCCCGGAATGTGATGGAAGCTAGAGCATGGACAAGTGCGAAAATCGCAGAACCTGCCATCGCGACAAAAATGGACATCCACGGGGTGAAACTTCCGAACGTTTCATAAAACGTCAAATTGAATACAACACCAATGAATGCTCCCATTACCATCAGACCTTCAAGGCCAATATTGATAACCCCCGAGCGTTCACTGAACACTCCACCGAGCGCAGTGAAAATCAGAGGGGAAGCGAAAAGAATCGCCGAACCAAGAATACGACTTAATATATCAATGAATTCCATTTATTTCCCCTCCTTTTTGAAGCGCAGGATGACCCAGCGGATCATGTAACTGGATGCAACGAAGAAAATGATCAAAGCAATAATGATTTCTACAAGTTCTGTAGGTACGCCAGCCTCTGTCGGCATATTCAAGGCACCGATTTTCAAGGTACCGAATAAGAAAGCGGCAAGCACGACTCCTAAGGCTGTGTTCGCTCCCAAAAGAGCTACGGCGATCCCATCAAAACCGATATTCGTGAAACCAGACTTGATGGACATGAACCCGAACGTGCCCAGACCTTCCATCGCTCCTGCAAGACCTGCAAAAGCACCAGAAATGACCATGGCAAGAATGATATTCTTACTTACGTTCATTCCGGCATATCTAGAAGCATGCTGGTTGAAACCGACGGAACGCAATTCAAAACCTCTTGTGGTACGGTTCAACACAAACCACATGACTAATGCCATGAAGATAGCCAAAATGAATCCGTAGTGAATTCTTGAATAGAACGTCAATCCTGCCAGCCATTCTGATTGAAGAGAAGCGGTAGCAGCAATATTATCCGTGCGGTCCGCACCATCTGTGATGACATTTCGGACGAATGAATTACATACATATAAGGCAATATAGTTCATCATAATTGTAACGATAACTTCATGAACCCCGAGTTTCGCCTTAAGAATACCAGGGATGAATCCCCAAAAGGCCCCCGCCAACGCAGCAGCAATTATAGCAAGCGGCAAATGAATGATCATCGGCAGTTCAAATGCAACCCCGATCCACACCGATGCCAGCCAGCCTACAAAAACCTGACCCTCGACTCCGATATTCAATAAACCTGAACGTAAGGCGAAAGCTACAGCAAGTCCAGAAAGGATATAAGGGGTGACTTGCCGGATCGTCTCACCAAGAAAGTATGCATCTCCAAAGGCTCCGTTCCATAATGCACCGAAGCCAGCAATTGGATTATATCCGAAAACAAGCATGATGATCGCACCCGAAAGCAGCCCGAGCACAACAGATATGATCGGAATCAGCAGATTGACCATTCGATTTGAAAACATTACTGATCACCTGCTTTCTGTCCTGTGTTCCCAGCCATCAGGAGTCCTAATTCTTGTTCATTCGTATCCTCAGGTTTCACATCAGACACTATTTTCCCATCGAACATAACCGCTATCCGATCGCTCAAATTCATAATTTCATCTAATTCAAAGGATAATAGTAAAACAGCTCTTCCTTTATCACGTTCTTCTATTAATTTTTTATGGATGAATTCAATGGCCCCGACGTCAAGGCCCCTTGTCGGCTGAGCAGCTATGATCAAGTCCGGTGAACGGTCGACTTCCCTGCCTATAATGGCCTTTTGTTGATTTCCACCAGATAAAGCTCGTGCTTTCGTGTAGGAATCCGGCGTACGAACATCATATTCATCAATCAATTCCTGAGCTTTTTTATAGATATTCTTGAAGTTCATCACGCCTTTTTTTGAAAAAGGCTCCTTATAGTAGCTTTGCAGCACCATATTTTCACCGATGGGAAAATCGAGCACTAAACCGAATTTATGGCGGTCTTGTGGTATATGAGAAATTCCCGATTGAGCAACTTTTCTAGGATTCAGGTTTGTAATCACTTTTTCGTGAAGGGTAATGGAACCGGATTCACTCTTACGTAAACCTGTGATAGCTTCTATCAATTCTGTCTGCCCGTTGCCATCAACACCGGCAATACCCACGATTTCCCCGGACCTGACTTCAATGTTCAAGCCTTTGACCATCTCAACTCCCCGAACATCTTTAACACGCAGATCTTTGATCGAAAGGTAAGTTTCCGCTGGCTTTGAGGGTGTTTTTTCAGTAGAAAAACTGACTTCACGACCTACCATCAAAGAAGCGAGTTCGTTAACATTGGTTTCTGAAACATTGACAGTTCCAATGCCTTGACCTTTTCGTATGACAGTGCAACGGTCACAGACTTCCATTATTTCTTTCAGTTTGTGTGTGATTAAAATAATGGACTTTCCTTCTTTAACGAGATTGTGCATGATTTCGATCAATTCCTTAATCTCCTGCGGGGTCAAAACCGCTGTCGGTTCATCAAAAATAAGGATTTCTGCACCGCGGTAAAGCGTTTTCAAGATTTCTACACGCTGTTGCATACCTACAGAGATATCTCTGATCTTAGCCCTTGGATCGACATTCAAACCGTAACGTTCTGAAAGTTCCTGCACTTCCTTTTCTGCTGTTCGTAAATTGACTGTGCCCCATCTTTTGGGTTCACTTCCAAGGACGATATTTTCTGTCACTGTAAATGTGTCGACAAGCATAAAGTGCTGGTGGACCATCCCGATGCCAAGACCATTAGCAACGTTCGGGTCTGTAATATGCACTTTCTTTCCACGCACCTTGATTTCGCCTCTTTCCGGCTGATAGAGACCAAACAGTACGTTCATTAAGGTTGATTTACCTGCACCATTTTCACCTAAGAGAGCATGAATCTCTCCTTTTTCAACTTGAAGATTGATGTTATCATTGGCTACTATGCCAGGAAACTCTTTTCTTATGTTTAACATTTCAATAACATAATCCATTCGTCTCTTTCCCCTCCCCCAATTGCGCTTGAAAAAATCATCAAATGAAAAGGGCCGGAATAATCTTTTCATTTGATGATTTTCTGTTTATAGAAGAAAAAGGCCGGCTTTCACCAGCCTTTTTCATCATTTTTTATAGTGAACCTAGGTATGTTTCAAGATCTTCACGAGTGCTTGGTACTTCTACATCACCGTTGATGATCTTTTCTTTCCATTCTTCTACGGATGAAACGATTTCTTCCGTCATTGCTTCTTCGTTCGTACGAGCGATACTGATTGCGTCATCACCAAGGCCATACTCTACAACTTCTCCCCCTGGGAACTCGCCATCTTTCGCTTGTTGTGTAACGTCCTGAACAGCGATATCTACACGTTTAACCATTGAAGTAAGGGTTACATTGGTATCACCGATCTGACCTTCCTCATGCTGGTCACGGTCGACACCGATGACCCAAACATCTTGGTCAGGATTGCTGTTTTTGATATCTTTCGCTTCCGCGAATACACCGTTTCCTGTTGCTCCAGATGCATGATAGATTACGTCAATATCTTGAGAATACATATCCGCAGCAATCAATTTACCTTTATCTGCCGCTGCAAAGCTTTCAGCATACTCCACAGTTACATCAATATCAGCGTTTACAGATTTCACGCCTGCAATAAACCCAGCTTCGAATTTGTTGATCAAATCACTATCAACGCCGCCTAAGAAACCGATTTTGTTTGTGTTCGTTTTCTTAGCAGCTGCAACACCAGCTAAGAAAGAACCCTGGTGCTCTTTAAAAGTGATGCTCGCAACATTGTCACCTTCAGCAATAGAATCTACAATTGCAAAGTTTGTATCAGGATACTGTCCTGCAACCTCAGTAATCGCTGGCTCCAGCAGGAACCCGATACCGAAAATCAAGTTATAATCTTGACGTACTAAACGGTTCAAGTTTGTAGTATAATCAGCATCACTTTCAGATTGTGCATAATCAAAGCCTTCACCTTTGCTCATTCCATTTTCTTCGCCAAAAGCTTGAAGACCTTCCCAAGCAGATTGGTTGAATGATTTATCATCCACTCCACCTACATCCGTTACCATAGCTACTGAAAAATCACTATCGCCACTATCTTCAGAAGTTTCTTCATTTCCACCAGAATCACCTGAATCTCCGCTTGTGTCTTCTTCACCATCTGAAGATCCGCAAGCAGCTAAGAAAACACCAAGAGTTAATACAAGTACGAAAACTAAAAGCAAACGGCTTTTAAACAAAACAATTACCCCCTAATTTGTTAAGTATGTCATAGGTCTAACCACAGCAGTCGTTTCTTCTGTAAACGGCCTCACCTCCCCAAATCCTCGATATGACACACTTTTTGTAAGCCCTTACACTCTTTTTCGTAAGACATGGAAACTGAACTTGTCCGCTCTGAAATAATTAGAGGACAGCAGCATTGGTACATCGTCTTGAGAATAGTGCATTTGTCTTAATAGTAGTAATGCCTGGTCAGGCTCACAGTTCAATATTGGAGATATTCGTTCGTGAAACCCGATCGGCTCAATGTGTGTAACCGCATATGCTATCGTTTTCCCGGTATATCTCTCCAATACATTGAATAATGAATCGGCTTCTCTTACTTGATCGATTGGCAATAAGCCCTGCGGAATCTTATCCGTACAATAGACGACCGGTTGTTCGTCAGCTGTTCTCACTCGTTCCACTTTCGCAATATTATGTATTTCAAGTGGGGAGAATCGCTTGCGATCCTCTTCAGTTGGCTCAATGAGCTCTGCTGATAAATACTGAGAACCAGGTGTCATGCCGGACTTAGTAATCATCCCTGTTACACTATCAAGTTCTTCTATACCCGAGGTGAACAAAGGCTTAGGGTTGACGAAAGTTCCAACTCCATGCCTTCTTGTAACGACACCTTCTTCTTCTAATATTCGGAGCGCCTCTCGAAGCGTGGCTCTTGAAACCCCTAGAGATTTAGATAACTGAAATTCTGAAGGAAGTTTCGCTTTTTCTAAAAAGGTACCATTTTCAATATCACGTTTAATTTGCTCAATCACCTGTAAGTACAGATGACGAGTATCCTGCCTGATGGACATCCATATTCACCCCATGTCTAATGAACTAACAAAAAAGAGATCTGACATCTGACGTTCGACACATCACATTTTGACAATAATATAACACTATTCAGCAAATAAATAAATAGAATTAGGACATTTTTATGAATTTTGCTACAACTAATCTGATTAATACCTCCTAGTTTGAGAATAGACACCCAATAACATCGGCACCTGGACAACACAAATTCAAACCTATGAAGGGTGAATTTTCTGCCATATTAAAGTGGCCAATGAAGTTCTGAAAAGGTCGAAAACTCCTATAGAAATCTCGAAAGTTTGATTCTAAAGCTTACCCAAGGATAGACGCGGAATGATCCCTGCCCTACATATTTTCTGATGTGATTTTTTATCATTTCCAGTCGCTAAAAAAAGCTACTGCAGGACGCAGTAGCTTTCATATCTTTATAAATTAATATAGCTTCGCTGGTTTTTCAATAGTTCAGTTGCCGAGCTATTACCATTACACGAAGTTTAAGATGTATGTTGTTCTTCAGAAGACTGGGAGACGAGTACATTTCTCGGCTTGCTTCCTTCGTATGGACCAACAATCCCGTTATCTTCCATTGCATCGATAAGCCGTGCCGCCCTCGTGTATCCTACACGGAACCTGCGTTGAATCATTGAAACACTCGCACTTTGCATTTCAATGACCATTTGAACTGCTTCAGGGTATAGGTCATCGTCTACTTCCTGCTTCACTTCACTCTCTTCCTCAGGAATCATTTCCTCCTGGTATTGCGCTCGCTGTTGCTCAACACAGAAGTTGACAATTCTTTCTACTTCTTCGTCGGACAAAAACGCCCCTTGCACACGTGTAGGTTTGTTCGAGCCTACTGGAGTAAAGAGCATATCCCCACGCCCTAGTAATTTTTCTGCCCCACCTGAATCCAAAATAGTACGAGAGTCTGTCTGCGAAGAAACACTGAAGGCAATCCTTGAAGGAATATTCGCTTTGATCACTCCTGTAATAACGTCGACCGATGGACGCTGGGTCGCAATAATCAAGTGAATCCCTGCTGCCCTGGCCATTTGAGCCAAGCGTGTAATTGCGTCTTCTACTTCATTTGAGGCTACCATCATTAAATCAGCCAACTCATCAACTAATACAACGATATAAGGCAGTTGGGGCTGTTCATCATCATTTTCCTGGTTGTGTTTCTTAATATACTCATTATAACTCTCGATATTTCTCGTCCCTGAATCTGAGAAAAGATCATATCGACGTTCCATTTCAGATACAACCTTTTTCAATGCTCTGGACGCTTTTTTAGGATCTGTCACCACAGGAGCGAGCAAATGCGGAATTCCATTGTATACATTCAATTCCACTTTCTTCGGATCGATCATCATCATTTTCACTTCATGTGGTTTGGATCGCATCAAAATACTTGTGATAATCCCGTTGATACAGACACTTTTACCACTGCCTGTGGCCCCCGCCACGAGAAGGTGGGGCATTTTGTTGAGCTCTGACATGACAGCTTCGCCGGAAATATCACGACCGAGAGCAAAACTGAGCTTGGAATCTGGATTCGATTTGCCAGTTTCCAATACTTCCCTTAAAGAAACCATAGAGACTTCTTGGTTCGGAACCTCAATTCCGACCGCTGACTTCCCTGGGATCGGCGCCTCGATACGGATATCCTTGGCTGCTAAAGCCAGTGCTAAATCGTCGTTCAAATTGACGATTTTACTTACTTTCACACCGACATCAGGATACACTTCATACTTGGTAACAGCCGGACCGACGTGCACTTTCGTAACTTTCGCTTTGACTCCGAAGCTTTGAAAAGTTTTTTCCAGTTTCCTGACTGTCGCCTGGATATGAGACCTTCCTTGACTCTGAGGTGTTGATGAAGGTTCATCCAATAATTCCAGGCTTGGCAAGCGGTAATCAAAGTTTTCTAATTCAGCAGTAGGCATGGATTTCTCTAAGTTCACTTCATCCGCTTCCCTGTCTTCTTTTTCATTTGCGGGAGCACCAGAGGCCTTGGTTGATGACTGTTGGTTTGCTTTGTATGCATGTTCAGTGAAATCCTGGATGATCGGCTCTTCAGCCTGATTTTCACTAGTATCCTCGATTTCATAAACCACCGTATCATCCGCTTCTTCTTTTTCATTTGGTAAAGCCTTACGTTTTTCGGTTTTATCAGCTTTCGATTTCTTCAGCCTTTCCCTTTGATCCTGACTGATGACTTTCAGCTTTTCACCGAGTTTAGAAAACAACTCCCCTATGGACCATTCACTTACAAAAATGATTCCAATAATAAAGAGGAAAAAGGCAACGATTGCGGCCCCGACTCCAGAGAAAAGGTAGTAGGTGATGGATAAGAGGATAGCGCCTGCCAAACCGCCTCCTACACTATAAAAGGAACTTTCTCCTCGCATCATTTCTGTAATTCGTTCCCACGTCATAGACAAAATTGAATTCCCTGCCGCTAAATCACCAGATAAAGTTTCAAGGTGGGTGAACAGCAACAATGAAGTAAGGATGATGTACACGCCTAAAAGACGTTTATGTAAAAAAGTAGGCCATTTTCGTTTTACCATTAAATAAATGCCGACAATAAGGAAAAACAAAGAGGCGATAAAATACCAAACCCCGAATAAAAACTGCCAAAATCTTTCCAGTCCTCCAGGGATCGCCCCATCACTGATAGCGGAGGCTCCACTCCCAATCACCGAAATGAAGAGAAATAAGAGGCCGATTAATTCAAATTTCACATGGCTCTTCAAATTGGATTGCTTTTTTTTCTTTTTTCTTTTTCTAGCCATATCACTTCCACCTCCATATCGAAAAACGGAAAAGAGAAGGATGCCGATGGGTTCCTTCAATGAATCGAAGAAAGCGACACCGGCATCCTACCTTTCTGTCCTCTATATTATATCATAGCTTGATATGGAGTTACGAGTCCAACCATTGTCCTGGTTGAAGGGATGGATCCATATAATGCGAAGGATCTGTAGAAAGCACTTGCATGATCTGTTTTTTACCATCCTCGGTTTGTAAACATTTCAATGGACAGTTTTTATGTTCTTGATAGACAACTGATGCATTTGATTCCTGAGGGAAAATATCATGTTCACTGAGTGGTGTATATAAAATCGTCATTGAACCACCTGCTGTTCAGGGCCTTTGTTTTGTTCGATCATTTCATTCAATTTCATCATAGCTTCTTGAACCCCCCCCACAGCATCGATCAGACCGTGATCCACAGCTTGTTGACCGACTACGTTCGTTCCGATATCCCGTGTCAGGTTCCCTTTATCAAACATTAATTCCTTAAACTTTTCCTCTTCGACATTCGAATGGCGTGTGACAAAATTTATCACTCGATCCTGCATTTTATCCATATATTCAAACGTTTGCGGTACCCCTATAACGAGACCTGTCATCCGAATCGGGTGAATAGTCATTGTGGCTGTTTCCACTATGAATGAATAATCGGCTGACACAGCAATGGGAACACCGATTGAATGTCCTCCCCCAAGCACGATGGATACAGTAGGTTTCGATAAGGAAGCGATCATCTCGGAAATAGCAAGTCCTGCTTCGACGTCGCCCCCCACAGTATTCAACAACACGACAAGTCCCTCAATTTTAGGATTTTGTTCGATGGCAATCAATTGTGGGATTAAATGTTCATATTTCGTTGTTTTGTTTTGAGATGGCAACTGGACATGCCCCTCTACCTGCCCTATGATCGGCAGAACATGAATATTTGAATCTGCAGGCTGAGGGACACTACTTTGCCCTAACTGCTGAATCTTATCGACCAACGAAGATTGTGATTTGGATTGATCTTTATCTTTCGGAGAATCTTCTTTCATAAATCGCACCCCTTTCGTTCTTTTCCGTAGTATTGCACAAACCAAATGAAACATACTTAGAAAAGCGGAAGCGATTGGGGAGGCTCGACAAGCATAAGCAAAACGCCAGGGGGACTGCCTTCGTCCCAACGGCGGATTGCTTATGTCTCGAGAGGCTGATCGCTGGAGCTGGACATCAGAAAAGCGGAAGCGATTGGGGAGACTCGACAAGCATAAGCAAAACGCCCGGGTTGGAGCTGCCCAATAAAATAACCGCCCGATTCTAAAAGAAACCGGGCGGTTGTAATTCACTTCTCCAATTCATCTAAAAGCTGATGGATGAATAATTTCTCCCCTTTGGTTAATGGAACTAAAGGGAGTCTCATTCCCCCTGTATCGATTCCTACTTTTTTCAGTGCTTCCTTGACCGGCGCAGGTGAAGGGGCCGTGAACATTCCATTAAAAATCGGCAATAGTTTTCTATGAAGAGTCGCTGCTTCTTTTCCTTTGCCGGTATCATAGAGCTGAAGCATTTTCTGCATTTCATTTCCTATCACGTGAGCAGAAACGGATATGATCCCTTGGGCACCGATTCCATAAGCCGGAAGAGTCAAATTATCGTCTCCGCTATATAATGAAAAATCCTCATCTGTCCCAGAGATGATTTCAGCCATCCCATCTAAATCACCGGTAGCTTCTTTTACGGAAACGATATTATCTATTTCAGCTAACCGGACGATGGTTTCCGGCTGGATACGTACGACAGAGCGGCCAGGTACATTATAAACCATGACTGGTAACTGAACCGCTTGAGCAATATTCTTAAAGTGTTCATACAGGCCGCTTTGATTAGGTTTATTGTAATAAGGTGCCACCAGCATTACACCGTCTACACCCGTTTTTTCTGCAGCTTTAGAAAGTTCAATCGACGAAGTTGTGCAATTGCTGCCTGTTCCGGCTATAACTGGTGCACGACCATTGACGACTTGAACGACATGTTTCCACAACTTTATCTTTTCTTCGGAGGATAGAGTCGGTGATTCCCCTGTGGTCCCTGCTACGACCAATCCATCCGTTCCATTATTGAGTAAATGTTCAACAAGCAGGGTCGTCTTTTCATAATCGATCTTCCCATGGCTGTTAAAAGGGGTCACCATGGCAGTCAAAACTTTTCCGAAGTTCACTTTTGCTTTTCCCCTTTCTTCGCATCCACGTTCAGTTGAAACGTTCCATGTAAAGCATTGACGGCAGGAACAAGATCTTCTTCCTTGATCAACACCCAAATGGTTGTGTGGGAGTCGGCAGATTGAAGAATTTGAATGCCGATATCTGTCAGGGTCTGAACAATCTTTGCTGTAACGCCTGGTATTCCCGTAATACCCGCTCCAACAGTCGAAACTTTCGCACAACCGTTACGTATTTCAGGTTCATACCCAAGGTTATTGAGGATTTGGGCAGCTTTTTCAGCGTAAATATGGTCGATGGTGTATAGGACACCACTTGGAGAAATGTTGATGAAGTCGACAGAAATATTGGCTGAGGCCATTGATTTGAAGACATCTGATTGAAGTTTGGAGGGATCTTCTTTAGATTGTACTTTAATTTGAGTAAGTCCTGCCATATGGGCGATGCCTGTTACAGTTCGATCTGAGATGTCTTGCCCTAACCGATCTTCTTTCGTTCCTGAAACCAGAGTACCTGGAAGATCTGAATAGGTGGAACGGACACGAATTGGAACTTTAGCATACATCGCTATCTCGACAGCTCGAGGGTGGATGACTTTTGCCCCTTGGTAAGCTAAGTTACAAATTTCATTATACGTAATCGTGTTCAGTGGACGGGCTTCTTGTACCAACCGTGGGTCGGCAGTCATGATTCCATCTACATCAGTGAAAATTTCGATACATTCCGCTTGAAGAGCTGCTCCTAGAGCTGCGGCTGTAGTATCACTTCCACCACGGCCGATTGTTGTTACTTCCCCTCTTATCGTTTGACCCTGAAAACCCGCTACTACCACCACATCTTTATCTTTTAGTTCTTCAAAGATTCTGGAAGGATTCATCTGTGTTATTTTTGCTTTTGTGAAATCACTGTTGGTCATTATACCTGCCTGAGCTCCTGTTAAAGAAACGGCTGAAATTCCTTCTTTACAGAGTTCATGACAAAATACAATCGAAGAAATGGTCTCGCCACAGGACATCATCAAATCCTGCTCTCTTGGAGTGACAATGGTATGCGGGAAATCGACAAGTCCTAATAGAGTATCAGTTGCATAAGGGCTTCCTTTTCTTCCCATGGCAGAAACAGTGACAACAACCTTGTAACCTTCACTCAATCCGTTTTTTACATGATGGATCGCCCGGGAACGGCTTTTCAGATCCCGGACGGACGTACCACCGAATTTTTGTACAAGTAGCTTCATTTGGCCACCTCAACTCAAAGAAGTTTACAGCCACTTATTGGCGATCAACCGTTCTGCTATTTGAACCGAGTTCCACGCAGCACCTTTCAACAAGTTATCAGAAACGACCCAAAGGTGAAATCCTTTATCCTCATCTAAATCTTTCCGAATCCGCCCTACAAAGACATCTTTCTTCTCTGCAGCACTCAAAGGAGTCGGGTAAGTTTGAGTAGATGGATCATCCTCTAGTACAATCCCTGGCGCATTGTTCATCAATTCCTTGATTTCCTCAACTGTAACCCCTTCTTTTTCTACTTCCACATATACACTTTCTGCATGAGAAGTGAAGAATGGAAGACGGACGCATGTCGCTGCTACAGGAAGATCTGGTGAGTGCATGATTTTTTTCGTTTCATTAATCATTTTCATTTCTTCAAATGTATAACCATTCTCTTGGAAAACATCAATTTGCGGCAATGCATTGAATGCGATAGGGTAGTGTTTTTCATCCCCTTTGACAGGTAAGATGTTAGCTTCAAGATCCTCTCCGTTCAAAAAGGATTGGGACTGATCACGTAATTCATCAGCCGCTTCATTACCTGCTCCGGAGACTGCTTGATACGTTGATACGATTACGCGTTTCATTCCTAAAGCCTTACGTACAGGCTCAAGCGCAGCTACCATTTGAATAGTAGAGCAGTTAGGGTTGGCAATGATTCCCTGATGATGTTCAATATCTTCTTCATTCACTTCAGGCACAACTAAAGGTACACCTTCTGCCATCCGGAAAGCACTCGTATTATCTATGACCACTGCTCCACGTTTTACTGCTTCTGGAGCAAGTTTTTTGGATATGGATCCTCCCGCTGAGAACAAAGCGATATCCACGCCATCAAAACTTTCAGGTGTCGCTTCTTCCAGAACGTATTCGTCTCCTTTATACGTCATTTTCAATCCTGCGGAACGGCTGGAAGATAGAAGCTTCAGTTGCTCAATAGGAAAATCCCTGTTTTCTAATGTTTCTAACATTTTTTGGCCAACTGCTCCAGTGGCTCCGACAACAGCTACATTATATCGTTTTTTTTCACTCATATTGGTATCCCCTCTTCTGTATGATAGTTGTAAGAATAGTAAGACATGTCACTATTTTTGTTATTTTATCATATTTACAAGAAGACCTGGTATGAAAAGTGGAATTAATTTGGGTACCTTTCGATTAAGACCGGCTGACGCTGCTTCCCTTCTAAAGCTGCCTCGATCGTTTCAGGTATGAGTTTCATGTCCGCTACGAGAGAATTCGGCTTTTTAAAAGGATGATCCTGCCCGAGCGGGACAAAGTAAATGTTCTTTGTAGCCATTAAACGCATCACATTTACTCCGTTCAGTCCTAGTGCATCATTTGTAGAAACAGCCAATACAACAGGATTCTCATTACGCAGAGTGGCTTTGGCTGCCATCAATACAGGAGAATCCGTCAATGCATTAGCGAACTTACTTGTTGAATTTCCCGTGAGTGGTGCGATGACCATACAATCGAGTGGACGCTTAGGTCCAAGTGGTTCTGCGTCAGGAATGGTCAGAATCGGTTTTTCTCCTGTGATCTCCTCAATTTTTTTCAAATGATCGACTGCATCTCCAAACCTTGTATCTGTATTCTGAACCGTATAAGATAAAACGGGAATGACGGTGGCCCCCAAATCCACGAGTTCTTGCATGATGGGGAAAACTTCATGATACGTGCAGTGGGAGCCCGTAAGTCCAAAACCTATCACTTTACCTTTCAACTTAGACATTAACCATTCTCCTTTCGTACATTTTGGTTCAACAAACGTGAGACCACATCAGCGATGATTCTTCCAGCTGTCTTAGGCGCTACGATTCCGGGAAGTCCAGGGGCTAACAAGGCTTTAACTCCCCGATTATCTGCGTAACGAAAATCTGTACCTCCAGGCTTTGATGCAAGATCGAGAATCAATGCATGAGAGGGCAGTTGTTTTATCACAGAGGCATTGACGACAAGGTGCGGGACGGTATTCAATAAAATGTCGCACGTCATATCCACCTTGTCGATTTCATTCATGTCAATTGATTTCAGCCCCATTTCATATACCCTCGCGGCACTTTTTGAGGAACGTACGCCAACCAATACTTCTGCCCCTAAGTGATCGAAAGTTCTTGCAAGACTCATACCGAGACGACCAAGACCTAAGACGATTACTTTTGAACCGTGAATTGTAAAGTCTGTATGTTGAATGACCAACATCAACGTCCCTTCCACCGTCGGGATCGAATTGTAAATAGCTACATCATCCCGATCCATAAGAGGAATAAGAGGACGGTTGACTTTATTTGCTAATTTCGTCAGGTGTGTATTTGTTATACCAGTGAAGATCAGACAATGATCTGGTGTTCTTTTCAACCACTCTTCCGGTAGATGAATTAGCTGATTTGAAAAAATGCCCTCGATCTTTCCGTCATCATCTGTTCCCGGAACCGGAAGAATAACTGCATCCAACTTCTCCACTTGTTGACTATCAAAATCCAAGTCGATCGCTTCTCTGAAGCTTTCGTTCAGTTGATCGAATCCTGCTAAATAAACAGTTGCGTCCCATTCATTCAGCCTTCGTATGAGTTCGATCTGCCGGGCATCGCCCCCTATAACCGCAACATGATATCCTGTTAGCATCCCGGATGTCTCCTTTTTCTAGTGTCTTATCTCTTTGTATCCTATGCCGGAACCATAAGTTAGTGATTTGGTTAGACAACAAAAAACACTGCAGCTATTTGCAAGGTCACTGAAAAACCCTTTTCTCTCTAGAGGAGGTTTTGGAGTTGTTGTTGCTTCTCACGAATCGCTTGTCGGTGGATGCTTGCCGCGGGTACGGCCCAGCTGACTTGGTCAAGAAGGTGGATCTTCGGCTCCGCTGTTCCCGCAGGCGTCACCACCGAACACTCATCTCGGAATCAAAGTGGCACATCTGAAAGAGTGATTTTTTTGATTTATAAACGAAAATCACTCTGGGTATACAGGGGCTGGTGGCGATATTACCGTCAATATCAAACGAATACTAAAGCTCACGGAGGAGAAAGAAACCGAATGGCTCATCGAAATAAAGAAGCCGAGTTGAACGATAAAATCGTCCTACTCGGCTTCTTCTTTGATATATAACACAGAAAGTTGCAGTTCTACAGTAGTCTCGCTAGTTGCTGCTGTGTTTTACTGTTTTTTCAAGAGAATGGTTTCATCGCCAATGGTTTTGATTTGGTGCCAATCGATCGTCAATTCTTTTCTAGCTGCCCCGAAACCGATCAATCCCTGGTTCAGAATGACTAAAGACTTGATCATTCCGGAATCAGGATCAATTATGAGATCTGCTCTACCTAGTACACCGAGTTTTTCACCATTCTCCACATCGATCACTTCTTTTTTCGATAATGCCTTCATCCTCATTTCCCACAACCCCTCATCATCTTTCCTCACTTAACAATTTAGGTAAGGCTGCTATGTGATAGCCCTCCTTTTTTATTTTTTCGATTAAATCCGGTAAACTGTCGACTGTCACTTCCGTCGGATGCATAAGCACAGTAGCCCCATTATGCAGGCGGTTCATCACCCGGCTGATCAGCACGTCTTTCGTCGGCTTTTTCCAATCCACCGTATCAACCGACCAAAGGATTGTTTCCATTCCCATCTCATGAGCAGCTTCTACTGTACCCTCATTATAGCTTCCTGCCGGGGGAGCGAAGTATTTAACCTTTTCCTTCGTCAGAGCAAAAAGGAGTTCATCTGCTTGTTCAAGGTTGTTTTTCGAATCCGCTTTAGACATTTTGGCCATGTCTTTATGCATATACCCATGACTTCCTATAATGTGCCCTTCTTCTTCAATCATCTGGATAAGATGTGTGTACTCTTTTGCAAATTCACCATCAATGAAGAAAGTGGCTTTCACCTGATGTTCCGAAAAGATTTCAACCATATCCGGAATGAACTCTTCCCCCCACGAGACGTTAATAAGGAAGGAAACCATCTCTTTAGCTGGATGGCCCCTATATATAGGCGAGGGCGGCAGGTCACCCATAGACACCTCTGGCTTGATCAATTTATATACGAAACGATCAGGGTCATATCCACCCTGCTTTTTCATCTTCTTGTAGGAAGCTTCTACATCCACTTCGCGCCCGACAATGCCAGGAGTTTTTTTCCAAACCGGGTCTATTTTTGCATCTTCTGCTTCCCACTCATACTTCTCTTTTTCTTCGTTAATTTTCTGATAAAGAGTATCGTCTTTATTGACTGTCACCGCTTCATTCACTGTAAAGTAAGCAAGTCCTAATCCAGTCAGAAAAGAAATGCATATAAAAAAAAGCCCAACCGCTCTTATACTCATGGACATCCACCCCTAAAATAAGTGTATGCACGAGTTGTCCGGTTAGACTAACCAAAAAAAAAGAGACTGGCAAGCCAGTATCTTTTCTTTCAATAGCGTCAATTATTCAGCATTCGATTCCTGCTTCTTCTTTTCATCCAGAAGAATGGCTTTGTGTGAAAGGTTGATTCGACCTTGATTATCGATTTCCTTTACCTTCACTTTGATCGTATCGCCCATGGAAACGACGTCTTCGACTTTGCCGATTCTTTCTTCTGCCATTTCTGAAATGTGTACAAGACCTTCTTTTCCTTTGAACAATTCAACGAACGCGCCGAATTTTTCGATTCGTTTGACTTTACCGTCGTAAACTTCTCCAACTTCAACTTCACGCACGATATCCTCAATGATTTTTTGTGCTGTAGTGTTCATACTTGCATCAGTGGAAGATATGAAAACAGTGCCGTCTTGTTCAATGTCGATCTTGACCCCTGTATCATCGATGATTTGGTTAATCTGTTTTCCGCTTGGTCCAATAACATCGCGAATTTTATCAGGGTTGATTTTCATTGTCATGATCTTAGGTGCATGTGCAGATAGCTCTTGGCGAGTTTGAGGAATAGTTTCGAGCATATGACCCAAAATTTCCATACGGCCGTTTTTCGCTTGAGCTAACGCTTCTTCAAGAATATCTCTTGATAGACCATCAATCTTAATGTCCATTTGTAAGGCTGTAACACCTTTTTCAGTCCCTGCTACTTTGAAATCCATATCTCCAAGGGCATCTTCCATTCCTTGAATATCAGTCAGGATTGTATAATCATCTCCTGATTTAACAAGCCCCATAGCGATTCCTGCGACAGGTGCTTTAATAGGAACCCCAGCATCCATCATAGCTAATGTACTTGCACAAATACTTGCTTGTGAAGTCGAACCATTCGATTCAAGCACTTCCGATACTAAGCGGATTGTATAAGGGAATTGATTCTCAGATGGGATGACGACTTCCAAAGCACGCTCACCTAAAGCACCATGTCCGATTTCACGACGGCCAGGGCCACGTATCGGTCCTGTTTCCCCTACTGAGAATTTCGGGAAGTTATAGTGGTGCATGAAACGCTTGGATTCTTCAAGGTCAAGACCATCCAGAATCTGAACATCACCAAGGGCACCCAGAGTACACACACTTAGCGCTTGTGTCTGGCCACGAGTGAATAATCCAGAACCGTGCGTCCTTGGAAGTAAGCCGACACGGGAGGTTAAGGAGCGGATCTCATCGACTCCACGGCCATCAGGACGAATTTTGTCTTTTGTAATCAAAAGGCGGACTTCGGTTTTCACCATGTTCTCTAAAATAGAACCGACTTGTTTCAATGTTTCTTCATCCGCTTCTTGTTCTTCATAAGAGGCAAGCACATCTGCTTTCACCTGGTCAATCGCTTCTTCACGTGCTTTTTTCTCTTCTGTTTTAATAGCCTGAGCGACAGCATCAGTCGCTTCTGCTTCTACTTTACTTTTCAGTTCAGCATCCAGATCGAATAATTTGACTTCCATTTTTTCTCTTCCGACTGCTGCAACAATTTCCTCCTGGAAGGCTACCAGACGTTTGATTTCCTCATGTCCAAACATGATCGCTTCCAGCATGTCTGCTTCAGATACTTCATTCGCACCCGCTTCAACCATGTTGATGGCATCTTTTGTACCGGCGACAGTCAAATCTATGTCACTTTTTTCTTGCTGTTCAATTGTCGGGTTGATGACAAACTCTCCGTCAACTCGTCCAACGATGACCCCTGCAATCGGTCCATCAAATGGAATATCGGAAATGCCTAATGAAATAGAAGAACCTAACATCGCTGCCATTTCAGATGAACAGTCCTGATCCACACTCATGACCGAACTGATGACTTGTACATCATTACGGTAGCCCTCTGGGAATAATGGGCGAATCGGACGGTCAATCAAACGGGAAGCCAAGACCGCTTTATCACTTGGGCGCCCCTCACGTTTTATGAAACCACCAGGGATTTTTCCAACAGCGTATAAACGCTCTTCATAGTTTACGGTTAATGGGAAGAACGGCAGATCCTTAGGTTCTTTTGAACCCGTTGCTGTAGACAGGACTGTCGTATCTCCATAATGAATAAGTGCTGCACCATTCGCTTGTTTCGCTAATTCGCCGATTTCAACAGAAAACGTGCGTCCAGCGACTTCAATCGAATAGACTTGTTTTTCTTCTGCCATAAAGAACTTAACTCCTCTCGATAACTCTCTTAATTCAACTTAAGGGTCTATGATCAGTTTACACCCTTATGTATGTAAACATACAGAAAAAGCGGGAATACTCCCGCTTTTTCCCATACATTAACGACGCAAGCCAAGACTCTTGATTAACTCACGGTAACGTGTAATGTCCTTATTACGAAGGTAGTTCAATAGGTTACGACGCTTACCTACCATTTTAAGCAGTCCGCGACGAGAGTGGTGATCCTGCTTGTGTGCACGCAGGTGTTCGTTCAATGTCGTGATTTGCTCGGTAAGTACAGCAATCTGTACCTCTGGAGACCCTGTGTCGTTGTCATGAGTTTTGTACTCATTGATAAGTTCTTGTTTACGTTCTTGTGTGATAGCCATTATAGCTACACCTCCTAAAAAATTTAAAAATTCCCATTCCCCGAGCGGACGTCGGAGTTACGATCCGCCAAGCGAAGGTTCCATATTAAAGGGTACATTTTTTTTCGGTAAAATGCAAGGAAAACCTCTATTCCAAGCCGAAAAAACTGCGGATAATCTTTTCATTTTTTTGCAGTCGGTCATCCACATAATCAAAACTGCTCGATTCAAACTCATCTCTTATCTTCTTATGAAAGCGAACAGTAACATCTTCCTCACCATGACCTGCATCCATATCAAGCAAATACACATTGAAGGTGCAGGTTTGTTCCTGACCTTGAGGTACTTTACTCTTCAACCAGGCCATTCCGTAATGCATCATACCTTTTAGCAGAACAGTAACAGTGTAGACACCTTCATTGGGGAAATAGAAGCTGTTTTCAACATGAACTTCGATTATCTTCCTTGCGAGGTCACTATTGCCTTTTTTTCCTTTTACGAAAAAAGGTCTGCCCAGTAGATCATTGACCTCGTTCACCTTCCCCACATCTAAAAGTTTACGTATTCGTGTCGAACTCACCTTCTCTTCTCCATCTGCAACCTTCTCGACCACAGTTTGTGCGAAGCGGCCTCTGGAATGTTGAGCAAGCGTATTCATTGAACCTTCACCTTTATGTCCATATGTGAAATCAAAACCTGCAACAACATTCCTTACATTCAAAGGAATGAAAAAGTCATCGACGAACTGCTGGGGAGATAATCCTGCCAGGGATCGATCAAAAGTAACAACGAATAAATAATCGAGTCCCATGTCTTTGAGAATTTCTTCTTTCTCCTCAAGTGGTGTTATATAATAGGCATCTCTCTGCTCTCTTTTCAGGACGACCAATGGATGTGGGTCAAAAGTCATAACAGCAGACCTTACCCCTGAAGCGTCTGCTTTCTCTTTTGCTGTAGCTATGACGCGCTGATGCCCTTTATGGACACCATCAAAAAAACCGACGGCCACCACATTTGGTTCTACAGAAAGAAGATTTGCGGAAGAAGAGGTAGATAGATGAAATGTTTTCATGCCACTCACCTACTTTACACTAAATTAAAACACTCGAACGGGTTTCACATATCCAGGTTTACTGGGATGCTGCTGATATATCGCAATGACCTCTTTATCGTGCACCACAGCAAACGTTTCCGCGTCTATTTGAGAAGGTTTTGTCAATACACGTCCATGCTGGATCATCACTTTCCATTCCTCATCTACTTCCCAAGATACCATATCCGAAAGTCCACGGGATAGAGGGAGAAGTAACTCTTTCCCCTTATGTTCGTCAGCCTTCTCCTGAATTTGTGCCAATGTGTAACACTCATCCCGAGTGATACCGCCTGTCTTTGTCCTTACAAGAGAAGACATATGGGCAGGATAGCCGAATGTCTTCCCTATATCTACACAAAGTGTACGGATGTATGTCCCTTTAGAACACACAACGCGCAATGAAAAAGACATTTCTCCCTCTACAATCTCCTCATCCTTCGAAAGAATGCTGATTTCTTTGATCAGAACTTGACGAGAGGGTCTATCCACTTCAATTCCTTCTCTTGCATATTCATACAAGCGCTTACCATTCACTCTTACAGCTGAATACATTGGCGGGGTTTGAGTAATCTCACCTTGAAAAGAGGAAATGTGGTCTTCGATCTCATTGTACGTAATATTTTCAGTTACTTCTTTCGACTCAATGATCTGGCCACTGCTGTCTTCTGTATCCGTAGCAGATCCTAAAGTCACAACAGCTTCGTAGACTTTATCCGTGTCCGTAAGAAAAGGTACTATCTTTGTTGCCTTTCCTACACATAGCGGTAGTACTCCTTCAACGTCTGGATCAAGTGTCCCTGTATGGCCGATTTTCTTCGTCTTCAACATCCCTCTTGCTTTGCTCACGCAATCGTGGGACGTAAACCCTTCAGGTTTCCATAATGGAAGAATTCCATCCATGTTTTCCACCTCTGACATTATTAATTTACACATAAAATCCGTGCTGAGTCAGCACGGATTTTTATCAACTATCCGTATCATTCAAGTCACGGAGAATAGTTTCAATACGATTTCCTTGTTCAATCGCTTCGTCAAACTCAAACATGATTTCAGGAGTTTTCCTAAGACGGATCCGCTGGCCGATTTCGGAGCGGATGAACCCTTTAGCTTTTGCTAAGCCTACAAGTGTATCATGTTTTTGTTTTTCATCTCCTAATACGGAAATATATACTTTCGCCTGTTGCAAATCACCTGTTACTTTCACTTCAGTAACAGTGACGAAGCCAACACGGGGATCTTTGATTTTTTTACTGATGATATCGCTCATCTCTTTTTTCATCTGTTCCCCGACGCGGTTCGCTCGTAAGTCATTCATGTTCATTCACCTCTTCTTAAACAAGACATCATAGCCATTCCTGGTTCGTCTCTGTGCGTTCGATCTCTGGAAAAGAATCGATGAAAGCTAAAGCCTGCTGCATCGTCTGCTCAGCGATCACTTTATCACTCGCGATCGTAACCAGCCCAAGGCGGGTACGCTGCCATAGATTTTGAAAATCCAGTTCGCTGACAGCGATGTTGAATTCATTTTGGAGCCTTGTTTTGATCCGCTTCAGAACAGCACGTTTTTCTTTCAACGATTGCGCTTCATAGATGATGCAATCCACTTCTGCGCTTACAATCATGTGCGTTCAATTTCCTGCATTTCAAATGGTTCGATAATGTCACCGACTTTAATATCGTTGAAGTTCTTAATTGTAATCCCGCACTCATAACCTTTTTGCACTTCTTTAGCATCATCTTTATAACGTTTCAGAGCGTCAATTTCACCTTCGTAGATGACGACACCATCACGGATGATGCGGATTCCTGAGTTACGGTTCACTTTACCTTCTGTTACATATGAACCGGCGATTGTACCGATTTTAGATACTTTGAAGATTTCACGAACTTCAACTTGCCCGATAATCTTCTCTTCATATTCAGGATCCAGCATCCCTTTCATAGCCGCTTCAATTTCTTCCATCACTTTATAAATGATGTTGTGCAGACGGATTTCTACATCCTCAGACTCTGCCGCTTTTCTAGCATTCCCATCTGGACGGACGTTAAAACCGATAACGATGGCATTGGAAGCAGAAGCCAGCGCGATATCAGATTCTGTGATAGCACCTACACCTGTGTGGATGATTTTGACTTTGACGCCTTCGACTTCAATTTTTTCTAGAGATCCTGCCAAAGCTTCAACAGACCCTTGAACGTCACCTTTGACGATCAGGTTAATATCCTTGACCTCACCTTGTTTGATCTGATCGAACAGGTCATCCAAGCTGACTCTCGCTGTTGAACTCCGATTTTCTTCTAAATGTTTCTGAGCACGTGCTTCACCGACAGATCGTGCTTTCTTCTCATCGTCGAATACTAAGAAGCGATCACCTGCTTGCGGGACATTGTTAAGACCCGTAATTTCCACAGGAGTAGACGGTCCAGCAACTTTCACCCGACGTCCGATATCGTTGACCATCGCACGTACACGGCCCCATGTATTCCCGACAACGAGGGAGTCACTGACATTGAGTGTACCGTTTTGCACAAGCAATGTTGCTACAGGTCCGCGGCCTTTATCCAATTCAGCTTCGATGACTGTACCATAGGCAGCACGATCAGGATTGGCATTCAGTTCTTCCATTTCAGAAACAAGCACAATCATTTCTAAGAGATTCTCGATACCCTCACCGTTAACGGCTGACATTTTGACAAATATCGTTTCACCACCGAAATCTTCGGCGATCAATTCATATTCCATCAATTCTTGCATGACGCGGTCAGGGTTAGCGCCTTCTTTATCCATCTTGTTGACAGCTACGATAATCGGGACTCCGGCAGCTTTTGCGTGACTGATCGCCTCTTTTGTTTGTGGCATGACTCCGTCATCAGCAGCAACTACCAGAATTGCGATATCTGTCACTTGCGCTCCTCGGGAACGCATACTCGTGAATGCGGCGTGACCTGGTGTATCAAGGAAAGTGATCTTCTTTTCATTTTCTTCAATTTGATAAGCACCGATATGCTGGGTAATCCCGCCTGCTTCACCTTCTGTCACTTTCGTGTTCCGGATTTGGTCAAGAAGCGTTGTTTTACCATGGTCGACGTGTCCCATAATGGTCACGACTGCCGGACGCTCTTGCAAGTCTGCAGGATCGTCATCGAATGTCATATTTTCGATGTCTGTTTCATCGACAATGACTTCTTCTTCTACTTCAACGTCATACTCTCCACAAATTAACTCGATGGAGTCAGCATCCATATCCTGGTTTTTCGTAGCCATAACTCCTAAATTCATGAGTTTTTTAATAATATCAGACGAATCTTTACCTAATTTCTCAGCCAGCTCACCAACGGTCAGGCTGCCAGAGTAGGTGATTTTCTCAGGTGTCTGATTCTTAGCCTTTTTCTGAACTTGTGGCTGCTGTTGTGCTGGTTTTTGCTTTTTCTTGTTATTTTTCTGGTTCTTATTTGCCGGCTTTTTGTTGTCTTTAGGTTTAGCAGCATTGCCTTTTTCCTGTTTCGGTTGTTGAGGTCTCTGCCCTTTTCCGAAAGCCTGATCCAATTTCTTCGCTTCATCGTCTTCTAACGTAGACATATGGTTCGTCACTTCGATATTAAGATTTTGAAGTTTTTGGATTACCTGCTTGCTAGATAGTTCATTTTTTTTGGCATATTCATATACGCGCATTTTACTCATATAATCTTCACCCCCGAATAGATTCATCGAGTAGCGATTGCAACTTTTTCGCAAATCCTTGGTCCAGAACTGCGATCGCGACTCTCCCTGCCTTTCCAATGGCTTGTGATAATGTATCTCGATCATCAACCACATAGCAGGGTATTTCATAAAAGCTGCATTTATCTGTCAGCTTTTTCTTTGTTTGTTTGCCAGTGTCATTAGCTATGAGTACCAGTTTCGCTTTACGCTTCTGAATGTCTTTGATGATCGACTCTTCCCCGAGCGTACATTTTCCGGCTCTTAGGGCCAATCCAATCAAATTCAGATAACTGCCACTCATGATTTGTCCGCCTTTATTTTAGCTTTCAATTCTTCATAGACACTTGCATCGACATTTGCTTTTAGATGACGGTTGAGCACTTGCTGCTTTTCTGCTTGTTCAATGACTTGGATATCTTTGGAGAGATAGGCTCCCCGACCATTCTTCTTACCTGTTTCATCCACGAATATCTCTCCATCTTTATTGCGGACAACGCGGATAAGCTGTTGCTTGGGGACCATTTCCTGAGTAACTATACATTTTCTTAAAGGTTTTTTGGAACGGGTCATTATTCTCCCCCCTCCTTATTCTTCGTCAAACATTTCTTCATCAAGATCAGCATCTGCGTCTGTTTCACTTTGCTCTGTTAGCATTCCTTGTTCACGAGCTTCACTTTCACTCTTGATATCGATCTTCCATCCTGTGAGCTTAGCAGCTAAACGTGCATTTTGACCGCGCTTGCCAATAGCCAGGGACAGCTGATAATCGGGAACGATGACTGTCGTCGCCTTTTCTTCTTCATCTACGAGCACTTCAACGACCTTGGATGGGCTTAATGCGTTCGAAACGTACGCTACAGGGTCTTCAGACCACTGGACGATATCGATTTTTTCACCCTTCAATTCATTGACGATCGCTTGAACCCGCTGACCTCTTTGGCCGACACAAGAGCCGACTGGATCGATTTCTTGATCTTCTGCATAAACAGATATCTTAGAACGGTCACCTGCTTCACGCGCTACAGACATTACTTCAACGGTACCGTCGTAAATTTCAGGAACCTCCATCTCGAACAAGCGTTTCAATAAGCCGGGATGAGTTCTGGAAACATAAATGTGTGGACCTTTGTTGCTGTTTTCAACCTTGGTCACGAACACCTTCAAACGATCATGTACTTCATAAGTCTCTGTCGGCATTTGTTCACCTTCAGGCAGGCGTGCTTCAATCTTGCCCAGGTTCACATAAACAAACCGAGGATCCTTACGCTGGATGATCCCCGTCATGACATCTTCTTCACGATCGACATACTCACCATAAATAATGCCGCGTTCCGCTTCACGGACTCGCTGTGTGACAACCTGCTTGGCAGCTTGAGCAGCAATGCGTCCAAAGTCCATCGGAGTCACTTCCACTTCAATCACATCTTCAATCTCATAATTCGGATCGATTTCTTTTGCTTCTTCAAGTGAGATTTCTTGCTGAGGATCCATGACTTCTTCAACGATTTCTTTCCTTGCTAACACTTTCATAGCACTTTCTTCTTCATTAATATCCACTCGGACATTCGTTGCGGAATTAAAGTTCTTCTTATAAGCAGATATTAGAGCTGCCTCCAGCGCTTCCAACAACAAATTCTTGTCGATGCCTTTTTCCTTTTCTAAATAATTCATGGCATCAAATAGTTCACTACTCAAAAGTCTTCTCCCCCTTAATTGAACGTAACAGCTAAATTAGCTTTGGCTATTTTCTGAAACGGAATTTCAAGCTGTTTCTTTCTTGTTTTTATGCGTATTTCCACAACGGCTGTAGAATCTTCGAAAGATTTCAATGTTCCTTCAAATTCTTTTTCACCATCGATCGGTTCGTATAACTTCATATACACATACTCACCGACGAATTTTGTGAAATCGGCTTCTGTTTTCAAAGGTCGTTCAGCCCCTGGTGAAGCGACTTCCAAAAAGTAAGGAATTTCAATCGGATCTTCTTCATCCAGCTTTTCACTCAATTGCTCAGAAACTTGTCCGCATTCTTCAATGTCTACTCCACCTTCTTTATCGATGAAGACACGAAGGTACCAATTTTGTCCTTCTTTTTTATATTCAATATCAACAAGTTCCAAGTTCATTTCATCCAGAATCGGATGAACGAGCCGTTCAGTAACGGATGTAACATGATTGCTCATGCCCTTCCCTCCTTCGATCACAATGATAAATAGTAGTCATATTAGTATGGGATTTATTCGCTCATTTCATTTAAGTATCAGGACTCTCTATTTTTCAAATGTCACGAGAAACCGCTATGACAGGTATCATAGCGGTTCATCTCGCGGGCATCCAAGCCCCTGATGCATCGAAGTTTCTCCACAAGCAATAGCCTGGAATATGAAGAGAAGAGTGGGTTGCCCCACTCTTCTCTTCGTCCGTATCGCTCTTCTCACCATAAAAAATATACCATAGTTGCTTGATTTTTGCAACATAGTAGAAATGCGCCAGGCTCAAGCTTCCTTATAACCTCAAAATAGAGAAAGTTGATTTTCGTCAGGCATACCTTCTAAACAACCGAAATTGTCCAAGTATTCAAGAACGGTTTTAGAAATGCGACTGCGTTCCCTCAAATCCTGCTTAGAGAGAAATTCCCCTTCCTGACGGGCATTCACAATGTTGATTGCGGCATTCGTTCCTAATCCATCTACTGCATTGAACGGAGGAATCAATTCATTATCTTCCACCAGAAAGTCTGTAGCACTCGAACGATATAAATCGACGTTCTTGAATCCATACCCTCTCTCGCACATTTCCAGAGAGATTTCCAGGACTGTGAGCAGACTTTTCTCTTTAGGTGTGGCATCCAAACCTTTTGCTTGAATCTCTTCGATTCGACTGCGGATGGCTGCAGATCCTTTCACCATTGTATCGAGTTCAAAGTCACTCGCTCTAACAGTGAAGTAGGCGGCATAAAAGTATATAGGGTAATGTACCTTGAAATATGCAATCCTCACCGCCATTAATACATAAGCAGCGGCGTGTGCTTTCGGGAACATGTATTTGATCTTCTTACAAGATTCAATGTACCAGTCCGGGACCCCGTGTTTCTTCATTTCTTCGATCCACTCATCCTGAAGGCCACGGCCTTTACGAACAAACTCCATGATTTTGAAGGCTAGGGAAGGCTCGAGACCCTTGTGCATCAAATAAACCATGATATCATCACGACATCCGATTACTTCCGGAAGTGTACATATCCCATCATTTATCAGCTGTTCAGCATTGCCCAGCCATACGTCTGTGCCGTGAGACAGCCCTGAGATGATGACTAGTTCAGCAAACGTCTTCGGTTTTGTGTCTTCAAGCATTTGCCGAACGAACCTTGTTCCGAATTCCGGAACTCCTAAGGTACCGGTTTTACACATGATTTGATCAGCGTTTACTCCAAGGGCTTCTGGTCCACTGAATATTTTCATTACTTCAGCGTCATCAACTGGTATTTCTTTTTGGTCAATGCCACTGAGGTCTTGGAGCATCCGGATCACGGTTGGATCATCGTGCCCTAGAATATCCAATTTCAACAAATTGTCATGGATAGAATGGAAGTCAAAGTGTGTCGTCTTCCATTCAGACTTTGTATCATCAGCAGGAAACTGGATGGGGGAAAAATCATAGATTTCCATATCGTCAGGCACGACTATGATGCCTCCGGGGTGCTGCCCGCTTGTTCGTTTGACACCTGTACAACCATGAACCAGACGGTCGATTTCTGCGTTTTTATATTGCAGCTGATGGTCACCGGCATACCCTTTCACATACCCATAGGCGGTTTTTTCAGCAATGGTACCGATCGTTCCCGCCCGATAAACACTGTCTTCTCCAAAAAGTTCTTTGGTATAGTTGTGGGCATGTGGCTGGTATTCTCCTGAGAAGTTCAAATCGATATCAGGAACTTTATCTCCTTTGAAACCAAGGAATGTTTCGAACGGGATATCCTGTCCATCCTTTTTCAATGGGGTGCTGCAATTCGGACATTCCTTCTCCTCTAAATCAAAACCACTTCCGACAGAACCGTCAGTGAAAAACTCATTAAACTGACAAGACGGACATACGTAATGAGGCGGCAGTGGATTGACTTCTGTAATATCTGTCATCGTAGCAACGAAGGAGGAACCTACAGAACCCCGTGACCCGACAAGGTATCCATCCTCCAAAGATTTGGTCACAAGCTTTTGGGAAATCAAGTAAATGACGGCAAAACCATTCCCGATAATACTATCAAGCTCTTTCTCCAAACGTTTCACGATCAGTTCAGGAATATCATCACCATAAATGCTTCTTGCTTTGTTATAAGACATTTCGCGGATCTCCTGATCAGCACCTTCGATGTTCGGTGTATAAAGGTCATCTTTTACAGGCGAGACCTCACCGATCTGAGCAGCGATTTTCTGCGTGTTGGCAACGACTACTTCTTTCGCTTTTTCCTCTCCTAGAAAGGATAACTCCTCAAGCATTTCATTGGTCGTTTTGAAATGGACCTCCGGCAGCGTTTGGCGGTTCAGCGGGTTACCATTTTGGGATGAAATCAATATTTGCCTGTACTGCTTTTCATGGGGTTCCACATAATGGGTATTGCCAGTAGCTGCGACAGTTTTGCCTAATCGCTCAGCCATGCGGACAAGCCGTTTCAATATATCTAATATTTGCGCTTCTGTTTGGACAAGATCTTTCTCTACCAGGTGTTGATAGTTACCCGGAGGCTGGATTTCAATATAGTCATAAAAATCAGCGACCTTCTCTGCTTCTTCCTCCGACTTCTGCATGATTGTTTCAAATACTTCTCCTTTATCACACCCGGACCCGACCAGAATACCTTCACGATATTTCGTCAACAAAGACCTGGGAATTCTCGGGACACGATAAAAATAGTTCACATGGGCTTCTGAAACCAGACGGTATATGTTTTTCAACCCAGTACTGTTCGTAGCAAGTAAAGTGCAGTGAGAAGGCCTTGAACGCTGATACGCTTTTCCTTCTCCCATATAATCATTCAAATTCTTATGATTAATGATTTCTCGATCCATCGCTTTCTTCACTAACTTCCAAAGCAAATAGCCGGTCGCTTCCGCATCATAGATCGCCCTATGGTGCTGTGTCAATTCTATATCGAACTTTTTACACAATGTATTCAATCGATGGTTTTTAAGTTCAGGAACTAAGAAGCGCGCAAGTTCTAATGTATCAATAACAGGGTTCTTCGCTTTCCCATAGTCGATAGACTGATATCCTGCGTTTAAAAAGCCCATATCGAAACTGGCGTTGTGCGCAACAAGAATGTCATCTGCACTCCATTGATGGAAATCCTTTAGCACTTCTTCAATTTCTGGAGCGTCCTTGACCATGTCGTCGGTTATCCCTGTTAGATCAATGGTAGTTTGAGACAGGGGCTGGTGAGGATTCGCAAAAGATTCAAAGCGGTCAATAATTTCACCACCCTTGATTTTGACGGCAGCCAGTTCGATGATTTTGTCATAAACAGCTGAAAGTCCTGTCGTTTCCACGTCGAAAACGACATAAACAGCTTCTTCCAAGTCACGATCCTGCTCTTCATACGCAATCGGTACACCATCATCAACAAGATTCGCTTCCACACCATATATGATTTTGACCCCATTCTTTTCCCCGGCTGCATGGGCGTCTGGATAAGCTTGGACGACAGCGTGGTCTGTAATAGCAATGGCTTTATGCCCCCAATCGGCTGTTTTTTGAATCAGCCGGGATGGAGAGACCGGTGCATCCATCGCACTCATCGTCGTGTGCGCATGGAGTTCGATACGTTTTTCCCCATCAGGTGCATCGTCTCCGCGAAGTTTAGGTTTTACTTCGTTGATGTCATTCGCCATCATCGTAAGCTCATTTGTAAAATTATCCGTCTGGATTCCTCCACGTGCTTTGACCCACATCCCCTGCTTCACATGTTTGAACAGATCGGCATGATCATCTCCACGGGAAAACATTTTTATCGAGAAGGAATCGCTGTAATCAGTTACTTTCAATAAGAGTAAATGTCTGCCGGACCGGAGTTCCTTGACTTCTGCATCAAACACATACCCCTGGACAGCGATTTTGCGTTCTTCTTCCTGGATCGTTTCCATCATGACGATTTCATCCTGGATCTTATACCCGATTTCCAATGGCCCTTTCGGTTTTGTATCATCTTTATCTTTCGCCCGTTCTTCTTGTTCCTTCACTGCTTGTTGAACGAGGATTTTATCTTCTTTTTGACGTTCTTCCTGGAACCTCTTGATTTCCTCCTGCTCTTCCTTCACTCGTGTCGATAACATGAATGGCGGTAAGCCGGAACAAGAACAATATTCTTTAAAAGGTTCTTCTAATTTCTTTTGAACAGCATGACTTTCAGCTAAGTTCCTACAAGTTAACATAATCTTGTTTCCGTTTACTTCGGGTCGTTGTTCTAATAACAAATCTTTGTAGCCGGGCGTCAAATCTGTCAACGTTTTTATAAACCCCTGCCAATACTCCACTACCTCTGTATCTACTACTTCTTTCTGGTCCGTCTCAATCGTCCAGGAAACCTCTGCAATAGCTCTGAATGCTGTTTTCAGTTTAGTCGTAAAAAGTTCATAGACCGATGGGGGTAATGGTTTCGGCATATGAAAATGAAAGTGCCACACTTTTTTCTCACGATAAACGACCAGCTTCTGCATACTGCTGTCTTTAAAATGAGGTTCAATCAGATCATGTGGAAACTGGATTTGTTCCAGTAAATAGTGCATCTTTTCCTGATTGCTCACACTCAAATTGATTCCTCCTCTATCCTTCTCTACGCATCTAATCATGGAAATACCCTTGCTTTACATGTTACAGCAAGGGTATTTCCGTTGAGCGATTATTTTCCTTTGTACCAATCGTTTACATATTCTGTAATTCCGATTGCTTCAACATCCGATTGTTCCCCTGTCGCTCTATCCTTCACTTCAACCATACCTTCCGCCGCACGCTTACCTACGGTGATTCTCAAAGGAATACCGAACAGATCACTATCGGCGAATTTGACGCCAGCACGTTCTTTACGATCATCATATAAAACTTCAATTCCAGCTTCAAGAAGTGTCTCATAAAGATCATCTGCCAATTCTTTCTGGTCTTCCTTTTTCGGATTCATGGAGAGCAGGTGAACATGGTATGGAGCAATTTTTGCCGGCCATGTAATCCCGCGTTCATCATGATACTGCTCTACAATAGCTGCCAGGGTGCGGGAAACTCCTATTCCGTACGAGCCCATGATCATCGTTTTCGCTTTACCCTGGTCATTAAGGAAAGTGGCATTCATGCGTTCAGAATAAAATTCACCAAGCTTGAAAACGTGACCGACCTCAATTCCCCGAGCAAACTTGATAACCCCCTGCCCGTCTGGCGAAGGATCTCCTTCCTGGATGAATCTAAGATCTGCATATTGGTGGACTTGGAAATCTTCGCCAGGAGTGGCATTTGTATAATGATATCCTTCTTCATTCGCACCGCAGGAAGCATTCGTCAGTGCTTCTACTGCATGATCTGCCACCACTTCAACTTCTTCCGGAACATCTACCGGACCTAAGGAGCCAAATCCAGTTCCCAACAGCCGTTTTGTATCTTCTTCAGAGGCAAGTTCAACAATGTCTGCATTATACAAATTCTTCAGCTTCACATCATTTACTTCGTGGTCCCCCCGCGTAACTGCCATGACAAACTGATTGTCAACTTGGAACATGATCGACTTCAAACCTTCATGAAGCTCATGACCTAAATAATCCGCTACATCCTTCATCGTTTTCTTATCTGGTGTTTCTGTTTTCTTCATCGTTAATGGGGATTCATTGGTCTTTTTGTACTCTGCAGCCACGGGAGCCATTTCTATGTTTGCGGCATAGCGGGAAGTATCTGAATATGCGATCACATCTTCTCCAACTTCAGATAAAACCATGAATTCATGTGTATCCTTTCCGCCCATCGCGCCTGAATCAGCAATGACTGCTCGGAAATTGAGACCACAACGCCGGAAGACATTTGAATAGGCTTCAAACATCTTCTGATAGGTTTCATCCAAACTTTCGTATGTTTCATTGAACGAATAAGCATCTTTCATAAGGAATTCACGACCCCGCAATAAACCGAACCGTGGGCGTGCCTCATCACGGAATTTATTTTGTATTTGGAAGACTGTTATCGGTAACTGCTTATAGCTCTTGACTTCATTGCGAACAATGCTTGTAATCACTTCTTCGTGAGTAGCACCCAATGCAAACTCACGTTGATGACGGTCGTTGATTCGCATCAGTTCTGATCCGAATGTCGTCCATCGTCCCGTTTCTTTCCAGAGTTCAGATGGTTCAAGTGCAGGCATAGCCATCTCGTGGGCACCGATTTTCTCCATTTCTTCACGTACAATACTCTCTACTTTGCTGAGGACGCGGCGTCCGATTGGTAAAAAGCTATAAATTCCTGATGCAATTTGACGTATGTAACCAGCGCGAACGAGGAACTGATGACTCTTGATTTCTGCATCTGCTGGATTTTCTTTTAAAGTTGGGATTAACATATGACTTTGTCTCATAACATGCACCTCAGTTCAAAATTAATAAAAGAAGCTAGAAGCCTAGGAAACACCTATCACCTTAGGACTTCCAGCTATAGATTTCATAAGAATAACCGTTGAATATCGTTCCATGTGACAACAAGCATCAATAACATCAATAACGCAAAACCGATAAAATGAACAATTCCCTCTTTCTGGGGATCGATCGGCTTACCTCTGACGCCTTCAAGACCGACGAATAACAGCCGTCCGCCATCAAGTGCAGGAAGAGGTAATAAGTTGACGATTCCTAAATTGATACTCAGAATGGATGTCCACATGACAAAATTCGTAAAACCTGTTTGGACCACCTGATCTGTTGCATCATAGATTCCTACAGGCCCTGATAACATATCGAGAGAGAACTGCCCTGTTACCAACTTGCCTAAATTCGTTAATATCATTGCAGACCACTCGTAGGTTTGCGTGAATCCGAAAGTCAGCTTTTTAGTGAATGATTCTTCAAAAGCCCTCGCTACACCCACTTGACCTATTGTTCGATCGCGATCCTCAATAGCAGCTGGAGTAATATCCAATTGCTGTGTTTGTCCGGAGCGGCTGATCGTCAAGGTCACCTCTTCATCAGGATGGTCCCGGATTACTGTCGTGAATTCTTCCCATGTGCTTACAGATTCACCATCAACGGCAATCACTTCGTCCCCAGCCATCAGTCCAGCTTGTTCCGCAGGGGTGCTCTCTTGTATTTCTCCCAGCTTAGCTTCATTAGACGGTACGCCCTGGATAAAGCCTAAAATCGTGAAGAGCACGATTGCCAGGATGAAATTCATCAATGGACCTGCGAATAGCTGCATCGCCCGCTGGGGAACTGATTTCGAAGCGAATTGGCGGTTATAAGGAGCGATCTGTGTTTCTTTTTCATCCATTACGAACATCGCTTTAGGATCGACTTCAAAAAACAGCTTTTCATCTTCATCCACTTCATATCCTTCAATGACGAGTCTGTGATCAAGATCGGCTCTTTCCACCTCAATCACTCGTGCATGAGGATGCTTGGATTTATTGTTAACGACAATACGATTCACTTTGCCTTCATCATTGAATTCAAGAGCAATATGATGACCTGCTTTCAACTCAACGATTTCAGGGTCTTCCCCTGCGACACGTACGTAACCGCCGATAGGTAACAAACGGATCGTGTACAGGGTCTCATTTCTTGTGAAAGCAAAAATCTTCGGTCCAAATCCTATCGCAAATTCACGCGCCAGCATTCCGGCACGTTTGGCAAAAATAAGATGCCCCCACTCGTGTACGAACACCAAAAGTCCGAACATGAGTATAAACGCAATTACTGTAGTCAAATGAAGCACCTTCCTTTTAATTTAAATGGAAACGGACGCTCTTTCTAGTTTCCTCATCAATAGAAATTATGGTAGACAAGTCCGGGTTATGAATCCTGTCATGATTTTCCAGCGCTTGTTCAATGTATTTTTCAATATCCAGGAAAGAAATTTTCCCTTCCAGGAACAATTGCACGGCTTCTTCGTTAGCAGCATTCAATACTGTCGGCATAGACCCACCGGCTTTCCCAGCCTCAAAAGCCATCCGCAGACAAGGGAAGCGCTCCATATCCATTCTCTCAAAGTTCAGTGTGGCAATTTCTTCTAAGTTGAGATGTTCTGTAATCGGAAGATCCAGACGTTCAGGGTATGTCAGTGCATATTGTATCGGCACCTTCATATCCGGTGTACCCAGCTGTGCAATGATATTCCGATCAACATACTCCACCATCGAATGTATGACACTTTCTCTATGAAGAATAACATGAATTTGTTCGTAAGGCACATCAAAAAGCCAGTGCGCCTCTATGACCTCAAGACCTTTATTCATCATTGAAGCTGAATCCACAGTGATCTTTGCTCCCATACTCCAGTTGGGATGATTTAAAGCATCCTGGACAGAGACACCTGCCAATTCTTCACGGCTTTTATCACGGAAGCTTCCACCTGAAGCCGTTATGATCAACTTCTGGATATCGCTTTTCTTTTCTCCATTTAATGACTGGTAAATAGCTGAGTGTTCGCTGTCAACCGGTAAAAGCTCAACTTGATGCTTGCGCGCCTCCTCCATGACAAGGTGGCCGGCTGTCACTAATGTTTCTTTGTTTGCGATAGCGATGATTTTCTTTGCTTGAATAGCTTTCAATGTGGCAGGTAACCCAACACTCCCCATCACTGCATTAACGACCACATCAACAGAATCGGCAACACTGGCTTCAATTAAACCTTCTCCGCCGCAAAATATTTGCTGATGGTCGATTTCTTTATTTAATTTCACTTTAGTCGCTTCATCCTGGACGATAATGATAGTTGGTTTGAACTCACGGATCAAAGGCAGAGCTTTTTCTATATTTCTCCCGAAGGCCATTGCATAAAGAGAAAATTGCTCAGGGTGCAATCGAATGACCTCAAGAGTTTGAATCCCGATCGATCCTGTAGCTCCCAATAATGATACTTGTTTCATCTTAGATTCCCCTCTCGTTTACGCAGCAATGAAGTTGATGAGGTGAAGGATCGGCAGTATGAAAATAAGACTATCAAACCGATCTAGCACTCCTCCATGACCTGGTAAAATCTTACCTGAATCTTTGACGGCATAATGCCGTTTGAAAGCAGATTCGACTAAGTCTCCGATTTGACCGGCAATAGATACCAGAATCGTCACAAGTAAGACGACGATGAGAGAGTGATCGAGTGGATAGAAATATTGAAATAAAACCGCCACTATACAGGCAAGGACAATACCGCCTACTGAACCTTCGATCGTTTTTTTAGGACTGATCTGCGGCCAAAGCTTGTGCTTTCCGAGTGAGCGGCCGAACAGGTATGCGCCGGTATCAGTGGCCCACACGATAAATAATGCAAAGAAGATATACTCCAAGCCGCTTGTCCTTGTTTCCATCAAATAATTGAAGCCCATGCCGATGTATATCGCAGACAGCAGGAGGAATCCTGCATCATCAAATGTGAAACGGTTTTTCACCAAAACGGTATAACTCAGTAATATCAAGACAGCAAGCAACGTGATTTCTGATTTTGTAATGATGCTTCCGATTTCCACAGTTCCGTCGAGGACTTCATAAGGGAACATTAAAGCCCACATCAAGACAAGACCAAGGCCGGACGCCACGGAATACCTTGCGATTTTTTTCATGCGTACTAATTCCAATAAGGCAATGCTCGCTATTAAGTAAACAAATATTTTAAAAGGCCATCCTCCGAGCATGACAATCGGTATAAAAATTAGTGCTGCAACAACTGCTGTAATTGTTCTTTGTTTCATAAATTTTATTTCACACCTTATACTCCGCCGTATCGACGTTTGCGATTTTGGAAATCATAGAGAGCCTTTTCAAAGTGACTCTCATTGAAGTCAGGCCAATATACTTCGGTAAACCAAAACTCCGCATAAGCCAACTGCCACAGTAAAAAGTTACTCAGCCTTTGTTCACCACTTGTACGAATCAATAAATCCGGTTCGATCAATTCAGAAGTATAGAGCTCTGAAGAGAAAAGTTCTTCATCTATGTCTGAAGTTTCCAATTCTCCATCTTTGACTTTTGATGCTATTTGCTTGACTGCATGGACCATCTCGAAGCGGCTTCCATAATTCAGAGCAAAATTAAGAATAAGCCCATCATTATGCTTTGTTTTCTCCATCGCTTCTTGGACCGCCTTTTGAGTATGAGACGGTAAAACTCCGAAGTCACCGATTGTGCGGACTTGAACATTCCTCTCAATCAGTTCAGGCAAATATGTATTTAAAAAATCTACTGGTAACTTCATTAAGAAGTCTACCTCATTTTTTGGCCGTTTCCAATTTTCTGTAGAGAAAGCGTAAAGTGTAAGGACCTTCACCCCGGCATCTGAAGCATAACGTACAATACGCTTCACGACACTCATGCCCTCTTTGTGACCAGCAATCCGAGGCATTCCTCTATTCTTCGCCCAGCGTCCGTTACCATCCATAATAATGGCAACGTGTTGAGGCAAATGGTTATAATCAAGTCCTAGAGGCTGTGATTGTGGTTGTTTTTTACTTTTGGTAAATGGAAACTTGATTGGCATGTTTAATCCTCCAGTCCGTTTCTTCCATCTTACTATTATATACTAAAATCGTACAATATGCCGAGCCCTTATGAAAGGTACAAAATTAAAACCGCGCTGCCAAACATCTACAGCGCGGCTCATACACCTTATGGCATATTTAGAATGAAGAAACTTAAACTTCCATAATTTCTTCTTCTTTAGTTTTAGATAGTTGATCGATCTTATCTACGTTCTGATCTGTGACTTTCTGAACATCATCTTGGAAAGAACGAAGATCGTCTTCTGTCAAGTCTCCGTCTTTCTCCATTTTCTTCAAACGGTCATTGGATTCACGACGAATGTTACGGACCTGTACTTTCGCTTCTTCGGAGTACTTCCCGACTACTTTCGCAAGATCTTTACGGCGTTCTTCTGTCAGTGCTGGGATATTAATGCGAACAACATTACCATCACTGGAAGGAGACAAACCAAGATCAGCTTTTTGAATCGCTTTTTCGATTTCAGCAATCGCTGACTTATCATATGGTGTAATGACAAGTAAACGAGGCTCAGGTGCGGATACTTGTGCGAGTTGCTTCATTGGAGTCGCAGCACCATAATAATCCACATAAACGTTATCGAGAATAGCAGGATTTGCACGACCTGCTCTTACTGTAGCAAGCTGACGAGAGAAAGCTTGTACAGCTTGTTCCATTTGTTGTTTCGTTTCATTAATCACGGCTTCAGACATGATTATTTCCCCCTTACAATGGTTCCAATATTTTCGCCCATTACGGCCTTCTTGATATTTCCGTCTTCTGTAATAGAGAATACCAATAAATCGATATCGTTGTCCATACATAACGATGATGCTGTAGAATCCATAACTCCTAAACCTTCGTTAAGAACATCCATGTAGGAAAGTTCATCGTATTTCACTGCAGCTTCATTGATTTTCGGGTCGTCCGTATAGACTCCATCCACATTGTTTTTTGCCATCAGAATGACATCAGCTTCTACTTCAGCTGCTCTGAGAGCTGCGGTTGTGTCTGTCGAGAAGTACGGGTTACCTGTACCTGCGGCGAAAATCACCACCCGTTTCTTCTCTAAATGACGGATCGCTTTTCTCCGAATATATGGTTCCGCTACTTGTCTCATTTCGATAGAAGTTTGGACACGGGTTGGGATACCTACGTTTTCCAGGCTGTCTTGAAGGGCCAGAGAATTCATGACAGTCGCGAGCATTCCCATATAGTCAGCATTGGCGCGGTCCATGCCCATTTCAGCTCCGACTTTTCCACGCCATATGTTCCCGCCGCCAACTACGACTGCGACCTCTACCCCAAGTTCAGCTACTTCCTTGACTTGACGAGAGACTGATTTGATAATGCTGGGCTCCAATCCGAATCCAGCTTCCCCACTCAAAGCCTCTCCACTTAGTTTCAATACAATCCGACGATAGCGAGCAGTTGTCATAGTAACCTCCCGTGTGTTTTGCTATTCTTATATTTGCTTTTTTTGCTCATAGGGTGCTATGCAACTATGTAGCATTTTTGAAAATAGGGAACACCGACAGTGTCCCCTATTCTTTACTATCATTATTTTTTAACTTGGTTCATCACTTCATCAGCAAAGTTTTCTTCGCGTTTCTCCATACCTTCGCCAACTTCGAAACGTTCGAAACCAGTGATTTTACCACCGGCAGAAGCTACGAATTGCTTAACCTTCTGGTCTGGATCTTTAACGAAACTTTGGTCTAATAAGCAAATCTCTTCGAAGAATTTGTTCAAACGACCTTCTACCATTTTCTCTACGATGTTTTCAGGCTTGCCTTCATTCATCGCTTGAGTCTTCAGCATTTCGCGCTCACTGTTCGCCTCTTCTTCAGGAATCTCATCGCGAGAAACATAACGAGGGTTCACTGCCGCTACGTGCATGGCAATGTCTTTCGCAGCTGTTTCGTCAGTGGAACCTTCAAGGACAGTAAGAACACCAATGTTCCCACCCATGTGAAGGTAAGCACCAAACGCGTCATTATCCGTTTTCTCTTTGATGACAAAACGACGAAGAGAAAGTTTCTCACCGATTTTTGCTACACGATCAGTAATGTAGCTGCTAAGTACTTCTCCATCACCATGAAGTTTTTGTTCAAGAGCTTCTTCGACTGTTGCAGGCTTTTGAGATACCAGGTGTTGGCCTAGATCTTTTAAAAGTTGTTTGAACGTGTCGTTTTTCGTTACGAAGTCTGTTTCACAGTTCACTTCGAAAAGGACAGCCGTGTTACCGGAAATTTCAATAGCAGCAGAACCTTCAGCAGCAATACGATCTGCTTTTTTCTGTGCTTTAGAGATACCTTTTTCGCGCAACCATTCGATTGCTTTGTCCATGTCACCATCGTTTTCAGTCAGTGCTTTTTTACAGTCCATCATTCCAGCACCTGTTTTTCCACGAAGTTCTTTTACCATTTTTGCATTTATAGCCATTGTAATGCCTCCTTATTAATATACAAGTGAGAATAGCGCGAGCCTCCTACCGAATTTGGTTACGGCAGAGCTGAATGATAAAGGAAATATCCTTTAAAAAAGGTGATAAAGGTATACCCCCTTATCACCTTTAGACCCTTCTTACTCTTGAGCAGCTTCTACTGCAGCTTCTGTTTCTTCAGTTGTTTCTGTTTCTTCCCCTTGTTTAGCTTCAAGTACAGCATCAGCCATTTTTGAAGTCAACAATTTAACAGCACGGATTGCGTCATCGTTCGCTGGGATGACATAATCGATTTCATCTGGATCACAGTTTGTATCAACGATACCTACAACTGGAATATTCAATTTATGAGCTTCAGCAATTGCGATACGCTCTTTACGAGGATCAATGATGAACATTGCGTCCGGAAGTTTCTTCATTTCTTTAATACCGCCAAGGAATTTCTCAAGACGATCTTTTTCTTTAAGCATATCAACTACTTCTTTTTTAGGAAGTACGTCGAAAGTACCGTCTTCATCCATACGTTCGATATCTTTCAAACGATTGATACGTTTGCGGATAGTTTCAAAGTTAGTAAGCGTTCCACCCAACCAACGTTGGTTGATATAATACATGCCGCAACGAGTTGCTTCGTCGCGCACTGTATCCTGCGCTTGTTTTTTTGTTCCTACGAAAAGAATGTTACCACCGTCAGCAGCGACATCTTTCACATAGTTGAATGCTTCATCCACCTTTTTGACAGTCTTTTGCAGGTCGATGATATAAATACCGTTACGCTCTGTGAAGATGTACTTCTTCATCTTCGGGTTCCAGCGACGGGTTTGGTGTCCAAAATGAACACCAGCTTCTAATAGCTGTTTCATAGAAATTACAGACATGATAATTCCTCCTGTTTGGTTTTTTTAGTATCCTCCGCCTCATTCATTTCCTTCTGTGAACTCTTTAATAAAAGAGCAACCTCACTGAAGAATCCAAAGGCGTGTGTATTGACACCGTCAGTAAATATACCATAAGAGTCAGGCGTGTTCAAGTTTTTTTGTTACTTTTTTGATGAAATTTGTAAAGAAGCTCAACCTCAGTTTTACCTTTATTGAGTTGCTTGGCGATCTCTTCTATAGTATAGCCCTCTTTTTTCAATTCAAAAACTTGAGAATGAATCGATGGTTGATATACTTCTCCGTCTTCAACGGGTTCCGGCGGTGTATAATCTTTACTCTCAGAGACTTCCATTGTTTCATCCGTTTCCTTAGAGCTTGATTCCATCACATGCGCTTCAGGTTCCTGCTTATCTTTTTTCTGGGTGACCCATTCCCCCATACGCCTGTTTTCTTCTTTGATTTCCATTAGATAAGAAGTAAATAGATCCTCTATTTCAGAAGCCACTTGTTTCTGTCTAAGTTCCAGTTCTTCTGCTTGCCTTACTTTTTTCATCATGGCAAACAACGCCATAACTAATACACCATCTATAATGAAACTGACAACCAATAAAAAAACAGTCATTAAATCACCCTCTCTCATTCATTTTCATAATTTATGTAATTGTGTTCTCTTCAGGATTTCTAAACAATTTCACGGTCATCTGAGGAGGGGGCACCGCTTTTAAAGAATCCTAAGTGGAAAATCAGTTAGGGAGGGGCTTGTGGTGAATCATCCAGAGCGGGGAGTCTCCGTCGGGAAGTGACTTAGTTCCCTGCCAACAACCATTCTATTGTAAAAAAATGCCATAATAAGATTTAGGCCGCCTATTTATCTATTTGCTTTAATTACGATTTCACCACTATCCAGGATCATATGAACATCTGTATGATCTACATCGACACGAAGAACATACTTTCCGAATCCTACATTAGTGAAAGCATGTATATTTTTTACTGCTTTTATATAAGCATCATCCAAATTCCCAATGGAAGAATTCATAGACTTCATTTGCTCAGCAAGTTCATAGATTTCTTCTTCATTATTCTCCAAAGAACTTCTTTGTCTTAAAGAAGTAATGCGTTCTTCAGCCGAAAGCTTACCTTGCTTGAGGCGCTTTCGTTCCAGGGATTTTCCTATTTGTAAGAGCTTTTCCTTTTGCTCCATCTTTGCTTTTAATGTTTGATTGAGCTTCATTTGCTTCTCTTCTACTTTTTTGTTCACTCCAATGTAAATGCCGGTCGGGGTATGCATACGGTTGCCTATGGATTGAGCTTCCACACGATTCCCTGCTGAGGTTGTGCCTCCTATGATATTCCCCTTTTGGCAGTATACACTGCGGTGGGCAACACACTGGCTATGTAAAGCGGAATTTTCAACAAATAAATCTTGTCCAGCTTCTACAACCGCTTGATTGATGTAGCCTATCCGAACATCCTCACCAGCGGTAACCCTTGCCTTCCCTAACCCTGAAACTCCGTCAGAAATATGAACAGAACCTCCAGCTGAAAGTTCAGCAGCTTCTACCATTCCATAAACGGTTATATCGCCTGCAGCTTTCACTTTATATCCTGTCGGGACGTTGCCTCTGATCGCAATGGAGCCGATAAAATCAAGGTTGCCTGTATGTAAATCCAAGTCTCCTCGAACTTCAAATAACGGCTGCACTTGAATCGACCGATCCTTATAACTCAACTGACCATCTATTTCCGCGTAAAAGCCTGCTTCTTTCTCATCGTAGATCGTGTTTTTTCCAGCACGTAGGTTCGGTGTTTTTCCTGGCTTCTGTTGAACGGCATCGCCGAAAACATTTTTTCCTGGCACACCTGATGTGTGAGGTTCAATACGAGCAATTCGATCTCCTTTTGAAACTGACGGAATAGCAATAATGTCTCGAAAGCTAGCCTTCTCTTCTTGATCGACTTCCATCGTCATAGGTTTGTCAAATACGATGCGTCCATTCTCTCCATCTACCGGTTCTATCCCTTTGGCGACAAGGACTTCCATCTCTGTGAGTGGTGGTTCTTCCACTAACATCCGAATGACCTCTTCTTTGATACCAAAAGTGATGCCCTCATCCTTAAGGAGATCCAAAAGCACTTGTTCTGCAACGGAGTCCACGGAGGAAAAATGAATGACAGCTTCCATCTTATCTGGTGAAACAATAACCTTATATTCTTCCTGCTGCATCAATCTTCCTCCCTTTTATACCTCCATCATACCTTTCAAAGCATGCTTAAGTTTGAATATAGCTTTTGCATGGATTTGTGAAATGCGAGACGTTGTCAATTCCATAACATGACCGATTTCTGTAAGTGTTAACTCCTCATGATAAAACAAACTGATGACGAGTTTTTCCTTTTCATTCAATTGATCGATTTCTTCTGCTAATTCCTTATAATTCTCTTGCTTAACGATTGATTCGGAGGGCGTATGTGACTGATCATCCGGGATGGAGTATCCGATTCCTTCTTTATGATCTTCATTTCCGTCTTTCGGTTTTTCCTCCATTGAAAGAACATTGGAAAATAAAGAATCTTTTACGGTTTCTTCTATTTCCTGCTGGCTCAAATTGAGCTCATCAGCGATTTCTTTGGATGTAGCCGGCCGCTGCAGCAGCTGCTCCAGTTGCTCAGCCATCTGCTCGATTTTTTTTGAGCGATCTCTTACCGATCTTGGCAGCCAATCCTCTTTTCTTAATCCATCCATGATTGAACCTCTGATCCGGAATGAGGCATAGGTGTCGAATTTCAAATCCCTTGTGCGGTCGAACTTCTTCAATGCATCATACAGGCCTAACATTCCCAGGCTTCTAACATCATCTTTACTCACACTTTTCGGGAGGTGCGCAGATATTCTCTGCACATGATAACTCACTAAATAATCATATAGTTGAACTAAATGATTCGCAGCTTCTCCATCCTGTTCCGTTGTCCATAAATCCCACCAATGTTGTTCCTGAGGAGATAAACAGCTGGCCATTGTAATCATCCCCGCTCCTTTATTCATTGAATATTTTTAACTATCCTTATTGCTGATCTTCTTTCATTAACTCTCGAATCATTTTTGAAGTTCCCTCTGCGTCGAACCCATCTGAAGATTCAGACGGCTCAGAAGAAAGAGAGTCCTGTGGATTCTCATTTAGACTATGGTCTTCTTTCCTCTTACCAACCGCAATTGCTGCCCAAACAAACCGAAACAGAAATGCTATTAAGAAAAACGAGAAAAAACATAAAGTGCCTCTTATGATCGCTGCTTCAAAGGAAGTACTTTGAAAACTAATAAAAAACACAAAAATAAAACCCAAAATCGCCCCAATGAGATTCCACAGTGCAGAACCTATCATTAAATCACACTTTCTCCACGATTTACTGTTCTGATATTTAGCTGAGTCGTCTCAGGATCGAACTCAATCGTCCTTCCACTCTTCCCGCCGACTTCTTCTGCTACGATTGGAATGTTCAGTTGAGCTAGCTTTTGTTTCACTGCTTCTACATTCCTCGGGCCGATTCTCATCATGTTACTGGAAGATGTGAATTGAAACATTTGTGCCCCGCCAGCTATCTTTGCCTGTACGCGGTAAGAGAGGGCCCCTGTGGTGGTGATCTGATTATAAAGATCATCTATGCCCGTGTCTGCATATTTCGCCCTGTTCATCGTTATTTTCTTTGCCATGGAAGAATCAGGCAGCATAATATGCAGCATTCCCCCGATCTTTTTCACCTCATCAAAAAGGATAATTCCCACACATGAGCCCAGACCGGAAGTGCGGATTCGATCAGGTGCTTTCACAATGTCCATATCCCCGATTCCAACTCTCACTAACCTTGCTACTTTACTCATGACCAGGAACTCCAAGGGAATGGAATATTTCACTATATGAATCCGGGTCAGGGAACAAGAAGAAATGGCCTTCCATCACGTCCGTCTGTGCATCTCCATCTGATAAAGATGTTTCTATGACGATTGCGTGATCACTCACTTGCGATGCTTCTATCAAACCCGTACTTAAAATCGCCCCCACCATATCTCTGGATAATGAAGGAACAGAAGGATAAAGATACAGATCGGTAAAATCACTGAGTGCCGTTAAATAGGAGCCTGAAAGGATATTCCCTAGTTCTTGCAGTGCTGAGGAAGCCAATTCAGCATCCTCTTCATGGCTTTCCCCGAAATTCGTCACACCCGTAAGCAGCGCTACAAAGCGATTCGCCTGCTGAGGAGGAAGAATAAAGAACATACTCCCAGGTGCATCTCCTTCTATTCTTAAGAAAATACTGACCATTTCCCTTTCCGCTCCGCCTGCTAATTCCATGACCTCATCAAAATCCACCACCTGGACGTCTGGAACATGCATATCAACCTTGCGCCCTAATAGCTTGGATAATGAAGTAGCTGCATGCCCAGCACCGACATTACCGACTTCCTTCAATACATCCAAATGAAAAGAAGTCAATCTTCCATCAAACCTTTTTGTATTAAACATGAACCTTATTCAAAAGGTGGACATCTTCTTTGGAGAGTACCTTTTCCAAGTTTAATAGTATGAGAAGACGTTGATCCAATTTAGCTACCCCCTGGATGTATTCTGCTTCAACAGTCCCGATAACTTCAGGGGGAGGTTCAATGGTAGACTCATCAAGGTCAAGGACATCATTGGCAGCATCCACGATCAATCCGACGTTGAGACCTTGAATAGTCACTGTTATGATTCGGGTCTGTTCAGTATTATCAGTACTTTCAATCTCAAACCTTTCTCGAAGGTCAATAATCGGAGTGACCACCCCGCGCAAATTCAACACACCTTTAACGAAGGGTTTTGTGCCGGGAACACGGGTGATCGGCATCATCCTTTCAATGGAGCCGACTTGCTCAACGGGTATGGTGTATTCTTCGTCTTTGATTTGAAAGACGATTACTTTTAACATTTGCTTGTCTTGTTCAGACATCTTTCATCCCTCCCACTATTTAATCAAGGCATTGCTGTCTAGAATTAACGCGACTTGTCCATCCCCTAAGATTGTTGCTCCTGAGATCGCGAATACTCCAGAGAGGTAATCGCCAAGTGATTTCAGAACTACTTCCTGTTGTCCTATGAAGGAATTTACAACGAGGGCTGCCATTTTATCTCCCTTACGAACTATGACTACAGAGTAATAATCATCTTCTTCTAAAGTCTCAGGTACATCTAAAATATCCTTCAAGAAGGCTAGTGGTACCACTTTCCCACGGAAATCAATCACTTTCTTATTATGGGCATGCATGATCTCTTCTTTTTTAACAATTGCTGTTTCGATAATCGAAGATAACGGCACGGCATATTTTTCCTTTTGCACTTCTACGAGCATGACCGATATAATCGATAGTGTCAGTGGAAGCTGTATAGAAAATACACTGCCTTCGTCCGGTACAGAGTCAATGGATATGTTGCCTCCAAGCGATTCAATCGTATTCTTAACTACATCGAGTCCCACTCCTCTTCCTGAAACATCAGAAATGGTATCTGCTGTGGAAAAGCCGCTTTCCATGATTAGTTCAAAAACTTGAGAATCAGTCATATTGTACGCTTGTTCTTCTGTTACGACATTGTTAGTGATTGCTTTCTGCTCTACTTTATCCCGATTTATGCCACCGCCATCGTCCGAAATCTCTATAAAGACGTGGTTTCCACTATGATAGGCTTTCAATTCCAATTTTCCGGTAGGTGATTTCCCTTTGGATTCGCGCACATCAGGACTTTCTATTCCATGATCAAGAGCATTTCTTATCAAGTGGACGAGAGGGTCACCGATTTCATCGATAACTGTCCGGTCAAGTTCTGTTTCTGCACCCACAACGCTTAAGTCAATCTTCTTGTTCAAATCCCTTGAGAGCTGACGCACCATTCTCGGAAATCTATTGAATACTTGTTCGACAGGCACCATGCGCATGTTCAAAATGATACTTTGCAAATCACCTGATATTCTCGTCATACGCTCTACCGTTTCCTGCAGTTCGCTATGTTTTAATTCATTTGAAATTTGCTCCAAACGCCCTCGATCAATTACCAATTCTTCAAATAAATTCATCAGCACATCTAAGCGGTCAATATTAATTCGGATAGTTTTATTCGCTACTTGTTTGGTTTCCTTTTCTCCACTGTTTTGCTTCTGCACATCTGCCTTTGTTTCTGTTTTACTGATTGCCGTTTGTTCAGCAGATTCCGTTTCTGCCTCCCTCCCAGTTTCGACGCGGGAAGAAGTTTCAAAAACACCCACCTGAACCCGATCGATTTCTGATACTTTATTTATTCTATTTTGGATTTCTTCAGCAGACTCTCCCGTAATTAATAAAACGGTAAAGCTTGTATCGAATTCCTCATTTTCCAATTGTTCAACAGTCGGTTGCGATTGAATGACTTCACCGCATTGTTCCAGGATTTCAAAAACCATGTACACACGGGCCGCTTTCAGTAAGCAATCTTCCCTTAGAGCGACTTCCACCCGAAAATTATTTTGGCCCTGTTCAGAGGATTGCTCCAATACAGCAGAGGTGAATTCATCAATTTGAAGTTCATTTGAGGCCATTTGACGAACATCGATCGTCTCTGCGGATGGGTTAGTACTCGTTGTAGATATCTCTCCATTTTCAATCGAGTGAAGGAGCTGGACCACCTTCTCTACATTTCTTTCCCCTGTCCCCCCTTCTGCAATATCCATGACCATTGCTTCAAGGTCATCGACAGAATCAAAAACGACATCAAGTATATTTTCATCCACTGACACTTTTTCATTTCGGACAGCATCCAGCACATTTTCCATCTTATGCGTCAAATTGGATAAATCCTGATATCCCATCGTCGCGGACATACCTTTCAGTGTATGTGCAGAGCGGAATATTTCATTTACAATCGTAATGTCTTGTGGATTTTTCTCTAAAACTAACAGATGATCATTAATGGCTTGCAAATGTTCTTTGCTTTCATCGATAAAAACTTCTAAATATTGATTTATTTCCATTACTTCTACCCCCTTTTTATTTGAAGCGACTCTATGATACTTCGGCTGATATCCTTAAGTTCTCTAACTTCATCCGCCAGACCTGATTTAACGATCGCTTTGGGCATGCCGTAAACGACACAAGAGGTTTCAGCTTCAGCAATACTGTGTGTCCCCCCGGCTCGTTGTTTAAGTTCAAATAACCCTTCTGCTCCATCCGCTCCCATTCCCGTCATAACAACCGATGTAGTCGAGATGCCGTTCAATTGGGAAAGGGAGGAAAATAATCGGTTCACAGAAGGTCTGTGGCCATGAACTGGATCAGATTGATCCAGTTCAATGACTAATTCACTCTCTTTCTGACGAACGTGCATATGATACCCGCCCGGGGCAATATAAGCCGTTCCATTTAGCAACTTCTCTAAGTGCTCTGCCTCTTTCACCTGAATGCTACAAAGTTTATCAAGCCGGTCAGCCAGTGATTTTGTGAACCCTTTAGGCATATGCTGGACGACTGCAATCGGCGCGGGGAGGTCACCTGGCAGTGAAGTCAATACTTGTTGAAGTGCTCTCGGACCACCCGTGGAAGTTCCGATAGCTACAAGATTACCTTTAAGTTGATAATCATCAGGCAAAGGGACTTTTTCATGGAGGAGCGGCTGCTCACATGTGACGACATTTGCGTCACTTGCAACCAGAACTTTTTTGATGATATGACTGTCCACAGTTTCCATATCTAGTGAAATCGACCCTGAGGGTTTTTGGATGAAATCAACAGCACCAAGACTCATAGCCTTAACCGTACTTTCGGCACCCTCTTTAGTCAGACTTGATACCATGACGACAGGCTTCGGATTTTTTTTCATAATATGATCCAAAGCTTCCAAACCATCCATTATGGGCATTTCAACATCCAATGTGATGACATCAGGTTTCAGCATCTCCATCTTCTGAAGGCAATCTTTCCCATTACGGGCAGTCCCAACAACTTCGATCCGATAATCTTTATTCAAAATATCTGTCAGAATACGTCGCATGAATGCAGAGTCATCAACAATCAGTACATTAACTTTCTTCATATCGTTACCTCACAAATACTAATCTTTTTAACTTTGACATAAACGAGTCAGCTTGCCCCATCTGCACCTGCCCATTCAAATACTTTCGGACAATCTGGTCCAGCGACTTACTCGCTTTGCTGCCAGGCTGGTCTATTACGAAGGGTAACTGTTGGTTGACAGCCTTTAAAACCGCCCGGTCATCAGGGATCGTCCCAAGTGATTCAATATCCACATGGAGAAAACGTTTGACTACCATTTGTAAACGATTGAAAGTCTGTTGAGCATTCTCATTACTCAAAGAACGGTTTACTAGGACCTTGATTGGCAATTTTGGATTTTTTTTCACTAAGTGTTTAATCATTGCATAGCCATCCGTGATGGAAGTTGGTTCAGGTGTTGTTACGACAAAGGCTTCATGCGCGGCACTGATGAAATTCAAACTATCATTGGTTGCTCCAGCTCCCATATCAAATAGAATATAATCATAAATGCCGGTTAAATCTGCAAATTGTCTTTGAAAATATGAAAATTTTTCATCATCCAGTTGAAAAATTTGCGACAATCCTGAGCCTCCTGCTATGTAAGATAGGGAATTTGGCCCTGGTTCAATAATTTCATTAAATTCCAACTCCTCTTTGAATAAATCCACAAAAGAGTATTTGGGTGTCAGACCTAAAAGAATATCAACGTTCCCCATACCGATATCCAAGTCGATTAAAAGAACGCGTTTCTTTTGTTCGATCAATTTCAGGGCAAAGTTTATAGAAAAATTGGATTTGCCCACTCCCCCTTTACCACTTGCAATCGCTATCGTTTTAGCTGGGGGTGTATGTTCATTTTGCTTCATACGAGTGCGGAGCAGCTCAGCTTGATCCTTCATTCACGAATCCCTCCATGACGCTTCTCGCCATGTTCATTGCAGAAGCTTCCCTTATATCATCCGGGACGTTTTGCCCATTTGTCAGATAAGCTGCACCGACTCCATGAGTAATCATCATATTGATGGCACTTCCGATACTCGCTGTTTCATCCGCCTTCGTGAAAATCATCTGGTGAATGGGAATATCGTGAAATTGCTCGAATATCTCCTTCATATCGCTATATTTACTCGTTAAACCTAACACCAGGAAGTTGTCGGAATCCTCTTCAAAGTCAATCATTTCCTTCAACTCATGAACATAGGAAGCATCTCTGAAGTTTCGTCCAGCCGTATCGACTAAGACGAGATCATAGTCTTTCAACTTTTCTTTCGCTTCTCTGTAATCTTCTGAACTATAAGCAACCTCAAGCGGAATATCCAAAATCTTTGCATACGTTTTCAACTGATCAATAGCTGCGATTCTGTAAGTATCTGTGGTTATGAACCCCACACGTAGGTTATGATTCAAAGCAGCGTCTGCGGCAAGCTTTGCTAATGTTGTTGTTTTCCCGACTCCAGTAGGTCCGACTAAATGGACGAAAGGTTTCCTGAATGTAGGTCTTCCAAAGGGTGAACTTTTCAGTTGCTCGTATAATTCTTTTACCAGGAGACGGCCTATGGCCTTCCGATCCTCATTTTCTTGGTACTTCTCTCTGACATTTTCTATGACAAGACGAGAAATCGCATCCTCAACTTCTTGATCCCGCATGTGTTGATAAGCTTCTTGAAAAAGCGGAGCATAATCGGGTTTTTGGCTGTTTAACATTGATTTCAATTGTTGCAGTTCTCTCATGATTTCCCGGTTATCCTGCACCCCTGACTCTTTCTCCGGTACCAAATCTGGAAGCTCGTCTTCCTTTTTCTCTCTTTTCACCATTTTAGGTTCTGGAGGATCTATGGCTGCAATCACTTCCGTTCGATTTTTTTTGAACATCCCGAGAAATCCACCAGTCTTGATGACCTTCGAGTTCAATATAACCGCGTCTGCCCCTAAGTCGTCCCTTACTTTCTTCATCACTTCAGGCATTGTCCCCGCTTGGAATTTTTTAACCTTCATGCTACATTCACCACCCCTATACTCTGAACTTCCACAGTTGGTTCTAATTCGTTATAAGACAAGACGACCACTTGTGGTAAAAAGCGATCCAGTAGTTGTTTCACATACATGCGGACAGCTGGTGAGCATAGAAGAATCGCTGTCTCTTCCTGCAGTGACATTTGCTCGACTTGCTCAGCCACCGCCGTAATGATCGCTTGTTGATTATCAGGATCAAGTGCTAAGTAGCTGCCATGTTCGGTCTGTTGGATGTTTTCCGCAATGACTTTCTCCACTTTTCCGGACACAGTGATCACTTTTACGCGATGGTCTTCTTTCTTATATTGATTTGTGATCTGAGCAGATAGGGACTGCCGTGCATATTCACCTAATAACTCAGTATCGTTCGTCATCTTGGCGAAATCGGCAAGCGTTTCAAAAATAACGGGTAAATTTTTCACCGATATATTTTCACGGAGCAGCTTGGCTAAAACCTTTTGGATATCCCCTACACTGAGAGGTTCCGGTGTTACTTCTTCCACTAAAATCGGATAGGATTCTTTAAGGTGATCGATCAGCTGCTGGGTTTCTTGACGGCCTAACAGAGCGTGAGCCTGCTGCTTGATGATCTCAGTGATATGTGTCGAAACGACAGATGGCGGATCAACAACTGTATAGCCGGATAATTCCGCTTCATCCTTTTGCTCTTCTGTAATCCATTTAGCTGGAAGACCGAATGCAGGTTCTTGTGTATCAATGCCTTCGATTCCACCATCATCATCTCCAGGGCTCATTGCTAAGTAATGATCAAGGAGAAGCTCACCCTGGGCGACTTGATTACCTTTCACCTTCAAACGGTATTCATTCGGGTTCAACTGGATATTATCTCTGATACGGACGACCGGGATAACGATTCCAAGCTCGATCGCTAACTGTCTTCTGATCATGACGATCCGGTCTAACAAGTCTCCACCTTGATTCGTGTCGGCAATCGGAATCAGCGCATAGCCGAACTCAAATTCAATCGGATCCATACTGATTAAGTTAACGACATTCTCCGGTGATTTCATCTGATCACTTTCTGCTTCATCCAGCTCTTCTGGTTCGTCAAGTTCAGGTTCTGGGTCTTCTCTGGACAGCCAATAACCCCCAAACCCTAGCACACCAGCAATCAATGTGGTAAGTAAAATCGGAATCGGTGTTAAACCAAGCAAGAATATCGTTATCGCTGCAATGTAAAGCATTTTTGGGTAACGTAACAACTGGCTCGTCACATCTGAACTCAAATTACCCTGTGACGCTACTCGGGTAACGACTATTCCTGTGGCTGTCGAAATGAGCAAGGCAGGTATCTGACTGACAAGCCCATCTCCAACTGTTAAACGCATATATGTATCAATCGCTTCAGTAAAGGACATGCCCATTTGGACCATTCCTATTATCAAACCGAAAATAATGTTGATCAAAACGATGATAATACCGGCAATGGCATCTCCTTTGACGAATTTACTCGCCCCATCCATCGCACCGTAAAAGTCAGCTTCATTTCCAATTTTTTCACGCCGTTCTTTAGCCTGGTGTTCATTGATCATTCCTGCATTCAAATCAGCATCGATACTCATTTGTTTACCAGGCATCGCATCAAGGGTGAATCTTGCTGCAACTTCGGATACCCTTTCCGCACCTTTAGTGATGACTAAAAACTGTATGATGACAAGGATAACGAAAACGACAAACCCGACAAGCGGATTCCCGCCAATGACAAAGGTTCCGAATGTGGCAATGACCCCACCAGCCTCAGCTTCTGAGAGGATGGAACGAGTAGTAGAGACGTTCAATCCTAAACGGAATAATGTCAGTAATAACAAAAGGGTCGGGAATACGGCAAACTGGAGGGCTTCATCCATGTTCATAGATACCAAAATAACGATAAGCGCTAAGGTGATATTCACAAGGATAAAGAAACTAAGGAGCCACCCGGGCAAAGGTATGACAAGCATGATGATAATTAAAATCACACCGATAATTACTGATAAATCTCTCGCTGACATGAGGGCTACTCCTTTCTGTTACATTTTTTTCTCCAGTTGATAAACATAAGCCAAAACTTCAGCTACAGCTTTATAAAACTGTTCATCAATCGGTTGGTCGATTTCGGAATGCTGATAAAGAGAACGTGCCAAAGGGCGGTTTTCGACCGTCATTACATCATTGGATCTCGCTACCTCTCTAATCTTCAAAGCGAGAAAATCCACCCCTTTGGCTACGACAAAAGGAGCTTCCGACTTTGATTCCTCATATTTGATAGCAATCGCGTAGTGAGTCGGATTGGTAATGACGACATCGGCATCCGGGACTTCACTCATCATCCGGGAAGCGGACATCTGTCTTTGCTTCTCTTTGATTTTCGCTTTGATTTGAGGGTCCCCTTCCATGTTCTTATGTTCATCTTTGATGTCTTTCTTTGACATCCTTATGTTTTTTTCATGGTCATACCTTTGATATGTATAATCAAGAACCGATAGAATAAGTAAAGCCAGTGCAGATGCTAACCCCATAATCGTCGTAATGGTTCCGAAAAAGGCAAGCGCCACCTCTACCGACTTTTGAGACATCATAAGCATTTGATCTTTGTTGACCCAGATGATGGCAAATGTAATGACGCCCACCATACTTATTTTCAACAAAGATTTCAGCAGCTCAACGAGGGCCCGTGCCGAGAAAATTCTTTTAGCACCTTTGATCGGGTCCAGCTTTTTCAAATCCACTTTCAATGGTTCACCTGTAAACATGATCCCGACCTGTAAAAGATTCGAAGCAAGCCCGGCCACAATCGCTACCCCCATGATCGGCGCGATCACTTTTGTAATTTCTATCGTCATTTCTACGAACATCGAATGGGTTTGTTTCTGTGTCAGGTCACGGTGGATATATTCGCTGAAGGCCAGCTCATACATCCCTGTCATGGTCCCCTTCATATATCCACCGAGTAAAAATAAAGCTCCGAAGACTAAGAGAAGCAGAAACCCAGTATTTACATCCTGACTTTTGGGAACTTGTCCTTTTTTTCTTGTGTCCTGCCTTTTCTTTGGTGTGGCTTCTTCCGTTTTCTCATCGGCAGCAAAATACTGAAGATCCAAGTTCAAATAAAGCATAGTCATCCACCTCCGAACAATTGCATGAGTCCGCGCATCGTCTCTAACATCGTTTCAAATAAATTCTGAATCAGCATGACATAAAACGTCATCGCAATGACTAAAAGAGAAAGAGCGACGAAGATTTTCAATGGCAGACCTACCACAAAAACATTCAATTGAGGAACCGTCCGGGCGATGATGCCAAGTGCAATATCGACTAAGAATAAACAGCCTACAATAGGAGTGGCCATCAAAAAAGCAATGATGAACATTTGATTGAAGGAATGAATCACATATTCAATCCAACCTTCATCTCTGAATGGGATGAATTGATCGATTCCAACTAATTCATAACTGTAAAAAACACCATCGATCATCAAATGGTGACCATCCACTGCAAGGATGAAAAGCAATGTAATAATGTACAAATATTGCCCGATCAACGGGCTTTGTGCACCCGTTTGCGGATCTATGACATTAGCAATGGCAAAGCCCATTTGAAAATCAATGAAGCCTCCAGCGATTTGTATGGCAGACAGGATGATGTAGGCTAATAAACCAACGGCTATGCCAACAGCAGCTTCCTTGAATAATAAAAGAAAATATTCTGCGTCGATCACCAACTCTGGTGTCGGAACTGTGAAGTACATAATGCCGGCTAAGAAAAAACTGAAAGCGACTTTATGCCGTGTAGGCACAGTCTGATAAGAAAACAATGGTAAAGTGACAAAAAATGAAGTCACTCTCACCAATATAAGGAGAAAAGCAGGTAAATTCGCTAAATTGATCGAGTCGAGCATATGTTACCCCACCAATATATTCAGATTACTGAATATATTTTCTGCAAAATCTACCATGTTAGTGAGCATCCATGGACCGAAAACGATCAACCCGATCATTACGGCAACGATTTTGGGAATGAAAGCTAACGTCTGTTCCTGGATTTGAGTGGTGGCTTGAAAAATACTGACAATCAGTCCGACCGCCAAAGCCAAAATCAATAAAGGGCCAGATATGAGTAAAACAGTGTAAATTCCTTCTTTTGCGAATGATATAACCATGTTGCTGTTCATCTTGTTACCCCCTATCTAAAACCCTTCTAATAATGACTTGGAAATCAAGTACCAACCATCTACCAGCACAAAAAGTAATATTTTGAACGGTAGTGAAATCATCACCGGCGGAAGCATCATCATCCCCATAGACATGAGAACACTGGCGACAGCCATATCGATGACTAGAAACGGAACAAAGATCATGAATCCCATCTGAAAAGCAGTCTTCAATTCACTAATAGCAAAAGCAGGTACGAGTGTGGTCAGCGGAACATCCTGAATCGTTTCCGGGGCATCCATATCGGAATAATTCATAAATAAAGCTAAATCTTTCTGCCTCGTATGTTTCCCCATGAAGTCTTTCATCGGGATACTTGCTTCTTCATAAGCTTCATCAAGGGTGATTTCCTCATTGAATAAAGGGGTCAACGCCTCGTCGTTAACTTCTTGGAATGTCGGTGCCATAATGAAAAAAGTAAGAAACAAAGCAATTCCGATCAGAACCTGGTTCGGAGGCATTGACTGTGTAGCCAATGAAGTTCGAACAAAGGAAAGTACGATCAAAATCCTGGTGAAGCTTGTCATCAAAATCAAAATTCCAGGAGCTAACGAGAGGACGGTCAATAACAACAGTAACTTTACTGATGTAGCTACACTTTCGGGATCTGAACTTGAAAAAATATCAATGAACTCATTCATGTTCTCGATCCCCCCTATCCTCATCGACCGCTTGCTTTCTCTTCTTCTTCATATCATTCAGTTGGTTTTCGAATAGCTGTTGGAACTGGATCGAGGAATCGCTTGATTTCGGCTGGTCATTCTTCTGCTTCCATTTACCGATCCATTTGTCCATCGCAAACGGTGTTGAACCCTGGGTTTGTTCATCTTGTTGCATCAACGTGTCCTTTGTAGACTCGTCCGTGATTTCAGCAATCATTTCCACGGATTCTCCTACACCGAGGATGAATACTTGACCGCCTATCCTTACTGCCTGGATAGAACGGTTCGGTCCAAGGTTCATCCCACCGAGATTTTCCATAGTTTTGTTGCGATTAAACAATTTATTTTTCTGATTAAAAAATTTCAACAGGCCATAAATGAGTGCGACGACAAATATTAATGCAAAAATAAGCTTAATGATATTCCAAACTAACGAAGAGCTTGATGCACCCTCTCGGCTTTCTATCTCCTCCTCTACAGGCGGCTGTTCTTGATCACCTGTAGAGGAGGAAGATGGGCACCCTTCCAATTGGGGGTTCTCAAGGCATTCATAGGCAGATGGCTGGGCTGCCACCACCATAGGTACTGATGCTATGAAGACCCCGACCAGTGCTAGAATGATTGTCAATCTAGTTGTCTTAAACATGTACATTCCTACTTTAACTCAATGCTTTTTGGATAGCCTCAATTACACGATCTGCTTGAAAAGGCTTGACTATGAAATCTTTGGCCCCAGCTTGAATCGCGTCCACGACCATTGCTTGCTGCCCCATTGCTGAACACATGATGACCTTCGCATTCGGATTATGCGCTTTGATTTCTTTCAAAGCTGTAATACCATCCATTTCGGGCATCGTAATATCCATTGTCACAAGATCCGGCTGGGTATCTTTATATATTTCTACAGCTTTCTGTCCGTCTTCTGCTTCACCTGCAATTTCATATCCATTCTTAGTTAGAATATCTTTCACCATCATCCGCATAAATGCTGCATCATCTACAATCAAAATTCTTTCTGCCATTTTATTTCCTCCTCTGATCAACTTGTGTATTATCGTAATTTTGTCAGTCGTTCTTTCGGACTGAGAATATCTGTTACCCGCACACCAAAGTTTTCATCTATGACGACGACTTCGCCCTTGGCCATTAATTTATCATTCACATGGATATCGACAGGCTCTCCAGCAAGTTTATCCAACTCCAGAACGGAGCCGGAAGACAATTCCAGGATCTCCTTAACCGTACGCTTCGTACGACCGAGTTCTACTGTCACCTTCAATGGGATGTCCATTAACATATCCAGGTTCTTCTGTTCAGACCCATTCAGTTGAACATTGTCAAAGTTCTGGAACTCAGCACTTTGTATATTCGCTTCCTGTACACCTTGTCCAGCAGGACCTCCAACATATTGCGGGGAACTTTGCTGCGGATGGGCCGGAGCTTCCTGCTGCATCTGTTCCTGGTGGTGTCCAGTGGGCTTTTGCTCAGGTGCTTGAGGGGCCGGTTCTGGTTCGGCTTGGGAAGGTCCCTCTTGCCCTTTGCTTGATACGACCTCTTCCTCCTCTTGTGGAGGGTTCATCAATTCTTCCACGAGTTCTTTAGCGAAACCTACTGGTATCAATTGCATAATGTTAGAATCTATCAATTCGCCGACTTGCAACTGGAACGATACTTTCACTAATACTTCATCATTGGGAATCGTTTCGGTTCCTTTATCTTCTTCCAGATCCAAGACATCGATAGCTGGTGGGGAGATGTCCACTTTTTTATTAAAAATCGTAGACATGCTCGTAGCCGCAGAACCCATCATTTGGTTCATCGCTTCCTGGACGGCGCTTAACGCAATCTCATTCAAATGTTCATCAGGATTCTCACCGTCCCCGCCTAACATTAAATCTGCAATAATTGCTGCATCTTTCGTATTGATAACAAGTACATTTTCACCAGAAAATCCATCTGTATAAGTGACTCCGATAGTCACATAAGGCTTCGGAAATTCATTCGGTAAGTCGGCACGCCCGACGACTGAAATCTCCGGTGTCGTAATTTCCACTTTTTGATTTAATAATGAAGACAAAGCTGTCGCAGAGCTACCAAAGGAAATGTTTCCGATCTCCCCGAGAGCATCTTCTTCTAATGTCGATAAATGTTCCTCTTGCTTGATAGAAGCGGAGGGATCCTCTGTCTTGGCATCATCCCCTCCGCCGTTCAATAGCGCATCAATTTCGTCCTGGGATAACATATCATCACTCATCTTGTCCGGCACCCCCTCTATACTCCTCTATAACTTGGACAGCCAATTTGTTTTTCGATTTTCCTGGCTGTATATAAAACTTCTCTTCATCATCCACTTTCAGCCTCATCGGCTGGTCGATCGCCTGGTCGAGTCGAATGACATCCTCTTCCTTCATCTCCAGAAATTGCTGAATCGACATGTCAGCTTCTCCCAAGATGGCACGCATCTCCATCTCTGTCCCTTTAAGTGTCCTGCTCAAAGCTTCGACTTCTTCCGGGTCACGGTCTTTCGGTTGTTCTTTCTGCATCCAATAGTGGACAGATAATTTAGGTATGATCGGTTCAAGCACGACATGAGGAATACATATATTGATCATACCGCTTGTTTCTCCGATCGTGGTATTCAAAGAGACTACGACGACCGTCTCGTTCGGTGACACCATCTGCAGGAATTGCGGGTTGACTTCGAACTCCTCTAACATTGGGTCAATATCAACGATAGATCCCCATGCCTCTTGATAGTTTTCCAGTGAACGTTCAAAGAGATGGGACATGATCGTTGTTTCAATTTCAGTCAGATTATCAACTTTGTTGACACTGCTTCCTTTTCCTCCCAGCACGCGGTCCATCATGGCATAAGCGATATTAGGGTTGGTTTCCATTAAAATGCGCCCTTCAAGGGGAGGTACGCTGAATATATTCAGGATCGTCATCGTCGGAATCGATCGAATAAACTCTTCATAGGGCAATTGATCGACGGATGCGACTTCGATGTTCACATACGTCCTAAGCTGTGCAGAAAAATAAGTCGTCAATAGTCTCGAAAAGTTTTCATGGATCCTTGATAAACTTCTGATCTGGTCTTTGGAAAAACGGAGAGCCCGTTTAAAATCATAAACTCTCACTTTCTTTTCTTTTTCTTCATTTCTTAATTCTTCCGCATTCATTTCCCCTGTTGATAATGCGGACAATAACGAATCGATTTCATTCTGCGAGAGAACCTCTTCTGCCAAAACCTCACCCCCCTTTCATCATGCATTCAATTATTGAAGGACTTTGTTGACGGTATATACATCAGTGATTTTTCCTTCTGTCATGACCTCATTAAGCTTCAGTTTAATTTTCTCTTCCAAATTGGATAGACCGGATTTGAAAGCCTTTGCCTCCATCGTGGCCAGTTCCTTGATCAACAAATTTTTCAGTTGAAAGTCTCTTTTTTCCAATTCTTCCAATGAATCTTTACTATCTGTGACGATCCGGAAGCTGATTCTGACGTAATCGCCACTTTGGAGGTCCGTGGTAATTTCATCTGTTACAAGTGAAGATTCACGGATATCATCGATTGAACGCTCTCCACTAGCTTCTGAATCGTTAAAATTAAAAACAATTATAAGAGCTACAACACCTAAAATGGTCAGCGCACTCAATGTGATCATCATCGTTTTGAATATATTCATCGATCCTTTTCACCTACCTTATCTACAACACGCAGCAGACCAATTTGCTGGTAAAATTTTTTCACCTGTCTTACGACCTCTTCTTCTGATTCTTTAACAAGAAAAGTTCGCCCTGACGTTGTTGTAATCGTTGTATCAGGGTTGGATTGGATGTGTTCTATGTAGATTGCATTGAATGTGAACGGCTGTCCGTTCAATTTAGATAAAGAAATCATAGATTGATAGGGAGGGCCTGAAAAGAAGCCCTCCTACTCCCTTCTGTTATCGCTTCAAGTTAACAAGTTCCTGTAAGATTTCATCAGAAGTTGTTATGATTCTCGTATTGGCTTGGAAACCCCGCTGTGCCGTAATCATTTCAGTGAAAGATTCAGCAAGGTCGACGTTGGACATTTCAAGAGCTCCTGACACCATCTGACCTGTACCATCCTGGCCGGCTACAAGCAGGTCATCAAGACCCTCTATTGCCGCACCAGCATTCTCTGTATATTGGAATGAATTACCGCCTATCTTTTCCAATCCACTGGGGTTTGAGAAGTTTGCGAGACGAACTTGGCCAGCCATTTGCGGATCGCCATTTTCATCTACGTAGTTGACCGACCCATCAGTTTGGATACTGAAGCTTTGGGCTGTATCAGGAATCGTAATGATCCCTGCTGATTCTTCTCCTTCAGGTTGACCGACGAGATATTTACCTTCGTTATTGACAATTGCGCCATCGGAATCAAGGTAGAAGTTCCCCGCTCTCGTAAAACTTGTGTTCACATTCTGCAAATTAATCGTTTGAACTTCAGGATCGATTTCCTCAGTCCCGCCTTCTGCGAGAATGAACATCCCATCTCCTTCAAGAGATAAATCCAATGGACGGTTCGTTGTTTGTCGGTTTCCCTGGGTATGGATGGTATCAATGGAACCTACTTGAGATCCTAACCCGACTTGGGAAGGGTTGAGTCCGCCACGCACGTTATCTCCACCAGCGCCTACCGTCGGACCTTGGGCTCCTGACATCGTTTGGCTCATCATATCCTGGAAGGTGACTCGACCTTTTTTAAAGCCATAAGTGTTGACATTGGCGATATTATTACCAATTGTGTCTAATTTGGTTTGAAAACCTTTCATTCCGGAAATACCTGAATACATTGAACGTAACATAATAAAAACATTCCTTTCGGTTATGTGGAGTCCATCCGCTTCTGTCAGTCAGCAGATGGTAACAGGCCTCCCATTCTGGGTCCAGCCTAATCATTAATGAAAATCGTTCCGTTGATGTTCGTGAATATTTGAGAGGCGGATTCTTCTCGAGCGAGAGCGGTCACGACTGTACGGTTCTTCGTACTGACTACTAAAGTTGCTTCGTTTGTAATCACCAGTGAATCTGTGACTCCTATTTGCTTTGCCTCATTCATCTTTGATGAAATCTTTTCCCAGGCCGAATCACTGATAGCTATGTCCCGGTCTTCCAACCTTTGTTTTGCATGCTTACTGACTTTAATACCCTGCGCTTCTTCTAAAACATTTCTGAATGAATGATCTACTTTAGGTTGAGAATTTTTTTTACTCGGTATATTCAGTGGCCGGTGCAATGCCTGTACACGAGGGTCCATTATCAATCGCCTGCCTTCTCGTCTCCTGCGCTTTCTGTAAGGTCACTGACCTTTGATATGCTTTCGACAGGGACCGTCTCACCAGATTTCATTTCCAAATAGGTGCTGCCTTGTTTCTGGTTGACAGCTTGTACTACCTCTGTTTCCATCCGATCGAACAACCCGGATTCTTCATCATAGACAGGATAAGTCACTTCTTTACCAATCAGACCGCTATACTGGATCAATGGGGGCATACTTTGGCTATCCATGAAACCTTGCAGCGATTGGGACATATTCGTCATCTGTTCCAGGCTTGAGAACTCTGTCATTTGAGAAATGAACTCCTTGTCTTTCATCGGATCAAGCGGATTTTGATTCTTTATTTGGGCCATCAATATTTTTAAGAAATCATCTTTCCCGAGGCTATTGCTTCCTGTTCCCCTAGTTTGCTGGTTTTGCAAATATAGAGATGGATCTATTTTTGTCATAAAATCACCTATGCTTTCTCATTCATTAACAGTTCGTGAAAAGTAAGCTCTTCTTCATCAGGTTCCTCATTATGCTCGGAAGATTGATCAGCTTGGCCTCCGCTTTGCTCATCAAACGCTTGCTCTTCATCCCAGCCAAACTCTTGCTGCAGATGCTGTGCATTCAAGGCATCACTTTTTTCAACTACCACCTGTTGTGGAGAGAACATATGTCTCAATTGACTCATATTTCCTTCAAGCATCTCTTTAGCTGCCTGGCTGCTGACTAAGATTTTCACAGCCATTTCCCCATTCATTTGAGCGAACTTGACTGTCAAATCACCAAGGTTGGCTGGACGGAGTTTGATTTGCATTTCCATGCTGCCAGGTTTATTCGACAACATCCGACTTGAATTGAGAATGCGTTCAAATTGCTGAAGCAACTGTTTTTGTGAAGACGAGGAGTCCTGGTTTTGGTTGACATGGACGACATGCTGCTCCACTTTCGTCATTGGAATCACTGACTGATTTGTAGGGTTGGTGTTTTTTAAATTTGACGCTTGTTCTGTAGAGTTATTATTTTCCACAGTTTGCTGCACCCATTTTGCTATGTCTTTTCCAGTTACCGGCATTTGGCGATGATAGCTCTGCGGCATATTCATTCTGTTTTGAAATGTCGTCATCAACTGTTGAAAGATTTTTTGCTCCTGGGCGCTTCCATCCTTTGTCACTTTCGCAAGCAACTGCCCCCAATCACCTTTCCCTTGCACATGCAGCGACTCTGACAGCTTACTGAATTGCTGTAGCAGATCTTTGATTGCAGTTCCTGTTTTTGCATCAAGTTTAGTTGAAGCATCTGCCTGTAACAGAGGACTCACAAGTTGCTGGAATTTCTGCCAAAGTTTATGCAGGTTCTCTATGCTGTCTGTATTCTTGCCGGTAACATGTTGTGATTGTCCACTCAAAGAGGGATGAGCAATAAATATAATGGGATCATTTCCATTGGAGCTCTGATTATTCTCGCCTGTCATACTTTGCAAAATTTTGAGTTGGTCAAAAACCCCAATCATGAGATCAGTCATCTGCTTACTCTCTTCAGCAGCTGTGTCCAGATCAAGATCCTTCCACTGGGCCTTCAGATTCTCTAACTCAACTTTAATGGCTTCGAGTTTCTCAGTGTCCAAGTTAGCCAGGGAGCTCTCTGAATTATTCAGCAGTTCTTCACTAAATTTAATTAAGTTGCCCACCGGGCCTGCCTCTTCTGTGAGATTCTCCATTTTTTCCATCAATTGCTCGAGCTTCTTTTTCAATGCAGCTAACTCTTCTGAAAATTCCTTCTGTGACAATCCTTCAGGCAGGTTTGCTGAATCCAGCGTTTTCAACTCTGAAAAAAGTTTCTGGAAGGGAGAATCTTTTCCTTGTGCCTTTACAGAAGCTATTCCTTTATCCAGATTAAGTTTCGGTGAGCTGAATAGATTCGATGAAATCGGATTCATCCTTATTCACCTCCTTTCAATAAAATCCATTATTCTTCTAATAGAATACTTGCAATCTCTGCAGCAGCCTCAGGATCCATCTGACCTAATATTTCTCCTCTTTCCTCACTTGCCACTTCTCTCATCACTTGCACTGCTAAGGTCTGACTCATACTCCCAATAATCGGAGCTGCCTCTTCAGGATCCATTTCTTGAAAAGAGGCCGCCAAATCCTTTGCTTTTTGATTGGGATCTTCACCATCTTCCGGCAATCTATCCTCAAGCTCCTTTTCGAGTTTAAGAATCTGTTGATCCATTTCTTCTATGGTTGTTTGCTTTTGATCAGCATCCTGCTGCAATTGTTCAATTTCTGCATCTTTATTGGCAAGCATCGCCTGCAAACGATCCATTTCTTCCGGGTCCGATGCTGGCTCGTCGGTAGAAGTGACTTCTGAAACCCCAGGGATCTTTTTCGCATATTTTTCAGCTTCCTCAAACACATTGATTCCTGACAATGTCAGGACAATCAACGTCAAGGTAAGGAGGAATATGAAAGGAATGACGATCGCAAAGAAGACTTTCTGAATTTTGTTTCCTTTTGGTTTGTCGTTATGTACACCCTTCGCCATCCGATCACCTATTCTGAAAATTTAAGTACTGTTGCATGGACAATTCGTCCATATGCTTATTTTCTTCACTCTTCACCCAGTTTTGGTATTTTAGATGTTTATTTTCAATTAACGTTTCGTACTTCTTCACCTCTACGTGAGCTTCCGTCAATTTTGATTGGGATTGCTGCATTTTAACTCTTGCTTGCTGGACAGAAGGCTGAAGAGAATCTATTTTCTCTTCAAGGCGGGCGATATAGTTTTGATGCTGGATGAATGAGCCTGCTTGCACAGTTTTCTCTGAAAGCTTGCGGTTAAATTCGTAGACTGCGGTTTCTTTCTTCTTCAATGCGTCATATAACTGCTCAGCTTTCCTTTCAAAAATATCTACAGCTTCTTGATGGAACAGCTGTTTTTCGCGCTTTTCCTTGTCTCTTATATCTTTGATTTTTTCAAATGTTTGAATATCCGCCAAGATTCAATTCCCTCCTAAACGAACAATTCTTTCAAATCTTCTACAGAACGCTCAAAACTCGATGGTTCATGAATACCCTGCTTAAGAAAACTTATGATAGAAGAATGATAATGGATGGCTTGATCTATATCCCTGCTGGAGCCTTTCTTATATGCTCCTATTTGAATAAGTTCACTGTTTTCCTCATATGTGGCCAACAATGCACGTAGTCTTTCCGCCGCTTCCAAGTGTTCTTCCGAAGCGATTTGTTTCATTACACGACTGATGGACCTTAAAATGTTGATGGCTGGGAATTGTCCCTGTTCCGCAAGTTTACGATCCAAAACAAAGTGACCATCAAGAATCCCCCGGACAGTGTCAGAAACCGGTTCATTCAAATCATCTCCATCTACCAGCACCGTGTAAAAGGCTGTAATCGTCCCTTCCTTACTAGAACCCGTACGCTCGAGAAGTTTTGGTAACAATGCAAAAACGGAGGGAGTGTACCCTTTCGTCGTAGGAGGCTCCCCGGTTGCCAGCCCAATTTCCCTTTGAGCCATTGCAAAGCGGGTCACTGAATCCATCATCAGATTCACGTTATAGCCAAGGTCCCGAAAATACTCACTGATGGCGGTTGCCGTGTAAGCACCTTTCACCCGCATCAAGGCAGGTTGATCTGAAGTAGCTACAACTAAGATGGAATGTTTCAGCCCTTCTTCACCAAGGTCATTTTCAATGAACTCCCGAACTTCACGACCGCGCTCACCCACCAATGCGATCACATTCAAATCTGCAGAGCTATTCCTGGCGATCATTCCCATCAGTGTACTTTTACCGACACCACTACCAGCAAATATACCGACCCTCTGCCCTTTGCCGACAGATAAAAGTGAATCGATCGCCCGCACGCCTACCTGGATCGGCTCTGTGATTGGAGGCCGTGATAACGGGTTTGGCGGGTTCTGTTCGGTCGGATACATTTTCAAACCGCTCGGGAGCTCGCTTCCATCAAGAGGCTGTCCTGTCGCATCTAGAATATTACCAATCAGACCGATTCCTACTTTGACTTCCAGCGGCTCACCGGTAGCTTCTACAAGACTGCCAGGGCTTACGTCTCTCACTTCTTTATAGGGCATGAGGAGAATGTTCTCATTATTGAATCCGACAACTTCAGCAGCAATCGGTTCAGAGTTACCTGTAGGCGGGTGAATATAGCAAAGGTCTCCAATGGAAGCTTCAGGCCCTTTCGATTCAACCATTAAACCTACAACCCGGTGTATTTTCCCAAAGCGTTTGAACGTGTCCGCTTGGTCGATGGCATTCAAATATGCCTGTTTATTCATGTCCCATCTCTCCATTAGCGAAATTCAGTACTTTCTTTCGCAACTCAGTTAATTGGCTGTCAATACCAGCATCGACCCTTCCAAATGGTGATTCAATGAGACAAGAAAATGGGGCAAGATCCTCATCTGCGTATAAGGTCAATTGGGTTTTATGGCCGACCAGCCTTTTCAGTTCTTCAGCCTGGCAATGAACCGTTCCATATTGATCGGGATGGACATAAACCACGATTTCAGGCTGGTCATGAACATCTTGTATGACTTTCTTTACAAGAGGCAAAAACATTTCAGGTGAACCTTCAAGCTGTTGGTTCATAATTTTTTCTGAGCATTGAAGAGCGATTTCAGCTATTGTTACTTCGCTGCTCATTACGATATTGTCGTGTCTTTCTTGGGCTTGCTCGATGATTCCATTCGCTACTTTCAATTTATCAATGTAGGAATCATACCCATCTTTTTTCCCTTTCTGTACACCCTGGTCAAAACCATTTTGGTAAGCTTCATTTTGTAAATCCTGTTTTTCTGCTTCCCATGCCTGCTTCAATTCTTCAATTTCATTTTCTGCATTCTTTAAAAGTTCATCTCTTTTCAATTGAGCTGCTTCCAGAGCTGCTTCCGCTTCTTTTCGCTTCTCTTCCGTTTTCAGAAGATGGTGTTGTTCATTATATTCGGCAGGCGATTCATCATTTGTGCGGATAGGTTTGATTTGAATCACCCTGCCGGATGTGTGATTAGACAATGATGTCATCTCCTCCACCCCTTGCAATGACAATTTCACCAACATCTTCAAGCCTGCGAATCGTTGATACGACTCTAGTTTGAGCCTCTTCTACATCACGGAGACGTACAGGGCCCATAAATTCCATTTCCTCTTTGAACGTATCTGCCATCCGTTGCGACATATTATTGAACACGATGTCCTTCACTTCTTCACTTGAGACTTTCAATGATAAGCGCAAGTCATCATTGTCGACATCACGGATGACACGTTGGATGGCCCGATCATCAAGGGCGACGATGTCTTCAAAGACAAACATCCGTTTCTTGATTTCTTCTGCGAGCTCAGGATCCTGGATTTCAAGAGAATCCAGAATGGTTCTTTCCGTACTTCGGTCGACCCCATTCAAGACTTCGACGACTGCTTGGATTCCGCCAGTTTCTGTATAATCCTGGGTAACAGTTGTCGATAATTTCTTTTCCAGTATTTGTTCTACTTGACTGATCACTTCAGGCGAAGTCGAATCCATTGTTGCGATTCTCCTGGCGATGTCTGCTTGTAATTCCTGAGGCAGTTCAGAGAGTATCTGCCCAGACTGTTCAGCCTCTAAGTAGGAAAGCACAAGCGCGATCGTTTGTGGGTGTTCATTTTGAATGAAGTTCAAAATTTGATTCGGATCTGCTTTACGAGCGAAATCAAACGGCTTCACCTGGAGTGAGGAAGTCAATCGGCCAATGATGTTGGAAGCCTCGTCAGACCCTAATGCTTTCTCAAGGATGGTTTTGGCATAACCGATACCCCCTTGGGAAATATAGTCCTGGGCTAAGGCTATTTGGTGAAATTCGTCCAGGATTTCATCTTTCTCTTGCGCATCGACTTTTTGTACAGAAGAGATTTCTAATGTTAACTGTTCGATCTCTTCTTCATCTAAATGTTTGTAAACTTGAGCTGCCACATCCGGCCCAAGAGAGATCAACAAAGCGGCTGCTTTTTGTTTGCCTGTCAACCCCGGTTTCTTCAAGGGCATAAAAGGACCCCCTCTAATCTTCCGCAATCCATGATCGCAGTAATTTTGCAAAATCTTCCGGTTTTTCTTTCGCCATTTTTTCCAGCTGTTTTCGTTTGTGAGTCGATTCATCTTCTTTCTCTTCTATCTCAGGTACTTCACGCGGTTCAGGCGTTTCCTGCATGCGTTCCTCGTACATGACATAGTCTTCTTCCTCATTGCCTCTCCTGCGGAACAACATCCAAATGAGAACAGCAATGATGAAGGTTAACAATCCCCCTACTATATACATCCATAACGGAATGCCCGGATCAGAGTCTGGGAAGTCAGGTTCCCCATTGAATTCCTGAAAAACTATGGAGGCTTTCTCTTCTGGATTGACTTCTCCATAATCTCCATTAATAGAAGTAGTGATCATGGAATCGACAATCGATTGAATGCTTTCTTCAACCGTTTGTTGTTCTGCCGCTGTTAAATATTCTACCTCACCATCTTCAGTCGTTCCTTTCGTATTATCCACAGCTACTTGGATGCCTAAATCCCTCACCTTATAAGGGCTTTCCTCTATGTTCTTCTTAATCCGGTTGAATTCATTGTTGATTGTTTCACGGTTCATCTCATAGTCGCCGCCGGAGCCGTTCTCACCTGCAGGGTAATTGGCGATATCTTCATCTCCAGCCCCCGGGACACCACCTTCAGGAATTCCGCCTTCGTACGTTTCTTCAATACGCTCGACGCTGACTGGCAAACCTTCCATTGTGTCAGGATCGACAGGCTCGACTAGCTCTTCTACACGTTGTTCTTTCGTGAAATCAATATCAGCTGTCACAGTTGCAATGACTTTCTGCTGGCCGATCATCATGCCTAACATGCGTTGTAAACGCTGCTTGATATCTCTCTCAATATCCTGCTTTACATTTTGCTGGTATGTATAAGCATTTTCCCCACCAGCGGTCGGAGAATCATTTATGTCAAAATAGTTGAAATTCTGGTCCATGATGACGATATTATCTTTAGAAAGATTTGGAACAGACTTAGAAGCTAGATTATAAAGAGCTTCGACCTGTTTGTTTTCAATTTGATGCCCTGGTTGGACATTCAACACAACTGATGCAGAGGCTTCTTGGCCTGACTCAGATGCAAAAATCTGTTCTTCAGGCATATTGATCATCACTTTTGCATCTTGAATGCCGCCAATCCCCTTCATTAGGTCGGCAAGTTCAGTCTGCATGGCATCGAGTTTAATGACATCAAATTCGTTGTCTGTCATCCCCCACGAGGTGTCGTCACTGAAGAAGCCGTAATCAATAGATCCACTGTTCGGAAGTCCGGCTGCAGCTAAATCTACAAGCAGCCCTTCCGCTTGTGTTTCAGGAACAAGAATCGTCGTCCCACCCTGGTCCAACTCGTAAGTAATCCCCTTGGCATCAAGTTCCGTTTTGATTTGACCGATTTCCTGTAACGTCAAATCCCGATATAACGGCACCATTTTAGACCCTGAAGCAAAAATTCCTGTCAATGAAATAATGAGAATGATAGCAAGGGCTGTCCCTATGATCAGTACTTTTTGTGACTTTTTTCGTTCTTTCCAAAAGGTAATTATTTTTTCTTTATATAATGATATTTTTTCTTTCATAGTTGCCCCCAAAAAAAGCACGACCTATGCGAATAGTCTAGTGCGGATTATCCTTAGTTCAGTCAGACTTGCATACGCATGACTTCTTTATAGGCTTCGACCACTTTGCCTTGCATTTCTACTGCTGTCTGCATCGTAATACTAGCCTTTTGCGAAGTAATCATCACATCATGTAAATCATTGATTTCTCCACGCGCAAGAGCTTTCGTTTTGTCATTCGATGCTACCTGCGCATCGTTCACACTTTCTATTGCCTCTTTCAATTGTTTAGAAAAGGTAGCCTGGGCTTCTCCGGGTGTGACTTTCTGTTTCCACTGGGAACCGGAGGGCTGTACTGTTGCGGATTGGGAACCTGATACTGCGTTCAAATCTGGCATAACCATACTCTCCTAACCTTTAATTATCTTCCGATTTCTAATGCTTTCATAAGCATGCTTTTCGAAGCATTTACTGAGGTCACATTCGCTTCATAAGAACGTGTGGCACTCATCATATCCACCATTTCCTGCAATGGGTCAACATTCGGCACTTGGACATATCCATCTTCCCCTGCATCAGGATGGTTCGGATTGAAGACCACTTTGAATGGCTCCTCGTCTTCTCTGATTTGTGTTGCTTTCACCCCTGAACCAGGAGAGTCCTGTTGAGCAGCTTTATGTAAGAAGTTTTGAAAGTTATTTTCAGCTGGTTGGAACACGACCATTTTGCGACGGTATGGCTCCCACTCACCATTTTCATTCAAGGTGGCCCTTGTTGAGTTGGCATTGGCTATATTCGAAGATGCGACATCCATTCTTAAACGCTGACTTGTCAAAGCACTTGCACTTGTATTCATGGAATGGAAAATACTCATCGTCTAGTTCCCTCCTTTAATGACTGATTCCAAGCTGCGGAATTTACCGCTCATTCGATCGACAAGAGCCTGGTATTGGATTTGGTTTTGAGCTAATTCATTCATTTCTTTATCAATATCGACGTTGTTCCCATTGTGATTGTATGTAGTGTTGGATTTTGTGAAAGTCCGGTATGATTCAGAAGTATCAGGACCGAATTGAAAATGGCGTTCGTTTGTTCTTTTCGTTTGGAACGATGAACGTTCTTGTGCGAGCACGTCTTTGAATGCCACATCTTTCGCCTTATACCCTGGCGTGTCAACATTGGCAATATTATTCGAAATAGCTCTGTTTTTTGCAGAAGAATAGTTTAAAGCATTCTCCAAGGTGGTAAATGTATCACTGAAGAGCTTCATCGCCTTCACCTCGATTCGACATTATTCCATACTCACAGAGACAATTGTAAAAAAATTTGTATACTTGTGTCTATGTTTTATGACAGGTTTTTACGAGAGTATTACAAACAGGCCTAAAGTACCAGGACCATTAGAGCTACTTATTTGGTTTTTGTTGGAAATTGTCGTATTTTCAATTATAATAAACATTATTACACACTTTCATGTCGAATAGTATTAATTTTTAGTCAAATAAAAAAACCCCTACTATAGTAATTTAGAATAGGTTATATTTTCCTGGGGATGAATATTTGTGCTACATAAGAAGTAGGATTAGACATAATGGGAGTTTTCACTAGAGGGTCATGTCCCCGGACATTTGGCCCCTTTTTTTATTGTCTGAGAAATGTATATTAAACCCTGCAGTGATTTGTGCTTCTCATCGGTGTTTCACCATCACAAGGATTGGATCTATACAGCAAAGCTTTAAGCTGTTAAGGATTTTGCAGACTATTGCTATTTTTGATGTGTCAGTGAAACTATCTCCTTCATTTTTATAAGACCCCTTCTTCTCCATCGCAGACTATTACAAAGAGATTCTCAAAAAATTTTCGAATAAAAAAAAGTAGTCCAGTCAGAGGGTACAAGTCAAATTCTTGTCCTCTAAAACTGAACTACTTTTCTTATATACGGTGCAGACTTTTTAGTTGGTACGAAGCTTTTGCAACTCTACCAGGAAGTTGTTGTTAAGAACTTTAATATAAGTCCCTTTCATTCCTAGAGAACGGGATTCAATAACTCCTGCGCTTTCCAGCTTACGCAGAGCATTGACAATCACAGACCTTGTAATGCCTACACGGTCAGCGATTTTACTTGCTACAAGCAACCCTTCATTTCCTTCCAATTCTTCAAAGATATGCTCGATGGCTTCCAATTCACTGTAGGATAGAGAACTGATCGCCATTTGTACGACAGCTTTACTGCGGGCTTCCTGCTCAATTTCTTCTGTTTTTTCATGAAGTATTTCCATCCCAACTACTGTTGCACCATATTCAGCAAGAAGCAGATCATCTTCATTGAAGGCACCGTTTAAACGGCTGAGAATCAATGTCCCCAAACGCTGGCCCCCGCCGATAATAGGAACGATGGTTGTCAGTCCACTTTCAAACAGTTCACGATTTTCAACAGGGAACGCTGTATATTCGCTATTAATATCGATATCAGGGGTTGTTTCCTGGATGTTGAAAAGGTTTTGGGTGTACTCTTGTGGAAATTGACGCTCAGACAGCATCTCTTTCATGCGTTCATTTTCAATCTCCTGGTTGATCGCGAATCCAAGCAGCTTACCACGACGGCTTAATACGAATGTATTAGCCTCAATGACGTCTCTTAAAGTAGCGGACATGTCATTGAAGTCGACGGATTTCCCTGTAGTCTTTTGTAGCATGGCGTTGATTTTACGTGCACGATCTAATAAATTCATGTGTATTTCCTCCTTGTTGGTAAATAAATTATAATATAAATCGACTTAAATCTTTGTTCTTGACAATCGATGATAGTTTGCTGTCTACGTATTGTGGTGTGATTTCTATTTTTTCCATCATCACGTCCGGAGCTTCAAAGGAGAGGTCTTCTAACAATTTTTCTAAAATTGTATGCAACCTCCGCGCTCCGATATTATCCGTTTCCTGGTTCACTTCATGAGCTATTTCTGCAAGTCTAGTAATAGCATCGTCAGAAAATTCAACCTTTATACCTTCAATTTCAAGTAATGCCTTATATTGTTTCAAAAGAGCGTTGGATGGCTCTGTCAAAATGTTCCTGAAATCTTCAACACTCAATTTATTCAGCTCGACCCGGATCGGAAAGCGTCCTTGTAATTCTGGAATCAAATCAGATGGTTTTGCCATATGGAAAGCACCCGCAGCAACGAATAAAATATGATTGGTAGAAACAGGACCATATTTCGTTACGACCGTCGATCCTTCTACGATTGGAAGGATATCACGCTGTACACCTTCCCTGGAAACGTTAGCCTGGTTATCACCTTTTGCAGCTACTTTGTCGATTTCATCGATGAAGATCATTCCTGACTGTTCTACTTTTGTAACAGCTTCCTGACCGACTTCGTCCATATCGACAAGTTTCCCTGCTTCTTCCTGTGTTAAAACTTTCCGTGCTTCTGAAACAGGCATTTTCCGCGTTTTCTTCTTTTTAGGCATGAATTGACTGAAAGCATCCTGCATATTCATCCCCATCTGTTCCATTCCGGATCCTTGCATCATATCAAACATAGAAGACTGGGATTCTTCCACTTCTATCGTCACGATACGGTCTTCTAACTCACCTAAATCCAACTGCTGACGGATCCGGCTCCGGTTCTTCTCAATCTCTGTTTCTTCCTGCTCTTGATCCGCCTCGTTCTCCTCTTCATCACTTTGGTTGAAAAGCATCCCGAATGGATTCTTGAAATTATTGTTCTCTTTCTTCTTAGATGGGACGAGAAGCTTTACTAAACGCTTATTCGCTTGTTCCTCTGCACGCTCTTTGACCGTCTCCATTTTTTCTTCTTTCACCATACGGACGGCCATTTCTACAAGATCACGTACCATCGATTCCACGTCCCTGCCGACATAACCGACTTCTGTGAATTTCGTCGCTTCCACTTTAACGAAAGGAGCACCGACCAATTTGGCTAATCTCCGGGCGATTTCTGTCTTTCCAACCCCGGTCGGTCCCATCATCAGAATGTTTTTTGGAACGATTTCATCTTTCAGGTCATCTGTCAGCTGCATCCTTCGGTAACGGTTCCGCAAAGCGATCGCAACAGACCGTTTAGCGTTATTCTGCCCTATAATGTATTGATCGAGCTTTTCAACGATTTGTTTAGGCGTCAAATTCAATGACATTCATTTATGCCCCCTTATTCGAGAACTTCCAATATGATTTGATCGTTTGTGAACACACATATTTCGCCAGCAATCTCTAAGGCAGCTTGTGCAATCTGAGATGCTGACTGCTCTGGGGAATAGCGTTTGAGAGCTCTTCCCGCACTCAATGCGAAATTTCCACCTGAACCGATAGCAAGAATACCATCGTCCGGTTCTATTACTTCCCCAGTACCGGATACAAGAAACATGTTTTCTTTATCCATCACGATCAGCATAGCTTCCAGCTTTCGCAAAACTCGATCACTGCGCCACTCTTTGGCAAGTTCAACAGACGCCCTGGCCAAGTTGCCGTCATAGCTTTCAAGCTTTCCTTCGAACTTTTCAAACAGTGTGAAAGCATCTGCTACTGAACCAGCAAACCCTGCCAGGACCTGATCGTTGTAAATTCTGCGCACTTTTCTTGCTTTATGCTTCATAACGACTTGATTTCCCAATGTCACTTGACCGTCCCCACTCATAGCACACTTTCCCTGGTGATGGACAGCGAAAATCGTCGTAGCATGAAATTGTTGATTCATTACCTTCACCTCTTATTCGCTCTGGGATGGCTGTTCATATATACATTCCTCAACCGGTCTTTAGTTACATGAGTGTAAATTTGTGTTGAAGAAAGGTGTTCATGGCCGAGCAATTCCTGCACGGAACGCAGGTCCGCTCCTTCATTCAATAAATGTGTCGCAAAGGAATGTCTCAGTTTATGTGGATGGATATTGACGGTCAACGACGCATCCTTGACCATTTTTTTCAAAACCAGCCTCACGCCATCTTGGGTCAATGGCCCTCCTTTTGCATTGAGGAATAAACGTTTAGTGTCCTCCTGTTTTTTTGAAGCAAGCTCATTTCTTCCCTCTTCAATATAGGATTTCAGTGCTTTTCCAGCAAACTGCCCGAAAGGTACATACCTTTCTTTCCTTCCCTTTCCTTGAACAAGGGCAGTGTCGAGCGAAAAATCAAGATCTCCCACTTCCATCTTGACACACTCACTGACTCGAATTCCTGTGCCATACATCAACTCGATAAGCGCTTGATTGCGTTGGCCTAAAGGAGTAGTCAAATCACTGATTGTAAAAAGCTGGTCCAGCTCTTCCTCATAAAAAAACTCAGGAATAGGTACATCCTCACGCGGCAGTGATACATTCAAAAATGGGTTATATTTAACCCTTTCTTCCCGTTCTAAGAAACGAAAGAAACTTCTAAGGCTTGATATCTTCCGCGAAACGGACCTTCTGGAAAAGCGGGCTTCATGTTGTCTGGACAAAAACACACGGATGTCAGGGTAATCGCAGTCAAGTAATGTGATGCTTTCAGAATTCATAAACTCGATAAATTCATCAATGTCTCTCCCGTAATGCTGTATTGTCAATGGAGATGCATTTTTTTCAATTTGGAGATACTCCATGAACTCTTTTTTGTACATATGGGCAGATTTCATATTTCACCTCACGAAGGCGTTTAAATTTTATCACAATTAGGAACAGCACCACAATGGCTTTAATAAAAATGTAACAAAATTCTGAATTGTTTCCAACTAAATTCATGTAAGTAAGCAATTTTATTTTCTATCTTCCCAATTCAACTTCCAATGTCTGTCAAGTATATAGCCTTACCAAACCGTAATTATAGCTCCCTATATAAGGAGTGTCAATCAAAAAGAAAAGAAAGAAGAGTCTATAACCATAAGGATAGTCATAGACTCTTCAAAATATAACATGATCAGGATTGTGGTTCTTCTTTGTAATCACAACTCGTACACTGGATTTGGGTGCCTTTTTTGGATTTCTTTTCGACAAGTAAAGACTCACATTTAGGGCAAGGGCGACTGATCGGCTTATCCCATGAGATGAAGTCACATTCGGGATAATTTTCACACCCGAAGAATTTGCGGTTCTTTTTACTTTTACGCTCGACAACTTCTCCGTCTTTACATTTCGGACAAGTAACACCGACTTTTTTCAATATCGGCTTCGTATTGCGGCATTCTGGGAAATTGGAGCACGCAAGGAACTTTCCGTACCGGCCCATTTTATAAACCATTTCGTGTCCGCATTTCTCACAGTCGATTCCTGCAGGTTCATCTTTGATCTCGATTTCTTCCATCTCTTTTTCAGCTTTCTCCAAACGAGGGTGGAAGCCTTGATAGAATTGGTCGATAATGTTTGCCCACTCTTCTGTTCCTTCTTCAATTGCATCAAGGTCATCTTCCATACCTTTTGTAAAGGTGACATCGATGATCTCAGGAAAGTATTCTCTCAGTTGCTCTAAAACAATCTCCCCAAGTTCTGTCGGCACAAAACGTTTGTTGTCCAAAGCAACGTAGCCTCTCCGTTGAATCGTGTCCAACGTTGGAGCATAAGTAGATGGTCGTCCGATTCCTAGCTCTTCCAGTGTCTTAACAAGGCGGGCTTCCGTATAACGCGGAGGTGGTTGGGTGAAGTGTTGATTCGGCTTGATTTCTTCAGCCTTCACTGTCATCCCTTCTTGTAAATGAGGAAGAAGTTTATCTTTTTCTTTCTTGTTGTCATCGTTTCCTTCCACATAAACCTTCATGAATCCTTTAAATTTAACCTCTGAACCAGTTGCCCTGAATTCAACACCTTCATTGTATAGATGGACAGTCATCGTATCCAGCACAGCAGGGGCCATCTGACTTGATATGAAACGGTCCCAAATCAATTTATATAAGCGGTATTGGTCTCTCGATAAAATCTTTTTCATCGCTTTAGGGTCATGGTCAGCGCCTGTCGGACGAATCGCTTCGTGAGCATCTTGTGCACCTTCTTGCTTTTTGGCCGCTTTATTATTGCCCAGGTATTCCTTACCGAAGTTGCTTACAACATATTGTTTCGCATCTTCTTTAGCTGTATTGGAAAGTCTGGTTGAATCTGTACGCATATACGTAATCAAACCAGTCGTGCCTTGCTTTCCACCTAAATCAATTCCTTCATACAACTGTTGCGCGATCATCATCGTTTTCTTCGCACGGAAATTCAGCTTTCTGGCTGCTTCTTGTTGCAAAGAAGAGGTTGTGAATGGAAGGGAAGGATTCCGTTTGCGCTCTCTTTTATTTACTTTTTCAACTGAGAAGTCCTTGCCTTTCATACGCTCCTGAACCTTTTTTACATCGTCTTCTGTTTTCAAGTCTTGCTTCTTTCCGTCGACTCCATAAAAAGATCCTTCAAATTTTTCCTTTTCTTTCAAGAAATCCGCTTCGATAGTCCAGTATTCTTCGGGTTCGAATTTTTTGATTTCATTTTCACGGTCAATGATAATTTTGACAGCTACCGATTGAACCCGGCCTGCACTTAAGCCTTTTTTAACTTTTTTCCAAAGGATCGGGCTTATGTTATAACCGACAAGTCTGTCTAATATCCGCCGCGCTTGTTGGGCATCCACAAGGTGGGAGTCAATAGTGCGTGGATGTTTGAACGAATCCTTGATCGCTTCTTTCGTGATCTCGTTAAAAACAACGCGGCATTCTGATTTGTCATCAATGTCAAGACTATGAGCCAAGTGCCAGGCAATGGCTTCCCCTTCACGATCAGGGTCGGCTGCGAGATATACTTTCTTCGCTTTTTTCGCAGCAGTTTTCAAGTCTTTCAGTACGGGTCCTTTCCCGCGTATGGTAATGTATTTAGGTTCAAATTCATTTTCAACGTCTACACCCATCTGACTTTTAGGTAAATCACGGATGTGACCTAGTGAAGCTTTCACTTTGTATTTTTTTCCTAGGTATCGTTCAATAGTTTTAGCCTTTGCAGGTGACTCAACGATTACAAGATAATCTGCCATATAGGTTCCTCCCATAGAGGTGTTGTCTCTTTTAATATTTTCATAAAATAAATCTTCCCTATTATTAAATACAATGAAACCGTTTGTCAAACATACTTTTATAAAAAAAGTTTAAAAATGGTCCAATACTCCTCATGACTGTAACACCTTTCCAGCGAATTATTCAAATTTTTCTAACCAATCTTCAAGAATGTCACGGTACGTATGAACGAGCTTTGCACCTTCATTGATCATCTTATGACACCCTTCACTTGTAGGGCTGCCTGCAGGTCCTGGAAGTGCATACACATCCCTGCCCTGCTCCAGTGCTTGATCTACGGTTATTAAAGTACCACTCTTCACCCTTGCCTCAATAACAAAAGTGGCAGGCGTCAAACCAGATATGATCCGGTTGCGCTCCGGAAAGTGATACTTTTTCGGAGGACGGTCTGGCGGGTATTCACTGATCACTAAGTGTTCTCGCACAAGACGATCGTACAAAGGAAGGTCATTTGTCGGATAGATGTGCTGAAAACCCGACCCAAGAACAGCAATAGTTCTTCCCTGATGTTCGGATGCAAGTGTATGGGCATACTGATCAATACCTTTGGCCATACCACTTACGATCGTGCATCGACTTTGGATAATGGGGAGCAGTACAGCTTTCATAGCTGTAAAGGCGTAGGGGGAGGGCTTTCTTGTCCCTATAACACTGAGGGAAAGTGGTGCATTTAAAAGGGTATGATCTCCTTTAAAATACAGAACCAGAGGAGGGTCGGGAATGGCCCTCAATAAACTAGGATACCCAAGATCGAACCAGGTTAATAAGGAGATATTTTGCTGATATTTGTCGAGTTTCTTCATTATATTAGGGTCGTTTATGTGCTGAATGATGGAAGTGGATCGGGCAACGGGGATTTGTAGAATGTGGGCCAATTCTTTAGATGAACAGGAAAAGGGGAGGAGCAATTGATCATCGAGACGAAGAAGTCTTTTTAAGAGTGGTCTGGATACGTGGGGAGAATCATGCAAACAAATCAAACGTTCTCTTCTGGTTACCACTTCGCACCTCATTTCATAAGTCAGAGACCGTACCTGGATCGATACGGCCTCTGCTGCATGTTATTAACTTTAATGTGTTTTACATTTTTCAAAAAGGTTTTGGTCTTTTAATACCTGGATGAGGGTTTCGCCCATAACAGAAGGGGTTTCAGCCACTTCGATGCCACATTCATTCATGACACGAATCTTCTCATCAGCTGTACCTTTACCACCAGAAATGATAGCCCCGGCGTGCCCCATACGCTTCCCTGGAGGAGCTGTACGACCACCGATAAAGCCGACAACAGGTTTACTCATATTTGCTTTCACCCATTCAGCGGCTTCTTCTTCAGCTGTACCACCGATTTCACCGATCATGATGACCGCTTCAGTATCAGCATCCTCATTAAAAGCTTTAAGAACATCAATGAAGTCCGTGCCATTGACAGGGTCTCCGCCGATTCCTACTGCTGTAGATTGACCGAGTCCAGACTCAGAAAGCTGGTGGACCGCTTCATATGTCAATGTACCAGAACGAGACACAACACCTACGTGACCTTTTTTATGAATGTATCCTGGCATGATACCGATCTTACATTCATCCGGTGTAATGACACCAGGGCAGTTAGGACCGACAAGGCGAGTTTTCTTACCTTCCATGTAACGTTTCACTTTGATCATATCAAGCACTGGAATGTGTTCTGTAATACAAATAGCAAGATCCATGTCTGCATCTGTAGCTTCCATAATCGCATCTGCTGCGAATGGAGCAGGAACGTAAATGACCGAAGCATTCGCTCCAGTTTTTTCGACTGCTTCAGAGACAGTGTTATAGACAGGGATACCTTCTACTTCTGTCCCGCCTTTGCCTGGTGTGACTCCACCGACGATTTGTGTACCGTATTCAACCATTTGTTTTGTATGGAATAATGCAGTCGAGCCGGTGATACCTTGAACAATGACTTTTGTATTCTTATCAATATATACACTCATCTGATTTCCCCGCCTTTCTACTTGACTAGTTCAACGATTTTTTGTGCGCCTTCTGCCATAGAGTCAGCAGACGTGATATTCAATCCGGATTCTTCAAGGATTTTCTTCCCTGCATCCACATTCGTTCCTTCTAGACGTACGACAAGTGGTAATGTTAGACCGATTTGTTTCGTGGCCTCTACGACACCTTCTGCGATTACATCACACTTCATGATGCCACCGAAGATATTGACGAAAATCCCTTTGACATTGTCATCAGAAAGGATGATTTTAAATGCTTCTGTGACTTTTTCCGTAGTTGCTCCGCCACCTACATCAAGGAAGTTGGCAGGATCACCGCTATAGTGCTTGATTGTATCCATTGTCGCCATTGCTAAGCCAGCTCCGTTGACCATACATCCGATGTTTCCATCAAGAGCGATATAACTCAGGTCATATTTGGAAGCTTCAACTTCTTTCGGATCTTCTTCCTCAAGATCACGCAGTTCAGCAATGTCTTTTTGACGGAATAATGCATTATCGTCAAAGTTCAATTTCGAATCAAGTGCTAATACATCTCCGTCCCCTGTTGTTACAAGTGGGTTGATTTCCGCAACAGAGCAATCTTTTTTCAAGAAAACATCATAAAGGCCCAACATGAATTTAACTGCTTTGCCTAATGCTTCTTTAGGAATATTGATGTTGAAAGCAAGACGACGGGCTTGGAATGGTGTCAAGCCTGTAACTGGATCGATTACTTCTTTGAAGATCTTCTCCGGTGTTTCAGCGGCTACTTCTTCAATCTCTGTACCGCCTTCTTCTGATGCCATCATAGTCACCTTGCTAGTAGCACGGTCCAGGACAAGGCCTACATAGTACTCGCTTTGGATGTCGCATCCCTCTTCGATGAGTAAGCGCTTCACTTCTTTACCTTCTGGTCCTGTCTGATGGGTTACAAGTGTTTTACCTAGTATCTCATCAGCGTATGTACGCACCTCATCAAGATTCTTGGCGATCTTGACTCCACCGGCTTTTCCACGTCCACCTGCATGGATTTGTGCTTTGACTACAGTCACGTCACTACCTAATTTCTTAGCTGCTTCAACAGCTTCATCTACGGTATATGCTACGTGGCCGTTTGGCACTGAAACGCCAAAATCACGCATGATTTGTTTTCCTTGATACTCGTGAATGTTCATGTTTCATCCTCCCATCAATTTTCACTGCATGTTCATTGTATAAAAAAACGCTATCAATTGTCCACACTAAGCTAGATATCTGTCGAAAAATAAAATAGATTAACATGTAAATCATTATGTAAACCGTATATTGATAAGTTTTCATTTACCCTTAAGAATGTTGCTGTAAAAGGATTTTCTTAAGGAAAATCAGCTTTTTTGTCCCTTGTCCGCCTTATAAATGAAGGCGAACACCTCTGCTACTACATGATATAATTCTTCAGGAATTTGCTCGTTGATGTTCAACTCTGATAAAAGTTCTACTAAAGTTGCATCCTCTTGGACGGGAATTTGGTTTTCTTCCGCTTTTGCTAATATGTTTTCAGCTACGTAACCTTTCCCTTTAGCTGTCACTTGGGGAGCAGATTCTTGTTCGGATTGATAACTAAGAGCAATGGCTTCTTTTCTCTCATGCTTCATACCCTAATATCCACCCCTTCTTCCCGTTCTTCGTCTTTGTTAGTCTTACTGGAGGTTTGTCTCTCATGCGTTTGACGGGTGACTAGTGAAGAAAGTTCATAACCAACATCACTCAAACCCTCCCTCACCGAATCTTTATACTGGTGTGCCAGCCATTCCATTTTAGGACTATTGTTAAAAACAGTGATCGCTATCCGGCGATCCATAATATTCAAGTCAATGACAGTTTCTTTCAAATTAGCCAGATCCAAGTAAAATATGATATGACAAAAGTCAGGATCGATGGTCCCTTCTTGTGTATTCCTTCCCTCTAAATTCATGTGGATATCATGAAGAGAACCAAGTATGTCCCCTGGGATTTGAAGCGCCATTTGAAGCGTGTGCTGCTGGTCGACATGAGAAGTCAGTTGGATGCCGTTCAATAAGTGAAGCATTTGTTTGGCTGTTTCCGGACGAGGCGTTGTTCCATCGTTCAACCCTTGAAGCAATAGTGTTTTCAGCGTGCTTTCATGGGCTGGATTCGTTCCTTGCTGCCAAGAAGATGAAAGTCTGCGCTCATCGCTGAATCCGCTGAAATCCATCACTGTTTTCAACTTCAGCAGCATCATGTCTTTCTCTTTGAGTGTGAGGAATTCACTTGAACGTGACATCCAGTCAATGAGGGCTGATCTCTGTTCTGATGGCAGTTGACTTCCCTCTATCTGTCGCCCCATTTGTACGACCTTTTCCAGTTGTCCACTGGAAAATTCCGGCCCTTTACTCACCTGATTAGCCATTTGTTTTACAAAGTCATTCAATATCACTTTTTCTTGTGGGGGTAAAAAAGGGGTTAACTTTTCAAACACACGCCGTCGGGAAAGTTCATTGAATTGGCTTGTCCATTGATTGCGGAGATTTGAAGACTGACCCGATTGGTAATGGAGCATCCGTTCTGTTGTTTGTAACCATTGACTCAATGTCTTCAAATCTTTATCAGTCACAGGTAACTGCTGGTCAAAGAGCTTTTTCAATTGTGTCGACATTGTTTCAAGCGGTTGAGGGAAAGGCGGATTTTGCGCTGACGTCCCCTTAGCGCCTGGATGAGTTTGAATTACAGCATCCACACCTTCTGCTCTTCCTGCCCACTGATTCCATGTCTGCTGAAATTTAGTAAAGCTTATCTCTTCTTTGACGATGCCTGCCCGTTTGAATAATTGAAATGAAGTGTCGTTTCCTGCTGAAACCTCTGTCGTTATTCTCTGCACAGCCAAATCCGCAGAAGATAATGAGGAACCTGCCCCTTTCATTTGCGAAAGCAGCACTCGTATTTTCTCATTGCTTACACTTTTTTGCTCATCATTGAATTGATTTTGAAGCTGATTTAAAACACTGGAAAATTCTGTCGTCTGTTTGGTTGTCAGGGCTTGAAAGATGGATGATCGGATAGGAAAACGTTTTTGGAACATTTGAACTAAAATCTGCCGAGCTAGAGGTTTGTCGCTCGCTCCTTCTAATAAAGCAAGAGCGTTTTTGACTTCCGTTTTCTGAAAAGGAATGTTTTGCTGTAAAATTTCTTTTAAAAAAAGACTATTATGCTTGGTCAACGGTACTCCCAGTTGTTTTAAAAGCTGTTGAATATCATTTCTTCCAGAACTGGCAGGGGTACCTTTAATCGCTTTTAATAGAAGGAGAGGGTCTGTCCTCTCAACTTGAAACAAATAAGCATTCCCCTTAGTCAAAGGGGTTTCCAGCTGTGCATGTACTTTTTGTTTTCCGAGTTGGACGATAGCCCTGTTGTCAGGCATGAGTTCCACTACTTTTCCACTCATCATTTGACCTTGTACGGGAGTTGTCTGCACAGCTTTCGCCTGTATTGCTTGACCGATCCCACTCAACAAATTTCTCACGTTTTCCCTCTCCTTTATCTCTATATCACTTCCTTCACTGGTGCAAAACTCAACCGGTGATATGGGGATGCTCCATACATTTCCAAAGCTTTCAAGTGATCTTTTGTGCCATAGCCTTGATTAGAGCGAAATTGGTACATTGGATAGCGCTCATCCAGATCAGCCATCATGCGATCACGGGTCACTTTAGCAATAACACTAGCTGCAGCAATCGAAACACTCCTCTGGTCCCCCTTTACTAGACTTGTTTGGGTACATGGAGCATGGTTCATCTCCATCGCATCTATCAATAAATGCTCAGGACGCACCGGCAGATTATCCACTGCCCGCTGCATAGCCAGCTTTGTGGCCTGGTAAATGTTCAATCGATCAATCTCTTCATTGCAGACAATGCCTACACTCCAAATCGCGTCTGCTTTAATATGATCAAAATAATTCTCTCTCTGGCTCAAAGACAATTTTTTAGAGTCATTCAATCCTTCTAAATAATAGTTTTCTGGTAAAATGACAGCCCCAGCCACGACCGGGCCAGCCAATGGGCCTCTCCCTGCCTCATCAATACCTGCAACAACTCTTTTCCCTTTACGGTACTGTTCATATTCAAAAGCCATCATATCCTCATACTGCTGCTGCAATTGAGCTTCTTTCCGCTTCTCAGCATCATATCGTTCTATAAGCTTTTGAACCCCTTTGCGTGCATCATTTCGAAAACCTTGGAGTTCTTCCTCCGTCAATAGGGGGTCATTCAGCATTTCTTTCACATGCATCACCGTTAACCGAGCCATTATTCATACACTCCATTTCTTCTTTTATCGGACGAAATTAAGCTTTATGTAATCATTCTAACTAAGTTCATATCTAGTTTTTCTCTTATTGATTTCAGTTCAGTCCCTCGAAACTACTTTTGGTTTACAGGGAGCTTTTGCGATTTGAATACTACCATTATGACTTTCAGGTATGGTTTCTCCCACTCCATAAAGGGCAGGTCCTCCCTCAGGCGATTTCGAGAAACTCCTATCACAAAGGGCGGAGGGAAACGGTGAGACTCCTGTGGTATACGCGGGTTAGATGAGACCCCGGAAGGCGTAGCCTGAGGAGGCTCAGCGCACGCCCACGGAAAGCGAACCGTTTCCCGAAGCCCCTTATTCACACTAAAATTTCGAAATCATTTGTTCCAGACAACTGCTAACTAATTAAAAATAATACTTTTAGTCTAGCTAAAGTCATAGAAAAAGCGCAAGGTGTAGGTACCACGCTGCGCTTCCGTAACATCTATTCAGGACGCTCAAAACTGATGAGCCCTATCTTGCCATCTCTTAAATCTTGCAAAATGATATCAGATACCTTTTCAAAATTGACATGACCGCCACTCTCCAGGCATCCGCGCTTCCTGCCAATGTGCTCAAAAGCTTCCATCATATCATCGAAGTCCTCGAAACCGAACCGTTCTTCAAGAAAAGCCGGGTAATAGGCTTTCAAATAATCCAATACATATGCTGCAACATCTTCTTTCGGCAGGATCTGATCCTTAATGGTTCCAATAGAAGCAAGGCGATAGCCGACTTCCTCTTCTTCGAATTTCGGCCAAAGAATCCCTGGGGTATCTAATAGCTCAAACTCTTTCTTCACTTTAATCCACTGCTGTTTTTTTGTAACTCCCGGCTTATCGCCAGTTGTTGCCATTTTTTTGTTTGCCAGCCTATTGATCAGGGTGGACTTTCCGACATTAGGGATTCCTATTATCATTGCTCTGGAAGCTCTAGGTCTTATACCTTTAGCTCTGAGCTTATCCAACTTTTCTTTACCAAGATCTTTCGCTTTTTGGATGACTTTCTGGACATCCTGCTTTCGGTTAGCTTCAATAGCTACAGAAGTGACCCCTCTGTTTTTGAAATGCTGAATCCACTTTTCTGTTATCTCAGGGTCTGCTAAATCTTTTTTCATAAGAACAACCATTTTGGGTTTTTCTTGTAAAATACCATGAAGCATAGGGTTTTGAGAAGATAATGGAGCCCGTGCGTCTACTAGTTCGATGACAAAATCGACCAGCTTCAGCTTTTCCGCTACTTCTCTTTTCGCTTTGGCCATATGACCAGGGAACCATTGGATGGTCATGCTATTCCTCCTAATTGACTAAGCTGATACGGGACAACGGCCAATACGATAGCACCGCTTGTCCGACAACTTGATCATCTCTAATCATTCCGAGCATTCGGCTGTCTGTTGAATTATTTCTATTATCCCCGAGGACAAGCAGATGTCCTTCCGGGACGACTTCATGACCACCTGGGAGCTCTTCGATTTTAAAGTCATCTGTCAACAATTGGTCCTCCGCGATTTGTTTCTTACGCTCGTTCAAAAACGGCTCTTCCATTGCTTCACCATTGACAAATAATTGGTCATCTTCATATGTGATCCGGTCGCCAGGAAGGCCGATTACCCGTTTTATGTAGTCTTTACGTTCCGTAGCATGAAATACCACGACATCGAATCGTTCAGGAGACCCTAGAGAATAGTTAAGCTTACTTACAATCAAATGATCCCCGCTGTGCAGCGTCGTGAGCATCGAGGGCCCTTCGACGACCACCGGTGCGAGAAGAAAGACACGTACGACTATTGCTAGTACAGCTGCAATGACAAAGGCTTTGATCCAATCCAACCACTGTTGTTTCATATTCCATCCCCACTTCCTAGCCATGTGAAATATTCGAGCGGCAAAGTCGAGACGATCCATCATCTGAAAATCCGAGCTTCTTTTTTTCACTCTGATTCAAGGAACGTGGAACTTGCTGCTACCTCTATATATACAAGTCTCAGGGCAAGTATCCGGCCCACCCCATACCCAGAGCAAGAACTGAGGAATTTCCTCTCTCTGTACCTTCGGTCAATTAGCTCAGGAGGTATGGAGACCGGAGTGATGTAGCGTAAGCACATTCATCACAGCACCTTGTCATAAAACTAAAAATATATCCATCTTGAGTAGAAAAAAGGAGCTTGGCATATGCAAGCTCCTTTTTACTGAAATTAGATAATTTCTTTGATACGTGCTGCTTTACCGCGTAGGTTACGCAAGTAGTAAAGCTTAGCTTGACGTACTTTACCACGACGGGAACGCTCAATTTTTGCGATACGTGGTGAATGGACTGGGAATGTACGCTCAACACCTACGCCGTAAGTAATCTTACGAACTGTAAATGTTTCGCTGATTCCGCCATTTTGACGTTTAATGACAACACCTTCGTAGACCTGGATACGCTCGCGAGTACCCTCGACAACCTTCACGTGTACTTTGACAGTATCACCAGGACGGAAGTTAGGATGATCTGTACGAAGCTGTTCTTTTGTAATGTCATGAATCAATTGCTGCATGATTTTCACTCCTTTTTAACTAATGCTCATGTCTTCTAAGAGGCAGCGGAACATCGTTTTCCACTTAAACCGAACGTTTAAGCACAAATCTCAATATATCACATTGGTGGGTAAACATCAATAGATACTAGCTATTTTTCAATTCTTCAAGCCAAGATTCTTCTTTTGCTGACAACTTCCTGTCAACTAACAGATCCGGCCGTCGTTCAAATGTACGCTTCAGTGATTGATAGTGTCTCCACTCGTCGATTTTGGCGTGGTTCCCAGATAAAAGTACATCGGGTACTTTACTGCCTCTGAAGTCTGCCGGCCTGGTATAATGAGGATGCTCTAATAGGCCGTTTGAAAAAGAATCCATAGGAGCAGATTGTTCATTACCCAGCACCCCTGGAAGTAAACGGACCACCGAGTCGATCACGACCATCGCCCCGAGCTCCCCTCCTGTCAGGACATAGTCACCAATTGAGATTTCATCTGTAACTAGTTCCTGGCGAATACGCTCATCATAGCCTTCGTAATGTCCGCAAATGAATACAAGATGATCTTCACTTGAGAGTTCCTCCGCTTTTTGTTGGGTATACGGCTCCCCTTGAGGACAGAGGAGGACAACGCGTGGAGGATTGGCTGCTTTTTCTTTCACCTCATGAATGCTATCGAAAATGGGTTGAGGGGATAGAACAAGACCTGCGCCTCCTCCATATGGATAGTCATCGACTTTGTTATGCTTATTCGCCGTATAATCCCGAAAATTCACATATTGGTAAGAAAAAGCCTTCTGTTCCTGGGCTCGCTTCATAATGGAATGATTCAAAACTCCCTCAAACATTTCAGGAAACAGCGTCAAAATATCAATATGCATTAATCTAGCAGCCCCTCTATTGGATCGATGATAATGACTTGTCGAGCCGGATCTACTTCTTTGACAACAGGTTCAATATAAGGGATGAGGACATCTGAATCTTGTTTCCTTTCGACAACCCATACATCATTCGCACCGGGAGTCAGTATTTCTTTCACTTCCCCCAGCTCTTCCCCTGATTCCAGGTAAACCTTACATCCAATGATTTCCCGAAAGTAAAATTCATGATCCTCAAGCTCATCCTGTGCATCTTCTGCTACCATTAGGCTTCCATTTTTATAGCCTTCCACATCATTGATGGAGTAATGATCTTCAAAGCTCACCAAATCAAAACCTTTATGCATCCGATGACTGCGGACGACCAATGGCTTCGGATCATCTTGATCATTCACCCAATACAAAAGCTGCCCAGGTGCGAAACGTTCATCGAAGTCTGTAATGCGATGAATTTTCACTTCTCCTTTAATTCCATGCGTATTAATGATTTTTCCTACATTGTACATCTGTTTTTCCATGTATTCGATTACCTCGCTCTTATGACTTTTCCATCTTTAATGAGAATCTGTTGTTCCTGGGTGACTTCAGCCCAGTGATCGCCTTCTTCTACGGTAACCAATGCTTCAACTTCATCTGTTTCTAATTCACTACCATCTGGAAGGGTGTCCAGCTGTTGGCGTTGATATTCCAACCAGCGAAGTTGGTCTTTTCTACGATTGATTTCCTTTGAAAAACGGCGTTCCACATCTTGTTTAGCTATTCCGGGCTTGCGTTCCAGCTTCTTTTGTTCAAATGAGAGTTGTCTGCACTCTCGATCAAGCTGTTGTGTCCTCTGATCAAATTTATCTTTCAGTTGGGCACGACTCGATGCTGTCAATATTTCTTTCACAGGGATCGTTCTGATCATCTGCATCAACCGACCGCCTCTCGTCCTTTTTAAATAGTAAAAAAGGGAAAGGTTCTCCCTCTCCCTTCTTACATGATATCTAAATAGATTCTTTTATCAGAATCAGAGCCTGCCGCGTAAACGACAGTTCGAATCGCTTTCGCAATCCGCCCGTTTTTCCCGATCACTTTTCCGACGTCATCCGGGTGGACAGAAAGATGGTAAACCATTTTGTGATTCTCTTCTTTCACATCCACTTTGATGTCGTCTGGATGATCGACAAGCGGAGTGACGATCGTTTCGATTAAGGCTTGCATGATATCACCACTACTTTATTTTTGGTTTTTCTTTTCGTGGAACTGCTTCATGATGCCTTCGTTAGAGAATAGGTTACGGACCGTGTCGCTCGGCTTCGCACCGTTGGACATCCAGTCGATCGCTTTGTCAGCGTCAAGTTTAACCTCTACAGGGTTAGTGACTGGGTTATATGTTCCGATTTGCTCGATGATACGTCCATCACGAGGAGAACGAGAATCTGCAACTACTACACGGTAAAATGGGTTACGTTTAGATCCCATACGTTTTAGGCGAATTTTTACTGCCATTTTTAACAACCTCCAAATTTCTTTAATGTTTCACACAGATTTAGATTCTAGCAGAACTTCAATAGTGTGTAAAGGGTTTTTCCATTACATGAAAGGAAATTTCATTCCTTTGCCTTTTTTCCCTTTTGTATTGCTCATTTGTTTCATCATTTTCTTCATTTCTTCAAACTGTTTTAATAAACGGTTCACTTCCGAAACTGAGGTCCCGGAGCCTTTGGCTATCCGTTTTTTACGGCTTGCATTCATGACAGATGGGTCCTGGCGCTCGTTTTTGGTCATAGATTGGATGATTGCTTCCACATGGACGATTTGTTTATCATCAAACGATGCATTCTGCAATCCTTTCATCTTGCTGGCACCAGGAATCATGTTGATTATTTCATCGAGCGGCCCCATACTCTTCACTTGTTCCATTTGTTCCAGGAAATCCTCGAACGTGAATGAAGCATTTCGCATTTTCGATTCAAGCTCTTTAGCCTGCTTATCATCGACTTGCGTCTGAGCTTTCTCGATGAGTGTCAACATATCTCCCATGCCGAGAATTCTTGAAGCCATCCGTTCAGGGTGAAATGTTTCCAACTGGTCTAACTTCTCGCCCGTACCGGCGAATTTTATCGGTTTACCAGTAACGGCTTTGATAGAAAGTGCCGCACCACCACGGGTGTCACCATCCAATTTAGTCAGAAGAACGCCACTGATATCCAATTGTTCGTCAAAGCTCTCTGCAACATTAACTGCATCTTGACCTGTCATCGAATCAACGACAAGGAAAATTTCATCAGGGTTTACAGCTTCTTTGATCTGCTGCAGTTCACCCATCAAATCTCCATCGACATGCAGGCGGCCGGCGGTATCGATCAACACATAGTCATGGTGTTCTTCTTTCGCTTTGTCAATTGCATTTTTTGCGATATCGACAGGGTCAGCCTCGGTGCCCTCTGCGTGTACAGGCATAGTCAATTGTTTCCCGAGCGTCTCCAATTGCTGGATAGCTGCGGGACGGTAGACATCTGCTGCCACTAATAACGGCTTGCGGTTATAACTCTTACGCAATAAATTGGCAAGCTTACCGGTAGTGGTGGTTTTACCTGCACCCTGGAGGCCGACCATCATGATGACCGTCGGCGGGCGTTTGGCGACAGCAATTTTACTTTCATCTCCACCCATCAATTCCGTCAGTTCTTCTTTCACGACTTTGATTACCTGTTGACCTGGGGTCAGGCTCTCCATAACCTCCTGGCCGATGGCGCGTTCACGTACACGCTTGACGAAATCTTTCACGACTTTAAAGTTGACATCGGCCTCGAGGAGGGCGAGACGTACTTCACGGGTCATCTCTTTTACGTCTTGTTCGGTTACCTTCCCTTTGCCTTTGATTTTCTTGATGGTTTCCTGCAAACGGTCGGATAAACCTTCAAATGCCATCGATGGAACCCTCCTATTCTAATTCTAGTAGTTGATCTAGCCATGCGCGGAATTGCTCTGGAAGTTCCGTGTTTTCAATTTCTGCTTCCATTTCTTTGAACACCTGCTGGCGCTTTTGGAACTTTTCATATAATTGAAGCTTTTTTTCATATTCTTCAAGCATTGTCTCTGTTCGGCGAATATTATCATAAACCGCTTGACGCGAGACATCAAAGGTTTCTGATATTTCACCTAAAGAGTAATCTTCCAGATAATATAACTCCATGTAATTGCTTTGTTTAGGAGTCAACAACGATTGATAGAAATCAAAAAGATAATTAATCCGTGTTGTTTTTTCAAGCACGCTTGAAGCACTCCTTGTTAAGTGAAATACCTTTACACATAAATATTAACGGAGCATGTCCTTGAATGTCAAGGCTTATGATGTTTTTTCTTCGTCTTCATAATCTTCAATCATATCTGCAAACAATCCATAAACGAAAGCGTGGGCATCAAACGTCTCGAGATCAGTGACCTTCTCTCCAAGACCTACAAGCTTCACCGGGATATCCAGTTCATTTCGGATCGCTAATACGATTCCACCCTTGGCTGTTCCATCCAACTTAGACAGAACGATTCCGGAGACGTCTGTTGCTTCAGAAAACGTTTTGGCTTGACTCATGGCATTTTGTCCAGTCGTTGCATCCAATACAAGAAGAACTTCATGGGGCGCCCCTGGTGCTTCTCTTTCAATGACTCTCTTCACTTTAGACAGCTCGTTCATTAAATTCACTTTGTTCTGCAGGCGGCCAGCCGTGTCACAGATGAGCACATCGGCCTGACGAGACTTAGCAGACTGGATACCGTCATAAATGACAGCTGCGGGGTCACTGCCTTCGCTGTGCTTCGTTACATTGACACCTACACGCTTACCCCATTCCTCAAGCTGTTCAATAGCCCCCGCACGGAATGTATCTCCTGCTGCTAATGTTACGTTCTTTCCTTCTGATTTAAGACGATGGGCCAGTTTACCGATGGTCGTCGTTTTCCCTACTCCGTTGACACCGACAAACAAGTAGATCGTCAATCCATCAGGGTTTTCCACAAGGCCTTCAATATCCCCTGCATCATCATCTCCATAGTAAATTTCTACAAGTTTCTCTGAGATGACTTCTTTTACTTTCTGAGGATCCTGGATGTTTCTCCGCTTCACTTCCATCTCTAATTCTTCAATCATTTCCATAACCGTCGTTACACCAACATCAGCTGAAATCAAAACTTCCTCAAGTTCTTCGAAAAAGTCCTCATCTACTGTACGATATCTTGCTACAAGATCATTAATTTTACTGGAAAAGGAGTTGCGGGTTTTGGAGAGTCCCTTTTTAAACTTTGAAGCAATCGTTTCTTCTTCCTCTTCCTCTTCAGTTGCCTCTACCCTAGAGCTCTCTTCAAATACTTGTACCTGTTCTTCTTCGTCCTCTGCAGGTGCTTCTTCCACCGGGGAACCCTTTGATTCAGCTTCATCAGACTCTCCGTCATCTATGACTTCTGTTTCGCCGTCAAGGGGGTGGTCTCCATCAGCCTCTGCTTCCACTTCCTTTTCTTCTTCTTCCGCATTCTCGTCCCTTTTCTCTTCCTCTTCTTCTGGGCCTTTCACGAATTTCTCTTTCAATTTCTTAAAAAAACTCATCAACTCATCCTTTCTACGCTTCCAATAACTCCGGTGTCTCTTCAAGCCTTACAGAAACAAGCTTGGATACACCTGACTCCTGCATTGTCACCCCATAAAGAACATCAGATTCTTCCATCGTCCCTTTACGGTGAGTGATAACAATGAATTGTGTGTCAGCACTGAATTCTTTCAAAAACTTGGCAAAACGATCGACATTTGCTTCATCCAACGCTGCCTCCACCTCATCAAGGACACAGAATGGAACAGGCCGTACTCTTAATATAGAGAAAAGCAGTGCAATTGCAGTCAATGCCCGTTCTCCGCCGGAAAGCAAACTTAAATTCTGCAATTTCTTGCCGGGAGGCTGTGCCACAATATCCACTCCGGTTTCTAACATGTCATCAGGGTCCGTCAATTGTAAATCTGCGCGACCGCCGCCGAACAGAGTACGGAAAACTTCACCGAATTCCCCGCGTATCTTTGTGAAGGTGTCCTCGAATTTCCGCTTCATCTCACCATCCATTTCATTGATGACGTTATGGAGCGTCTGTTTAGCTTCTGAAAGGTCATCCTGCTGACCTTTCAGGAAATCATACCTTTCCAGGATCCGGTCGTATTCATCGATGGCGCCCAAATTGACAGTGCCTAATTCTTCAATGGACCTTTTAATGAGTTTCACTCTTGTAGAGGCCGCTTCAACGTCCTCTACTCGAGAATAATCCCGTTTTGCTTTTTCAAAAGTGATGACATATTCCTCTTGCAAATAGGTCAACATGTTTTCAAGCTCCACATCAAGACGGTTTGCTTTCACTTCTTTCTGCTGGATATCTTGAACATAGTTTTGATGACTGCGCTTCAGCTCTTTCAACCACTGCTCAGCCTCCTGTATTTCCTGCCCATTCTCATCCCGTGTTTTACGCCGTTCCAGAATCAGCGAGGAAGTGCTCTCTTTCTTTTGCTTTATTCGCTCTATTTGGTCAGTTACTTCTTCTTCAGTTTGGTTTGAGTCAACTACTTCCATCAGCTGCTGATAGGAGGCTCGGTTCCCGCGCAGTTCTTGTTCAATCATCGCTTTCTCTTCCTTGTACCGGTTTGTCTTTTCTTGTTGATTAGAAACCGCGGATTCTTGTTCAGCTAACTGAATTTGTAATTCCTGGCGACGTTTTTGCAAATTGGCTTCGTCGACTTTCTGCCGCTCTTTCGTAACCGATAAATCATCAATTTCACTCTGGATATCTGACAATTGTGCGTCAAGATTTGATAGAGTGGTTTCTAAATTTTTCACTTGCTGGTCAGCATGATGGTGATCTTGATCATATTGAGCTTGATCTTGATCGAACAGCTTCAATTGATCATTCAAGTGGTTCAACTTCACTTGCAGCTCGCGCTTATCGGACTGTTTTTCATATTCTGCTTTCTTCAGTTGAGAAAGACGCTCATTCATTTGAGAGCTCTCTTTCTCTTGAGTGGTCAGCCTCTCTTTCAGCTGCTGGACCTTCTGCTCGACATCTTTTGCTTTTGTATCAAACTCACTGATTTTACTTACAAGCTCCTGCAGTTCTTTTTCTCTTGTAAATAAAGACTGGTTCGACTGTTTCTTCGCTCCCCCGGACATCGACCCTCCAGGGTTGACCACATCCCCTTCAAGGGTGACAATCCGATATTTACGCTTCAAGAAGGTGGCAAGCGAGTTGGCATGTTCCAGGTCCTCCGCTATCACGATATGACCGAGCAGATGTTGAATAGCTTTGGAATGCTGATCCTCGTACCCGACTAAATCTCCAGCTACTCCTACAAAACCAGCTTGCTGGGCAAGGGAGGATGCCCCATAGACGGATCGAGGCTGAATGGTTGTCAATGGCAGCAAGGTAGCACGTCCTTTGTTGTTACTCTTCAACCAATGGATCGCTTGCCTGCCTGTGCGCTCATCTTCTACAACAATATGCTGTGCTTGTGCGCCAAGCGCTGTTTCAATCGCTGTAATCAAATGCGCTGGAATATCAATAAGCTCTAAAACAGCTCCTCTTATGCCGTTCAACTGCCCTTTCTGTCTCGCTTTCAGAACTTCACGAACACCTTGGAAATAACCAGAGAAATCTTCTTTCATTTCTTCCAGCATTTCTTTTTTAGAACGAAGCTTCTCTAAATACTGATAACCTTTGTACAGTTTCTCCTGCCATTCTTGATAAGTCTGTTTATTTTTCCCGATCTGTTCATTCAATTCCTGCAATTCTTTTTCGAGGTTCTCACGTTTTTGCGTTATTTCTTCTGTCTCACCTGAAATTTCATTTAGTTGTGAATCTAACTGCTGCCTTTCTTCTCTCAAGTCTTTGAATTTATCGACTTGCACCCCTTTTTTCGAATGAATTTGCGTAACTTGTTTTTCTAACAGCTGTTTTTCATTACGCTTTGCCGCTTGTTCATTCAAAAGCTCGATATATTCACTCTTCAAATCCTCAATCTGTTCTTCAATAAGGTGAATATCTTTATTCAAAGCTTGCTCCGTTTGATTCAACTCATTTTTGGTCGCTTGCTTTTTCTTTTTCGTTTCTTGCAGCTTTGCTGATTCTTCTTCTGAGACAGATTTCAAGCTTACCAGTTTCCCCGATAATTCTTCATAAGCCTCTTCCAACTTTGATTTGTTTTCTTCAAAATGCTTATGACGTTCTTTCATCAGCTGTTTTTTCCCCTCAAGGTTTTCCAGTTCCCTAGTCAATTCAAGTAAAGTTTCCTGTAAATCTTCAATCGATTCATCCAGAGCTTTCATATCCCTGCGTTGCTTTTCGACAGAGGACTCTTTTGTATCGATTTTCGTTTTCAATTCACTTTCTTCTTCCTTCACTTGGTCTAAATCTTTCAGGAGGTGCTGCCAATCCCCGTGCAGGCGTTCGATTTGAGTGATCAATAATGAAATTTCAATGTTTTTCAATTCGTCTTTTTTCTCTAAGTAATCTTTAGCAACTGCTGCCTGCTCTTTCAATGGCTCCAACTGACCATCGATTTCATGTATGATATCTTCAACGCGATTCAAGTTTTCCTGAGTTTCTGACAATTTATATTCCGCTTTTTTCTTACGCTGTTTATATTTCAATACACCGGCTGCTTCTTCGAAAATTGAACGGCGCTCTTCAGCTTTCGAACTTAATATTTCTTCAACTTTCCCCTGGCTGATGATTGAAAAAGCTTCACGTCCGAGTCCAGAGTCCATAAATAAATCAATGATATCTTTCAATCGGCAAGTTTGATTGTTGATATAAAACTCACTTTCGCCTGATCGATAAACACGCCTTGTCACACTTACCTCCTGGTAGTCCAGGGGCAGGGCTTGATCGGTATTGTCCAAAGTCAAGGTTACTTCTGCCATATTCAATGATGCTCGTGTCTCACTGCCTGCAAAAATGATATCTTCCATTTTTGCACCGCGCAACGAACGGGCAGACTGTTCACCAAGCACCCAACGAATCGCATCCGTAATATTACTTTTTCCGCTGCCGTTCGGGCCGACTACAGATGTAACGCCAGAAACGAAATCAACCGTCACCCGTTCAGCAAAAGATTTAAATCCAACAGTATCTAATTGTTTGAGGAACATAATCATCCTCCTGTATATTCGCAATCTTTCTTTCATTCAACTAATATATTTTATCATAAACTTACGCTCTACGGTAGGAAGGTTCGAACCTCTTTTCCTTCCTTTTAGGGTTTCAAAAATCGAAAAACTCCTTTATCATATGTACTAGCCCGAACACCAGCTTAAGGAGGATACAAATTGAGTTTAGAAGAAGCGAACCAAGAAAATCTAGAGATCATCATCAATGACATGGCCGAGAAGCTGCAGGTCGTCAACCGCTCTCTCATGGACCCGGAAGATTACGATTTGAATAAATATGAAGAAATCAAATCGTTACATGATATCATCGAAATGAAAGGGCAACTGAGCGTATCTGAAATACAAGCTTTCGTCCAGGAGCTTGGCCATTACCGTAAGTGAATTCAATAAGTGCAGGCCGTACGCGGCTCCTCGCCATACTGAATGAGCCCATTGGAGTGACGTACTCTGTCACAGAAAAGGACTTACTTAAAGCTTTATTGACCATGCATGTACTGGTCGGTTTTTTGATTACCTGAGACACATAAGCAACTTTGTCCCTTGCTTAAAAAAGAAAAGACCGTACCCGGGTATGTATTTAAACCCCGGGACGGTCTTTTTTATTTTCCTCATGATAAAGCTCCGTGATTTTGTAAAGCTTGCTGGGCAGCTCTTTGCTCTGCCTCTTTTTTCGTGCGGCCTACACCGATGCCACCAATATCATCCTGAATACGGACATGGGCGATAAATTCACGGCTGTGCGCCGGCCCTCTTTCTTCCACGATCTCATATTCGATTCTGCTGTTTTTGTCCCTTTGAATAAATTCCTGAAGTTGGCTTTTAAAATCCATCGCATGAGAAAAAGCACCTTTTTTAACTTTCGGATATACATAGGTTTTCAAGAATTGTATGACCGTATCATAACCTTGATCCAAATAAAGAGCACCAATGAAAGCCTCGAAGACGTCAGCTAATAATGCTGGTCTGTTACGGCCTCCTGTCAGCTCTTCTCCTTTACCAAGCAAAATGAGATCTTGAAATCTCAATTCGTTGGCAAATTCGACCAAGGAAACTTCACATACGATGGAAGCCCGGAACTTTGTCAGTTCGCCTTCCGCCATATTCGGGAATTCCCTATATAAGTATTGAGATACACCAAGTTCGAGGACGGCATCTCCTAAAAATTCAAGACGCTCATTATCTTCTCGATCGGTTTTCCGATGCTCATTCACATAAGATGAATGTGTGAAAGCTTGTTCCAGTAACGAGACATCTTTGAATTGAATATTTACTTTGTTCTGGAAACTGGAAAAATCATCCATAAATCACCTTGTCCTTTGCTAAGAATTTCTGTAATACAGGAAAGGCTGCCCGTACGGAACGAGCAGCTATCTTCCTTTTACGATACGCTGCTTATGTAATTCACAGCGTCGCCTACTGTATTGATTTTTTCAGCTTCTTCATCAGAAATTTCCATATCAAACTCATCTTCAAGCTCCATTACAAGCTCTACTACGTCAAGAGAGTCTGCTTCTAGATCTTCTTTGAAGGAAGCTTCCATAGTAACTTTAGACTCATCAACGTCAAGACGATCGACGATGATCTGTTTTACACGATCAAATGTTTCTGCCATTGGAACCTCACCTCCCTTCAGTCATTATAGTAAATTTCGCAGAGAAAAACCATAACATTTTTACATTACCAGTCCGCCGTCGATATGCAGCGTTTGGCCTGTCATGTAGGCAGCGTCCTCAGAAGCCAGGAATCTGACTACACGTGCGACATCCTGCCCTTCCCCTAAACGGTTCAAGGGGATGAGTGAAAGCATTTGTTCACGCTGCTCATCTGTCAGGGAATCCGTCATATCTGTCGCAATGTAACCAGGTGCAACGGCATTGACCTGGATGTTTCTTGCAGCAAGCTCTTTAGCGTTCGATTTAGTCATACCGATCACCCCTGCTTTAGCTGCTACATAGTTCGCCTGACCAGGGTTACCGGATACACCTACAATCGACGCGACGTTGATGATACGACCATACTTTTGCTTCATCATTTGTCTGGTGACGCCTTTCGTACAAAGGAAGACACCTTTAAGGTTCGTATCGATAACAGAGTCGAACTCTTCTTCTTTCATTCTCATCAACAAATTGTCTTTTGTAATCCCTGCATTGTTGACGAGGATATCCAACCGACCGAACTCATCGATGGTCGTTTTCACCATGCGTTTTACATCTTCATCACTGGAGACATTGGCCTGTATTTTGATGGCTACGCCGCCCTGGTCTTCAATTTCCTGGACAACTGCTTCTGCTTTATCTTCGCTGCCAGCATAATTGACAGCGACTTTCGCACCTTTAGAAGCAAGTTCCAGAGCGATCGCTCTTCCAATTCCACGCGAAGCCCCCGTGACGAGAGCTACCTGATCTTGTAACATCAAGATTCCTCCTTATACCAATCAATGAAAGATTGCAATGAATCTGGATCCTGGACACTGAATGTTTTCATTCTGCGTTTCACTTTTCTTACCAGTCCACTCAATACTTTCCCTTGTCCGACCTCGACAATTGCATCCACATTTTCTTCAGCGAATGCTTCGAGGATCTGCTGAAACCTTACCGGTGAATAAAGCTGTTCGATAAGCAATGTTTCTATTTTTTCCGCTTCTGTTACAGGGGACGCTGTAACATTGGCATACACAGGTATGTCCGCATCCTGGATGGTTGTTTTTGATAAATAATCAGCGAAATCATCACTTGCCGACTTCATCAGCCGGGAATGGAACGGTCCACTCACATTGAGGGGAAGGACTCGTTTCGCTCCCTTTTCAGAGAGTTGCTGAGATGCTTGTTCCACTCCCTCTTTTGTGCCGGAAATGACGATTTGGCCAGGGCAATTGATATTGGCTAAATCAACGGCTGTTTCTCCATCGAAATTGCGGAGGACTTCTTCAATTTCTTCTTGGGATAGACCGAGAACGGCAGCCATAGTCCCTTTACCTGTAGGGTATGCCTCTTCCATGAGTTTCCCTCTTACATGTACCAATTGCAGAGCATCCATCGGGCTTAAAGACCCGGAAGCTACAAGAGCACTATACTCGCCCAAACTATGACCCGCAGTCATACCAGGTGCGACACCTTCCTCCTGAAGCACTTCTTGAATAGCAATACTGTTCAAAAGTAAAGCAGGCTGAGCATTTTCTGTTTTCGTCAGTTCTTCCGAAGGTCCTTCAAACATAAGGGTTGTCAGTGAGTAACCCAAAGTTTCATCCGCTTGGTCGAATAATTTTTTTACAGATGGGTAGCTTTCATACATTGCCTGCCCCATGCCCACTTCCTGAGAACCTTGTCCAGGAAAAACATATGCGATGTTTTTCATGATTCATCCTCCTTTTGTTCCATCTCCTCCAATGTGGTCGAGATGGTCGTTGTTACATCCTGCTCGACCATTTGGCATGCTTGTCGAATGGCATTCAGCACAGCTCTTTCATTCGAAGACCCGTGCGCCTTGATTACAGGAGCAGATAATCCGAATAAACCCGCCCCTCCATACTCTGAGTAATCTAATTGATCTTTCAATTTCTTTAGATCGTTTTTAGCCAGGCCAGCAGCAATCTTTGTCTTAAAGTTGGTCATAAAGGTTTGTTTGATCATAGAAAACATCGTCATCGCTGTTCCTTCGATCGTTTTCAATGTCACATTTCCTGTAAACCCGTCAGTCACTACAACATCTGCCACACCGCTCATTAAGTCACGCGCCTCTATGTTGCCTACAAAATTAATCGGTGCTTCCTGCATCAATCGGAAAGCTTTTTTCGTTAAGTCATTGCCTTTTCCTTCTTCTGTCCCGACATTAAGCAGACCAACACGCGGCTCGTCGATATTTCTTACATTTTCAGCATAAATCGACCCGATGACTGCATATTGAAGCAAATGATCGGGTTTCGCATCGACATTCGCACCTACATCCAGCATCAGGAACCCTTTCCCATCTTCAGTCGGCAAGGTCGGGCTCAACGCCGGTCGCTCAACACCTTTCATGCGCCCCACTAAGAAAAGCCCAGCACTCATTAATGCTCCTGTGTTCCCTGCAGAAATACATCCATCCGCTCGCCCTTCTTTTACTTCGTTGGCCATCAGTACCATGGAGGCATTCTTTTTCCTTCTTACAGCACGCACAGGTTCATCATCAGCTGTAATAACTTCTGTCGTATGTATGATGGATAGGTTGGATTGTTCTTTCAAAAAAGGTTTAATACGGGACTCATCACCTATCAAAGTAATCTCCAATCCTTCTATTGAATCAGCAGCTTCTACTGCACCTTTAACTATCGCTTCCGGGGCATGATCGCCGCCCATGGCGTCAATGGCTAGCTTCATTTTCAGATCCATCTCCTTCTATTGGTTGGAACGGTACATTTCAAATGTTCCTCCAAATACTTCTTCATTTTCTACAAAGCTGTGGACACTTACAATCGTCCGGCCCTTTTCACCTTCCCCTTTGACTGACGCTTTGGCCACAACCCGTTCACCTAACTTCACCGGTCTTGAAAAATGAATGGTCGAGCGAGCCGTCAGGGCAATGTCATCATTTATCAATGCGACTGCTAAAGAATTGGCTTGCGCGAAAAGGTGATGTCCTCTTGCAATATGATTCCTTGAGAAAACGTGCTCTGGACGAATATCTAAAATCGATAATGCTCGATCATCTAGTTCAAGGTCTACGACTTCCCCGATGACTTCTTCGATCGGCAGTGCTTTGACAGTCTCATTCCACTCGTGTGTCGCGACAGACTTGATCCTCTCTCTTAGTTCCGGAATCCCCAGTTCCATTCTGTCGAGGCGGATGGTCTGAATGCTGACTCCAAATGACTTTGCCAATTCTTCATCTGTGATGAAGGGAGTTTGATCGATTTTATTTTTCAATTCTTCCTGGCGCATTTTTTTAGTCTTTTTCACACTGATTCCACCGTTCATTTAATCATAAGCGATCACTTTATGACTAGGTACTAATAGTAATATATAATACCAGTAAGATTTACGCAAGGATTGACCTTTCGTATAAGGAAAATCTTTAAATCAGGCGGAAACAAAAAGACTGCCAGCAAGCAAATTCAGGCCGACAGTCTTTTTTTATGATGAAAATTATAAAATTCGTGCCAATGCTTCATGAGCCATATCCAGCCAGATGTGCTTAAGCTTGTCGCGGCTGACCAGGTTCGCTTGCGTTTTTGATCTTTAATCCAGGACATCTCCAAGAATGTGCTGATCGCTATAGACGAGCTCCTTCAGAGATTGGTAACGTTCGTCCTGTTCAAGGACATCATCCATTATCATTTCTGCAGCATCTTTTCTTGCCGTTTCGAGAGCCCTGTAATCATGAACCATATCCCCGACCCTGAACTCAGGCAGTCCACTTTGTTTCTTACCGAAGAAATCCCCCGGGCCGCGTAGTTTCAAATCTTGTTCGGACAGCTCGAATCCATCGTTCGTTTCTGTCATGATTCTCATCCGCTCTTTCCCGACTTCTCCTTTAGGATCACCCATAAGGATGCAATAGCTTTGATCGACCCCACGGCCGACCCGGCCCCGGAGTTGATGGAGTTGTGATAAACCGAACCTTTCTGCATCATAGATGACCATGACCGTAGCATTCGGTACGTTCACTCCCACTTCGACCACCGTTGTCGATACGAGGATTTTCAAGGTATTGTTCGCGAATTGCTGCATAACACCTTCTTTTTCATCATTGTGCAAACGCCCGTGCATCAAACCGACAGAAACATCAGGTTCGTACACAGCACTCAACTGATTGTATAATTCAATGGCGTTCTGAATATCAAGCTGATCGGACTCTTCTATCAAGGGGCAGATGACATATGCCTGATGCCCTCTGTCGATTTCCTTTTGAATGAAATTGAGGACCCTGTTGGTCATTTCACCTTTGACCCAGTAAGTATCCACCGGCTTCCGACCTGCAGGCATCTCATCGATGACACTTACATCCATATCACCGAAAGCAGTGATTGCCAGAGTCCGTGGGATCGGGGTCGCTGTCATAAACAGCACATCCGGGTAAAGCCCTTTATCCCTTAAAGCCCTGCGCTGTTGCACACCGAATCTATGCTGTTCATCTACTATGACAAAACCAAGCTGTTTGAAAGCTACTTCCTCTTGGATAAGAGCATGCGTTCCGATCAGTATATCAATTTCCTTCTGATCCACAGCCTCAAGAATCTCTTTTCTTCTCTTCCCTTTTACCGATCCAGTAAGCAATGCGACCGTCGCTCTTCCCTCGAACATCTCTTGTAATGAATGGTAGTGCTGTTCTGCCAATATTTCTGTCGGCACCATCAAAGCCCCTTGGTGCCCCGCAGTAATTGATGCGTATAAAGCGATCGCAGCAACCGCTGTTTTACCCGAGCCAACATCCCCTTGTAAAAGACGGTTCATCCGATGAGGACTTTTCATATCATTCAAAATTTCAGCTAACGAACGCTTCTGGGCAGAGGTGAGCTCAAAAGGCAGCGACTGGACAAAAGAAGTCAAACGATCGTTGTCATATGTCTGAACCTGCCCTGTAGTTGATTCCCGATGATGTTTCCTCAACAGCTGCATCTTCAACTGAAAAACCAGGAACTCTTCATAAATAAACCGTCTCTTCGCATGCTTCAACATGATACGGCTTTCAGGGTAGTGCATTTGATTAAGAGCTTGCACACGCTCCGGCAGTTTGTAGGCGAGAGTCAAATCTTCCGGCAAAATTTCAGGGAGAGAACTCCCGTTCTGATCCAGCGCTGTTTTGATCACTTTTCTCAATGTGTTCAAGTTGACACCTTCTTTGAGAGTATAAACAGGCTGAATGGGTTCCTGGCTCTTTGATTCACCTTTTTTGAATTGACTGACAGTGATCTGCAACCGCTGTTGATCCCACTTCCCCGTAACGGTCACCGTATCTCCCTGTTGGAGTTGTTTTTTTGCAAAGGCACGATTGAACATTACGGCTTTGACTGCAAACTGCTCCACTTGAAGAGTGAAGGTAAGCCGTGATTTCTTTCTTCCATAGAAGCTTAAAGCTGGTTCTGAGACGATTTCACCTTCAATCGTCGCTTTTTCATTATTTGTCAATTCTGTCAAGGGCTTCACTTCGTAGGAATCGTATCGATGAGGAAAATAAAACAACAAATCCTCAACAGTAAACAACCCCAATTCATTCAAGTGGGTTTCTAATTTCTCCCCGACTCCTTTGACTTCACTAATCGGATGTTGTAACACATTCTTCACTCTTTCTTCAACGAGATTCCATACACTTTCGCTTCTAATTCTCTTCCAGTAGGTGTAGCTGCCAGTCCTCCCTGGGCCGTTTCCCGGAAGGCGGACGGCATGCGTTGGCCGACTTTGTACATCGCATCTATGACTTCATCGCAAGGAATACGGCTCGTGACTCCAGCCAGTGCCATATCAGCAGCGACAATCGCATTCGATGCTCCCATAGCATTCCGTTTCACACATGGAACTTCTACAAGGCCAGCCACAGGGTCGCAAATCAAACCAAGCATATTTTTTAATGTTATGGCCATCGCTTCTGCTGATTGAGACGGCGTTCCACCAGCCATTTCGACGATAGCAGCTGATGCCATTCCTGCTGCGGATCCAACTTCTGCCTGGCAGCCTCCTGCCGCACCCGAGATCGAAGCATTGTTAGCTACGACAAAACCAAATGCGCCTGATGTAAATAAATAATCGACCATTTGTTCCCGTGTCGGGTTCAACTGGTTTTTCACTGCGAAAAGTGTTCCAGGCACACAACCGGCACTCCCTGCCGTAGGTGTCGCACAAATGGTGCCCATCGCTGCGTTCACCTCATTGGTCGCCACAGCTTTACTGACAGCATCCATTAAAAGATTACCAGATAACGGCTTATGGTTTTTCATATAATCCTGGATTAAAACTGCATCGCCGCCAGTCAATCCACTATGAGATTTGACCCCTTTCAATCCATCCTCTACCGCTTTTTCCATTACATCAAGGTTTCTTTCCATATTTTGAAACACTTCTTCTCTCGTCAGTTGTTTGACCTCCATCTCTTGACGGATCATCACTTCTGAGATTTGAATATTTTCACTTTCTGCAAGCTCTACGAGTTCTGCTACATTTCGAAACATGTGCTCGCCCCTTTCTGTATCGTCAGTCTGAAATTTTTGCTACCTGGGTGATATGATCGGCACGTTCTAATTCATCCAAAACTGAATCATCAATGTTTTGATCGACCTCAATAACCATCAACGCCTGCTCTCCTTGAGCTTTTCTGGACACTTCCATCCGGCCGATATTAATTTCGTTTTTTGCTAAGATCGTAGTCGCTGAAGCAATCGCCCCATAACGGTCGTTATGAATCAGTAAAATGGCTGGATGGCTGCCTGACAAACGGAGTTCAAATCCATTCAACTCGGTGATTTCCGCTTTCCCGCCACCGATGGAAATACCGACAAGTTCCAGCTCGCCATCATCATCGCCGATTTTAACTTTAGCTGTGTTCGGATGATCCGTATGTGCATCTTCTTCATGGAAACGGATTTTCATACCGTTTTTCCTGGCCGTAACAAGGGAGTCGCTGATTCTCTGATCATAGGTTTCATAATCCAGTAACCCACCGATGATAGCCACGTCTGTTCCATGACCTTTATATGTTTTCGCAAAAGAACCATACAAGTGAATATGTGCATACTTGGGTTCTCTACCGAAAAGATGACGGGCAGCCCTGCCTATCCGGGCTGCTCCGGCTGTATGTGAACTTGAAGGTCCGATCATGACCGGACCGATGATATCGAATACTGAACGATATTTCATTTCTTCCACCATCCCTTTGCAAACTATCTCTATCAAACAAAAGAAAACGCTTTCCATCGTTGAATAATCCTATCTTATCTTATCATAAAATTGCTGGGCTTAATATTTATATGAAAAAAATGAAGCTTTCTAAACGTTCTTACCCTCCTCCATAAAAGCTCCCTTATCTTAAACACTCAGCATCGAGATATCTTAAAGGTTTCCATTATTAAAGATAGAGCTTGAAGGTCCGGGAAATCACTCGTCCAGCTACATCGCCCAGACACTCGCGTCATAAGCAGGGAGAACTGTACAGGAACGCGCTTTTGCGAATAAAACCCATCATTCCACCACTAAAGTATGATTAAACCACACACCAAAGGGCAGTTTCTCCTTCAAGTGCTTTCGAGAAACGCATATCGCAAGGGTCGTAGGGGGAGAAAGAGGCTCCCGCGGGAGAAGAAGCTAGTAATTTCCTACAAACATCTCGAAATTAAGCATCCTTTAAACTTCCATTTTATATTGAATACCTGTTACATAACATAAAGTCCTTTGTAGAAAGGAAGATGAATTTTAACTTTACCTTGCCAGAATGACAGATAAAGAGTAAAATGAATGTTTGTGGGTTACTCGGTAACCGGGCGGGAGAGGGATAATTTCATAGAGGAGATTGAAATGCTCAATCAGCAAAATAAACAGGTGAGCTGGAAGAAAGAAGGATTGGCCGGATTGATCGGTTATTTCACGACGGTATATATCGTCGCCGTCAACAGCCAAATCCTTGAAAGTGCCGGATTGCCGCTTGAGAGCGGTATGGTGGCTACTATTCTTGCCAGTGCACTAGGCTGTTTGATCATGGCCATATACGCAAATGCGCCTATGGTTCTCATTCCCGGAATGGGTGTCAATGCTCTGTTTGCTTTTTCAATCGTTGAAGGGAGTGGCATGGGTTTCCAAGAAGGACTTGCTGTAGTGCTCGTCGCTTCATTGCTTTTCTTAGCCACTGCCTTTACTAGACTTGGAGATTGGTTGAAACATGCGATACCGTCATCTTTGAAACATGCCATCACGGTGGGTCTCGGATTGTTCCTAACTTTAATCGGTCTAGAAAAAGGCGGTCTTGTCGTAAGAGGAGAACATTCTTTGATTACACTTGGCAACCCTTCGTCAGCTATCGTCATTACTAGTATCCTGACGTTATTCATCGGTATTTTTTTATTTACCAGGAATGTGCCAGGAAACTTTTTAGTAACGATGATTGCAGGGACGGTTATTGCTCATTTCACCGGCCTTCTAGGTGAACGTGGCGAAATGATTGAACTTAAAGAGCAAACATGGGTATTCATGCCCGACTTCAGCAGTATTGGACAATTCGGCTTTTGGATGGCTGTTTTTCCACTTGCGATCGTGCTTATTTTTGAAAACATGGGCTTGATCCACGGACAGTTGAACATGCTTGATCAAGAAGAAAAGTTCAAACGTTCTTATCAAGCGTCCGCTTTTTCTGCATTGACTACAGGATTCCTCGGCACTTCTCCGACGGTTTCTTCAGCAGAAAGTGCAGCGGTCATCGCATCAGGCGGAAAGTCAGGAAGAGCCGCTTTGACTATGAGTGGTCTGTTTTTAGGTACGTTACTGTTCATCCCCTGGATTTCTATGGTCCCATCTACGGCAATCGCCCCGATTTTGATCATCGTCGGAGCTTTGATGGTCCAGAACATCAAGGAAATCCCATTGGACCAACTGTCTGAAGCAATGCCGGCGTTTTTGATCATCGTGATGATTCCATTCACGTATTCCATCGCGGACGGAATGGCTTTCGGCTTCATCGCCTATCCGATTGTCAAATTCGCTATCGGGAAACAAAGAGAACTATCAACGCCTGTCGTTCTTATCGCCATGGTCTTTCTCATTGAATTTATCATGCGCTCGCTTGGACATTAGAAATTTGGCGAGAGGCTGGGAGACCTGAGGCGCCCTAGAAGCACATTGCCGTGAAGTGTTTTTTCTTCACCGTAACTGGTCAGCTTATGACGCGAAGGTCTGCCCCCTCGATTAAACACGAAAAACCCGGCATCCTCAATTAAAGGAAGCCGGGTTTTTCGTGTTTTTCATCATCGCCAACGTAAAGACAAGATTAATTTACAACAATTCAATTGATTGACAGAAGAAGTCATATGCAACCTAAAACCATCTGGAGTGTATTCCGCTTTAAATGAGGCACCTACGCCTGTACTCTGAATCAAGGAATCAACTTTGGATTGATCTGATTCTTGTGCAGCACCCATCATTTCATTCGCAAATTCTTCTGAGCTGTGAATCCGTTCCACTACTGTACGGGCTTCATCCATCAATTGATCCATCTCTGATGCTGATTGTATGAACATACCAGCGTCTACATCTGGATAAATCCGCTCAGACCGGTAAGTGCTTTGCGGAAGATAACCGTGATATCCAGGGTGAAGCAGGACCGGATAATAGCAAGGGACCCAAATGACATGCAATGCCAACCCTCCCTGTTCAGAGTTCCTCTAATATTCTATGTAAGAAGCAGCAAAAGAGAAGGCGTAAATGAACGCCTCCCCCTTCGTTGGTTGTATCAGTTATCTACATCAATTACTTTGATGGAAAAGTTATTTTTCGCAAACATGACCTTCAGCACATCATTTTTGAAGGAAGCACTACTGGAAGTTTCAGAGACTGCGAAAGGCAATGTGATGATTCGTTCCTTTTGACTCCACGCTTGCTTTGAATTATAAAAGGAGGAATCTTCACTTGTGACCTCCTTAGAAGCATGGTTCTCGACACGAATTCTTACCTGATCCCCGAAACGGTCGATTCTGATTTGATCTTTCTGAACTCCCGGCAAATAGGCTTCGATAGTGACATCAGATCCAGTTTCAATCACCTCTACGGGGATGCTTGAGTGTTGAAAAAATTGATTGACTTGCTTGATGGACTCATCAAAGAAGGAATCTACCGCCTTTACCATTTCGTGGAGCCGTTGATCGAACAAATCGGGAAGTTGCTTACGTTTATCATCCATTATTATGCACCTCTTTGCATTTGGTCTCCCTTAATACCATATTCCTGTGGGCGATGGTAGTGACAGTCCAACCTAAAAAAGGTACATAACCTGATAACACGTGCAATAGCTTTAACTGTGGAAATCTTGCCCGTTATGAACAGCTTCAATGTAGCCCGCTCGAATCACAAAGTCTCCGAATTTCTCTTGCCCTTCCCGATCTTGAGCATAGTGGAACAACATCGGCTTCAATTCTTTTAAGATTTCTTCTTCTCCAATATTTTCACGATATAATTTATTCAGTCGTTCCCCAGCAAAGCCTGCTCCCAAGTACATATTATATTTACCCGGAGCTTTTCCGATAAAGCCGATCTCACCTAATGCAGGCCGTGAGCAGCCATTCGGACACCCTGACATCCGGATAATGATCTCATCCTCTACTAGCCCTGCTTCATCAAGAATTTCCTCCAATTTGTCGATTAATGATGGAAGGTACCTTTCTGATTCTGCCATCGCTAATGCGCAGGTCGGCAATGCCACACAAGCCATAGAGTTCCTTCTTATTGCTGAATTGTGTTCACCATCCATGAGTTCATAATCGTCTATGATGCCTTCGATTTCTGCTTTCTTCTCCTCTGGTATCATAGAAAGAGTTACATTTTGATTCGGAGTCAAACGGAATTCCCCTGTATTCGTTTCCGCTATTTTACGTAACCCCTCTTTCAAGCGATAATTCTCTGAGTCCTTGATCCGGCCATTTTGAATGAAAAAGGTATGATGCCAATGACCATCTTCTCCTTTCACCCATCCATAACGATCCCCATTACTCTCAAAGTGGTAGTCTTTCGCGTCTTCCAGGCTCCAGCCAAGTCGGTCGTTCAACTCTTCGCGAATCCACTCCACCCCAAGACGGTCAATCGTGTATTTGAAACGCGCATTTTTGCGGTTAGAGCGATTTCCATAATCGCGTTGGATGGTCAGGATTTTTTCTGCGACATCCACTGTCCGCTCTACTGGACAAAAACCGATGACTCGTGCGAGTTGAGGGTATGTGGCAGTATCTCCATGGGTCATCCCCATGCCGCCTCCAACAGCCACATTAAACCCTAGTAATTCCCCACCTTTTACAATCGCAATGAATCCTAAATCTTGTGAAAAGACGTCCACATCGTTCGATGGGGGAACGGCTATGCCGATTTTGAATTTTCTCGGTAAATATACAGGACCATAGATCGGTTCGTCTTCTTTTCCATCTACAAGCTTTTCTTCATCCAGCCAAATTTCGTGGTAGGCATTTGTTCTTGGTAATAAATGGTCACTAACTTTTTTCGCCCAATCATAAACTTCTGCGTGAAGTGCGGACTGATTCGGATTTGAGTTGCACATGACATTCCGGTTCACATCACCACAAGCAGCAATCGTGTCCATCAAGGCAGCATCCATCGCCTGAATGCTTTTTTTCATATTCCATTTCAAGATTCCGTGCATCTGGAAGGTTTGTCTTGTTGTTAATTTCAAGGTCTCATTCCCATACTGATCAGCCAATTCATCCATGGTCAACCACTGTTTCGGAGTAGCAACCCCACCAGGCAGACGGACACGAATCATAAACTGATACGCTGGTTCCAGTTTTTTTTGTTTTCTCTCCTGTCGCAGATCCCTGTCGTCCTGCATATAGCTGCCGTGGAACTTTAAGAGCTTTGTATCTTCCTCTGGGATACTAGCCGTAATCGGATCTTGAAAGCTCTCTACTAAATTTCCCCTCAAGTAGCGACTATCTTCTTTGATACGCTCCATTTCATCTGGAGGTCCTTGAGGATGGATCGTTTTATTATCAGACATCGATTAGTCTCCTTCCTTCTTGGTGCTTGGCAAAACCTTTCATGTGTATCTTCTATTAATAAACATCTCTTTGGTAACGTTTCTGCTGCCTTAGTTCTGCCAAATAGGCTTCCGCTTCTTCCATTGAAAGGCCACCTTCATTTTTAAATATTTCAAGCAGCGTATCCTGGACGTCTTTCGCCATATACTTCTCATCTCCACACACATAAATATATGCTCCGTCTTCGATCCATTCGTAAAGCTCTTTCCTTCTTTCATACATTTTGTGCTGGACATATACTTTTTCTGAAGAATCTCTGGAAAATGCGACATCCATCCTTGAAAGAACATCTTCCTTCAGCCACTTTTGCCATTCTACTTGATATAGAAAATCCGAAACGAAATGTTGTTCACCGAAGAACAACCATGACTTACCGTGAATCTCTTGTTCTTCCCTATCTTCAAGAAACGATCGGTAAGGTGCTATACCAGTACCGGCGCCGATCATAATGATAGGGGCTTCTTTATTTTCCGGAAGCTTGAAGTTCTGGTTCTTTTGTACAAATACAGCTAACTGATCACCCTGGTCAGTCCGCTCGGCACATTGGCCAGAACATACACCGGTCCGCTTCCTGCCATGAGCGTCATATCGTAATGCTCCGATTGTGAGATGGACCTCATCAGGATTCGCATTCAAACTACTGGCAATTGAATAAAGGCGAAAAGGTATTTTCCGCAATACACTTATGAATTGTTTCTCATCTGCTTCCCACGGGCCATAATCTCTGACTACATCAAGCAGATCCCTTCCATGCACATACTCATTCAGTCTTTCTCTTGATTCCAGAAGTTCAGTCAACTTTTGATTTGAAGTAAGGGTGGAAAGCTTTTCTAATAAGGGCTTGGATAGGACTGTAATTTCAAAATGAGAAGTAAGTGCTTCTCTTAACGCCCGGACTTCCCCTTGTTTTGTCACTGGCACTGAAAGCTCTGGATCCCATCCCATCTCATCGATCAACTCATCAACCAATGTTTCTTCATTTTGCGGATAAATCCCTAAACTATCTCCTGGTTCATAAGTGAGTTGTGAACCTTCCAAATCAATTTCCAAGTGGCGGGTCTCCTTATTTGAACCCCTGCCGTTAAGATTGATATTTTCTAATACTTCCGCTTGAAATGGATGTGATTTAGAATAAATGGGTTTATCGGATATAGGTAAAGGAGGGGCGATCGGATCCCCGCTGTTTTCTTTAGCTGTACTGCTGCCAAGCTGTTCCCATACTCCTTCCCACCATTCTTCAGCCGGTTCTTCAAAGTCCAAGTCACAGTCTACTCTCCCATAAATGCGCTCTGCTCCCAATTCTTCCAGTCTCGCATCAATTTCCTTCCCGGTCTGACAGAAGAACTCATAGGAGCTATCACCCAGGGCAAGCACAGAGTAACGCACCCCATCTAACTCAGGAGCTCGCTTGCTGTGTATAAAATCATAGAAAGATAAGGCGTTATCAGGAGGGTCTCCATCTCCGTGAGTACTCGTCAAAATTAATAGGTCTTCCACTTTTTTCAATGCTTTCGTTTTAAAGTCGTCCATGGATGAAAGTTGGACGGTAAACCCTTTCCCCTTAAGTTTCTCGGTATATTCCTCAGCTAAGGATTGGCAATTTCCCGTGTGAGAACCGTATAGGATAGTGATATGGCGTGTCGAAATCTGGTCAGCCACCCCGGCGTCTGTTGTTTCCTCCTGGGCAGGTAGTACAGCGGCCTGCCCGGCAGACAGGTAGCCACTTAACCAGATTTTTTGTTGTTCGTTCAAGGTGACCAGCAACTTATTCAAAAGGTCAGCCTGTTCTTTACTGAACGGACTATTCATTACCTGGAATTGCAATCATTCCACCTCCGTAATCATTTTCACTTTATCTTTATTTTTTAGCCTTTGCTAAAGGTTGTTGCTGAATTTTTACATGAGAGTTATTCAGTTATGTTCCAGGAGTTTTGATGATACAATTTCGAGACATTTTGTGAGAGGATCGGGGTGGCGGGGAATGCTTCGCTTTCCCCGCCGCCCCTTGCTATATGTTTTTCTCGAAATTCGTTCAGAAAAATACTGTCATATTTGAGTGAGAATCAAACATCTTACGCTTAATTACAGGGCGTCCTCCGTGAATGCTCCCCTTTAGATGTAGTTTCGAGAATCTTCCTAATCGTACGGTTGGCTTGGAAACAGTGCAGCTTCCCCACCAACCCATCTGATGTATGTGAGAAACGAACTCCTTACTCAGGTGGGTTGTCTTCACTACCCCTGTGTTATAGTCATAAAACGCTCTATATCAAGCTCCCATGATCAGAATGCCTTCCTTGTAATTGTCAATCCTCTACTTCCCTTAAGCTCATAGATGCTTATTCCAGAAGTTGTTTCGAGGACCTAATATGGTAAAGGGGCGGAGGGAGACGGTGAGACTCCTATGGGATGTGCGGGACAGCTGAGACCCCACAGGACGAAGTCCGAGGAGGCTCAGCGCCCGCCCCATGGAACGCGAGCCTTTTCCCGCAGCCCCTAAACTCCTAATAAAGTCTCGTAACTGAGTCTTACACAATCAGGAGCTTATTCTGAAATTTAATAGAGCATTATTTTAAATAGATCAAGAGTTAGCTTGGACGGTTTTTTTTAAGCCTGGGGATTAAAATATCGATCAAGCGTAACGACCATCGCCCCCATTTTCTGCCGTTTAGGTTGAAGCACATTATTGATACCCTGGCTTTCCAGCTCATTCGCTGTCACTTTCCCAACAGCCACAGCGAGAACATCAGTATTGAATGCTTCCACTAATCCCCCATGTTCTGCTGCATTTGAGAAAAGGTTGAGCACTTGAGTCTTACTTGTAAAAATCACTGCATCCATTTTTAAAGAGGTTATTTCTTCTTTAAGCTCCTGCAACACATCCGGAAGTGGAGCCTCGAATACATAGGGCCGTGATAAGTAGACGGAATAACCCTGCTTCTCGAGAAACTGCTTAAGATATGCATCATCCTGGTTGTAGGCTTGGAGGAATACCCTCCCTTTCACATCTTTATCGACCATTATTAAACGCTCAAATAAGTTATTCATTGTTCCGTCATCTGCAATTACAGAGGGTCTTAAACCATTTTCCTTTAACCAGTCCAAAGTTTTAGAACCTCTTATAGCAAGTGGTTCTTCACTTAATTTATTTATTAATGAATCATGGAAGCCGTGTGTTTCAGCATTATCGGCTAACGTTCTTGCTCCGATTCCTGTCGTTAAAATGACCCAGTCGAAGGTTTCGTTCAAGTAATCTTCCACATTTTGCTTACAAGTGGCTTCATTCAACCTCTTGGTGCCCTGGATAGGATAAACAGCGGGAATTCCACCCATGTTGACCACGAGATTCGAAATAGAATCAGCACTTCGATCTGCTGCAATTCCGACCTTTTTACCTTCTAATCCTGTCAAATTCCTTCTCCTCTCCAGCCTTTTTTATCTCCTCTAACATTTGTCGTTGGATGGCAGGGTCCTGGTAGCTGTCCTCTAATATTTTTTCAAGGATGTCTTGCTTTACTTCTCTTGAGAAACCAGACCGTTTCAATATTTGCCTGCATTCATATAAGAAGTCTATATAATGTTCATAGTCAGGCGGAAAATGCACCTCTAAATTTCTTTTCAGGTGCGAAGCAAGCATAGGACTTGCCCCACCTGTAGATACGGCAATCGTTAATTTCCCTCTTGTGAAATGAGCGGGAAAATGAAGGTTTCCGCCTTCCCCGCCATCTGCTCTATTAAGAAGAGGCACGTTTTCAGCCGCCGCAGTGATTCTTTGATTTTCTGTCAGGTCATTTGTAGCGATGACTGCAATAAAGGCTCCTTGAATATCGTCAGGTTCGAATTTTTTGTTTTTCCATTGAATTTCATTACGTTGGTATAAAGCTTGCAAACCCTCTATGATGTCAGGACTGATGATCGTCACCTTTGCTCCATGATCAATGAGCGTTTCCGCTCGCTTACAGGCTACTTTTCCACCGCCAATGATAACTGCAGAACGTTTGGCTAAATTTATCATCAGAGGTGGCATTATTGACTGACCCCCGAATCACTCTGCTCTCTTATATGCCCGAGCGCTTCATGGACTCGATCAGCAGCTGCCCGTACCATGTTCGGGTGAGTGTCTAGATAGGAAGCTTGATAGATTTCATACCCACCTGCTGCAAATTCATTTATTTTCTGCTGGATCGACTCTATTAATACCCCTGTAAACCATAAGTAAGGAACGACGATGGTTTTTTCATTGTGATTTACAGATTCTTTGAGACCTTCCTCAAAACTTGGCGACAGAGCTGCTAAATAACAGACCTCGACGCTAGGTGCTCCTGTTTTTTTCTTAAGGATACGAGCAACCCTTTCAATTGACGTTTTCGTGTCGGGGTGCCGGCTCCCCCTTCCTACAAGAAGAATATTTGTCTCGGTATCAATCACTGCACTTGTTTGTTGGATACGATCCACTAGCACATCTACAATTCTCTCTTGGACACCGAGCGGCTCGCCGTAAGAGAATTCAATATGAGGAAACCGGGCTTTCGCTCTCTCTATTTTTTCAGGAATGTCCTTAAAATAGTGACCAGCGCTTAATAATAATACCGGTAAAACAGCTACCTTTGTCGCTCCTTTTCGCACTAACCGTTCAATTCCTTCATGAAAATCCGGGTGAGCAAGTTCTAAGAAACAAATGTGATGGAGAGATACTCCTATCTGTTGATGGACGGTATGAAGAAAGTGGAGTGCTTCATCTGTCGCTTCTTTTCTCCTGCTTCCATGGCTGACATATAACACAGCTTTCATCAGGCTACCCCTTTCTACCCTACAACGGACTCGATGGCTGCCGTTTCTTCTACAGCATAAGGCTCAAACCACTGCAGTTTTTCTCTGAGTTTGACTACATCTCCCACAACAATCATTGATGGATTCTCGATGTGACGAGCTTTTTCCACGATCGTCGTCAGAGTCCCTGTAACCGTTTTTTGCTGCTCTGTCGTTCCCCATTGCACAAGGGCGATGGGTGTATCTGCTTCCCGCCCATATTTCAGGAGGCGATCACAGATGTCGGGTAATTTCTTCACCCCCATATAAATACACAAGGTATCCATACTTTTAACGACGTGTTCCCAATATTCTTCTTCATCTTCTCCAAGCTTGCTGACGCCTGAAATGAAAGCGACTGAAGAGCTGTACTCCCTGTGAGTCACAGGAATTCCTGCATAGGCGGGGGCGGCGACACCGGACGAAATTCCAGGGACGATTTCAAACGGAATGTTTTTGCGTGCCAATTCTTCCGCCTCTTCTCCTCCCCGTCCGAAGACAAAGGGATCACCGCCTTTTAAGCGTGTAACTGTTTTGCCTTGAAGAGCGTATTTGCATAATAGATGATTGATAGTCTTTTGGGATAATGCGTGATGATCCGGCCGTTTACCGCAAAAAACCATTTCGGTATTTTCCCCTGCTTCATTCAGTAGCTCTTCGTTTATCAAACGGTCATACAAAATGACATCTGCCTGTTGGATTGTTTTTAATCCTTTTAAAGTGATTAAATCGTAATCTCCAGGTCCTGCACCAACGATATAAACTTTAGACATCCTGTCACGCTCCTTTTTTAATCCACCCTTTTTCTTCAAGCAAGACCAGCAGTTGATCGGCACAGCTTTTCACATCATAATCGAAGGAGTGTAACACCTGTTCAGGGTCGATCGGTGCTTCATAGGGGGAATCGATCCCCGTGAATCCTTTGATATGACCCTGTCTTGCTTTCTCATATAACCCTTTAGGATCTCTTGCTTCACATTCATCGATCGGACAATCAACATACACTTCTAAAAAGTCTTCTTCAGGGAGAGAAGCACGGATACGGTCCCGATCTTTTTGATAGGGGGAAATGAACGCCGTCAGAACAATTGCGCCGCTATCTGCGAACAGTTTAGCTACCTCCCCGATCCGGCGTATGTTTTCTTCCCGATCTTCTGCTGAGAACCCCAGGTCCGAATTTAGTCCGTGGCGGATGTTATCACCATCGAGCAGGTACGTATGAATCCCTCTCTCATGGAGGAGATGATTCAGCTGGTTCGCAATACTGGACTTACCAGATCCTGAGAGTCCGGTGAACCAGATCACTCCGCTGTGATGGCCATTTTTATTTCTGTAATTTTTTTGGCTGACAGACGCCTGATGCCAGGTTATATTCCTTTCCATTTGAGTCACCCTTTCACTCCTGCGGTCTTTTCTTGTAATCCATCGATCAGAATTTCGACTACTTCAGGACGACTGAATGTTTTTGGCGGTTTTTCTCCATTTCGTAATAGTTCTCTCACTTTTGTGCCAGAAAGAATGACGTGATTTTCTTTTTCATGTGGACAAGTTTTATGCGATGCCATCGCTTCACAGGCTTTGCAGTAAAAACTGTGTTCAAAAAATAATGGCGTTATTTCCAATTCATCCTCTTCAAAATGGCTGAAGATTTTCTGTGCATCATAAGTCCCGTAATAGTCGCCTACACCTGCATGATCCCTTCCGACAATGAAATGGGAACAGCCAAAGTTTTTCCGTACAATAGCGTGGAAAATAGCTTCTCTCGGACCAGCGTAGCGCATAGCTGCAGTGAAAACGGCTAATGTAACACGATCTTTCGGGTAATAGTTATCAATTAAGACTTGATAGCTCTTCATTCGAACATCACTTGGGATATCATCACTCTTTGTTTCCCCGACCAGTGGGTTCAGAAATAAGCCGTCTACAGTTTCAAGAGCCGCCTTTTGGATATATTCATGGGCTCTATGTACTGGATTTCTCGTTTGAAAGCCCACGACTTTTTCCCAACCCAACTGTTGGAACAACTCTCTCGATTCCGCAGGGTCCAGGTAGAATCGATCATCATGTTCTTTTGTTGAGCTTTGAAATACTTCAATATCTCCAGCTACGTAATGATCTGGTCGGCCAAACAACTTCTTCACCCCGGGATGACCCAGATCAGTAGTTAAGTACACATTTTCGGCTTCCTTCTCTTTATCCGGTTGATATATGTCAGATACTTCAATGGCTCCATAAACCTTTCCATCTTTCACTAATTTCACTCGATTTCCTTGCTGCAACTCAGCGGCTGTCGCTTCATCCACCGGAAGGGTGATCGGAATACTCCACGGTGTCCCATCTGCAAGTCTGAGATTCTCGACTACAGAATCGTAGTCTGCTTGATTTAAAAATCCTTCAAGAGGGCTGTAGGCACCATTCGCGATCAGCTCGACATCACTTAATGCCATCGCATCCAATTCAATACTCCCTGTAAAATCCTCCTGCTGATTATTACTCCATTTATTAATTAATTTTCCTCCATGAGGTGTAATGATAGACATTTTATAATTCCTCCTTTTGTTATTCAGCTATTGTTATTTCCAGCTGTATGAAGTCCGCATTCTGTTTTATTGAATCCTTTCCACCTGCCCGACCGGCTCTCGTCTGTACTTGGCGAGGTGCAAGGGATGCAGCCGACACTCGGATAGTTTTGATCATGCAATTCATTGTAATCCAAGCGATTTAGTCGGATATATTGCCAAACGTCTTCCCATGTCCAATGAATTAGGGGGCATACCTTGATTAACTTAAAACGCTCATCCTTATTTACGAAATCAGTTTTACTCCGACTAGGTGACTGTTCACGTCTGAGGCCAGAAAACCAGGCCGCCGCACCTGAGAGTGCATCTTCAAGAGGTTTGATTTTACGAATATAACAGCATTGATCCGGCTGGCGTTTCCACAAGGCTGACCCATGCTCCTCCGCTTGTTCCTCTACTGTCAGTTCAGGTTTTTTCATGTGAATTCGTAATTCAGGGTATCTATTTTTCACTTTTTCAATCAATTCATAGGTTTCCTGGAAATGAAGGCCAGTATCTAGAAAGACTACTTCAGCATCTGGTTTCACCTTTGAAATAAGATCAATGAGAACGATTCCTTCTGCTCCAAAGCTGCAAGCATATACAACATCTGACCCGTATTGTCCATAAGCCCAATGAATGACATCAAGTGCACCCTTCGTTTCGTCATCTGGTTGATGGTTTGTGAATGGATCCCCCGGAAAATGATCATAAGTGACAATATCGTTTTCCATAAGCTCCTCCTTTCATTGCTTCAAACAAAAATACCTTTCTTCGTGGATAAGAAGAAAGGTATTTACTCGGTAAAGTAAGAACCATTCTTCTTATCTTTCCAAGCGGTTCAACCACTTGCTGGAATTGGCACAGTGTCTGATCAACTAACATCAGACCCGTTGCCGAGGCTTCGAAGGGCCAGTCCCTCCACCTCTCATGATAAGAAAACAGGATAGGTTGATTAAGTTTTCTGAAAAACTAATTGATACAAATCTTAGGCTCCTTTTATAGATATGTCAATACCATTTTAAAAAATTACAATTTTTCTGTTAATTTCGGAATTAGTTCTTGACATAACATTCAGTGTCCATTAGTTTTAGATATATTATCATTTTAAAAATTGAATCCTTATGAAGAGTCGGGGGAGGAACCTGGTCTGACGATCCCGCAGCAACCACACTGAAAGGTGCTCATTCCAGCAGACAACTCGTCTGAGAAATAAGGAGAGGCTTTATTTGGACCTCTTCTCATTGGAGAGGTTTTATTTATGTCTTTTTCAGACCTCTTCAACCATAAAACCAAGTAAACTTATATGTTTAATCAAAGGAGAGGTTGTTTTTGAATAAATTATTAATTTTCGCATTGGTAGGATTTTTCACCCAGTTAATTGACGGTGCCCTTGGTATGGGATTCGGCCTGACATCTTCCTCAATCTTACTCACTTATGGCCTGGCACCTGCAGTTGCTTCTGCTTCTATTCATATGGCCCAGGTTGCCACAACAGCTGCTTCCGGATTCTCTCATTTCAAGTTTGGCAATGTCGATAGGAGACTTGTCCTAAAACTGGCCCTGCCCGGCGCGGTCAGTGCATTTTTCGGTGCAGCTTTATTAAGTCGCATCCCTGGTGAAACCATTCGCCCATACATATCCGTTTTTCTTCTGGGTTTAGGAATTTACATCGTAGTCCGTTTTCTTTCACTTAATCGGAATAAAACGCTCAATAAAAGCGACAAGCCGCTGAACAAGCGATTTATCTACCCATTAGGTTTTGTCGGTGGGTTTCTCGATTCGATTGGTGGCGGAGGATGGGGGCCGGTTAATACGCCTGTCCTTCTTTCACGTGAAAAGATCGAGCCGCGTAAAGTGATTGGGACTGTGGACACAAGTGAATTCATCGTGACTATTTCAGCAACACTTGGATTTTTGACTTTTTTAGGATGGGAACAATTCAGTTGGCTGTTGGTGTTCGCGTTCATCATCGGCGGTGTGATAGCTGCACCTCTTGCAGCATGGCTTGTCCGTATTATGCCTCCGCTCGTCCTCGGAGTACTTGCCGGAGGGTTCATCGTATTGACTAATGTAAGAACCATTATGATCACCATACCTCTCAATAGCACAGGAACCGTCCTGATTTATTCTCTATTGATAGCTGGTTATATTGTGGCAATCGTTCATTCTGTAAAAAAGTACGTCAAACTGAAACGTACGAACCTCCGCAGTCAAACTTGACTGCCTATCCCTTTTAACAGAAAAAAGGCTCAGAGCTAATACTCTGAGCCTTCGCGTATGGCAGATCCGTTCACAGGTGAGGGTACTTTTTTCTATTCAATGGAGAAAATATAAGAATAGATCGGTTGACCACCCACGTGAATCTCCACCTCTAAATCTTCATATGTTTCTTCAAGGTATTCTTCAAGCTCTGTGACTTCATGTTCTTCGACGTCTTCCCCTGTCAGAATCGTCAGTATTTCATCTTCGTTCTCATCAATCATTTGACTTAACAGCGTTTTAGCTGTTGTCAGGGCATTTTGATCAGTTGAGGAAATTTTGCCATCCGCAATCCCCATGAAATGATCTTTCTCAATGTTCAGGCCATCGATTTGCGTATCTCTTACCGCATACGTAATTTGACCGGTTTTCACGACGGACATAAGGCTGATCATTTCATCTTTATTCGCCATCAGGTCTGCTTCAGGATTAAATCCTAATAAAGCACTCATGCCTTGAGGAATGGTTTTAGTCGGGATGACCACAACTTCATCTTCTGCGATTTCCGCCGCTTGCTCAGCAGCCATCACGATATTTTTGTTATTCGGCAAAACTAACACACGTTTAGCATGAGCTTCTTTGATGGCTTCAGATAAATCCTGTGTACTTGGGTTCATCGTCTGACCACCCTGGATGACCACAGTGGCTCCGAGACTTTCAAATAATTTTTTGATGCCTTCCCCCATGCTTACTGTAACAATTCCGTACTCCGCTTTTTGATTTGACTTCGGCTTTTCTTTTTTCTTCTTACCGACAATCGAAGTATGCTGTTCACGCATATTTTCAATTTTCATGTTGATCAGACTTCCGTACTTTTGGCCTAGTGTCATGGCTTCACCAGGGTATTCTGCATGGACATGAACTTTGATCAAATCTTCATCAGAAACAACGAGCAGGGAATCACCGATTTCGCTCAACTGATTACGAAATTCATCTTCATCGTAAGGAGTCTCTGCTAATTTATCCTCTTCGAATTTGACCATGAACTCTGTACAGTAACCGAATTCAATGTCTTCTGTATTCATAAAGTCTTGGGCAAGCTTATGGTGTTCGGCACTTACCATATCATCCATGGAAACCGTATCATCGATATCAGGAAGTTCTTCCCCTTTCAAGTTGGCAAGAAAACCTTCATAAATGGTCACTAATCCTTGACCACCACTGTCTACGACTCCGACTTCTTTCAAAACAGGTAATAGATCAGGCGTCCGCTTCAACGATTCTTTTGCAGCAGCAACAACACCTTCTACGAAAGGGATGAAGTCGCTTTCCTGCTCAGCGAGATCGACAGAAGCTTCTGCAGCATCTTTTGCAACCGTCAAAATTGTACCTTCCACAGGTTTCATAACAGCTTTATAAGCAGTGGTAACGCCTCCTTGAAGCGCATCTGAGAAATCTTTCGTCGTTAAAGTTTCTTTCTCTTCGACCACTTTGGAAAATCCACGGAAAATCTGGGAAAGTATGACGCCGGAGTTCCCGCGCGCACCCATTAATAACCCTTTGGATAGTGATTTAGAAACGATGCCTGCATGATTCCGATCGACCATTCTTACTTCCTCCGCCCCAGAAGTCATGGACAAGTTCATATTCGTCCCTGTATCCCCGTCCGGCACTGGAAAAACGTTCAATGCATCAATCATCTGTGATTTCTGTTTTAAATGATGTGCCCCTTGCAAAATCATTTCGGCTAAGGTTTTGCCGTCTAACTTTTGTAACGTCACGCTTACTTCCTCCTTTGACTACAACTGCTGCCTATTCGCTTGTCACCCGGACTCCTTGTATGAAAATATTCACAGAGTCGATAGACAATCCGATTGTTTTGTTTAATGTGTATTTCACTTGTGATTGGACGTTATGGGCCACTTCAGAAATCTTTGTACCATAACTCACGATAATGTACATATCTATATGGAGGCGATCTTCGTCCTGTCTGACCACGACCCCTTTTGAAAAGTTCTCTTTGCGTAACATTTCAGATAGGCCGTCACGGATTTGATTTTTTGATGCCATACCGACGATTCCGTAGCATTCAACTGCTGCACCACCAGCAATCGTTGAGATGACTTCATTACTTATTGTTATATGACCATATTTATTATTTAAATCAACGGACATATAGATCCTCCTTTATTTTCCTCTATTTCTTCACTTATTATAACATAAGTTGAACGCATGAATTGCTATTCATTTCTCAGAAAATAAGCTGTATATCCCTATTATACTTTGTAACAATCTATAGTATCTGTCAAGAAGAAATTCTTGATATAATTCGATTCTGCTTATTGCAAACACCTATTCTATATGATAAAGTTACTAAGTATCTGATGATTTATGTATGTAACAGGAGGGATTTTCATATGGCAAGAAGAAGTGTTCTATCTGGTAAAGGTACACGCTCAGGTAACCACCGTTCACACGCGATGAACGCTAATAAACGTAAATTCAAAGCTAATGTTCAAAAAGTTCGCATCCTTGTGGATGGCAAGCCTCAAAAGGTTTACGTTACAGCTCGTGAACTTAAGTCCGGTAAAGTACAGCGCGTATAATCACTGGTCTTGGGCTTCATGAACTTTTAAAAAAGCACCCTTAAATGGGTGCTTTTTTTTATGGTATTTACCGGGCTTCCTCAATTGGTCAGCCCAATGCTTTTGGATACTTGTCTCGCTCACAAGATGTGGGATGCCCAGCATTACTAAGGCTGAACATCCTTTCAAGAAACGTTTGCTTTTGTACTAATCTTTTTTAAAAGTACTTATGACTGCGCGCACTATACCCCCGACGAACCGTGGGAGTTTGATGGTATAAAACTTCAAAGAGCCCCCTCCTCCTATGTGAACTAATGCGAAATCCCCTCTTTACCCTCTATTAGTCAAGTCTTTACTTCTTACTACTAAGAGTATGCCTGATATGAAAGAAAAAGTACCCGTATCTGCAATCAATCGATTAGAGATGCACAAGGTGGACCCATAGGGCAGATAGGCTTTTTCCAATGGATAATAAAAGCCTCCTAGTGTAAGATCTTTCACTTCGAGCGTAATTGGTAAAAAAGAAACATAGGGATAATGCTCATCCGCTTCCATTGTATGCTCGCCTGCCCCGACTAATTCCACCTGATTCTGTTGATCGATAATCGTTCCTTTCACTTCTTTCTTCAGAAGCGGATAGAGGAGTTGCAGGTTAGCTTGTGAGTGATCGATTCTTCCGCCAGTCACTCCGAATAATAGAATATGCTCAGGTGACCTTTTGAGTGCCTCACTAATAGCTAATTCCAAATCCGTTTCATCTTTTTCATCCGGAAAGACTTTCACTTGTTTAGAAGTTTCTTGAATTCTCCGGAAAGATTCATCTGATACGGAATCAAAATCACCGATGGCCAAGTCTGGCGAAAGTCCATTTTCTACTAGGACCTCAGCACCTTGATCAGCCCCAATCCATAAACAGTCTTGAAAGGGAAACTTTCTCAAATCAGGGATATATGATTTAGGTCCACCGCCGACCACCACAATCCTTTTCATTTTTTATCATCCTTTCCTCATTCCGCAAGTCGGACAAGCTTTATCCGGGTTTATAGAAAAAGCTCAAAGGATCTGCTGAAGCAATCCTTTGAGCTTCCTATCTATCTTCACCATGATTCATAATGCGTTTCGTATATCCGCGATCGCCTTTTTGCGGTCGGTTTGGTTAAAGATCGCACTTCCCGCAACCAGGACGTCAGCTCCAGCTTCTGTGCATTGACGAGCAGTATCAGCTTTCACTCCACCATCGATTTCGATTTCGAATGAAAGACCTTCTTCTTTTCGCCACTCAGCTATTTGATTGATTTTAGGTACAACCGAAGAAATGAACGATTGACCGCCGAATCCTGGATTAACCGTCATTAATAAAACAAGATCGACTTCATCCAGTACAGGACGGATCATTTCAGCAGGTGTAGCCGGGTTGATAACGACGCCAGCTTTGATGCCATAGCTCTTGATCAACTGCAATGTCCTGTGCAAATGCGGACACGCTTCCTGATGGACAGTGATGATATCTGCCCCTGCTTTGGCAAAGGATTCAATGAATTGATCTGGATTTTCTATCATTAGATGAACATCCAAAGGAAGGTCTGTGACCGGACGAATGGCATCCACGATCAAAGGGCCGATCGTAATATTCGGAACAAAGTGTCCATCCATCACGTCAACATGGATATAATCGGCTCCTCCTCGTTCAACATCCTTGATTTCTTCTCCTAGATTTGAAAAGTTGGAAGCTAGAATGGAAGGTGCTATTTTAGTCATGATTAATACCTCGGCTTTCTGTTCTGTATTTCATCCAAAAATTGCAAGTAATGCTGGTAGCGGTTTTCAGCAATTTCGTTTGCTTCAACCGCAGCTTTCACCCCACATTTGGGTTCTTTATGATGCAGGCACCCTCTGAATTTGCATTCGTTTTGGACAGCGACAAACTCAGGGAAACATTCTGGCAGCTGTTCAAGTTCAAGCTCACCAAATTCCAGGGAGCTGAAGCCTGGGGTATCGGCTACCAGCCCATTGGAAATTTCATAAAGTTCAACATGGCGCGTGGTATGTTTCCCACGTCCCAGACTTACGGAAATCTCATCTGTGTCAATTGAGAGTCGCGGGTCGATCGAATTCAGCAAGGAAGATTTCCCCACCCCTGATTGACCAGCAATCACTGTCGTCCGACCTGCTAAATGAGATTGAATCTGATCCATAGAATCTGTGTCATCCACCGCTGATAGTACGACAGGGTAACCGATTTTCTCATACAATTGTTTATAAGACTCCATCAAATGGGTTTGATGGTCATCCAGCTGATCCATTTTCGATATTACGATAAAGGGCTCGATCCGCTTCTCTTCCACCAGCACAAGAAAGCGGTCCAGTAACAAAGCATTAAACTCCGGATGAATGGCAGAGGTGACAATCATCGCTTGGTCCACGTTGGCGATTGGAGGACGGACGAACTCGTTTTTGCGATTTTCTATAGATAAGATATAGCCTTCATCGTGGTTTTCTGCTTTGAATTCAACGATATCTCCTACTAAAGGAGAGACTTTTTTCTTGCGGAAATTACCCCGGCCTCTGCATTGATAGATTTCACCATCATGGAGCACATAGTAAAATCCGCTTAACGCTTTGATTATTTTTCCACTTGCCATAATTTCACCTTCTTAATACGAGTAAGTGCCTTCATCAAAGACTTCCTCACCTCTCATCACTCTGTAGGTGGCCTCTTCACCTTCAGCTATGCTCAAGGTGAATTCGAATGTTTTTGTTTCTGTAATCGTTTCCTCTATGATCAATTCTTCTGATTCATTATCAGAATCATTGACATAGATGAGCACTTTTTGTTCGGTTTCTTCCGATTCTTCGTCAACTGGTATTTCAACAGAGACCTGCTCTTCCCTAGGTTGTGCTGGAGGTGGTGGCGGCTCTTCCTTCGGCCCCCGGGAAACGACAAGATCTACCGTCGACCCCACATTCACTTCCTCTGATGCACCAGGAGAATGCTCCATCACAAGACCTTCCCGGTATTGATCAGAATATTTTTCTGTCACTTCAGATTTCAATCCATTATTCTCTAAATACTCTTGCGTCTGTTCTAAGGTCCATCCATCAAACGATTGCAGACTGACTTTCGGTGGCCCAAGGCTTACACTGAACCGCACTTCTGTTTCATCAGGTATCACCTGTGCGTTCGCTTGAGGTGTAAAATGTTCAATGATGACCCCTTTTTCGAATTCATCACTTGTGGTTTCATATTTCTTCACACTCTTAAATCCACGGCTCTCCAATTCTTTCTTCACTTCTTCAAAACTTTTGCCGCTGTAATCTTCGAATGTAGCCCGTTCTTTCCCTCTACTGGAGTAAACGGTAACTTCCGATCCTTCTTTGACGACCATACCTTCTTCAGGGTCCGTTCGGATAACTAAGCCCTCGTCCACTTCATCGGAGTACTCTGTCTCTCTTGTGACATTCAAGTTCAAATCACTAAGCTCGCTATAGGCTTCCTCATATTCCTTCCCTTTTACGTCAATCATTTCGACGTTTGCCGGTTGAATGATGCCGGGGATCGTAAACAATGCGATAAGACCGCCGATAATCAGCAAGGTCAATATTGTAAGGACCCATGGCCATACTTTCTTTTTCTTCTTCTTTTTTTCAACAGGAGGTACGGATTTTACGTTTTGTTTAGTTTCCTGTTCCTGATAGGTGGGTTTGTGTTCATTCGTATGGATAATGGTATTTTCTTCCGGCTGTTCTCCATATGATTCTTTAGTGATCACTGGAATAGCCTTTGTTTTTTCATCTTCATCATCGGTAGGAAGAGTGAATTCTGGTTCATCCAATCTATAAGGTTCAAGGGATGTCTCGATGTCATATTCCATATCCAACACGGAATCATAACGGTGAAAAGGATCCTTAGCTGTTGATTTCAGCACAACATTTTCAACACTTTGTGGTAATTCAGCGTTCCACCGTTTCAAAGATGGGGTTTCATGCTGTAAATGTTTAAGGGCAATAGCGACAGGTGATTCTCCTGAAAAAGGCAGACGCCCTGTCAAAAGTTCAAAAAAGACGATTCCGAGAGAATAAACATCGGATTTCTTTGTAGCCATTCCCCCACGCGCCTGTTCAGGCGAAAGGTAATGGACGGAACCAAGTACCGAATTCGTTTGAGTCAATGCCGTAGCACTAAGGGCCATCGCGATGCCAAAATCTGTTACTTTCACATGACCATAGTGATCGATCAGAATATTTTGAGGCTTTATGTCCCTGTGCACGATTCCGTTATCATGGGCATGGGCAATGGCTGATGTGACCTGGCGCATAATATCTACAGCTTCAGCCACGTCTATCGGACTCTGCTGCTGGATGTATTGCTTCAATGTCATACCGTCCACATATTCCATAACCATGAAATAAATATCATCTTCTTCACCGACATCATAAATATTGACAATATTCGGATGGGAAAGACTAGTAGCCGACTGTGCCTCTCTATGAAAGCGTGCAATGAATTCCTCATCGTTGCCATGCTCCAAACGGAGAACTTTTATAGCAACTTCCCGATCAAGAATTGTATCATGAGCTAAATAGACGTTCGCCATCCCGCCGCCACCGATCATATCCTGTACGCGATAACGGTCATTAAGGAGACGGTCATTGAGCATTATTCCGCACCTTCTTTCTCATCAGAAGGAGAATCATAATGGACGACAGTAAGTGTAATGTTGTCTTCCCCGCCCCGCTCATTCGCTAAATCGACAAGGGTTTGGCAGTAATCAGTCCAATCGCCATCAAAATTTTTCAACTCACTCAATTCATCTTCATTCACTTTGTTCGTCAATCCATCAGTACATAGAAGCAAACGGTCATTGACCTCAAATTCCAGGGTTTTCACATCGGCCGTCAAATCAAATTCTGTACCAAGTGCCTTAAGTAAAACATTTTTTCGCGGATGATTTTCTGCTTGTTCTTCGCTGATTTGACCAGACCTGACTAATTCGTTGACAAGGGAATGATCCTCGGTTATAGATTTAAAACCATAGGCATTGGCAACATAACAGCGACTGTCTCCGATATGACCGATGGTAGCGAATTGCTCTGTACATATGGCTACCACTATTGTCGTTCCCATCCCCGCACATTCTACATGCTCATCAGCATACGATTTGATTTCATTATTCGCGGTACGAATAGCCTCTCTGAGCCAATTCTCCGCTTCATCTGGTGTGGATAGCCTTTCAATTTCCTGCCATTTCTTATGTAAATGAGAGGTTGCCATCTGGCTTGCGACATCTCCCGCTTGGTGTCCACCCATTCCATCAGCTACAACACCCAGCGTTTGTCCTTCATCATTTTTGAAGACACCACCCGCATCTTCGTTATGGTTTCTCACTTGGCCCTGGTTTGTAAGATAATAACCTAACATGGACTCACCCGCCTCTTTTTTCTCTTGTACGCTGTCCCCCTGATAGAAATGCATCAGGAGGGCGTACGAACTTTATCAATTTTACTGCTTGACCAATCTGGTAAGAAAGAAACCGTCTGTATCCCACTCTTGCGGAAATAACTGCAGACCAAATTCAGAGAGACCCAGTGCCCCTTCCAGGGAGGAAGGTAATTCGTTGAAAAATGTCTGATCTACACTGAACCCGGGATGATTGGACAAAAAGTTTTTGACAGCTTCTTCATTTTCATGACGGTCGACTGTACATGTACTATATACCATTTTCCCGCCAGAATTCAGAAGTGGCGCTATGGCTTCGAACAACTCGTCTTGAATCTTTCGAAGAGCAAAGATATCTTCTTCTTTTTTATGGTATTTGATATCAGGCTTTCCTCTCAAGACACCTAAACCTGAACAAGGAGCATCAAGGAGTATGCGGTCGAAAGATTCTGCTTCGTGCATATCTTTCAGATTTCTTGAATCAGCTTGACCAGCGGTGATGGAAGTCAACTGTAGTTGTTCTGCTTTGTTATTGACCAGTTTAGCCTTTTTCTCATGCAGATCATACGCAATGACCTGACCCTTATCCGCGATTTTTTCAGCTATATGAGTTGTTTTTCCACCTGGAGCGCTGCATGCATCCAGCACGGTCATTCCTTCAGATAGATCCATCATCTCTGCAACCAGCATGGAGCTTTGATCTTGTATAGTCAAATACCCTTCCAGGAAAAGCGGATGCTTTAACACAGCACCCTCTGTGATTACTAATCCCTGGGGTGATAGTACACTTTTTTCCACTTTGAATCCGTCCTCTTCCAGACGGTTGATGGCTTCTTGAAAGTCTATCCTCAACGTTTGGACACGGACAGACATGGGCAGGTGGTGATTGTTAGCGCCACACATATCCTTCGTCGTTTCCAGACCGTATTGATCGACCCACCGGTTTACCAGCCACCGGGGATGACTGGTCTCGATAGCGACCCGTTCCATCGGGTCTTCGATTTTCTCAATATCTTGAGTCCCTTTTCTTTGCACATTACGTAAAACACCGTTCATAAAGGAAGAAATTCCTTTATGACCACGTTTTTTTGATATTTCTACTGCTTCGTGGATGATGGCATGATCTGGTACTCTTTCGAGAAAAATCATTTGATAGACAGACATATATAACAGCCAACGCACCCATGGCTTGATCTTCTTTTGTTTCGCAATATAAGGCTGGATGTAATAATCGATGAGGTCCCTGCGCTGCAGCGTTCCATAAACGATCTCTGTCAACAACCCCCCGTCCTGACGGGAAAGGTTCTGCTTTGTAATTTCCCTGTCGAGCAGGACATGACTGAAACCGCCTTGATCTCCAATACGGGTCAATAACTCGAGAGCTGTTTCTCTTATAGCATATTTAGTCATTTTTCTCCCCCAGACGGTCGCCAACTTGCAAGGACTGGCCTGCGCCATTGATGAAAGCCTGTCCATCCATTTTCTTCTTACCGGAGGGTTGTAAAGACACGATTTTCAAGACTTTCCTATCGCCAGTGGTTACAAGAAAACCGTCCTCTTCCATCCTGACTACAGTGCCAGGTTCATCCTCATATTCCCCACCAGCTTTTTCTGCCCACCAGATTTTCAATGGCTTCCCACTCCAAAAGGTGTAAGCGACGGGCCATGGGTGAAGGCCACGGACATGATTATATACAGTTTGTTGATCCCTGGACCAATCGATCAACTCTTGTTCTCTTTTGATATTGGATGCGAACGTCACTTTCGACTCGTCCTGCTCTTCAGGCGTCATACGGCCAGCTAACAAGTCAGGCAGTACTTCGGCAAGCAGATCAGCACCAGCTGCCGAGAGTTTATCATGAAGTGTTCCGACATGGTCATCATCTTCGATAGGAACAGTCACTTTGGCCAGCATATCCCCGGCATCAAGATGTTTCACCATATACATAATCGTTACACCTGTTTCTTTTTTCCCTTCAAAGATGCTGTAATGAATCGGTGCACCCCCGCGGAATTCAGGAAGTAGTGATGCGTGCACGTTGATACAGCCATGTTCCGGTTCCTGCAGCAATGCCTCCGGCAGGATCTGCCCGAATGCGGCGGTCACAATCAAGTCCGGCTCATATTTTAAGACTTCTTCATATTCGTCTTTGATTTTTTCTGGCTGGAACACAGGAATGCCGTGATTTTCTGCAGCCACTTTCACAGGCGGAGGAGTCATCACTTTCTTTCTTCCTTTAGGGCGGTCCGGTTGTGTAATGACAAGGACAACCTCGTACCCCTGTTCTATGATGCGATCGAGGACAGGTACGGCAAAATCCGGTGTCCCCATAAATGCAATTCGTGTCATGGCTTGGTGCTCCCTTCTTACATCAACTGATACGGTTGGAAGTCAACCGTAATTTGTAATCCATTTTCTTGCTTCATTTCGTCTTCATAATAATGTAATATCCGCTCAACGAATTTTCGCTGCTCTGGTTCTTTCTTGTATTTTACCATGCATTGGTAGCGATATCTATTGTTGATACGGGTCAAAGCAGAAGGTGTCGGTCCAAGAACATAAGCCTGGTCTGACAATTTCTGTTCCATGAACATCGTGATCTTCTGTGTCACTTCCTGCACTTTCAATTGATTCGGATGGGAGACGGTGAACAATGTCAAAAAGAAATAAGGAGGGTAACGAAACGCCTTTCTCAACTTCATTTCTTCATTGAAAAATTGTTCATAATCATACTGGCTGGCAAGTTCGATACTGTAATGTTCCGGCGTGTACGTCTGTACAACGACTTCCCCTGGTTTTTCATGCCTTCCAGCTCTCCCGCTGACTTGTGTAAGCAATTGAAACGTTTTTTCCGAAGCACGAAAATCAGGCAAGTTAAGTAAGGCATCAGCTGCCAGCACTCCCACAAGAGTCACATTACCGAAATCAAGACCTTTGGCGATCATTTGCGTACCGAGGAGGATATCTGCCTTCCCTTCACCGAATTGGTTAAGCAAACGTTCATGAGCTCCTTTTCTTCGAGTCGTATCAACATCCATACGGATCGTCCTTGCTTCCGGGATAAGTTCTTGCAACGCTTCCTCCACCTTTTGTGTGCCCGTACCAAAGTAACGGATTGTTTTGCTTTCGCATTCGGGGCATTCTGTCGGCATTGGTTCTTCATGGGAACAATAGTGACATTTCAAACGATTTTGACGCTTATGGTAGGTCAAAGCAATATCGCAATGTGGACATTCACTGACATGGCCGCAATCCCTGCACATAACGAACGTTGAATAACCACGGCGGTTCAAAAATAAGACGACTTGCTCCCCGCGGGCGATGCGTGCTTCAATTTTTTCTTTTAGAGTCCGCGAGAACATGGACCGGTTCCCCTCGTGCAGTTCATCACGCATATCGATCAGCTCGACTTCCGGCATGACCGCTTCATTCATCCGTTTACCCATTGTAAGTAAATGGTAGTTGCCTTTCACTGCCCGGGCGTAACTTTCTAATGATGGCGTCGCGCTTCCCAGGACGACGGGACACTTGTGTGTCCTGGCACGTTCGACAGCGACATCCCTTGCGTGGTACCGGGTCCGGTCTTCCTGTTTATAGCTCGTCTCATGCTCTTCGTCAATAATGATAAGACCGATATTGGTAAAAGGAGCGAAAATCGCGGATCGGGCACCTACGACGACCTGCACTTCTTTACGCTGGATTTTTCGCCATTCATCATATTTTTCACCTGCAGACAACGCGCTGTGCAATACAGCCACTTTCGACCCGAATCTACCTTTGAAACGTTCAACCATCTGGGGAGTCAAAGCAATCTCCGGAACCAGCATAATCGCTTCTTCCCCTTTATCGATCACCTGTTGAATCGATTGGAGATAAATTTCAGTCTTTCCACTCCCTGTTACTCCATGTAATAAAAACACTTCATGCTGGTTTTCTTCTATCGTACTTAAAATCGGAGTGATGGCGGTTTCTTGTTCGGAGGTTAATGGAAAAGGCTGTGTCCGTTCGAATTCCCTGTCACCATATGGATCGCGGAAAACTTCCTGCTTATACTCGCGGAGAATCCCCCTTTCGTTTAGAGGTTTCAAAGAAGCCGGTGTCGTTGCAAGTTTTTCCAGTAGTTGCTTTTTGGATATGGGTTCCGGGTGTTCGATCAAATATTCAAGTATCGCCCGCTGTTTCTTAGCCTGTGAGGAGATGTCGACGAGTTTCTCTTCCAGTTCAACTGACTGCAGTTGAGGCTCGATCATAGTAGTGACCTTTTTGGTTTCACGACTCTTAACTTCGTAATGGACATCTACTTCACCTTCATCCATGTGTTTCCTTAACACATGATAACTGACACCTGATTGTTCAAAGTCCTCAAAATCAATAACAGCTCGACCATCGAATACACTGTCCAAGTCAGAAGCTAACGGCTCCTCTGATAATTTCCAAAGTTCTTTACGGTACTTAGCTTTCATAACTTGAGGAAGCATCACTTGCAGACAGGAGATGTAAAAGCTGAGGGTCTTTTTAGACAACCACATCCCCAAATCGAGTAATTCTTCTGTCAGTGTCGGAATCACATCTAATACATCTGTGATCTTCTTTACTGAAGAGAAAGAACTGGTTTCGGATAAAGAAATTACATAGCCCATGATTTTTCTTGGACCAAAAGGAACGATGACCCTGACTCCGGGCTGGACAATGCCCTCATATTTCTCTGGTATTTCATAATCAAACGGACGGTTCGTGTTTTGGGAAGGGACGTCCACAATCACATTTGCGATTGTCACGGGGATTCACTCTCCAACTCTTCTACTGTTTCTTTCAAGATATTCATTGCCAGCTCGTCTTTACTCCTTAGTGGATAAGTCATTTCCTTCCCTTTTTGGGTAATGAAAAGAGAGGCGTTGGTATCTGTGCCAAATCCTGATCCTTCTGAAGCCACGTTATTAATGACGATAGCATCCAGATGCTTCTTAGCGAGCTTTTCCCGTCCGTATCGTTCAGGCTCATCCGTTTCAGCGGCAAAGCCGATCAAATACTGATGTTCCTTCCGCTCACCTAGTTCCATCAAAATATCTTTCGTCCGTTCCATTTCTACAACATAATCTCCAGGTGATTTTTTCATTTTATGTTCGTAGGTGTTTTTTGGCCGGTAATCCGCTACAGCTGCTGCTTTTATGACGATATCACAGTCAGCATAGCGTCTGATCACTTGTTCATACATCTCATCCGCAGTAGTTACATCAATGCGGTCAACACTTTTTGGAGTGTCGATCGCGACTGGCCCGGAAATTAAGATGACCTCGGCTCCCATGGAAGCCGCCTGACGAGCCAAAGCATAACCCATTTTCCCTGTCGAAGGGTTTGTGAAGTAGCGGACCGGGTCAATCTTTTCCCTCGTCGGTCCAGCTGTGATGAGCACTTTTTTCCCATTGAGGATTTTCTCTTGTTCATATTCCCTCTCAAGAACGCGCACGATGCTCTCCGGTTCTTCCAATCGTCCTTTGCCCACATACCCGCAAGCAAGGTACCCTTCACCTGGTTCTATGAAACGAAAGCCCCAATCATCGAGTTGTTTCATATTGTTCATCACAGCCGGGTGACTGTACATATGGACATTCATGGCAGGTGCAATATACACAGGGGCTTCTGTTGCCAGCAAAGTCGTTGAAAGCATATCATCCGCCAATCCTCCGGCAATTTTCCCTATTACATTTGCCGTAGCTGGGGCAATCAACACAAGATCCGCCCAATCAGCCACATCGATATGTTGAATTTGGGAGGGATCCTGTTCATCAAATGTATCCGTATACACTGGTTGTCTCGATAAAGCCTGGAAAGTGGTAGGAGCGACAAACTTCTTCGCGCTTTCAGTCATAATCACTTTCACAATAGCGCCTGACTGTACGAGTTTACTCGTTAATGCTGCTGCTTTATAAGCGGCTATTCCCCCTGAGACTCCCAAAACGATTTTTTTATTTTTCAGCATTTGAGGTACCCCTTTGTTCAAAAATGTGGTCTCTAAAACACGTAGGAAAAGCCGCGCTAGATCTCTCAAGAAAGCGCGGCTTTTCCTACATCTTAATCATATAACGAAAAATAATTTATGTTGTTTCAGTACGTTCCTGTATTTCATCCGCTTCAATATAGTGAAGTTTACCGCTTTGGATTTCTTCTAAAGCAACACCGACTTGCTGGTGGGACGTCGGTTTGTCAATCATTGGTGCACTTCCTTGTTTCAGTTCACGAGCTCTTCTCGCTGATAGGGTGACAAGTGTGTACTTCGATTTGATCTTTTCTTGTAATGAATCAATGGATGGCTCTAACATCATGATTATTCATCCTCCAATGCTTTTTTATATTGCTGTGCTACTCGTTCGCGCTTGCAGTGTTCACTGGCAACGATAGACTCCACTTTGGTCACAGCATTGTCAATTTGATCGTTGACCACTACGTAATCATAAGCATCCATCATTTCGATTTCTTCTTTTGCAGCCAACAGACGGTTTTTAACCTTATCTTCCGTCTCTGTTCCACGATTGACAATCCTGTCTTTCAACTCTTCCAGAGAAGGAGGAATCAAAAAGACAAAGACTCCCTGTGGAAAATTCTCCCGTACTTTCAGAGCACCCTGTACTTCAATTTCAAGAAATACATCTTTTCCTTTTTCTAAGGTCTGTTCCACATATTGCCTTGGAGTGCCGTAATAATTCCCGACATATTCGGCATGCTCAATCAACTGACCTTCACTGATCAACTTCTCGAATTCATCTCTCGATTTAAAGAAATAATCGACCCCATCCACTTCCCCTTCCCGGGGGGCGCGGGTCGTCATGCTGATCGAATAGCGTAAATCTGTAGACTGGTCGAACAAAGCTTTACGGACCGTACCTTTCCCTACCCCCGAAGGGCCGGAAAGGATGAATAAAATACCTTTCTGATCTATCACTGCAGCAAGTCCTCCTAATTTTCGTCTGAAATCTCATCATTATTTATGACACGCTGACCGACTGTTTCCGGCTGTACCGCAGAAAGGACAACATGGTCACTATCAGTTACGATGACCGCACGAGTACGACGGCCATATGTAGCATCTACTAGTTTATTATTGTCACGAGCGACTGTAATGATACGTTTGATCGGAGCGGACTCCGGTGAAACGATCGAAATGATACGGTTGGCAGATACAACGTTACCAAAACCTATATTGATTAACTTTAAACTCAAAGCTGACTCCTCCTTCTTCTGGCCAAGTACAATGATCACTAACTCTATTATATGAAAAAACTAGGGATAAACACAATTGTTATTCAACATTTTGCACTTGTTCTTTCATTTTTTCTATTTCACTCTTCAAGTTGACGACCGCTTCCATCACTTCTCCATCATTGGATTTCGACCCGATGGTATTCACTTCCCGATGCATTTCCTGGACGATGAAATCAAGGCGGCGACCAATCGGTTCGTTCCGATCCAGGGTGGATGCAAATTGGATAAGATGAGATTCCAAACGAGTAAGCTCTTCGGTCACATCCCCTTTTTCCGCTAACAGGGCTACTTCCTGGAGAACTCTCGTCTCGTCAGGATGAATTTGCTCCTTCATGTATTCCTCTACTCTTGATCGTATTCTTTCTTTAAATTCTTCAATTACGATCGGTCTGCGTTCTTCTAATTCCCGGAGCAAATGACGGATATTCGTAACACGAAATCTGAGGTCTTTATGCAGTTGTTCACCTTCAACAGAACGCATTTGCATTACTTGCTTAACTGCTTCATCAACAGCCTCCAACAATGCATTTTGTAAGGTTCCTGTATCCTCTTCCACTTCTTGCACAGAAAAAACTTCTTCTAACTTGGATACCATATCAATAGTTATTTCACCCGTCAAATCATAGCGGCTCTTCAATTCATCTAATTTTCTTATGTATTGATCGACGATCGGCCAGTCGACAGTAATCTTCTTTCCGAACAAACTTTCTCCTTCAATCGTCACGAAAAGATCGACACGGCCTCTTGATAACCTGTTTTTCACTTGTCTCTTCATCTGATCTTCCAGAAATAGCAGCGTACGCGGAATTTTCACAGCGATATCAAGAAAACGGTGGTTGACCGAGCGCACTTCCACGTGCAGCCGCGATTCCCCTACTTCTATTGTCTGTTTCCCATAACCTGTCATACTCTTTGTCATAATCCATCACACCCATATGTAAAATATGTACTGGATTCTATTTTATCAAATTCCCCGGCGATTAAGCGAATCATTGAGCATTTTAATGGATTCTCTTAGAACTCAAGCTTTGAATCATGCTATACTTGCAACATTAGAGAGGTGAAGAGGATGTCTTTTGACGGAATTGTAACCCGGGCGATCACACATGAACTCAATGAAACGATCCAGTCCGGACGAATTATGAAAATATACCAACCAACAGAAACGGAACTTGTCTTTACAGTCCGTTCCCAACGAAAGAATCATACACTGCTGCTATCCGCTCACCCGAGCTATGCACGCTTCCATTTAACAGAAGATCAATACAACAACCCGAAAGAACCACCAATGTTATGTATGCTGTTACGAAAACATTTGATCGGTGGTTTTATTGAGAGCATAGAGCAAGTAAGTATGGAACGAATCGTCAAATTCCAAGTACGGACCCGGAATGAAGTCGGTGATGAAACACTGAAAACACTTGTCATCGAAGTGATGGGGAAACACTCGAACCTCCTTCTCATCGATGAAGAAGAGGGTCATATGTTAGACAGCATCAAACATTTACCACCTTCTCAAAACCGGCATAGGACGATAATGCCCGGCCAGCCATACAAACTGCCTCCAGAACAAGGCAAAATTAATCCTGTGGAGCTTGAGCCGGAAACCTTCATTAAAAAATTGGATTTCAATTCTGGGAAAATGGACAAACAAATCTTGAATATCGTAATGGGATTCTCCCCAATGATGACTAAGGAGATTGTCCATCAAGCAGGTCTCGGTGGTGCGAATGCATATATGGAAGCTTATCGAAACATCCGGAACCGGATATTGGAGCATGATTATGAACCCCAAGTCCATCTAGCAGATCGCGAACAATTTTATGTGGTACCTCTACAGGCTTTCACAGAAGAAGTCGAAAACTATGCCACTGTCAGCCAGATGCTCGATGATTATTACTCAGGGAAAGCAGAACGGGATCGTGTGAAACAACAGGCCGGCGACCTTCACCGTTTCTTGAAAAATGAGCGGGATAAGAATTTACGAAAAATCAAAAAGCACCAAGGAACGCTTAAGAAATCCGAATCTGCTGCTGAATACCAGCGACTGGGCGAGCTGTTGACCGCACACATGCACCTGGTTAAAACGGGGGATTCTGAAGTAACAGTCATCGATTACTATGATCCGGACCAATCCGAAATGACAATCGAATTGAACCCGAATAAGTCTCCTAGTGACAATGCTCAGAACTACTTCCAAACTTATCAGAAAATGAAAAAATCGAAAGAAGTCGTTCAAAAAGAAATTACAAAAGCGGAAGATGAAATCCTCTACTTCGAGCGCTTGCTTCAGCAAGTGGAATCCGCTCGTGAGGAGGACATCGAAGAAATACGTGAAGAACTTCGCGAACAAGGTTATTTAAAGAGAAAGCCCGCCTCGAAAGGGAATAAGAAAAACAAACCATCCAAGCCTTCACCAGAAAGCTTTGAATCAAGTGATGGAACTCTTATTTATGTCGGTCGAAATAATAAGCAAAACGAATACCTGACCAACCGCCTGGCGAATAAAACAGATATTTGGCTCCATGCCAAAGATATTCCAGGTTCGCACGTGGTGATACGTGATGAAGATCCTAGTGAAGATACGCTCTTTGAAGCGGCTCAACTTGCTGCCAACTTCAGTAAATCGAGCCGTTCCTCTACAGTCCCTGTCGACTATACGAAAATCCGTCATGTTAAAAAACCTTCAGGAGCGAAACCGGGTTATGTCACTTACGATCATCAGCAAACCCTATTCGTAACACCCGATGCTTCTTTCGTTAAAAAGCTGAAAAGCCGAACTTAAAGAATTACCCTCATGCTCTTGACCGGCATGAGGGTTTTTTACATAATCCCCCCTGTATATTTGCAAACTAATCATGCCGTTTACTTTTTTCGAGAGGAGGAATGAAGCAATGAGCAAGAATTCAAAGTCTAAACGCAATCCACAAAAAAGCAAAGACGCAGTCCAGCCGAGCACGGGAGAGGAAAGAATCACCATCTCAAAATCCGGGAAGACTTTTAATGACCCGCAAAGATAGACAAGTATAGGATTTTTCACAATAAAAACACGAACCAGCATGGATAGGTTCGTGTTTTTTTCTTAGCTTTATTTATCGTAACGAATTTTTTGTATCAGGTGACTCCCGTTTTATAAAAGGAGCAACTAAATTCATCCCACAAACAAGCAGGATAGAGGAAGACTTGATTCTCTGCTATAGTTTGGCTGTTCCGTCTTCAGGTGAGGAGAAGGTGGTCGGGGAAATAACTCGCTTTCCGTGGGAGCACGGTGAGCCGCCTCGGACTTCGTCGTGCGGGGTCTCACCATGTCCTCTGACCCCACAGGAGTCTTGTCATTTCCCCGGCCACCTTACCCTAAATAGGAGGAACGGAACAATGAAAAATCATAGAATTCGCCTCGCTGCCTTTGGTACTTCATTTTGTTCACATTATGCAGGGACCCCCTACTATGGTCCGTTCGTAAAAATAAGCAGGGAGGGCAGGGAAACACAGGAATCTCCTGCGGGAAAAGTTGGACTAGACGGGACCCCGCAGAGCGAATAGGAGGCCACTGAAGAACTTCAAATTTTGAGTTATGCATCAAATAAAAGAAGCCGAGTTGGACGATTGTTCATCGTTCAACCCGGCCTTCTTTATTACGATGAGATATTAGGGCTCTTACATCTCCATGAACTTTAGTATTCGTTTTGATATTGACGGTGGTTATCGCCACCGTCCCTTGTACACGTGGAGTGATTTTCTTTTATAATCAATGGAAATCACTCTTTTCAGATGGGCTTCTGTTGTTTCCACGATGAGCGTACGGTGGTGACGCCTGCGGGAACAGCGCGAGCCGAAGATCCACTTGGTCAAGGGATCTTCTTGAACAAGTTAGCTGAGGCCGTGCCCGCGGCAAGCACCCACCGACAAGCGATTCGTGAGAAGCAACAACAAACATTAACTGCTCTTCTAGATTGAAAAGTTTTTTTCAGTAGCCTCGCGAATAGCCGTCTATCCGCGGAAAGCGAGTGATTTCCCGCACCTTCAATCTATATCCTTAGTAACGGAAACTTTGTATTATATGTATAAATTATAACAGGTTACAGCTACTTCTTTGTGTATAGAATGATTGCAATAAGCATCAAGACCATCCCAGCTATCCGCTGACCATCTAATGGAATTTGTCTCATGCCCAGCCACCCATAATGGTCGATCAAAGAACTTGCAATCAACTGCGCTGAGATAAGGGTGAAAATTGCAGCACCTACCCCGATACGCGGCACAGATAAAACCATGACCGACACAAAAAAGGCTCCCAGCAATCCTCCGGTGAGCTGCCACTTCGGAACCTGAAAAACCTGTATGATGTTCCCTCTTCCGAAAAAAAGCATAACGATGAATAAGACGACTGTACCTACTAAAAAGGATACAAACGCACCTTCAAACACTCCGATTTTCTGACCTAAGCCACCATTCACCGAGGATTGTATAGCCACACCTACCCCACCGATAAAAACAAGCAGCATCAATATCCATTGCATACCGTTGCACCTCTCTCCTGCTGTATTTCTTTAAATCGATTCTTTCCATCCACCAGGAAACTTCTTTTGCAATAAGTACTAGTATTTCAAACCTGGATAATTTTCTCAATCATTACGACTCTCAAATGCTTCAAAAATGAACCCGTCCCTCTTATGAGGGGCAGGTAAGTGATCCAGCTAACTCTCTTTATTTTTTTCATCCAAACCAAGCTCCTCTCCGATCAATAGCAAGGCTTGATTGATTTTCCATATATAGTATAAATGATGGACAAGATCCCCTTGATTTTCATGATGACCAGGGGCACGGCGTTCAATTTCTTCCCGTTCTGAATGCAAATTATAGAAGGATCCGGAAATTTCCTTCGTTTCAATCAGCGCTTTAAGGACTTGGATGTTATGACTCAATTTTTCTTCCATCGAATGGAATAGCATACCGACTTCATCAGGATATTGAAAGTTCTTTTGATAGGAAGACGCCACTAAGTGCTTGGCGTAATAGTTGATCGCAGTGAATAGTGTGATCAATCTCGGTAGCCCTGAATACTTCCTCCCCCCGGGCCCCTGTAATATAGGCTTTGACTCGTCCTCGATCGCTTGAATTTTTTCATCCATATCGAAGGCGAGATCGGCTAGGCCTTTGACACTCGCCATTTTTTGAAAGCTTTTCACATACTCTGTGACATATGCATCGAGGTCCACTAAATAATCGATGAATACTTCTGATACTTTATCCATCGTTCTCGTAGGATAAATCAATGCAGAAACACCGAGAGCGATCGCTGCACCCGCAATCGTATCCACCACTCTTGCTTCAAGCAGCTCATAGCTGATACCTCCAAGAATCAAATCATACATGAAAGCAATCAACATCGTAATGAACATAGTCATCAATGTATAGGATACGGAGAGTAAATAAAAGGCAAGAAAGATGACGGTAAACAGTAACACGACTTCTAATTCTGAATGCCCCGACACCAATTTCGCTAAAATGAAACCGATTCCTGCCCCAATGACCGTGCCAATTGACCGTTCCAATCCTTTCAGGTATGTGCGGCCTACCGTTTCTGTTCCTAATTGCACAATGAACGTGGTCAATAAAACCCAATATGGTTGAATGGGGGAGATCAAATAACCGACTATGATTGCTATCGTACCAGCGATCAGCGACTGTATCGCTTTTTTGGTGGTCGGTTTCATTCCTTCATCCTCTTCTTCCTCTTCCTCCTCAGCCGGTCCTTCCTCGATAGTTTCAAAAGCAGATAGGTCCCGGATATAATATTGGACATCGATGGCGCCTTTCGTTACATGGGTCGCGATCGCCTCGATCCGACGCAATAAATAAAGCCACCCTTCTGGTTGATCCATTCTTTGTTCAAAAAGATCATCAATCGTCTGTCGAAGCGAATGGACGACCTTTTCTGCTTCCTGTAAATTCTGTTCTTGGTGTGCTTCATCAAGAACGTCGGCGTTTTTCAAAGTTGATATGACTTCTACCAATATTGTGCGTAGCTCCACCGTTTCCAGTGCGTCATCTTTTTTCAATTTCTGTAAACTATCTGACAGGGTCATTATGAACATTGCTGCATCGAAGACATAGAGACGCAGTTGATTCGGCTTCAATCCCGGCCAAAGCTTACGAATGTCCTGGGCATTCAAGTCGGTGGCTACATTGCTTGCATATTTGCGAAGCTTGCCGATGTTATAGTCCAATTTCTTCTTTCTTGACTCTTTGATTTCTGGATCCTCTATGATTTCAATTAGAAGGTGAAAGGTGAGATTCGCCTGTCGATGAAAAGACTGCATACTTCTTTTCAGCATTTGAACAGAATCCTTGAACAAAATGAAATTGTAAAGAAAGGCGTAGCTTACACCTATAACGATCGCCACATAAAACCAGGGAAATTGGTCTGGAGAAAGTTGTAAAAAAGATGAAAAATAAACAGTGAAAAAACCGATCATCCCAAGGGAAAAGTAACGGCTACCGAACCTGGAGAAATAAAAGCTGCTGAATATGATGACTATCATCAGGGTGGAAACCAAGAAAGCATTCCAAGCTAGCAAAGATCCGAGCGTAACCCCTATTCCAGCTGATAAGGCAAGTAACGCTGTCGTCACTTGCTTTTTTTCTTTCGTTTCATCCATCACTATCATAATTCCCATTAAGCCGGCAATCCCTGAAATGATTGAAGGAAGTAAAGTTTGCTGGTCCAACAAGTTGAGAATCATCATCGTTGTAAATACAGATGAAATGAGACTGACTGTGGCTTTTCCTGCCTGATTAAGTCTTTTCCGTCCCGGATCCGAAGCAAGCAGCCGGCGCAGCCAGTAAGATTGAACGAAAGGCACCTTCATGGTGACCCCCCTTCCTTTATGTAGTATGTTCGGTTACTTTACCTATCGTAATTCGTTTTCCATTCAAGGACAACTGATACACTCCTGTTTTTCTTACAGAATCAGTATTCAGGTACTGTTATTTTCAACGATAAAAAAGCCACGAGGGATTTCGTGGCTTCATGTCAAGAAATAGGCAAAAATCGCAATGGATCCAAGATAGGAAAAAATCGCCTGTGCCCAATACCGCTTCTGTTCCCTTTTCAACATATAAACATTCCATATGATGAAAATGGTTATTGAACCAGCAAGGCTAAGCAATGGTTCCCAGGACCACATCGATTCCATAAAAGAGAACGCCACCCATGTATATAAATAAACGAAACATGTCAATAAACCGAGGGAGGCATTCATGAGAATGAAAAAAGAATGTTTGTTGGATTTCATCATCATCACCAATACTCTTTGATGTCTTCATCCTACTAGGAGCTACCTTAAATAGCAACTCCTGGTTTTTTAAGATTGTGTAAAAACATAAGGGTCCTGGCGCCATTTTTCCATCAGCTTACGCTCATCTGCTTTCATGACGTTCTCTTCTACAAGTTGATCAAGAAGGTTCTCATAGCTTGCGATGGCACTATAGGTGTAACCCTTTTCCGTAAATGCTTCCTCCGCTCTTTTCAATCCGTAGGTGAAGATCGATAAAACTTCCACGACCTCTACTCCCGCTTTTTCCAATGCATCTGCTGCTGCAATGGAAGACTTTCCTGTGGAAATCAGATCTTCAATGACAACAACTCTCTGACCTGATTCAATCTGGCCTTCAATTTGATTGCCTTTGCCGTGTTTCTTAGCAGAAGATCGTACATATACCATCGGCAAGTCCATCTGGTCTGCTACCCAGGCAGCATGAGGGATGCCAGCTGTGGCACAGCCAGCTATCACACCGATAGCCGGCTCGATCCTGTTGATTTTTTTTACGAACGTTTCTGCAATCTGCCTTCGTATCTTCGGGTAAGACATTGTCAACCGGTTATCACAATAAACCGGTGACTTAATACCAGAGGTCCAAGTGAAAAAATCTTCCGTTTCTATTCTGACCGCACCGATCGCTAGTAAATCACTGATGAGTTGTTGGTTCTTCATTATGGAAAGCCTCCTTGATCTGTTCATATGCAGCTGCCGGATTGTCCGCTTCTCTGATCGCCCGTCCGACAACGATGGCGTCACTCCCTTTTTCATGTGCGACTTCTGGTGTTGCTACACGTTTTTGATCATGGGTCTCCCCACCATTCGGTCGGATGCCAGGAGTCAATGTTAAAAGGTTGGTGTGTGTTTTTACCAGTTCTGCTTCTTCAACCGAACAAACGACTCCGTCCATTCCGCTCTTTTCCGCAATCTCGGCAAAATGACGGACCACTTCTGGGAGCTTATGTGAAAGCAGCAATTCCTCTTCCACCATCGTTTGATCGGAGGATGTCAACATTGTCACAGCAAGTAGTAGTGGGCGCTTTCCTTGCGCACCTTCTTCCAGTCCTTCTTTTGCAGCTCTCATCATCGTTGTGCCGCCCTGAGCATGGACGTTGACAACATCAACATCCAGCTTTGCTATATTACGCATCGACCGTCTGACAGTTTCCGGGATGTCATGTAACTTCAAGTCGAGGAAAATGTCATGCCCCTGTTGTTTCAATTGGGTGATCACTTCAGGTCCTTCTCGATAAAAAAGCTCCATCCCCACCTTGACAGGAATTCCTTCCAGACGGTGTTTTTTCAAAAATTGAACAGCTTCAATTCCTGTTTCAAAGTCAAGAGCGAAATACACGGTTTTCAGTTGACTCATCATGTGCACCTCCAATAACTTCTTCCACCGACGTGAAGCCATATTTTTGCAGCGTATTTGGTAACTCATCAATGATTTCTTTACATATTAAAGGGTTTTTGAAGTTGGCACTGCCGACCGCTACGGCGCTTGCCCCAGCGAGAAGGTATTCAATGACATCTTCAGCACTTTCAATACCACCCATACCGATAATCGGCAAGTTGACCGCTTCATATACTTGATGGATCATCCGGATGCTCACAGGTTTGATGGCGGCGCCTGAGAGCCCACCTGTCTTATTTGACAGGATCGGCTTTCTTGTTTTCGGATCGATTCGCATTGCCGTCAATGTATTGATCATGGACAAACCGCTTGCTCCCGCCACTTCTACAGCCTTTGCCATAGTTATAATGTCCGTTACATTCGGTGAGAGCTTCACATAGACAGGCACACGGCTTGCTTCAACGACACGTCTAGTCACATCTTCGGCAAGACCTGCGTCTGTACCGAACTGGACACCACCCTCTTTCACATTTGGACAGGAAATGTTCAGTTCTAGTGCATCTACATGTTCCGATATTTTTTCAGCGACCTCTACATATTCATCCACCGTTCCTCCAGCGACATTAGCAATGATCGGCATGCCGTGTTCTTTCAAAAATGGAATTTCTTCTGTAATGATCCCTTCCACTCCTGGATTTTGCAGACCGATCGCATTCAACATACCGCTGGAGGCTTCAGCAACCCTTGGTGTATCATTTCCGAAACGCTTTTCTGCGGTTGCCGCTTTCATGATGACGGCTCCCAGCTCGGACAACTCGTAAAATTGTGCGAACTCTTTCCCGAACCCGAAACACCCGGAGGCAGGCATGATTGGATTCTTCAAAGTTAAGCCTGGCAGTGATAGGTTCATATTCATTTTAAAACAACCTCCCTGGAATCAAAGACAGGACCATCACAACAAATTCTCCTGTAGCCTTTCTCATCATGCGATTCAACTACACAAGCAAAACATGCCCCTATGCCGCAGCCCATCCGTTCTTCCATCGAAATATATCCGGGAACATCTGGAAGCTCATGAGAAACTGCTTTCAACATAACTGTCGGACCGCAGGTGAAGTACATATCGAATGTTCCTTGCAGATCAGCAAGCAGATCTGTAACTCTTCCTTGATGACCAAGCGTTCCATCATCCGTGGTCACAAACACGTCGCCCAGCGCACCGAATTCTTTTATCAAAAAGGCATCAGATCGGGATTGGAATCCTAAAATACTGGTGACGTGGATACCTTTATCTCTCAGCTGTCTTGCCAGGTTATAGAGTGGCGGTACACCGATGCCTCCGCCGATGAGGAGCGCATGTTTACATTCGACCTCATCGACCGGAAACCCTTTCCCTCCTGGACCAAGCACATCCAATTGGTTACCTGCCTTTTTTTCTGTCAAAGCTTCTGTCCCCTTACCCAACACTTTATATAGAAGAGTCATTGTGCCATTTTGCGGGTCAATATCACATATAGAAACCGGTCTTCTCAAATAGTAATCACTGCCGATTCGGATATGGACAAACTGACCAGGTTGCACTACCTCATCAGCCATAGCCCCTTTAAGAATCATCCGATACGTATCTTTCGCAACCAAATGATGCTCAGTGATCTCCATTAGTTCACGTTTCATTCGGTCACTCCTTCCATCGGGGTGATGGCTCGAGCACTGAAGGACATAGCGTTGATGACATCAACAATCGACTTAGCTGTATCCAGGCTTGTCAGACAAGCGATGCCATGCTCGACCGCTTCCCGACGAATTCTGAAGCCGTCCGACCTTGCACGCATCCCCTTGTTCAGTGTGTTCACGACGACTTGTACCTCGCCTGTCTGGATCAAATCGATGACGTCGCGCTGATCTGAGCCTACTTTCCCGACCGCCTCCACTGGAATATCCGCTTGTTGAATGATTGTAGCAGTTCCTTCTGTAGCAAACAGTCTGAAACCAAGTTCGTAAAAGGTGCGCGCAATCTCAAGCATTTCTCCTTTATCTTTATCTGCTACTGTCAAGAGTACAGAGCCTTGAGTGGGGATTTTCAATCCTGCTGATGTCATTCCTTTGTAAAGGGCTTTTTCAAGTGTCTGATCATACCCGATGACTTCCCCGGTCGATTTCATTTCAGGTCCCAGCGTTGTATCAACACTACGCAGTTTTTCAAATGAGAACACAGGGACTTTCACATAGACGCCGTCCGGTTTACGGGCTACCCCTGAACTATACCCGTGTGCCTGTAAAGAATCACCAAGGATGACTTGAGTAGCCAGCCTCGCCATAGGCACCCCTGTAATCTTACTTAAGAAAGGTACTGTTCTGCTCGCCCGTGGGTTGACTTCAAGCACATAAGCTGTCCCTTTGAAAACGACGAACTGAATATTGATCAATCCTTTCATATTCAGTTCGCGGGCAATTTTCGTTGTCGCTTCCACACATTGGTTTTCAAGTTCTTGTGTGAGGCGCTGGGTCGGATAAACAGCCATGGAATCCCCTGAATGGACCCCTGCGCGTTCAATATGTTCCATAATCCCAGGAATAAAAACATCTTTTCCATCTGAAATCGCATCGACTTCTATTTCCATCCCTGTCATATATTTATCAATCAATATCGGATGACCATTATGAACAGTTACATTGTTTTCTAAATAAGATTCTAATTCCTCATCTGAATAGACGATTGCCATCGCCCGCCCACCAAGTACGTAGGATGGTCGTACAACTAGAGGATAACCGATTTTCTCAGCTGCCTTGTAAGCTTCTTCTTCACTTGTGACGCTTTCTCCTCCTGGTTTAGGGATTTCAAGTTTGTTCAGCAACTGTTCGAATAAATCGCGGTCTTCTGTTTGGTCGATCGACTCCATTGTTGTTCCGAGAATCCTGACTCCTTCACTGGTTAATTCATCCACAAGGTTGATAGCTGTCTGACCACCGAATTGTACGATGACTCCTTCTGGCTGCTCTAAATCGATGACATTCATGACATCCTCAAGTGTCAGTGGTTCAAAATACAATTTATCTGAGACACTGAAGTCTGTGGAAACCGTCTCTGGGTTATTGTTCATAATGATAGCTTCATAACCCATTTCTTTCAGTGCCAGCACTGAGTGGACAGTCGCATAGTCGAACTCGACTCCTTGACCGATCCGGATGGGTCCGGAGCCGATAACGAGCACTTTTTTGTTCGATGAAGCAATGGATTCATTTTCGTCTTCATAACTGCTATAAAAATAAGGAGTTTCAGAAACGAATTCCCCTGCACAAGTGTCGACCATTTTATAAACCGGACGGATGCCTCTCTCTCTTCTCACTTGTAAAACTTCTGATGCGGTCGTTCCTGTTAACCTTGCAATTTGTTGATCAGAGAAGCCAGTCTTTTTCACTGATTCCAGTACCCCTGAAGTGAGTCCATGTTGACTTATTTCTCTTTCCAAATCTATGATTCGCTTCAGTTTGTGTAAGAAGAAGTAATCAATGCCTGTCATATCATGGATCTCATCTAAACGATAGCCTCTTCTTAAAGCCTCTGCCAATAGGAAGATTCTCTCATCGTCCGCACGTTTCATACGTGAGCAAAGTTCTTCCTCTGATAGTTTCAATGCTGAATTCAAGTAAAGCTCTTCTGTCTCTCCTTCCAGGGAACGGACCCCTTTCAAAAGAGATTCTTCCAGCGTACGCCCGATGCTCATCACTTCACCCGTCGCCTTCATCTGTGTACCAAGGCTCCTGTTTCCTTTGGCGAATTTATCAAATGGCCACCGGGGGATTTTTGTGACTACATAATCAAGTGCTGGTTCAAAACAGGCGTAAGTTGTCCCGGTGATTGGATTCTTGATTTCATCCAGAGTCATGCCGACAGCGATCTTGGCTGCCAGCTTAGCAATCGGATAGCCGGTCGCTTTTGAGGCGAGTGCGGAAGAACGACTGACCCTTGGATTGACTTCTATGATGTAGTACTGGAAACTGTGCGGGTCTAAAGCAAGCTGGACGTTGCAGCCTCCTTCGATTTCTAATGCCTGAATGATCTCCAGTGAAGCATTTCTCAACATCTGGTATTCCCGATCACTGAGCGTTTGTGAAGGAGCGACGACTATAGAATCTCCTGTATGAATACCGACGGGATCGAAATTCTCCATGTTACAAACGACGATTTTATTATCAAGGTGATCACGCATCACTTCATATTCAACTTCTTTGAATCCAGCGATATTCTTTTCAATTAAGCACTGATTGACAGGTGATAATGCCAATCCGTTTCTCGCTGTTTCTTTCAGCTGTGCTTCGTCATCACACATCCCGCCGCCGGCTCCTCCCATCGTATAAGCAGGTCTTACAATGACCGGGTAGCCGATCTCTTCTGCGAAAGTCAACGCCCCTTCTACTGAACTGACAATCTCACTTTCCGGCACAGGCTGGTCCATTTCATGCATCAACGAACGGAACTTCTCCCTGTCCTCTGCTCGTTGAATGGCATCCAGAGGTGTTCCTAACAGCTCTACGTCATATTGATCAAGGATTCCTGATTCACTCAGCTCTACGGCAAGATTCAGCCCTGTCTGACCTCCAAGCGTCGGCAGAATTGCCTCAGGTTTCTCTTTACGGATGATCTTTTGTAAAAATTCCAAGGTGAGCGGTTCCATATAAACTTGGTCTGCAAACGTATGATCTGTCATGATCGTTGCCGGATTCGAGTTTGCTAGAATGACTTCATACCCTTCTTCTTTCAAAGATTGACAAGCTTGTGTCCCTGAGTAATCGAACTCTGCTGCCTGACCAATGACGATCGGTCCAGAACCGATGACAAGAATTTTTGTTAAATCTGTACGCTTAGGCATGAGGCATCCTCCTTTAATGTCGTTTGGTCATTCTTAATTCTGGTCAAAAATTCATCGAACAAGTGGGCGGTATCCTCTGGCCCTGGTGAGCTTTCAGGATGATACTGGACACTGAAGACCGGATGATGGTTATGATTCAATCCTTCTACCGACTCATCGTTTAAAGAGAATTGTGTAACAGTCAAATTTGTCTGCTCCAAAGAGTGCCGATCTACGGCATAGCCGTGGTTTTGTGAAGTCATATATGTCCTTCCTGTACCTAAATCCTTAACTGGCTGATTGGCACCCCGGTGGCCGAATTTCATCTTAGAAGTATCTCCCCCACAAGCAAGAGCAATCAATTGATGACCTAAACATATACCGAACACAGGCATGCGGGTGATCAGCTGGCGGATCGTCTGAATCGCTTCCGGTACGTCTTTCGGGTCCCCAGGTCCATTAGATAACATCACCCCATCCGGTTTCAGGCGTTCAATTTCCTCTGCTGAGGTATGGTAAGGGACGACAGTGACATGACAGTGACGCTTTGTGAATTCACGTAAGATTCCATGCTTCATTCCAAAATCCATCAGTACGATTCGTTTTCCTCTGCCTGGAACGACATATGGCTTGACCGTAGACACTTGTTTGACCTGGTCTCTTTGTAAAGGAGTACTTTCGAGAATTTTTAAAGTTTCTTCAAGTGAGCGGTCGGTGGTTGTGAGCATCGCTTTCATCGTGCCGTGCTGGCGGATGATTTTGGTTAATTTCCTCGTATCGATCCCGCTGATTCCGGGAATGTTTTTAGCTTTCAGAAAAGCATCAAGCGTTTCTTCACTTCTGAAATTGGAAGGATGCTCACAATGTTCTTTAACAATCACACCGAGTATAGCCGGGTTGACCGTTTCAAAATCATCCCGGTTGATTCCATAATTTCCGACCAGTGGATAAGTGAAGGTAACAAGCTGTCCACAGTAGGAAGGGTCAGAAATCACTTCCTGATATCCAGTCATTCCAGTGTTGAAAACGACTTCCCCGATACTTTCTCTATCACTCCCGAATCCCTCACCTGCGAATACTGTTCCATCTTCAAGCACGAGTTGTCTCATATGAAGTCTCCTCCCACACTATATTTCCGTTGACAATAGTAAGTACCGGCCACCCTTTCACTGTCCATCCATGAAAAGGTGTGTTCTTTCCTTTTGACAAAAACCTGTGTCTGTCAATCGCTTCCTTTTTATCTAAATCAACAATCGTCAAGTCAGCGGGCGCTCCTGTCTTTAATGTTCCATAAGGCAAACCGAAAGTTTCTGCCGGCTTGATGGTCAGCCAGTCAATCAACTGTTCCATCGGTGCAAGTCCCTTCTCGACCACATGGGTATATAAAAGTGGAAATGCTGTTTCCAATCCAGTAATTCCGAAAGGGGAGGATAAAAAACCCTGTTGCTTATCTTCTTCTGTATGTGGCGCATGATCTGTCGCGATAAAGTCGATCGTCCCGTCCAACAACCCTTGAATCAATGCTTGCTGATCCTCTTTTGAACGGAGAGGCGGGTTCATTTTGTAAAAACCATCATCTTCCGGAATGTCACTTTCATTCAGAAGTAAGTGGTGTGGTGTAACTTCTGCAGTCACCTTTATACCCGCCTTTTTTGCATCGCGGATGACGCGGACGGATTCTTTCGTTGATACGTGGCATACATGGTAATGACACCCTGTTGCTTCTGCTAACAAAACATCTCTGGCGATCTGCACAGACTCTGCTATGTTCGCAATTCCAGGCAAATTCAAACGTTCACTCACTTCACCGAGGTGGGAGACCCCCTTATAGAGGAGGGTATTATCTTCACAGTGAGCCACAATCGCTTTGTTCAAACGGCTGGCTTCTTTCATGGCTTCATACATCTTACCCGCGGACTGCACCCCTACACCATCATCAGTGAAGGCGAACGCTCCTTTCTCACTTAACGCATCCATATCAACAAGGTCACTTCCGATTTGACGGGTTGTGATGGAAGCATAAGGGAGCACTCTCACTCGTGCATCCTTATCAATTCTTTCAAGCACATCATCCATGACTGCTGCTGAATCCGGAACAGGTGTTGTGTTCGGCATCGCGCATACAGTCGTAAAACCACCCTTGGCTGCTGATTTTGTCCCGGTAAGAATCGTTTCTTTAGCTTCCCCTCCAGGTTCCCTTAAATGGACATGGACATCTACTAATCCCGGTAAAATCAGGTTACCCTTCGCATCAATCGTGGCATCTGCCTCTCCCACTTCTTCGCCAGTTTCGACGATCGTACCTTGATCGATCAGGACCTCACCGATAATATAACTCCCATTTTCCAAGAGCTTTCCATTCGTTATTTTCATTTTCATTTATAGTTCCCCTTTCATAAGTGCTTCGATTACGGCCATTCTTACATTTACGCCGTTGGCCATTTGCTTGAAAATCCTCGACTTTCCTGATTCGACGAGCGAGCTGTCAATCTCGACTCCCCTGTTCACAGGTGCTGGATGCAGGATAATGCTGTCAGGTTTCATTCGAGCTTCTCTTTCTATCGTCAGGCCAAAGTCCTTCAGGTAGGAGGATGTCGCATCCCCTTTCTCATGCCTCTCATGTTGGATTCTCAGCAGCATCAAAACGTCACAACGATCAACCGCCTCATCCATCGTAATGTAATGGTTGGAAAGGGAATCATCCTGCCATTCAGGTTTGGTTACAAAAAACACATTGGCGCCCAGCTGTTTTAATGCAAAGGCGTTGGACCTGGCCACACGACTGTGTTTCAAATCACCAGCAATGCAGACATCTAAGCCTTGGAAATATTGAAAATGTTCATGGATCGTGTACAGGTCGAGCAGTGACTGCGTCGGATGTTCCCCGCAACCATCACCGGCATTAATTAAGGAAAGGTTCAATCCTTCTGCACAATGATCTAACAGCCCGGATTCCGATTGACGGACGACAGCGAGCTCCACACCAATGGACTCAAGTGTCTTCAAAGTGTCGTATAAACTTTCTCCTTTTACTAGGCTTGAATCCGTACCGTCCAATTGGAGCACATCCATTCCAAGTCTCCGTTGAGCGATGTGAAAACTGCTCTTAGTCCTTGTGCTTGGTTCAAGAAACAAATTGGCAGCGAACTTTCCCTTGAAGGAGGGAATCTCCTTCATCTGTTCCATTTTCCTTGCAATGGAAAACAGGTGGTGAATTTTGTCGTTCGTCATGTGTTTCATTGACAACAAGTGATGCAATGTCTTAATTGCAGGCATTCTCATCTCTCCAATCTATTATTAATAGATATATCAAAGGATAAAAAGAGCACCCCCTGGTGTCGGGGGTGCTCTGCTCGTCGCATGCCGAACGAGCCAATCCCTCGTACACCTTTTGAGCCTCACGGGACCCGGTTAAAACGTGTTTGAGTGTTGGTTGTATTTACGCTACATATTCCTTGTTCTTTTCATTTTCAAGCTCCGGCGCTTCAAACATGCTGCCGTTTCCACGCCCTTTCTCTTTACCTGGAAGAATCAGGTTCAAAATAACTCCGATGATAGCTGCAAGAGCCATTCCAGCAATCTGCACCCGATCTGTCACTTGGATATATGCGCCGCCTACCCCGATGACCAGGATGACAGAGGCGACAATCAAATTCCTTTTTTCGCCGAAATCAATTTGATTGTCGATCAGCATACGGAGCCCGCTTGAGGCGATGATTCCGAAAAGCAGGATGGATACGCCTCCCATGACCGCCGTCGGGATCGAACTGATGACTGCGGTCACCATGCCGATAAATCCGAAGACTATGGCAATGACAGCCGCTCCTCCGATGACGAAGACGCTGTACACACGAGTGATAGCTAATACACCGATATTCTCACCATAAGTCGTATTTGGCGGTCCACCCAGGCATGAGGCGATGAATGTTGCCACACCGTCCCCAAGAATTGATTTATCAAGCCCGGGATTTTTCAAAAAATTCTTCCCGACGACTTTGGATAAGACCATTTGATCCCCTGTATGCTCGGTGATCGTTACAAGGGCAAATGGTACCATCAGAAAGGCGATTTCCCAGCTGATCACATCCATCGGAGAAAAATCGACGAAAGGGACGACAAACTCGGGCATTTTGAAAATGGCTGAAAGGAGACCAGCTAATGACCCCGCGCTGGTAATGGCACTCCATTCCGCTTGGATTGCGCTTGTGTCGACAATTCCCTGAGTGAAGGCAAAGGCATATCCCCCGCAAATCCCGAAAAGAATCGGCAGTAAGGAGAAGAAGCCTTTAAAGAAAATCGAAGCAATGATCGTGATGGCTAAGGTCACTAAGGCGACCATGAAGTGTGTGCCGCTATACACATTTTCTTCCTGGCCAGGCAGATACATCGCCATGTCGATGGCAGTTGAAGCAAGCCCGAGACCGATCACAATAATGACTGGTCCGACAACAATCGGAGGAAGTAAATTCATCAACCATTTCGTTCCGAATATAGAGATTAAGAGTGCGACTAAACCGTAAACCAGACCTGCGAGGAAGCTCCCGACCATCGCTCCGGCAACTCCGCTTGATTTTGATACTTCGATGATTGGATAAATAAAAGCAAAGCTCGACCCCAGATAGGCTGGGACTTTTCCTCTTGTGATCAAAAGATAAGCAAGTGTACCAAAACCGCTTGAAACAAGGGCTACCGATGGTGATAATCCTGTTAAGAACGGAACGAGGATGGTCGCTCCGAACATTGCGAATAAATGTTGTAAACTGAGTGTCAGCCATTTATGCATTTTAGGTACTTCATTTACATCCAGAGCTGCTTCGTGTTGTTTCATGATTTATTTCCTCCTTTGTAATCAATGAAGGCCGCCTTGGGAAGCGAGCCTTTCATTCCCATCCAGCAATATATTTTTCCCTTTGACCATCCGTTTCCCATAAAAAAACCTCTTTGCGCTTAAAAGTACGCAAAGAGGTAGTCATGTACAAAGACATGAGCATCATTACGAACCTTTTAAGCCTCACGGGACTTCTATTAAAGGTCAGAAATTATTTACTTATCGTAGATTTTCACTTCATCCATCTCGTCTGTTTCAGAGAGCGTGACAGTGATGATCTCATCAAGCGATGTCGGTACATTTTTACCGACATAATCCGCCCGGATCGGCAATTCGCGATGGCCGCGATCCACTAATACGGCCAACTGGATTTGACTTGGACGCCCAAGGTCGATCAGGGCGTCCATTGCGGCACGCACAGTCCGACCTGTGTATAGCACATCATCAATAAGGATAACTTTTTTACCGTCGATATCTGCCTGGATATTCGTAGCTTTCAATTGTGGCTCCGCTTCGTTTTCCTGTGGCGTCAGATCATCCCTATACAGGGTGATATCCAGCTCTCCGTCCGGCAGATCCGCCCCTTCTATTTCCTGGATTTTATGCTTTAACCGCTGGGCGATCGGAACACCCCTGGTTTTGATTCCGACTAGTACGAGGTCTTCAATTCCTTTGTTCTTTTCGATGATTTCATGAGATATCCGCGTTAATGCTCTGCGAATCGCTGCATCATCAAGCACGGTAGCTTTTGGGTTCATAACTGTTTCCTCCCTCGTCATAGAAAAAGCCCCTCTTCCGCATAAAGGCAGAAAAGGGGCTCCTGATACACACAGTTTGTGCATCCATCGTCACCTTTCCAGCCTCACGGGACTGTGTTTAAAGGTCTGTTCAATTCTATTGATGATTATGTCAAAGCTTTCATGCTTTGTCAAGGGTGCTTTGTGTGTTCCTACCGGTAAAGTCGCAAAACTATACGGCGGCTTACAATTCTTTTGTTTCTAAATAGGAGAGCGTTTCTTTGAAGTCCTGCGGTGGTTCGACTTCGAATTTCTTCCACTCGCCCGTTCTCGGGTGTTCAAAACCAAGAGATTTGGCATGGAGCGCCTGTCCGTTCAAATCCAATGTTTTTCGCGGACCGTATTTAGGATCACCGGCAAGCGGATGACTGATATAGCGCATATGGACCCGTATTTGGTGAGTCCTTCCTGTTTCAAGAGTACATTCTACCAACGTAAAGTCTGTGAAGTGACGCAGTACCCTGAAATGTGTAACTGCATCTCTCCCACCATCCACCACCGCCATTTTCTGGCGATCTTTCGTGTCACGTCCGATCGGGGCTTCGATGGTACCATATTCGTGATGGATTTCCCCATGCACGATGGCTTCGTATTTCCGCTCCACTGTTTTCTTTGAAAGTTGTTCAGCCAAAGATTTGTGGGCGCGGTCATTTTTTGCAACCATGATAAGACCACTCGTGTCTTTATCAATCCGATGCACGATTCCGGGACGTTCGACTCCATTGATTCCTGAAAGGTCTGTACAATGATAAAGCAAAGCATTTACAAGTGTTCCTGAATGATGCCCTGCAGACGGGTGGATCACCATCCCGGACGGCTTATTGACGACAATGACGTCTTCATCTTCATACACGATATGAAGATCGACTTTCTCAGGGAGAATATCCATTGGCTCCGGTTCAGGTACAGCCCAGGTGATCGTATCTTCTGGCTGGACTTTATAATTACTTTTCACAGCTTTCCCATCTACAAGGACGACATGGTCTCTCAACCAGCCTTGAATTTGAGACCTGGATGAATCTGGAATGACTTCAGTCAAAAGTTTATCAATTCGCTTGGATTGATCGTTTTCTGTTACCACATATTTTTCACTCAAGAGTTCAAACTTCCTTTCTTTTTCCGCTCATCAATGAACGTAGCGATCATTACGAAAATGACGCCGATTACCAGAGCTGAGTCAGCAACATTGAAAATGGGAAAATTATAAGAAAAGATATACGTATTCGCGAAATCGACAACCTCTTTCCGGAACACACGATCGATGAAATTACCGATGGCCCCTGCCAAAATCAAAGAAAGGGCGATGCCGATAAACCGGCTTTCTTTTCCGTATTGATGGAGATAATAAATGACAAAGCCTATGACAACGACTGTAATGATATAGAAGAACCACATTTGGCCTTGCAAAATCCCCCAGGCTGCACCCTGATTCCTATGTGAAGTCAAATAAAAGAAGTTCTCAATGATTTGTATGCTTTGTCCGATATCCATTTTTGTCACTACGAGCCATTTTGTCCATTGATCGATAAAAATGAGCAGAATGGCGATTATATAATACACATACATAAGCGTCCTCCATGAAACTTATTCCCAGGTTATTGTATCATAAAAAGATAGGCCCTGGCTTAAAAAAACAAATAGGAAAGGTGCCGCTCCGGGGCGGCACCTTAGTAAAATAAAATGGATGATTTCAATATGTACACCAACTCTTTACGACTGTTGAGAACTGTACTCTTTTTCCATTTCTCTTTTGACTTCTGTCTCATCCTCGATTTCTGTGTCAAACAAATGGTCCCAGTCATCATTTTCAATCATGTCGATTTGGGCTTCAACAAGCATCCGTAATCTCATCTTGAACACTTTCGCCTGTTTTTTCATCTCTTCCACTTCAATTGAAATGCGGCGTGATTTTTCCAATGCTTCATTGATGATGCGATCTGCATTCTTCTCCGCTTCCTTGACGATCAGCTTCGATTCTTTATTCGCACTGTTCTTCACATCTTCTGCTGTTTCCTGGGCAACGAGGATCGACTTGTTCAAAGTCGTTTCGATATTATTGAAATGACCAAGCCGTTCGTTCAGCTGATCCACCTCACGTTCTAACTCTTTCTTTTGACGAATGACAATTTCATAATCTTTGATTACCTGGTCTAGAAATTCATTGACTTCGTCTTCATCGTACCCTCTGAATCCTCTTGTGAATTCTTTGTTATGAATATCCAGTGGTGTTAAAGGCACACCAACCACCTCCTCAACTCAATCCATTACGTTAATGGTTCGACATGAACCTACTAAATCCTGCTTTCCGTAACAATTAATTTAATTTAGCTGTCGTCACTTTATACTTCTCTTTCTTAGTCTGACCGAGAACATCATCCAAACGGCTTCTCCCTTTTCCCCGAAGAGAAATGAGATCCCCTGCTTCTAATGAAAATGCGGTATCTTCAACCGTACGGAAGTTGACCTTCACTTGGCCGCTTTCAATAAAAAGACTTGCTTTTTTACGGGACATCCCATAAATTTCCTTCACCATTACATCAAGCCGCAAGGAGGAGACCGTTGTTTCTTTCGTCAACCAGGTCTCTTCACTTTCCAAGCGTTCTGTCATCGGCTTTTCTTCAAACTGGACAGTTGAGCGTTTGATACCTGTGAGGTTCATTTTGATGTAATCACTGATTTCTTCAGCTGTGGTGATTTGTATTTTTCCATCCTGTACCACTAGGTCACCGAGTTTCTCACGCCTTATCCCTAGGGACATGAAAGCACCAAGGACATCCCTATGTTCAAGAGTTATGAATTTTACAGGATAGGTGGCTTCAAGTAATGTGAGCTTAAAGTCATCTGTTTCGACGACTTCATAATCCGGAGCAATAATCGCCCGTTTTCGTTCGCTCTGTTCACCCCCACCCTCCATTCCATACACTAGATCCGCATCATTACCCATAATGGCATGGAGAATCATCTGCTCCCTCGGGTTTAAAAAATCAGTCAGTTTACGCTGGTACTTCATGCTGACATCATCTTGCCAGGAAAGGACCTGCTCGATAAATGGGCGCTCTTCTTTTCGAAAATGCTGATAAATGTCTGACATCCGCAACAACCTCCATAATCACTAAAAGGAACAGATACCAGAGCGAGGTTAGTTGCTCTACAATCTGTTCCTCGTATTAAAGTCCCATGATCATTTGATACAATTCACCAAGACCTGCTGACGCGAAACGCAGTACAAGAATGGCGACGATCGGTGAAATATCGATCATACCTAGTGGAGGAATAATCTTGCGGAACGGTTCCAGGAAGGGTTCCGCCAATTTAGCCAGGACCTCTCCGAAGCTGGACTCTCTCGCTCCAGGAAACCAGGACAGCAGGATATAGATAATGAGAATCCAACTGTATATTTGTAGTGCTGTCATTAAAATGTTAAACAAAAACGCCATGGGTTACCACCTTCTATTCATGTCATCGTCTTCCTGTGAAATTATTTCTGAAATGGATCCAGAAATCTCCACATTATCTGGAGTGCATAGGAATGTTTGAGACCCCAATTTTTGAATGTCTCCACCTATAGCATATACCGTCCCACTTAAAAAATCTACTATCCTTTTCGCCTGTTGATGATCGACACGTTGTAAATTGATCACCACAGCTTTGCGGTTCACAAGCTGATCGGCAATGTTTTGTGCTTCATTATAACTGCTCGGTTCACTCAATACCATTTTGGATGAACTTTTGGCACTCTTCAAGCTTACTACATTACCTTGATCCTGTTTTTTTGCACTTCGCTTTTGGTTATAATCCTCTTCCATCTCATCTTCGACTTCTTCTTCAACGTACTCATATTCATCGTCCAGCGTGAAAAAAGAACGGAATTTATTTTTCATACTCATCATGATCACCTCTGTTTAGTTTTATTCCCCGACAAGGCTTGATCCTATCCGTATATGTGTAGCACCTTCTTCAATGGCAAGTGAATAATCATTGCTCATCCCCATAGATAAATATTCGCAAGGCGCATGGGAATAGTTCTTGGCCCTAACCCTGTCCCTGAGTGCTCTCAACTGACGGAAAACACCCCGCAGCTGCTCTTCATCATCTGTATGAGGGGCCATGGTCATTAAGCCTACGATTTTGACATTTTCATAATTTTGAAGGGTTTCCACAAATGCTTCTACTTCAGATGCTTGTACACCATGTTTCGATTCTTCCTCACTGATGTTGACTTGTAAGAAACATGGCACCGGTGAAACCGCTCTTTTATTGATTTCTTTCGCCAGCGATTTCCGATCGAGAGAATGGATCATCGATACTTGCTCGATTACATCTTTCACTTTTCTCGATTGCAGCGTACCGATAAAATGCCAAGTTGCATTTGCACCAATGGCTTCATACTTCTCAAGCAGTCCTTCTTTACGGTTTTCACCTAAATGCTTGATCCCTGCATCCAAAGCTTCCTGCGCTCTTTCAGTCGAGACATATTTAGTCACTGCTATGATGGTGATTTCATTTATAGGGCGTCCACAATTCTTACATGCTTGTCTGATTTTTTCTTCAATGGCTGCCAAATTCTCTTCGACCGTCATTCCGATACTCCTTCCCGTCAATCAAGTCCTCAAACCAATAAAACCGAGCATCCGCCCCGTTTTTCCCTGGTCCCGCCGATGGGAATAAAATAAATCATTTTCCTCGTATGTACAAAATCCCGATACCTGGATATTTTCAGCAGGTATCTTTTTTTCTATCATCATCTGCCGGTGGAGGTTTTTTAAATCCAGTTGATATTTTCCGTTGGTGTTTTGCGTAATACACTTGTCCCTATGAACATCCGGCACTTTATCAATAACTTTTTGGTCGACTTCATAATGTTTCATCCCGATGGAAGGGCCGATTACGATATGAATGTTTTCACGTAGACAGCCTTGCTCTGCAAGCGCTTCGATCATCTCCCCGGCCATTCCGTTGACGGTTCCTTTCCACCCCGCATGGGCGACTCCCACCCACTCGGCTTTGGAGTCGTAAAAAAATAAAGGAACACAGTCCGCATAGAAGGCCGCTAATAAAAGTCCAGGCTCATTAGTGATCAAACCATCCACACCCTGGACAGCTGTACTCAAAGAGTCAGTCCCTGCCCCAGCATATGTGTGACCGACAGCTTTCACTCCTGTACCGTGGACCTGTTCTCCGATGACCCACTGATCAAGGGACACACCCAGCTCCTCTGCAAGTCTCCTCCTGTTTTCTAAAACATTTTCCTTTTCATCATCGACATGGAGCCCCATGTTTAAAGTTTCATAAGGCCTTGGGCTATGCCCGCCATTTCTAGTTGTTAAACCTGCTAGCACTCTCGAAGATCGGTCATAGCAAGTAAGTCGTCTGTTGGATTTCTGTTTGAAGGGTTCCACTTTTACACCACCTCAATTTCACTCCATTTTAACACATAATTCAGCTTATTTCTTGTTTTATTCGTCTGAATCTGTCTTTTGGGATGTGGAAATACCTTTATAGCCGGATTTTTTCACTAAAATCACATCTGCACCGATGTTGACAATTTGGTCCCATGGAATCACCATTTCTTCTTCTTTTCCAAAAAGGCCCATTGCCTTCCCTTTAAGAGTCAACACGAGCCCTTGCAGCCGACCTCGCTGAGTATCGATATCCAAGTCACTGATATAACCTAAGCGTTCTCCTGTTTCCATTGCAATAACATCTTTCATTTGAAGCTCCGTGATTTTCATATTTAATCACACTCCTCACTTTTACTATATGCAGAGATAGCCGAGAATAGAAAAGCGTAAATGGAGTGCTTAGAAAAGCTAAGTAAGGTTGATAATGCATAACCGCTTATTCCACAAAAAAACATTTCTGCAGAGACGAGGCTACTGATAAACCCTTTTCAATCTAGAGGAACTGTTATTGTTTGGTGTTGCTTCTCACGAATCGCTTGTCGGTGGATGCTTGCCGTTGAATCAACGAGGCGAATCAAAAAAGAGACTGGGACATAAGGTTAAAAGAGTGAAATCATCAAAATAAAAACGCAGTAAATCAAGATTTTCATATCAGATTTCCTGCGTTTTATTCATTTTAAAAGGGTTATGTCCCAACCTCTGCGTGTACAAGAGACAGTGGAATATTCACCGTCAATAAAAAGCGAATACTAAAGCACATGGAGGAGTAAGTGCCCAAATGTTTCATCGAAATGATAAAAGAAGCCGAATTGGACGATAAAATCGTCCAATTCGGCTTCGTTATTTGATGCATAACTCTAGGGCTCACAGAGATAGAAGCATTTTTCCATTATTGAAACATGGAAGAATTCATCTCTTTGATGGCCGCTTTTTCTAGACGGGACACTTGTGCTTGTGAAATCCCGATTTCTTCTGCTACTTCCATTTGGGTTTTACCTTGGAAGAAACGTTTATTCAAAATCATTTTTTCTCGGTCGTTCAGTTTCTTCATTCCTTCTCTTAATGACAGCTCATCCAGCCAGACGGAATCCTTTTCACGATCATCTTTGAGTTGATCGACGACAAAAATCGGATCTCCACCGTCATTGTAAATCGGCTCAAAGAGAGAAACCGGGTCCTGAATCGCATCCATCGCAAAAACGACATCTTCAGGGGGAACTCCCATGCGTTCAGCAATTTCATGTGGGGCCGGATCTTTACTTGTTTCACCGATCATCTTCTCGCGCATCTGCAAAGCTTTGTAAGCGGTGTCCCGAAGTGACCTTGAGACACGGATAGGATTATTATCCCGTAAGTATCTGCGAATCTCGCCGATAATCATCGGTACCGCGTAAGTAGAAAATTTCACATTATGGCTCAAATCGAAATTATCGATGGATTTCATTAGTCCAATACAACCGACTTGGAATAAATCATCCCCGTATTCTCCTCGATTATTAAAGCGCTGAATGACGGACAATACTAAACGAAGATTTCCGTTGACTAATGTTTCCCTGGCCTCAGTTTCTCCACTTTGCAAGCGTTCAAACAGGGCCCTCATTTCTGGATTCTTCAGTACCGGAAGTTTTGATGTATCTACGCCGCATATCTCTACTTTATGTCGTGTCAATGTAAGACCCTCCCAGGAAGCTGTAATCAGTTCTCAGTATCTCCCTGGGAGGAAAAATTATGCATGACTCATGACATTATAATTACACCATCTTATCAAATTCGCGCTGCAGCCTCCGGATGATTTTCTTTTCAAGCCTTGATATATAAGACTGTGAAATTCCCATCATATCTGCCACATCTTTTTGAGTTTTTTCTTTTTTTCCAATTAGTCCGAATCGCAATTCCATGATTTGTTTTTCACGATCGTTCAGCTGCTCAAGGGCTGACAACAATAATTTTTTATCGATTTTCTTTTCAATTCCCTTTGTGATGATATCCTCATCAGTCCCTAAAATATCCGAAAGTAACAATTCATTCCCGTCCCAATCGACATTGAGAGGTTCATCAAAGGAAACCTCAGTCTTAAGTTTATTGCTTTTTCTAAGATGCATTAAAATTTCATTTTCGATACAGCGGGAAGCGTAAGTAGCGAGTTTGATTTTTTTCTCAGGATCAAACGTATTGACTGCTTTGATTAAACCGATCGTACCGATACTTATCAGATCTTCTATATTCAACCCTGTGTTTTCGAATTTACGAGCGATATACACGACGAGTCGGAGGTTGCGTTCGATCAACATCGCCCTCGCTGCTTTATCTCCCTTTGGCAGTAGTTCCAGCAATTCCTTTTCTTCTTCTCTGGATAGAGGTGGAGGTAAAGCTTCACTCCCTCCGATATAATAAATTTCGTCCTGTTTGATACCCAGCTTCATAAGTAAACGATAATACCATAACCTGGCCTTAAAGAACCACTTAAACATTGAATCCCCCTCCTGGATCATGCTGATTTCCCTTTTACCATCAAGTGCGGATGAATAAGCATTTGATAAAGTCGATCATGGGTCAAATCTTGATGCTGCACCCCGAGTAACGGGTGCTTCATCTCTAAATCTCCTTCACTTGTTCTCACGCTGATCTTGTCGACAAGCAACGTCACCAACAACTTTCCACTGACACCAGCGGCTTGATACGGAACTAATCGTATCGAGGATTGAACCTCTTCAGACAGCTTATCCATAGATGTGAGCACATTATCTACTTCTAAAAGGTTCAGCTCATCTTTTTCGAAAAATTGGTTCCACACAAACGGGTCTGCGAGAAATACCATTCGGCGGCTGACCGGGTCTATCAATTGGTTGCCGCTATCTACCAACCCTTTACAATGTGCTGAACGTCCGTTCCATTCCACTGTTACCTCATAAATATCCTCAAGCTTCATACGATGAACACTGACTTGACTCAAACGCCATTTGGTAAAATAATAAGAACAAGGAAACCCGACTAGAACAAACAACCAACTGATTGGATCCCCGTACCCACCACTGAATGTAACGACTGTTCCTCCCTGGACGTTGATTTCTGTCGCTAGAAAATAATGCACGCCCATCATACTTCCACCGATGGCAAAGGTAATAAAATAAAAGCTGATCCATTGGACAAAAAACGCGCGGAGAGAGGTAAAAGAAAAGGTAACCCAAATGATGAGCATTGAAAAAGTGATTTTCCCTACACTGCTCACCAACCACGAATCAGGCATATAAATCGTAATCGGGACAATCGCCGAGGCGATAAAAGCACCTGAGAGCATTCGTGTTCTTGATGATTTCGCTCTTGTCATCCCCTGTGTAAGCGATAGAATCATTCCATCCATCAACAGATTGAGCAACCAAACAGCATCAAGGTATATAATCCCCTCTCCTCCTTCCATGTCTGCTGTTACCAAAAGTATAAGCCTGTCCACTTAAAAAGTCTGTCATAATCTGAACCTGTCACTAGCAAGTTTTGTAGAAGCATGGAAAGAATATTCCCAGCCTTCCCATGAAGATCTAACTTCACTCAACATGAATACTCAGTTTCGAAATACCTTGGGTTGGAGAATGGGTTGCTGGGAACCACTCGCTTTCCGTGGGAGTGCGGTGAGCCTCCTCAGGCTAACGCCTTCCGGGGTCTCACCATGCCCTTTTTTCCCACTGGAGTCTCGCGGTTCCCCATAACCCATTAGTCTAATGAGAACATCGAAACTGCCCTGCAAAAGAGATTGGAGCTTCCATGAAAAGGCTCTATCTTTACGATAATTCTACACATGGCAAGGTGCACGAGGGAACGTCCAGACTTCTGCGGGATGAGCGATTTAGGTGAGAACCCGGAGAGCGTAAACACTTAGCTTTAAATGGGCTGGTGAAGAAGCAGCGAGACTCCCGTGAGAGAAGGAGGTAGGCGAGCTCCCGCCCGAGGAAGCTTGCCAGATCTCCCACAGGAAAGTGTTCAAATGCGGAATCGTCCTGGTAGACACTCCATACGACATTGAACCCCGGTCACCTAGGAATCGAGTCTTACGCTATCCTGGCAGATAGTTGAATAAAATGAAAAAGAAGACATAAAAAATCCCGCTGCACTTGGGAGAGTGCAGCGGGATTTTCGTGATATTATCTGCGACGATTACGATTTCTTAAGAAAGTCGGGATATCAAGAGTGTCTTCTTCTTGATTCGGCTTTTGTTGTTGTGGTTGAGGCGCTTGCCGGCGAGGTTGTTCTTCTCGTACGGGACGCTCTTTCTGTTGTTCGATCGGCTTAGATTGGTGCACAGGATTTGATGTCGGGCGTTTTTTCTGTTGACCCTGTTCAATTTGTGCTTCATCAAACCCAGTAGCGATCACTGTCACTACGATTTCGTCTTTCAAGTTTTCATTGATCACTGAACCGAAGATGACATTCACTTCCTGGTCTGCCGCAGAGGTTACGATATCAGCAGCTTCCTGGACTTCATAAAGGCTCAAATTCGCTCCTCCACTGATATTCATCAAGACGCCATGAGCACCATCAATGGATGTTTCGAGTAGTGGTGAGGAGATGGCTTTCTTCGCTGCTTCGGCTGCTCTGCTTTCTCCTGTCGCAATACCAATTCCCATCAATGCAGAACCTTTGTCGACCATGATTGTTTTCACGTCGGCAAAGTCTACGTTGATCAACCCTGGTACAGCGATCAAATCTGAAATACCTTGTACACCTTGTCGCAGTACGTTATCCGCTTCACGGAAAGCTTCAAGCATTGGTGTGTTTTTGTCAACGATTTCTAACAGACGGTCGTTAGGAATAACGATCAATGTATCTACTGCGCCCTTAAGGCTTTCAGTACCGCCACTCGCTTGTGTAGAACGTTTGCGGCCTTCAAATGTGAACGGACGGGTAACGACACCAACAGTCAAAGCACCAAGTTCTTTGGCAACTTGAGCGATGACAGGAGCCGCTCCTGTACCTGTTCCGCCACCCATACCAGCTGTTACGAATACCATATCCGCACCCTGGAGAGCTTCTTCGAGTTGTTCTTTGCTTTCTTCAGCAGCTTTGCGACCGACATCCGGATTGGCACCTGCACCCAGTCCGCGTGTCAATTTGCCGCCGATTTGCATTTTCACTTCCGCTTTAGAAAGGTTCAATGCCTGTGCATCCGTGTTGACAGCGATGAATTCAACGCCTTGGACACCGTGCTCGATCATTCGGTTGACAGCATTGCTTCCGCCGCCACCTACTCCGATTACTTTAATGGTTGCTAGTGAGTCCATGCTTGTATCAAAATCTAACATCTTCCGTTCCTCCTAATACACGAGATTACAAGATTTATTGGTTCGTCCGTCCATCGACCGACTCAAACTTGTTCATTAATCAAAGAAATACTTCAAAAGATTACTGAAGCCTGATTCCTTTTTCTTCTCTGATTTTTCATTTTCTTCCTTAGGCTGTTGTTGCTTAGCCGTACGTTTTTGCTTTTTAGGTTGCGGTTTTTCATGGTAGTCATCTGATACGGAAGGAAACATCTCTTTTCCTTGTATTTTCGCATTACGATACGCGAATTGCAAGATTCCTACTCCACTAGTGAACTGAGGTTCACGTACGCCGATATAATCCGGAATGGCGAGTCTCACATTGGCATGAAATACATCCTGGGCAAGTTCAAGAACACCCGGCATATTCATCGCGCCGCCAGTCAGTACAAAACCACCTGGCAACTCTCGTACACCCATCCTTTGAATTTCTTCAGCAGCAAAGACCAAAATTTCTTCTAGTCTAGCTTCAATCATATCAGAGATTTGCAATTGATTGAATGCCTGCTGCCGATTACTTCCGATAATCGTGACAGAAAAATTTTCCTCTTCATTGGCATCATCAAAAAATGCATGGCCGTGCTCGATTTTCACCTGCTCTGCTTCTTCGGTCGATGTCCTCAGCCCGATTGACAAATCTTTGGTTAGATTATCTCCGCCGAAAGGCACCATGCTCGTCCCTTTCAAATGACCTTCTTCGAAAACGGAGATGGTTGTCGAACCTCCCCCTACATCAATCAAGGCAACTCCGAGGTTGGTTTCATCTCCAGATAGTGAGACAGTTCCAGAAGCTAACGGTTGCAAGCATACATCCAACACTTCCAGCCCTGCTCGTTCCACACATTTAAGCGTATTATGTAAAACGGTCTTCGCGCAGGTAATGATCATGCCTTCCATTTCCAGACGGACGCCAATCATACCGCGTGGATCTGTAATTTCATCTTGTCCATCCACGATGAATTGACGCGGGATGACATCAATGATCTCGCGTTCTGGAGGAATAGACACGACCTGGGCAGCATCGATGACTCTAGTAATATCTTCATTACCGATTTCTCTGCTTTCGCTCGAAACTGCCACTACACCATGACACGGTTGAAGTTGAATGTGGTTTCCGTTCACACCGACAACGACACGGTCGATTGTCATATCCACCATACGCTCTGCTTGTTCAACAGCGGATCGTATCGAATTCACCGTTTGATCGATGTCTACGATCGCGCCTTTTTTCATTCCGTTCGATTTGGCAGTGCCTACCCCAATAATATTGAGGCTGTCATTCATAATTTCTCCTATGATCACTTTGATTCGACTTGTACCTATATCTAAACTTACTAAAATTTCATTTTGATTCACCAGTGACGCACCTCCTGTAACAAGCCATATGAGTAGTTCAAAGCATATCGAATTCACGTCAAAAAAACAATCTTTGAAATACAAACGTAAATGAATTGATATATTGTGTGGAAAAAATGAACGGTTTATGAGAAAAAAACTAGTTCATTAGTTGTTTTCCACAGACTTTCGTGAATTTCCTCTTAATTACGCTTATTTTTTTCTGATTTTCGTTAGTAATTTCTGGTCGATGAGTTTTCTTCGGATAATGGCTAAATTTTGAAACAGCCGAAAACCGAAAGCGAAGACAGCTGCCAAGTACAAATCCACTCCTAATTGGACACCAATGAAAGCCAATAGCGCTGCCAAAGAAATATTAAAGAAGAACCCCGTCAGAAATACCGTTTCATCGAAGGCCTTCTCAAGGTGTGCCCGAATACCGCCGAACAATGTATCGAAAGCTGCCAAAACGGCGATGGACAAATAATCCGAATAGGCATCAGGAATCCGCATATCTGTCAAGATGCCCAAAGATAGACCGATGACTAAGAATAAAATCGGCAACCACACATTAACCACCAGCTTCTTCTAATATTTCTAAATGGAGCGGTGCATCGTATTGTGGTAAAGTCACCTGCTCCTTCAGCTCAAATCGTATTTCCATGTTGTCCATATTGAAAATGTCCTGAGTGGGACTACCATTCATATAATCTCTTAACTTTTGAGGGTCTTCTGCAAGTACCTTCATGGTGACAGGCAGTGAACCGACAGGTCTGTTATTGACATATGTCGCACCATTCACATCCCTGATCGGTGAAATGTTTGTAATACGCTCATTCCCTATACTGACATCTGTAGCTCCATAAGTGTTGAGCTCATTCAACAAACGAGTCAGTAGGTGCTGGGAAAGTAAGGGGTAGGTTTGTTCCGTCAAGCTTTCTTCGAAGATAGGAGCAATTGTGATCACTACCCCCTCCCCTTCCTTCTTCACCAGGCCGATTCTCTTTTCCAAAGATGCTATCGATTCTTTCAAAGTCCCCATCTGTTCTTCAGAGGATTGTTCCTCATAATCTTCTATAGTCTGATCGGCGTCTGATATTTTTTCAAGAAGATCCTGTTGGGCATCTTGCTGACGTTTAAGCTCTTCACGGACTTCCCATTTATCTCTCGTATCCCGTATATCAGCTTCATGCGATGTAGTTTGGAATTGAACTGCCACCATGAAGCCGAAAAAAAGACAGACGAAAGAAACCAGCCACTTTGTTCTTCTTGGCATGTTGTTCACCCTTCAGTCGACAGCCTTGCATCCATTTCGATGCGTTGCTCTTCTGTAATCTCGACTTCTACATTTTCATTGCCGAGTTGATCCAGTACACCTCTTGTCAATTTCAAACTGGAGGAAAGGACATCTGAATCACCGATAGCGGAAATCACAAAAGGAGCAGGATGCTGAACACCGTCCACAGTAATGACAGGACCGGTACATGCAATATAGCTATCTTTCATATACCGCTGACCATTTATAGCAACCGCTTTTGCTCCTGCGCTCAGGAGTTCATTAAGAACTTTGTGGATATGACTTTCGTGAACGATGTATTGATTGGCCTGATCCTCTTCAGGGATATACGCCGCATCGCTAAGGGTCACTTGTACTCCCTCTCCCTGGATAGGAATTTCGCCTGCGAGCATCTGCAGTTTCTTCTTTCGTTCAACAAAATCTACGACCACCTGTTCACGGTCGGCCCATTCATTTTCATACCCTTGAATTTCTTCACGTTTGCTCTTCAGTTCATCACGGAGTTGCTTGTTCCTTTCCTCCATATCCAGCAGCTGTTGTTGGTAGAAATATTCTTTTTCCCATTGGGAATCGTTCAGCTGCACCATTTCAGGCTCACTTTTCGTCTGTTGATAGCTGAAACTGATGAGAAACCCCGATACGAGCAAAACCAACGACAGGATGACAGATCTACCCTTCGGCTTCATCTGTACTCTCCTCTTCCTCTGCCGCGTTACTTTCTTCGGTTGGGAATTCCTCAAAATAGGCGCCTACATCAATGTGTATGACCCCTTCAGCCCCTTCGTCCAATTGAGAAACGATCGAAGGATAGGATGGCATTTTTGTTGAAAAGCTCCGGATTGATGCTTCGACCTGAAATCCATCATTCATATAAAGCATGATTTGATAAGGGTTTCCCTCTTTCGGATCCCAATGAATTTCAGAGATCAAATGGGAAACACTTGCCGGAAGATCCTTCAGTTCTTTGGACATTTCTTTCAAATATGTTTCTTTGTTAAAGCCGACAAGGATGGGAGCATCCCCGCCCTGGACTGATGTCGCATCATCCAGCTTGGAACCGTCTTCCAGAATGGCATAGAACCCACCATCCTGTTGCACATAGCCGATTCGTTCAGCCTCTTCCACCTCTATTTTCACTGTGTTCGGAAATGACCTATCCACGGAAACAAAAGTGATTTCTTTGTGTGATTCAATTTGATCCTTCAGTTCTTCTTCATCAACTTTCCAATAATTCGTATCTGTCGTAATTCCAGCAAGCTCAATAATTTCTTCTTCAGAGACGTGATATTGGCCTTCTACGCTGATATTTCGAACATTACTAAGTGGCGACTGGAGATAAACCACTGTCGCAATCAGTATAAATAGAATAGTCAAATACAAGATCAACCGACGATTCGCCTTTTTGCGCCTCGTCTGCTTCAGTTTCGGTATGCGATCTTCTATGGAAACCACTTTTCTCTCTTCCATAACGGGCATTTCTCCTTATTTCCAGACACCCTTCCGATGCGTTTCTACAGCTGTTTGAAAGAATGATGTTCCTTGAAAAGATGTCGAGATTCGACTCTACATCTAGATGTACCCATTATATCACAAAAACAGACTCGCAGATTGAGAGAGTTTTACTAGTTTCCCTTCAAATTTTATACATAAAAAAGCTTATTTCGAGGGGAGGTACAAGGTTTCGCTAAATTCATGTACCCAATATAACCAGTGTTCAAACAACTATAAAATTGATGACGAACATTCCCAGGTGGAATAATGATAATAAAACTCTACCCACATAGTGTAATCTTAATTCCCTGACACAAAAAAGGCGTCGCCAACGGCAACGCCTTTCATCGATTGGAAAACCTGCTGACACTTAATAAAAGCCCAAGTGATCCGAGGGTCAAAGTAAGTGAGGAGCCTCCATAGCTGACCAGAGGTAAAGTGATTCCTGTGACTGGAATCAGCCCTGTAACCACACTTACATTGATCATGACCTGGATGGAAATCATACCGACGATCCCAAGTGCAAGAAGAGATCCGAACAGGTCGGGGGCCAACAAACTTGTCCTGATCCCCCTCCACAACAAAATGAAAAATAGACTCAAAACCAAAAACCCACCTAAAAATCCGAGTTCTTCAGCAAGGACAGCAAATATGAAGTCTGTTTGGGGTTCGGGTAAGTAAAAGAATTTCTGCATGCTGTTGCCAAGTCCTAATCCAAGCAAACCGCCCGGCCCGATCGCATACAGGGATTGTATGATCTGGAAGCCCGCCCCCAAAGGGTCTTCCCACGGATGTAAGAAGGCTGTAATTCTTTTTATCCGGTACGGTGCAGACGCAATCAATCCGATCATTCCTGCCATACCCGCTGCTGCAATCCACATGAAGTGGCTGATCCGTGCCCCTGCTGTGAACATCATGACAAGGCATGTCCCGACCATAACCACACCGGTTCCTAAATCTGGCTGCAGCATGATTAGGGCGAATGGGATGAGGATGAGAGCTAGTCCAGGTAAAAAACCTTCTTGAAAAGAATTCATTTTCTTTTGGCGGTCCGATAAGAAACGAGCCAGAAAGAGAATCAACCCTAATTTCATAAACTCAGAAGGCTGGATACTGAACATGCCTACACCGATCCAACTCCTAGCCCCGCCTCTCACCATTCCTACCCCGGGGATCAGTACAGCCAAAAGGCACACCAGGCAGATGATCATAATGAGTTTCGAGTGCCGGTGCCACACATAATAAGGAATTCGGGATAAGACTACCATGGCGATCAATCCAGCCGTAGCAAAAAGAATCTGCCTTTTAGCATAAAACCATGGATCATCGAATTTGTACTCAGACCAAATACTTGAAGAGCTGTACACCATCACGATCCCGATCACAAGAATTCCGATAATCGCAATGACCAACCATAAATCCGGCTTTTTCTGTTCTTCCATAAAAAAAGCCCCACCTCCCATCTATAATGGAAAACAGGGCTTAAGCTTGTCACATAAAGCCCTTACTTCAGCTTATGCACAGCTTCTATAAACATGTCGCCTCTTTCTTCAAACGTACGGTATTGATCCCAGCTTGCACATGCGGGTGAAAGCAGGATCACATCCTCTTCTTCCGAAAATTGATAGGCTTGATCGACAGCTTCCTTCATGGTATCCACTTTAACGGTTTTTTCGATTCCCGCTTTACCAGCCGTTTCCAGCATTCGGTCAGCCGTTTCACCGAAAACGACCATCGCTTTAACTGCTTTCAAATACGGTACAAGCGTCTCGAAGCTTGTGCCCCTGTCCAACCCTCCAGCTAAAAGGATGACGGGCTGTCGGAAGGACTTTAAGGCATAGGAAGTGGCAAGTATGTTCGTTGCTTTGGAATCGTTGTAAAAGAGCCGCCCATTTTTCTCCGTCACAAACTGCAAGCGATGGGGCACCCCTGTAAAAGTTTTCAGAACATGCTCGATCGACTCGTTACGAATCCCGTTCACTTTCACTGCTGCTACGGCTGCAAGAATGTTTTGCAGATTTTGCTCACCAACGAGCACGACCTCATCCTTATTCATGATGGGCTCTTCTTTAAAGTAAATCATTTCATCATCTGCCCAGGCACCTTGACCTCTTTCTTTAATACTGAAAGGCACAAGTTGTGCTTTGACCTCTGGTAAAAACGACTTGATTTTTTCATCATCTGCATTATATACAAGCGTATCTTCCGGTGTCTGGTTTTCTGTAATCTTCGCTTTGGCACGATGATAATTTTCAAGTGTATGGTGATAATCCAAGTGGGCTTCATATAGATTCAGCCAAACAGAAATACTTGGCCGGAACTTCTCTGTCCCTAATAATTGAAAAGAAGACAGCTCTGTAACCATTGTTTCGTCAGCCGTGGTCGAGCGGGCAACTTCACAGGAAACATGGCCGATATTTCCCGCGACAGCCACCGGTTGCTGATCTGCTTTAATCATTTCATGAATCAATGTCGTTGTGGTTGTTTTACCGTTGGATCCAGTGACAGCTATGAGCTTTCCTTCATGTAGAAAGCCGGCCAGTTCAATCTCGGTGACTGTTGGTATTTGCCTTGTCACCGCTTCTTCAATGATCGGGTTTTCATAAGGAATGCCAGGGTTTTTCACTACATACTCGATATCATCAAGGACGGAAAGCGGATGTCCTCCAGTGACAATGTCCGCTCCCTGATCGATCAATTGACGGACTGCCGGCTGGTCAAGGTCTGCCTTCAAATCATTGATCCTCACTTTTACCCCGCTGTCCAATAAAAGCTGCGCTGCGGCCGTACCGCTTTTTGCAAGCCCTAATACAAGCACATGAGCATATGGAAAGTTTTTCAATGTTTTCATCCGAACATCACCTCAATATAAATCCCTAGCACCGCAAAAATCAGTCCTACACTCCAGAACGTCGTAACAACACGCCATTCAGACCAACCTTTGAGCTCATAATGGTGGTGAAGCGGACTCATCTTAAACACCCGTTTCCCTGTCGTTTTAAAAGATATGACTTGTATGATGACAGAAAGCGTTTCTAATACAAATACTCCGCCTATAATGACAAGAATCAATTCCATCTTCGTTAAAATCGCTATGATGGCTATTGCGCCGCCTAAGGCAAGGGAACCGGTGTCCCCCATGAAAACTTTAGCCGGGTGAGCGTTGAAAACGAGAAAACCAAGTAATGCGCCAACAATCGCTAAGGAAAAGATCGTGACTTCAACATTCATTTGCCCTGTCCAGGCAAGGATTCCGAAAGCACCGAAAGCGATAGCCGCCGTACCTGCCAGCAGACCATCAAGCCCATCCGTAAGGTTCACAGCATTGGATGCTCCCACAAGCATGAACAAAATGAGTAATGCATACCCCCACCCAAGCTCAAGATCGAAAGAGGTCCCCGGGATACTGATATATGTCGGAAAATCAGTTTGCCTTAGAATGAAATAAACGACAAGAGCTATGACGATTTGACCGAGCATCTTCTGTTTGGAAGTCAAGCCAAGATTCCTCTTCAGGGCCACTTTAATATAGTCATCCAAAAATCCAAGCAGTCCATAACCGAATAACACAAATAAAACAAGGAACAATTGGATGCTCCCTGTGTCAGGATTGAACAAATAAGAAGCGATGAGTGTCGTGGCGAGCACCGATATGATGATCATCACGCCCCCCATCGTAGGTGTTCCTGACTTCTTCTGATGAGACTCCGGCCCATCTTCCCTGATGCTTTGACCGAATTTCAATCGTCTTAAAAAAGGGATGATCATCGGCGATATCACGACGGTGAGAGCGAATGAAATAGCCATAGTGATTAGTAGTATGTATTCGTTCATTTATCTTTCTCCTCCTTATGCTTCATCATCATCGCCTATCGATCAATCCACAAGACCTGTAAGCAGCTCTTCCAATTTCATTCCTCGTGATGCTTTGATGAGTACGACAGTGTCCGCCGTTAACAAAGAACGGACATGATGACTTAGAGCTTGTTTATCGTTGTAATGGTGTGTTTCAATTTCAGCATGATGGTCCCTGACAGCTTTTGATATTTCCTCAGAATGATCTCCGATTGTGAAAACTGTGTGGATGTTTTCATCTATAGCCGCGGCGACACTCGCATGAAGAACCCTTGAATGCTCTCCCAATTCAAACATATCACCTAATACTAACACTTTTTTACTTTTAGATGTCAAATCACGAATAACTTCGATAATCGCTTTCATGGAGGTCGGTGACGCATTGTATGCATCATTGATAATCAATGACCCCTTATGACCTTCATGTTTCTCGAAACGCATAGCTGACATTTGAAGCTGTTGGAAACCTTCCTGAATTTCCGCTGGTGTCAACTCGAGACGTTCCGCTAAAGCAATCACAAAAGAAGCGTTTTTCACATTATGTTTTCCTGCCAATGGAAGTTGATAATGATGTTGCCCGATTGTGAATTTGCTCATATCATCGGTCATCTCTTCTATGACAGCCACATAATCCGCTTGTTCTTTAAAACCGCAGGAAATGGTCTGTTTCTCTTGGTTCTTCAATTCCAGTAAAGGTTCATCGCCATCAATGATCAAAAGACCACTCTCAGATAACCCTTCCGTTATTTCTAATTTCGCCTGCGCGATCGCCTCCCTTGACCCGAGGTTTTCAATATGGGATTCTCCGATATTTGTAATGATTGCATGATGGGGATGAGCGATTTTCGATAACACCGCGATTTCACCTGCACGGTCCATCCCCATTTCCAGCACAACAGCCTCTGTCTCTTTCTCCATAGACAAGACCGTCAGGGGAAGTCCGATATGGTTATTGAAATTGCCTGCTGTTTTATGCGTGATAAAGCGGGTCGCCAATACGGAAGCGACCATATCTTTTGTCGTCGTTTTCCCGTTTGAACCGGTCACCCCGATGACGATGGGCTCAACTTCTTCTAAATAATAGGAAGCCAAATCCTGCAATGCCTTCGTCGTATCCTCTACGAAAAAGACCGGAAAATCCGTCGGCACTAGCTTGGGGAGCGGTCGGTCATTCTGCCAAAGTGCAGCGACAGCGCCTTGTTTAATCGCTTCACCAATAAACTCATGGGCATCGAAATTCTCACCGACGATCGGCACGAACAAACTTTGCTTTGCCGTTTTTCTAGTGTCTGTCATTACCCCATCTATGGTGATCTGATCCGTAGCGGCTCCTTTATATTGCGAAAACAATCGAGTCAATTCTTTTACTTCTAAAATCATGATGGACGCTCCTTCATATCCCTTAATATCTCTCTTGCAATTTCACAGTCATCGAAGTGATGACGAATGCCTTTGATTTCCTGATACGTTTCATGGCCCTTGCCTGCGATCAGTACTACGTCGCCTTTTTTTGCTGCTTTGAGCGCTTTTTGAATCGCTTCTTTCCGGTCTTCGATGATGTCATGATTTCCTTTGAGATGGTTCGTCATGTCTCTGAAAATCTGTTTAGGATCTTCAGAGCGCGGGTTATCATTGGTGAAAATGACAGAATCGGCGAATTCCATACTCACTTCTGCCATCAGTGGACGCTTACTCCGATCCCGATCCCCCCCACAGCCGATGACTATGATGATGGAACCGTGACAAATTTCCTTGATCGTCTTCAAAACATTCTCTAAAGAATCAGGCGTATGGGCGTAGTCGATGACCACTCCGAAATCCTGTCCTTCTCTTACCGGCTCGAACCGGCCCCGGACGCCTTTCGTCTGCATGAAGGCCTGTTGAATGGCGGGTAATGAGACATCAGATAAGAGGGCAGCCCCGGCAGCAGCTAACATGTTATAGATACTGAACATCCCCATCAAGGGACTATCAATAAATATAGAGCCGATCGGAGTGAGCATTGTAAATGTGGTACCCGTTTCGGTCAACGAATAATCCTCCGCCATTACATCTGCTTCCTCATGGATCCCATAGGTGAGGAGCCCCTGAGAAGTCGAGCGGATAAAGCGATGAGCAGAGGGGGAGTCTTTATTTATGACTGCAAATTTCTCACGTTCTTTATTATACCCATTTCCTAATTGGGCGAACAATAGGGACTTAGCACGAAGATAATCATCAAAATTTTCATGATAATCCAGGTGATCACGTGTGAGGTTAGTGAAGATAGCGATGTCGATATCACACCCATACACCCGCCCCTGGTCTAAAGCGTGCGAGGAGACCTCCATGATAGCCTGATCAACTCTTGCCTTTCGCATTTTATGGAAATAACGCTGCAGAGTCAAGGCATCTGGTGTGGTATTTTTGACTGGGAAGGTCTTTCCATCGATGTTCACCTGTATGGTACCGATGATTCCTGTCCGTTTTTTCTGAATACGGAATATTTCTTCCAGCAGATAGGTGATCGTCGTCTTCCCATTTGTCCCTGTTACACCGATGACGCGCAGATGCTCTGAAGGTGTTTCATAGAAAGCGGCAGCAATCATGGCAAGTGCACGAGATGTATCATTCACCAGGATCACAGGGACCGCCACATCGACCGGTTTTTCTGCCAATATGACAACAGCCCCTCTAATGACCGCATCCTCAGCATAGCGATGACCATCCACTTCTACCCCACGCATGCAAATGAAAACATCACCAGGCTCAGTGGTTCTTGAGTCCATGGAGATCCCGGTGACATTCAAATCAGAAATCGGTCGATTTTCTTTATAAAAAGGAATGAATCGCAACAGCTTCTTCATTTTCATATGCGTCACCCTTACCTACATGCAAGTTTTATTATATCAAAACTGGGCTTAATCCCCGAGATATACACGAATCGTCGATCCACTCGGAACTTTCACTCCTGCTTCAGGTGCCTGTGTAATTACTTTCGAACCACTGCCACTAGCTTCAACATTCAGGTTCATCAACATTTGACTTAAGTCTTTTTTCTCCATTCCTGTCACTTTCGGAACTTCGACTAACGGTTCATCAGGCCAAGCGTATTCTTTTTCCAAGCCATCTTCCCTAGGTTCAACACCCATCGCACGCAGGCTGTCCCCCATAATATTCCCAACAATCGGAGCCGCAACAACTCCACCGAATTGCACGGTGTTTTTCGGGTTGTCGATCGCAAGGTAAACGACTAGTTCAGGATCATCAGCAGGGGCAAATCCAATGAAAGACACGATATGATTATTTTCCATGTATCTACCGTCTGGTCCGACTTTTTGCGCTGTTCCTGTTTTACCACCAACACGATATCCTTCAACGTAGGCGCCCCGCCCTGTTCCTTTTGCGACAACACTTTCAAGAGCACGCCGGACTTCTGCAGACGTTTTCTCGGAAATGACCCGCTCTTTTAAGTTCGGTTCATTTTTTTCGAGCACATCGCCGCTGATCGGGTCAAGCCAGGCTTCCTGAATATAAGGCTCGTAATAGTATCCACCATTCACTGCAGCTGCAACAGCCATGACCTGTTGAATCGGAGTCACGGAAACCCCTTGACCGAACGCTGTGGTGGCCTGTTCGACAGGCCCGACATTTTCCGGTTTGAATAAGATCCCTTTTCCTTCACCTTCAAGGTCGATGCCTGTCTTTTCTCCGAAACCGAAGCGATCGATATACTCGAACAACTTCTCTTTTCCTAAACGTTGACCAAGCGTAACGAACCCAGGGTTACATGAATTTTGTACGACTTCTAAATACGTTTGATCGCCATGGCCGCCGCTTTTCCAGCAGTGCAATGTAGCGCCATCGACTTTGATTGCTCCGGAATCATGGAAATGTTCTTCATCAAGGTCTACGAGCTGCTCTTCCAAAGCTGCAGCCAGTGTGATGATTTTGAACGTCGACCCTGGTTCATACGTGCTCCAAACAGGTAGGTTACGGTTGTATACTTCTGGCTTCACTTCTTGATAGTTCGCCGGATTGAAGTTCGGCCTTGTCGCCATCCCGACCACTTTTCCTGTGTCAGGGTCGACTCCTAAAGCCACCGCCCCATCCGGATTGTATTTTGCTACGGCTATGTCCAGCTCACGCTCCATGATCGATTGGACTTTATAGTCGATGGTCAACTGCAGATCCTTACCATCGACAGGAGGCTTATATATGTCAGCCATGTCGGGCATTCGCTTCCCTTTGGCATCAGAGAAAAAAGAGAGCGCGCCCTTTTCTCCTTTCAACTCTTCATCATAATAAGCTTCCAAGCCTAATAAACCCTGATTATCAATCCCACTGAATCCAAGGACGTGGGAAAGAAATGAACCATGAGGATAGTACCTCTCTGAATCCTCTGCAATATAAACCCCTGGCATCTGCAGCGACTGGATCGCTTCCGCCTGCTGTTCACTGATTTTTCGGCCTTCAGGGTGAATCCTTTCAATCGAAGTCACCTTTGTCACATGAGTATAGGCCTTCTCAACGCTCATCTCTAGAATCTGAGCTAAGTTTTGGGCGGTCTTGTCCGGTTCTTTCACTTGCCTCGGGACCACCATCACCGTGGGTGCCGACTGGTTGCCGACTAACACTTCGCCATTTGCATCAAGGATCTCTCCACGCTCAGGTTCAAACGTGATGTCACGACTCCACGATTCCTCTGCCTTCGAAATCAAGAAATCACTAAGGAAAAACTGGACGTACCCGAGCCTGCCTGCAATAACACAAAAAATAACCATTCCAACAAGAAAAACAGTGACTAATCGTTTCTTTACGATCACTTGTGATACTCGTCTCATCTCGATAACTCCTTTTGCTAGTCGATAGAGTCAGCTTGTATCACTATATGCAATCTGGAAACGATTAGAACACTGCCTGGAATGGTGTCACTCTGACTGAGGCGGCGATAATTCTACCACTAAATATCCGTCTTCTTTTATTTTTGAGCCTGCGGGAATGCTTTGTTTCTGTACATACCCGTTGCCCATCGTTTCAATATTCAAGTTAAAGTGTTTAGCCAGCCGGTGCACATCCCTGACTGAGTAACCTGTCAGATCAGGCATTGTCGGTTGGTCGGTTACAAGGAGTATGCGCTGGTTTTCAACCACTTTGGTGCCAGGGGCGGGTAACACAGCACTCACTTCGTTCCCATCACCGATGACTTCCACATTCTCGAACGTCTCTTTCAGTTTCTTCTCTGCTTCCTTGGCGCTTTGATTGGTCACATCAGGAAGAGAAATAGGCGAGAAGGATTCATCCACTTCCTTGTCAGGTTGGATGTTCAAATAATGCAAACTGTTCTCCATAACGGTTCTGACAATATAAGAAACAGGCTCAGACCCGAGTTCCGTCGCTTCTAATTCAGGCTGCTGGACAGCGACATACATCAGGAGTTCCGGATCCTCTTTCGGAGCCATCCCCATAAATGAGAACACATAATTATCCCGGCCATTCAAATATTTACCATTTTTGCTGATCTGAGCTGTCCCGGTCTTGCCTGCCAATGAATAGTCATCCAATTTGAATGATTGACCTGTTCCATCTTCTGAAGTGACGACACTTCCTAATAAATCACGCATTTTTTCGGCAGTATCAGCTGAAATGGGCTCTCCGATCTTTTCCGGTTCGCTTTCCTTCAAGACTTTACCGGTGTCGCTTGAAGTGATTTTGGAAAGCATATAAGGCCGCATCATTTCACCATCATTGGCTATGGAGGTAGCTGCTGTCATCAACTGCATAGCTGTGAAAGTCGATCCCTGACCGAAGGAAGTCGTAATCTGTTCAATCGGCTTGTCAAAAACGAATTGTCCGATTTGTTCATTCGGTAAATCAATCCCTGTTTTCTGATCTAAATGAAAGTCAGTCAAATATTCGCGCAGCTTTGTTGGACCAAGTACTTCATAAGCGAGTTTAGAAGAAGCTACATTCGAAGACCGCCTGAAACCTTCATCAAAGGTAATCATGTCCCAACCCTTACCATTGTTATGGTCACCAATTGTCGGCGAGTTTTCCGTTACCTTGTAGGTGCCTGACTCATATAAGTCACTCCCGTTGTAAACCCCTTCTTCAATCGCACTTGCCCATGTGAACATCTTCATGGTTGAGCCCGGTTCAAAAGGATATGAAACGATGTCATTGTACCAGTTATCTACATTTCCGATATCATTCGGGTTATAACTCGGACGGTTACTCATGGCAAGAACTTCACCGGTCTCAGGATCCATCACAGCTGCCATGATCTTTTCAGGGTTATATTGCTTGTGGACCTGTGACATGGCATCTTCTAAAAATGTCTGGATTTTTTGATCGATGGTCAAGTAAACATCATCGCCATCATCTGGTTCTGTCATCACTTCATTGGGGTCTAACAGCTTTGTGCCATATTTATCGCGCTCATAGCTGATTTTCCCTTTTTCTTCTTTTAGATACTTCTCCATTTGCTTCTCTATTCCCGTCACGCCGGAAATGTTACCATCTGTCGTCCGTGCAAAACCTATGAGATGAGAAGCGAACAACCCGTTCGGATAGTATCTTTTCGATTCCTGCTTGAATTGGATTCCGTTTAGTTCCAAGTCTTTAATCTCTTCCATTTTCTCCTGGGAAATTTCCCGTCCATTTGGACCGAACTCGACCTGGAAGCGTTCATTTTCCTGCCCTTGTTCAATCCTACTCTCAATTTCATTCGCTTTCATATCTAAGAAAGGAGCCAATTTAGACGCTGTTTCATCTGGATCCGTCACATGCTTGGGCTCCTTCAGGTTCTCGGAATAGTTTGAATCCACAATGGCATACAGGCGGTACGTTGGACGATCATAGGCCAGGACCATGCCGTTCTTATCAAAAATCTTCCCTCGATTTGCATCGATTTCATAGGAGCTTGTCCGTATATCCTCCGCCCATTCTTGTAAATCGACACCTTCTATAGTCGCAGCCGTTTCAATATACAGAAAACGACCGCCGATGATGAGAAATATCACCGAAAAGATAAGAATCAGAAAGGCTGCACTACGGTGCGTGTTTCGTTTATTCATTTCGCATCACCAATTATTAGTCATTATTGATTGTGCCTGCTTGTTTCACTTGTGCATTTTGAATGTCCAGTCCGTTTTCTTTCGCAATACTCAAAATCCGGTCTGGATTGCTCAATTCTTTCACCTGATAAGCCAGGTTTTCATTTTGTGACTGCTGTTGTGAAATATCTTGTTCTAAACTGCGGATATCACGGTTAAGTGAATCTGTCGATGAAGAAAATTGCACGAAAAAAACGGAGGCTGCCAGAACACCGGCAGTTGTGATTGAATATAAGAACTTCTCGCCAGTACTGATCCATTTCTTTTTTTTATGTACCTTTACTTTCACCTGTTTCTGTTTGTCAGGCTGATGTAAAGGCTGTTGTTTTCTTATTTGCTCTGCGCTCATGTTTGCTTCCACCCTTCATTGAATTCGAATTCTTCATTCCAAGGCTTGACCTTCTCGATAATTCTTAATTTCGCTGAGCGTGAACGACGGTTTTCCTCAAGTTCTTCCTCTTCGGCCACAATAGGCTTTCGGCTTACCAGTCGAAATGGCGGCTGTTTGTCTTCTGGAATCATCGGTATGTTCTTCGGTAATGGAGGGTTCGAACTCCACTTCTTGAACGCTTGCTTACAAAGTCGGTCTTCTAGAGAATGGAAGGTGATGACTGCGATTCTCCCACCCACACCAACTACTTCAGCCGCTTGATGAAGACTATCCTGGAAGGCACCAAGCTCATCATTGACAGCAATACGTATCGCTTGAAAGATCCGTTTGGCCGGGTGGCCTCCCTTCCTTCTTGCTGGTGCCGGAATGCCATCCTTTATTAATTCCACCAGCTCCCCAGTCGTCTCGATCGTCTTCGTTTCCCGGGCGGCTTCAATTTTCCTCGCGATCTGTTTAGAAAACTTCTCTTCGCCATACTTGAAGAAGATTCGGACGAGGTCCTCATACGCCCACTCATTCACCACTTCTTTTGCACTCAGTTCTTCCGCCTGGTTCATACGCATATCCAAAGGAGCATCCTGATGATAGCTGAACCCGCGTTCTTCTACGTCTAACTGCGGACTTGAAACACCTAAGTCATAGATGATGCCATCCACTTCCGTAAACCCTAATTCCTCTAATTTCTCTTCCAACTGCCGGAAATTAGCGTGGACGAATGTGACACGGTCTCCATATTCTCGCAAACGCTCTTTTGCTGCTTGGAGAGCTGTTTCATCCTGATCAAATGATAGAAGGTGACCTTTGTCGGACAAATGAGAGGCAATCGCTTCTGAATGGCCTCCGCCACCTAACGTACAATCGACATAAATGCCATCCGGGTCTACATTCAAATGTTGTATGGTTTCACTTTTAAGTACACTATAATGTTCAAACATGATTTCACTCGTTTCTGATGGTCAGATATCAAAATCCAACATATTCTCTGCAATTTCTGAGAAGGACTCTTCCGATGCCTCGAAGTAACTTTCCCATTCATCATGACTCCAAAACTCAATCCGGTTCGATACGCCAATGACGACACATTCCTTATCTAATGAAGCATATTTTCGCAGTGGTGGTGGGATGTTGATTCTTCCTTGCTTGTCCACTTCACACTCTACTGCACCAGAAAAGAAAAAACGGGTGAAAGCACGGGCATCTTTCTTAGTAAGGGGGAGTTTCTTCAATTTCTCTTCAAGCAGTTTCCATTCGTCCATAGGATAAGCAAACAAGCATTGATCTAAACCTCGCGTCAGTACGAAGCTGTCCCCGAGGTCCGGTCGGAATTTCGATGGAACGATGATCCGGCCTTTCGTATCAATGTTGTGTTGAAATTCACCCATGAACATAGTGTTTCCCCACCTTCTGATTTCACCTTACCACATCGCCCCACTTTTCTCCACATACTTTTTATTCATTCTCCCTGCACAAAAAAAATCCTGCCCAAAAGGGCAAGATTTTCAAGGTTTTTCATGATTTTTTCAAGGTGGGGGGAGGTGGGGGGCTTCACCTACAAATATACGACATAATGGTCGTGTTCAAAGCTCAAATCGTGTCTGTTCATCTGTTGGAATAAGCCTTTTCCATATTGGTTGATCCATGGGACGATTCCCCACACCCGCTCTTGAAGTCCATTCAATGGATGGAGGGTCAATTCTATATCATCAAAAAGATCCATTTCGTATTGATGACGTTCTTCCAATGATTGGTTAAGACGTTTCTCCATAAAATCGATGTTTTCAAGCAAATATTGAAGGTTTTTATCTGCCAGTTGTTCAAGGTCTGCTCCGAAATCAGCGGATTTTTCTCTTATAGGGGCATGAACACGTTTGATTTCATGCTTCACCTGTCGACTGAGCTGCTCAATAGGCGGATAACTCATCGACGCCACCCACTTCAACTTCTGTTCTGCCACGCCATGACGAATGGCCTGATTTGCCTCGATCTGGAACTTTTCTAAACTCTGTTCCGTCTTTCTGTCCACCAAAGTGAAAGATATTCGTGGAAGAACAGGCGGCATACATAGGTCTGCCGCGTCAAACGCAGGCTTGAGCGCAGACCAATAATTGATTTCCCCCGGCCCTCCGATAAATGCAAGCACAGGGAAAAGCGCCTCCTGCATGAGCGGGCGTGTGACGACGTTGTTGCTCAATTGCTCTGGTGATTCCTCTGCCACCTGCAGCAATTCTTCCTTCGTGAAAGCCACTTCGTTATGTTTCCCGCGGAAATCCCCCTCCTCATCTCTCATAAGAAGAATGCGTTCAATACCACGGTGGTAAAACAGATGAGCATCTTCCATCTCGCTATCCAAAAGGGTTTCGTACCCTTGCTGTCTATTTTTCTGCAAGGCGGCATAAACCCCATGAGCCATTTTCTCATTTTGATTGATCATCGTTTTGAAATATGGGGATTCGATTGCTCTCACTGCCGGGTCATGAGCATCAATGATCACTAGACCTTCGTCTGGGAAAAGCGCATAAACGAGTTTTGCGAAAAAGTCGCTGTAGGTTTCTGATTGAGACAACACTCTTTGAAGCTCATGATAGAAATCCTGCGTGTATTCTGTTTCATTTACAGCCAGAAAAACATCTCTCAACCATTGAGGTGCTTTCTCCTGATCGATGGCAATGTCTGATACCGAAGCTTTCGTTTCCGGGACATGATCGATGGTCATCTTCTTCATCCGGCCTTCATTTTTCATCATCACATGGTTGATTTCATCAAAGTCATGATCTTCCCCCGCCAGCCAAAAAACTGGGATGACAGGTTTACCCAGAGCTTTCTCTTTTTGCTTTGCAAGCTGAAGGACAGATATGATTTTATGAACTGAATACAAGGGACCTGTCAGTAAACCTGCCTGCTGACCGGCGATCACCACAACACTGTCTTCATCTCTCAGCTTCCCGATATTCTCCAGTGATTGTTCCGGAGCTTGCCAGCGCATATTCATCTCGTGCAAAACGTCAGCCAGCCCCTCCCTTGGATACGTTTGATTCTTCAAGTGGGATAAGCGTTCTTCCCACGTCCCCGCTTCATATGGGGAGTATGCAAACCTATCAGAAACAGCTTGGTAATTATATTTATAATCGTAAAACATGGATTGCTTCGAAGTTAATTGAATCGGATCGATACGCATCTTTATACGGCTCCTTTATCGGCAAAAGTTACATCAGTACTATGTATCTTCTTGTATTGTACAAAAAAAGAACCAAGAGTTCACATTATCTGTTTGATAGTAAAAGGGAGCCCGCCCCGGTTTGGTCTGAGACGCTAATGCAATCCTGGAGGGAAATGAACATTCCGCCACCTCAACAGGAAGGGGAAACAGCCTGTAAGGAAGCAGTCTGAACTCCCGGGCGAATGCTTATCAGCAGAACCCGATAAAAGCAGAGAGAAGTTTTTTACAGTGCTTATTCGTGAACAAGGAAACATAATCTCCCCCCCTTCTATTTAGCTGCTATAAAACAGAGACACAAGAGACCATTCTTAATCAACTAAAGAAAAGCCTGTCAATCAACCCGAAAACAGACAGCCCCATATAAAAAAACATGAACAGAAGAAAACTGACTCGCCAGAAACCTTTGAAGGCTCTGATCAAGCGCACCTCTTCATTCAATTTATATTGCGCTACCAACGACAATCCTAGTAGTAACAACAAGAAAATGACGATTATTGGAAAGAAGCTGCGTTCAAACAGGACAATGAGGAGTACATGGGACGCCAAAATGAAGATCGGCGCGGTGAAATTTGCTGTCCGGTGAAGGGCTTTCAGTTTATGTCGACTCCATTTCCGAGCACAGAGGTAAAAGATGATCAGGAATGGAAGCGGGAGTGTCAAAATGATGGCAATACAAAAGGCGAATATATCACTCATAATTTCTCACCCCTTTCTCATGTTCGATGGCATGGATCGCGTGGACGATGAATTGATGATAAGGAAGCGGATCGGAACTACGTCGTAATACATATCCGTTGATTGCATCAATCTCGGTCAACCTGTTTTCTATTAGATCCTTCAGCATTGAAGATTGATTGAGAGCGGTCTTCTCTGCAATCTTCTTCACCCTTTCCCACTCCTCCGCAAATGAAAAGTCCAGTATGCCGCAAGCTTCACGGCAAAGTTCCCGTGCGATTGTCTGGAGATGGGGGTTAGTCACTATGCTGCCGTTCTTAAGCTGAAAAAGAGCTGTGACAGGATTGATTACTGTATTGACGACAAGTTTTGATGCAAGCATCTTTTCGTAGTCTTCCTGCAGGAAAATAGGGAAGTTTTCTTTATGTAGAACAGCGACCACTTTTGGAAGAGCGGTTTCCTCTTCGTCGGAAATACGGGCGATTTGCACATTTCCTTTGCCGGTATGAGAGACGCTATTGTGGCTTTGTTTCAATGCTCCATGTTCTACAACTCCTACCCAGCAGCTGTAAGGAGACCGTGATAGCATGTCCAGGTGGCCCATCCCATTTTGTAAAAACAGCAATGGTACGTTCCGCGGGAAACCCAAATTCATCACTTGCTCCAGCTGGTGCTGTTTCACGGTAATGATCCATAAATCAAATCCGGCCTTGACCTCTTCGGTGTAATGAGCTTCTACTCTCGTAGGGTTTTGGAGAGCATCACAGACAATACCATCCTTCTCAAGGCGATTTTTCTGCTGCTGATTTCGTACAAACATATGAACTTGGTGATCTTTACCTAAGTAGGCACCGGTCAATAAACCTACGGATCCCGCACCTATAATTCCTATTTTCATGCTATTCTCCCTCTTTCATACCAATCTAATTTCCTATTGTAGCAGATTCCGATTCTCTATTGCAGTCGATTCTTGTCCTTATCATAATTGTTCATTCCATTCTGAATATTTTTATATTATAATGAGGATAGATACAGATATTAGAAAGGGGATTCTGGGATGATGACGAAAACAAAAGTCCAGCCATTATTAGTTAATTATAAAACGCTCGAAGAGTTCAAGCGTTTCAAAGAATACGGGAACCAGGAACTTGCCATGCTCGAGGATTTGGAGAGTAATATAGTTGAAAACGATAGCGAGTCGCCATTTTACGGGGTATATTATGGAAGCGCTTTAGTTGCACGTATGAGCCTTTATCGCGTACGGGCGAAATATGACAACTATTTCGTTCCCCCACAGGACTATTTAGCCCTATGGAAACTCGAAGTACTTCCGGATTATCGCGGCCTCGGGTACGGGAAAGCTTTAGTGGAATTCGCAAAGAGCTTCGAATTGCCGATTAAGACGAACCCACGCATCAATTCTCACGATTTTTGGGAAAAGATGGGCTTCCAAAAAGCCACCTACGATGTGGAGCGTGATTTAGGGGAGAATCCATTGATTTGGATGCCGTCTGGCGTAGAAGAGAGAGATGTAAACGCATAGAAACATGAATGAGGCCACTACACAATGTTGTAGGGGCCTTTTTTTATAAAGATTTTATAATATTATGGAAGTGAATATTTGTTATTACTTGTGGCACATCTGTCTTGGTGGCAAAAATTCTAAACGCCACTTTCGCTTTTTCGCCGCTCCCTCACCCAATGTACGAGTTTATCCATTTCATTCCACGCCGTTTCCCACTGCTTTAACTCTTCTTTCAGTTTTTCATTCGCCTCATTCAGCTGCTTGAGTTTTGATTCCAAGTTTTCTTTGCCTTGCGCTTCAAACTGTTTGATTTTCATTTCTTTTAAAAATGAAATAGCAGCATCCAGGGACATAGGGGTATCATCAGAAGTCGGCGGGGGTGTATATAGGGTGCGTGTGGCTTTTCTGCTATTTTTCGCTTCTTGAATCTCTTTCTGATATTCTTTTCTCACTGTAGCATTCCACCTGAATCCACATGCAGCCGGAGTGCGTTGCAGCTTGTCAGCGACTTCCTGGAAGGCTTCCAGCTGCGTTTTTCCTTCTCTAATATATTTCAGTACCGTCTTAGCCAGTAAAACGTCCTCTTCTTCCTTCCAGGCATCCTGTCTTGGGGCATCCATAGCATCCCTCCTCTATCGTTTGCTTATAGTTATGCGGGAAGGATGATTGATAGAATCGTATTCATGATCTTTTTCTCATCTGAGCGAAGTTACGTACCGCCGTTTTGTGTTCTTCCGACTCCCAAAGCTGCGAGCATGCATAGACCTCCTGATCCATCCGTTCTGACAAACCCTCTGTATGTATATGTGTCAAGTATTGCTGCTTGAAGACTTCCATCTGCTTTAATGTCTTATTTAAAAAGGAGGAAAACAAGACTTTTTCAGCTTTTGAGTTGTCTGTAATCATCTTATGTAACCAACCGATTCGATAGACTTGCTCTGTTTGATACATTTCAGCATCCATTAACCAGTGTGCCGCAAGATCTGCTTTGATTCTTTGGTATAAAAGGGTGCCGCCACCCCAGCCCGGGGTTATCCCTAAATTGCCTTGAACAAATCCAAAAGAAGACGATTCCACGCCATACCTGAAATCACATGCCGTTGCAATTTCACACCCACCGCCGCGAGCCTGTCCATTCATCAGGGCGATTGTCGGTACAGGAAAAGTAGCCAACTCATATAAAGCCTGTTTCATCGGATGTAAGAGTTGATAGGCATCCTCGGCTGACATTTCGCCATGAAGCTCGTTTAAATCACCACCAGAACAAAAGGCACGCTCCCCCGCTCCTGTCACCACCAGGAACTTCACACCTCCATTTTGTTTCAAATCGACGATGGCCTGATAAAACTCTTGAGTCATCTGCTTTGTGATTGCATTCATTTTATGCGGTCGATTCAAAGTCAACACAACATATCCTTCTTGATTCTTTTCTACTAACACTTGCGACATTTTCATCCACCATCCTTTACTAATAATGTATCAAAAAATGACTCATTGTGCGTTCATCATTAAAAGTTCCTCACCTTCTTACAATAAAGAGATGAGAAACAGAATGACAGTGTAAAGTGCCGTTACGCCTGCGCTATTGTCTTGTATTTTGAATTCCCCTTAAAAGAAATCATAGGTATTTTGATGAGCAGCCCCCCTGAAAAGCATATACATACCTTCTTTGAGCAAAAAAAAGAGACTGACCGAAGTCAGACTCTCTTTTGAAGAACTAGTTGTTCACCACTTGTTTTCCGTTATATTGTCCACAAGATTTGCAAACATGGTGGGGTTTTGAGTACTCACCACAGTTATCGCATTTTACCATACCAGGGGCATGTAGTTTCTTGTGAGTACGACGTTGGTTTTTAACTTTTTTAGACGTTTTACGCTTAGGTACTGCCATGTTGTACACCTCCTTTAATTTACGATTCTGAGAACCATGAAGATTTTCTTAGTCGTTCTCTTCTTCATCTAATAATGATTGCAGTTTAGCCATTCGAGGATCCACTTTCTTTTCCTCAGGTTCCTCTGTAACCACCTGCCAGCCTTTCCCTTCATGGGGGGCTGCTTCATGAGCCTCATCATCTTCGGAAAATACGCGAGTCGGAATCTCCAACTGTACATTTTCCTTGATATAAGGCGTTAAGTCAAGCACTTCTCCATTTACGGAATGAACTTCAGAGTCATCTTCTTCTGTATGGTAAGGTGACAGATTGAATACCTCTAGAGCATCAATGTGAAATGGATAAGTCACATCGACTAACGTCCGGGCACAAGGCAACACCATTTCTCCATCAATCGAAAAAGTTACCGTTATATCATTTCCTCGTGTAATTGCTTGACCTTCGACATGAACAGGGGAAATCCTGCGAATGTCATTGTTCAATTGTTCTAATTCGCGAATATCTACATCTTCCTCAAATACGAACGGTTCCTCGCCCGTTTGTTTGAGCTTTTGTAGAGGAAATTTCATAGTTATCACCTCATGGCAACAAGAGTTATTGTAAAAGGATTCAGCTGATTTGTCAACATTTTTTCTTTACAGCTATCCTCTTTTTGATGCCGGATTTAATTAAAATAACACATTTCAGCTGGAAGAAGCGAATTTTTCCTTCTTCCATGATAAAATAAACCAAACACTTGTTCAATAGAAAAGAAACGACCTAGGAGGATTTCTATGAAATCATGCGGTGTGGTTGTCGAGTACAACCCCTTTCATAATGGACATCTTTATCATCTGGAAGAATCCAAAAAACATACAGAGGCCGACTGTATGATAGCCATCATGAGCGGAAATTTTCTGCAGCGGGGCGAACCTGCTATTATCGATAAGTGGCACAGGACGGAGGCAGCGCTGAAAGGTGGCGCAGATCTCGTTCTTGAACTCCCTTTTCTTTTTGCCGTCCAACATAGCGACTACTTCAGTCAAGGGGCAGTGGCTACTTTAGCGGCCATCGGTGTCGAGTCCCTTTGCTTCGGTAGTGAAAACGGCAAAATAGAGGCCTTTACGAAAGCGTACTCACATATGAAAAACAACAAAGAAGATTATGATCTCACCGTGAGAAAATACTTGAATGAAGGATACTCTTTTCCTGAAGCTTCACGCCTGGGCTACGAAGCAGTTGAATTCCCCACCAACACCATCGACTTATCACAGCCGAATAATATTCTTGGCTACAGCTATGTCAAACAAATCCTTACCCATGCACCTCAGATGGAACCTTTGACGATTCAAAGAAAAAATAACCATTATCACGAGGATACAATTTCAGGATCGATAGCCAGCGCCACAAGCATTCGTAAAGAATTATTGAAACAACGCACCCTGACCAACCAGGCGACTCAATCTATACCGAATGGTACTGCCGAACGACTGACCGCGTACAAAGAAAAAACGTCCAGATGGCACGACTGGGAAGCATATTTCGACCTTCTTCAGTACAAAATCTTGACCATGGACGAAAGTACGCTGCGGTGCTTCCATGGGGTTGATGAAGGATTAGAATACCGCATGAAACGCACAATGAAAGAATCGACTTCCTTCAACGGATTCATGAACGCGTTGAAAACTAAGCGTTATACATGGACAAGATTGCAACGTACTCTCGCCCATATCCTGGTCGGCACTGACAAAGAGGAAGTAAGACAAGGTCTGCGAGAAAATCCAGTACCCTATGCCCGGGTCCTCGGCATGACAGCCCGCGGGAAAGAATATTTACGCGCAGCAAAAAAACAAACAGATATCCCTTTGATCACCCAGCCCCAGCAGTTGGAGCATCCCGTGCTTGATTTAGAAGAACGGGCTTCTGCTGCCTACTACAGTGTTTTAAGCCCTGAATTACGGGTAGAACGGATGAAAAGGGAATACGGGGCTCCGGTCATCTTATAAGCTTTTTTTATGACTTTATAAAAGAAAACATACTAAGATTAGTGGGTAATGTCATCGACGGGTGACGTTACCCACTATTTCTTTTTTAAGATATAGTGAGAGGTGAAAGGAAGCCCGACCACAGCCTCAGGGATCGCGAATCCGTATAAAAA